>NZ_JAVKPU010000001.1:0-667974 GCF_040981025.1 Kocuria sp. CPCC 205261 | reverse complement strand
TAGCCTACACTCACGACCACGACGTAGCGCCCGTTGCGTCCTGACCTCGGAACGAAACCCAGGGCGCTTCACACAGATGAGTTTCATGGCTGCCGCGTCCAGTAGGGCGCCCTCGAGGTCCCCGCTGGCCAGGATGGCTATCATGGATTCGCGGCGCTCATCGAGGTCGTCGTCCTCATGCAATGTCATGGGGTTCCTCTAACTGGAGCGGTCCGCGAGTTAGCTGTCGCTGCCCGAGGGCTCATCGAAACCGTACAGCTCACGATCCCGCACCTGTAGGTCGTCGCAATATTTGGCGCGGCGAACCTTCAAGGCTTCGTAGCGACCCTTGGGGGACATGGAAATGGTCCTATATAGATCTTCGAACATTTCTCGAAGATAATTTCTGTAGTCTTCACGCAAAATTACCGGACCATTGCCGGGATAGAAGAAATAGTTAGTTGCTGTTACATTGATTATTATCTTCACGTCCAGGGCCTCACCGGGGGTCATTCCGCAGTTAATTTCCCACCGATCAAGAGCACGCTCGAATTCCTTGCGTATTTCCTCAGTCTCGGGCGTGGGGCGTACCTGATTGCGATCTGCTTTCTGGGCAGCGAGATACTTATCGAGGATAGCGTGAAGTGCGGTAGTTGCTGCAATGTCACGTTCTATGCGAGCGAGTTCAGCTTGATGGTTTCGGTCGGCGGCGGCTATAAGTGCTTGTTCTCTGCGGTCTTTCTCCGCCTCTTCGGCGGTATGTCGCCGATTGGCTTCCGCGGTAGAAGCCTGGTCTGCGCTCTGTTTGTGCAGAATGAGTATGGCGACAGTGGCTGCAATTGCTGCACTCACAACCGTCGCCCAAACACTCGCCCAGCCCTCCTCATTAATTCCCCAGAACTCTCCCCACGGACCCCACAAATCAAGAGTGGCGATAGCGAATCCAGTGATGGTCATATCCCTCCACGCCTACTATAAGAGTTACCAAGTATTTCAGCATCCGAGGACTCTACTCGGTCGCATGAACGTCTCGTCAATCTTATACCAGCGAATTTCGCACGGCAGGAGTGAACCTGCAGGTGGATTCAGGTCCGAGCGAACGTGGGGTATGGGCGTTGACCCCAATAAAGACGCACCGACGATCCTCGTATTATTCGGGCCCTCGGGCCGCTTACGCGTCTGAGCCCGTCCTCTGGGCCTAACTCAGAGGAGTGAATTGAGCTTGGGATACCCATCCCGATAAAAACCCATGCACCGCGATCAGGTGTAGGAAGGGCCAGAAAAGACCGACGGGTCTGCCCGGTTCCAGCCCGAACTCTCGCAAGGGTGTATATCCCTCGTGACCATGCACGCCGGATAGCAGCATCGCATAGCTTCCCAGGTCATCGAGGATGTGCATCATCGTTTCCAGGCAGGTCCATTCGAGCCCGTCGGCCGGGATCGACCAGCCATCGTCCGGAACCTCACGGAGGGCGCGTCGAGCATCCTCAAGGGCGAGTTGGACGTCCTGGCTCGTAGGGCTGTCTCGAAGCATGATTGCATCTTCGCAGCAGGATGTCCGTGCGGCCACCCGGTTTTCACGCCGACATCCCGAAAGTCCCGCGGGCCGCCACGATTGCAGGAGTATGGTGCGGCCCCCGGCGGTCAGCGAGGCACTGAGGCGCCCCCGCGGCGTCGTCGTGGTCAGGAACTCGGGCTTGCGGCGCCGTAGTACCTCGCCAGGAAATCGTCACGGTAGTCGAAGTACGTCCCCGCGTCGATGGCGTCCCGCGCGCCGGAGACGAGGTCCAGGATGAAGCGCTCGTTGTGGATGGACGCGAGTGTTGCGGCGTTGCGCTCCTTGGCCTTGAACAGGTGACGCAGGTACGCGCGGGTGTAGTGGGTGCACGTGTAGCACGGGCACGTGTCCGAGATGGGCGTGAAGTCGCGTTTGAAGCGGATGTTCGTGAGGTTGAACCGGCCATCGGGGGAGTAGACGGCCGACGAGCGGGCCACGCGAGTGGGGGAGACGCAGTCGAAGGTGTCCACGCCATTGTCGATCGCGGTGAAGACGTCGTCCGGTTCGGAGATGCCCAGCAGGTGCTTGGGGGTCTCCTCGGGCAGTTCTTCCGTGCACCACCGCACAATGGTCCCCAGCTGGCGTTTCTCCAGGGCACCCCCGATCCCGAACCCGTCGAAGCCCATCTCGGCCAGGTCCCGGCAGGCCATGCGCCGTAGGTCCTCGTACTGGGCGCCCTGGATCACCCCGAACAGCGCCTGGTAGGGCTTGTCCGCACGGGCCTCGGTAAGCCGGCAGTGTTCGGCCACGCAGCGCAGGGCCCACTTGCGGGTGCGTTCCAGGGCGTCCTCCTGGTACTCGCGGGAATCGTGGAGCGTAGTGAGCTCGTCGAACGCGAACATGATGTCCGCGCCGATGTTGTGCTGCACCCGCATGGAGACCTCCGGCGTGAACCGGTGCAGGTCCCCGTTGAGGTAGGAACGGAACCACACGCCGTCGTCGTCCACGCGCGCCATGCGCTTGTGCCCGGGGGCGGGCTGTGCGCCCCCAGGGGACGGTGTGAGCGCGGACATGTCGATGACCTTGCCGAGTCCCGAACCCAGGGACATCACCTGGAACCCGCCCGAATCGGTGAACGTGGGGCCGGGCCAGTTCATGAAGGTGCCCAGCCCGCCGGCGGCGTCCAGGATGTCGTCGCCCGGCTCGAGGAACAGGTGGTACGCATTGGCCAGCATCGCCTGGGCGCCCTCTGCCGCCATGGACTCCGGGAGCACGGCCTTCACGGCGGCCTGCGTGGCCACCGGGATGAACGCCGGGGTACGGATCGGGCCGTGCGGCGTGGTGATGGTGCCCGTGCGGGCCTGGAACTGGCCGCCATTGTCCCGGATGCGCTGCTGGGGAACGGGAGAATCACGCAGGCGCGTGTGGAGCCGGAAGGTGAACGGGGAGGGGGATTCGGTGCTGGACACCACACCATTGTGCCGGTTGCGCGAAAGCGAGAGACAATGTGGTGTCTCCTCCACCCGATGCCGAAAGAACGAGCGCAATCCGGTGAGTCAGGTCACAGAATTCTTCAGGGCCCCACAGTCCGTGCCTTCACCTCCATCTACGCGCGCAACGAGCTCATCCGCGCGCGGTTCACGCACCAGACCCAGGCGGGGGTTCTCATCACAGATGCGGGATGCTCGGTGTGTTGCTGTCCAACCTGGGGGCGTCGGAACCGGTGATGCCCGTCCCGGAGCATCATGGGCTGACCACGGGACAGCTGCGGACCCACGCCGGACGGTTTTTCCTGGCCACGGGGCCGGCATCCTGGGCAGCCTCAGCGGGCTGTCCCACAGCTACTGGGCCATGGTCGCGGCGGACACCCAGGCGATCCCGCTCATGCGGCAAGCGGCCAACGGGGGCACGTGACGCCCTCCGGGCAGATCATCCGCTGTTCAGCGGCCCCATCCCGCGTGGGCGATCGCCTGACGGATGAGGTCCTCGCGCCCGCCCTCGAACTCGTCCTGGACATCCGTGGACAGCGCCTCGTCCGGGGTCATCCACGACAACTGCAGGGCGTCCTGACGGGGCTCGCACTCACCGCGCACGGGGACGATGTAGCTCAGCGCCACCGCGTGCTGCCGGTCGTCGGTCAGCCCGGTCTCGGACGGGGACGGGAAGAACTCGGACACCGCGAACGGGACCGTGGTGGACGGCATCTGCGGCATGGCGAGCGGTCCCAGGTCCTTCTCGAGGTGACGCAGCAGCGCCGCGCGCACCGTCTCGCGGTACATCACGCGCCCCGAGACGAACGTGCGCACCATGCGGCCCTCGTCGTTGGGCGTGAGCAACAACCCGATCTCGGACAGGCAACCGAGCGGGTCCAGGCGCACGGGGATGGCCTGTACGTACACGATCGGCAGGGACGCGCGGGCACGATTGAGGTCGTCCTCGCTGAGCCAGCCAGGGTTGGGGTCCGGGGTGCGTACTGAACTCATGGTTCGTTTCTACCGTCGTGACGCCCCCGCAGGCCAGGAATCTGCGGCGTCAGCGGCCGAGTTCAGCGATCAGCCGAACGCGCGGCGGTTTCCAGTACGGTCCACGCCTGCACCTGCGTGCTGAGTTCCACAGGGGCGCCGGCCCGCTGCGCCTGGTTCGCGTGCTGCGCCGGTTCGGGGGAGAACACCGCGACCGTCTCGCCCACCGTTCGCACCGCGGCGGGCACCGTGAAGTCCTCGTTCGGATCGAATTCCCGACGCCCGTCCCACAGGGTGTCCGCGGTGTCGGTGACGAGCGCGCGGGCGGTGGCCCGAGCGTCGTCGTCCAGCAACGACGACGACGCGGCTTCGCCCAGGTAGCGCACCAGGATGCCCGTGAACAGCCCGGCGTCACCGCCGCCCTGGCCGCGCAACACGGGTGCACCGTGGGGGCCGGGGACCGTGAACTCCCGGGCCGCGCCGTGGACGAGCCGTGCCGCCCGGTCGAGCCACAGTGCGCGCTCGGCGGGGTCCGCGGTGACCTCCGCGAGCTCGAGGGCCGCACCGAGGGCCGGGCCGCTGTTGTAGGTGTAGACGTGCGGGTCCACGGACGTGATCTCCTTCCCGGAGCCCGCCGCGGCCATGCGGATGCCGTCCAGGAACACGCCGCGCTCGGCGTCGAAGAGGGTGTCGAACAACCACGTGAGCAGTGCGCGAGCCTCGGCAGTGCGGTGCATGCGTAGGAATGTCAGCGCCACCGGGGCGGTAGACGCCGTGTTCTTGTAGTCCCGTGTGGTGTTCCACCACGCACCGCCGCCCATGGTGTCGTCGCAACCGGAGGCGAGGCGCGTGGCCAGAGCAGCGCCGTCGTCCTGCACCGCGCGCGATGTGCGGCCCGTGGCGGCGAGGTCCTCGTCACGCAGGCGCCCCAGGGCGAGGGCCAGCCAAGCCATGTCGTCGAAGAACACGTTGTTGGTCACCCGCCCGCCGCTGTGCACGGCGATGCCCCGCAGCAACCGATGCGCGCGGGAGCGGGCCAGCTCAGCGGTGTCCTGGTTGCCGGCGTGGCGCTCGCGGGCCGCGGCGTCCACGAACGCGTCCAGCAAATGGGCCTGCCACCAGTAGTGCCACGGCCCCCGCCACGGGCGCGGGAACGCGACAGCCCCCAGGTACGTGCCCGGCACGCGCAGCGCCCGCGCACCGAACAGGTGGTCCACGGAGTGCGCGGCCTTCGCGGCGCGGTGGGCGGGGGATTCGGACATCGCGGGGCTCCTGGGAGGACGGGTGGGGTGTGTGAGGAGTTTATCGCCCGGTGCTGCTGCGGCTCGCCCGGTGCCCCCGCTGCCTTTTCTGAGTTATCGCAGCTTTTCCCCGTGGTGGGGTGCTTTTACTCCACTAGGAATTCGCGTCGGGGCGTGCGCGGATCCCTGAGCACCTCCCCATACACTCGCTTCATGGGCCCCATCGATTCCCCGACATCTCGCTCTCACCAACGCCGCCTGCCCCGTTGGTTGGTGGTGCTGATGTCCCCTGGGTGTGGTCCTGGTTCTCAGCGTGGCCTCGGCCTGTCGCGGGCAAGGCCCGGACCAGGATGAGCGTGGGCCCGGCCATTCGAGGTCCTCGTGCTCCTCCAGGGGAAGGAAAACCATCCTGGTGTAGAAAGCCCGGGTCTGGGCATAGGGGGCGTTCGCGAAGGACGGCCCCACCGGGTGCACGGAGAGCAGCGTGCAGCCATCGGCGGACAGATCGTCCACCACCCGTTCCACGAGACGCCTGCCGATACCGGTCCCACGCACGTCCGGATGGACGGCCATGAGGTGGATCTCCGCGGATTCGGGGAAGTGGCGTCGGGTGAGAACGACTCCCACGGGCGCTCCGTCATCGAGGGCCATAGGACGTCCGTAGCTGTCATCCGCGGCGTCCGCGGCATAGCCGTCGATGGCTTCGGGAATTCCGAACCACTCCGGGAGTGCTTCGAGGATCCGGCGCACGGCGTTGCCGTCGCGGTGTTCGATGGTGTCGATGGCCACCGGCCAAGCATGGCAGGATGGGCCACCGGTGAACCTCCCTGGGTTAGCTTCCGGAGGTTAGACCGATATCAGCATCTGATTCCGGTTCTCATGGTAGGCCGCCTCCGCTCCTTCTGGTGTGGCGCAGTCCACGGCCTTGCGCAGACGCGCGTTGCCCCACACCGCACCCACTCCACCGTGGCCAGCACGACCGCTGAAACCGAGATCTAGGTAGCTGTCGAATAGATCAACTCGGTCTTGCGCCACCTCTTGAGCGCCTCGACCATCGCATAACCGAGGAATTCACCCACCGTTCCTATTAAAGAACTTATTTCCTCGGACTGTACCCCACCATATTTTCGGATCCGTATCTGTTAGGCGTCTCTCTCGACACCCAACGGATAGCACAATGCCAACACCGCCGCGATACGCGAACACCCCCGGGCCGCCCGGTGGCCCAACGCCATCCGCACCGCGTGGTCGCTAAAGCTTCGAGAGTACACACTGGACGTGATCCTGATTCTTCTTAGTTAGTGGCAGGATTGGAATCAAACCCAGGATGGTTGACCGTGGCGCCGGCCTCGCACCTGTTGCGGGCACCCGCTCGGAGAAATGGCTGATAGGGGCATGAAAAGTCGGATGTGCTCGGCCCCCGCTGGCCGGCAGGGACGACCGTCGGGCCCGAGTGCTCGACATGGCCCCAGTAAATGCACGAGGAGTAATCACTTGGGGGTGGAATAGGTGCGTGGTGCGCGAGCTCGTTTATGGCATCGACCCAGATCACCCCACTTTGCCTTTTCATGTATCTGAGCGGATTGGAGGCCTGGGCGCAAGCTCCGATCGCGTCCCTGGAGAGCACTTCTGACCAAGCTGAGGAACGGCAGGAGTTCTTCTCCTTGCTGCGCATGAACCGGGCTGTGGTCGACCGGTACCGAGTGCGGATCGCCGGAGGGCCCGAGCGGCCGTTGGAGGTCGACGGTTGGATGGTTAAAGATCCCCTAGACGATCAACGTCATGACGGCATGGCCACTCGGAGGGGCGAGTCTGACGTCGAGCTCATTGCTGCCTGGCTGGAACGACGTCCAGAACTGGGGCGGGCTCCTGAACTTACAGCGAATGTTCTAGCTCGTGGCACGCATGGCGAACGGTTCGTGGACGCAGACTTCTCCACGATGGTCATGTCGCTGGAGGGGCTACACCGCAAGCTTCACTCTCGGAAAACCGGTGCCCTGACAAAAGCTCAAGAAAAAGGCCCGTCGCGCCAACGGGGACATCATCGCGAGGGCCAAGGATGAAGGGGAAATAGACGATCTCATAGCCTCCACCCTGAAAAATCGTGTCCTCAATAGCCAGTTGGGAGAACCCACACTTGAGCAGCGTATCCAGGACATCTTGGACGATGTACAGCCACTGGTGCCGATAATCTGTGGGACGGCTGCCGGGGCACACGACCTGTGGAAGAGAGAAGTGAAGAGCCTGCGGAACAACTACGCCCATGGCCTGGAGAAGCAGACCCAGCTCAGGAAAAACCTTGTGCTTTCTACCTCGCTGACCGTCTTGGTGGCCTCCCGTTGCCTCGTGTATGTCGGGTACTCCCCGGAGAAGCATGTGGAGTCGATCCCACTCACCGAGGGTGGAGGTAATTTGGTGCACTGGGGAAGAATACTGATGCCAGATTTCTACGCCCCGAATGACCCGAGGGACGATCAACACGCAACGGCCAAAGGTGACCCGATCCAGGGTGGTGAACCTGGGCCCTCAGCCCAGCGCCTCCCGCAGCACGGGTTCGCGGATCTGGTCCGCGAGCCACGGGCTGAACGCGAACGGGGCGCTCTCCACCGCGGCCACGAGGTCGTGGGGGGCGGCCCACGAGTACTCGGCGACCTCGGACTCGGCGGGACGGGGATCGTCGTCGGCGACGGCGATGAACACGGGGCAGAACTCATTCTCAACGACCCCGGAGGCGTCCGTGGCGCGGTAGCGGAACTCGGGCAGCACCACGGTGAGGTTGCGGATCTCCAGACCGAGTTCCTGCTGGGCACGGCGGGCGACGGCGTCCTCGAAGGACTCGTCCGGTCCCGGGTGACCGCAGAAACTGTTGGACCATACGCCGGGCCACGTGCGCTTGCCGAGCGCGCGGCGGGTCACCAGAACCTGGCCGCGGGAGTTGAGCACGTGGCACGAGAACGCCAGGTGCAGGGGGGTGTCCTCGGTGTGAACCGTGGATTTCAGGGCCGTTCCGGTGGGTTGGTGTTGATCGTCCAGGAGCACCACGCGCTCCGGGCTGGTGTGCTCGCTCACGAGGCCGCCTCACGGTCATGTGTTAGGTTCCAGGCCATGGTAACCGCCGGATCGGACACGCAGTGAGACGACGCGTGAACCCTCCGCTACCCACGGTGCGCGGCGTGGGGCCCGCGCGGGTCCGGATGCCCGGCCCCGGCGCCCCGGACCCGGTGTTGCGGGCTCTGGACGGTCTCCCGGCCACGGCCGCGGACTACATCCAGCAGCGTTTCCCGGACGACGCCGCGTGGTTCGCCCACGAGGTCGCCGCCGGTCGCGTCCGCGGGGACGACGGCGCCGTCGTCACCCCGACCACCCCCTACGAAGCGGGGGCCTCGGTGTGGTTCCACCGCCCGATCCCGGACGATGACGCCGCGCCCGTCACCCTCGACGTCCTGTACGAGGACGAGTGGATCCTGGCGGTGGACAAGCCGCACGGGCTGTGCAGCACACCGAAGGGTGAGAACGTCCGCCGCTCCGTGGTGGTCGCCGCGCGCTGCCAGTTCCACAACGACGAGATCTCCGCACTGCATCGGTTGGACCGCTCCACGGGCGGGGTGCTGCTGCTGAGCAAACACGCGGCGGACCGCAGGGCGTTCCACCGCATGTTCCAGGAGCGCACGGTGACCAAGACCTATTGGGCCGTGGCCCGTGCCAACGATCGGGTGGGGGAGGAACCGGTCCGGGTGGAGTCCCGGATCCGCAAGATCCAGGGAGTCGTGCAGGCCTTCGAGGAGCCGGGCGAAGTCAATGCCATCACGGACATCCGCCTGCTCGAACGCTTCACCGATGATGCGGGTCAGTGGGGTTGCTACGAGATCGCTCCTCTGACCGGGCGCACCCATCAGATCCGGGTGCACATGAACTCCCTGGGCCTGCCGCTGCGCGGGGACAAGCTGTATCCGGTGCCGCTGGACGATTTCGACGTGGAGGACCCGGACAACCCCATGCAGTTGATCGCCCGCTCCCTGACCTTCACCCATCCCATGACGGGCGGGACGATCACCGTGAGCTCACGCCTGTCGCCCAGCTCCCATGCGGCTCGTCGGACCGGATCGTCCAGCGAACTCCCGGCGCACTGACCTGCAAGGGCAAGGTTGAACGTCCGTCGAAGGATGCCGAAACTTTCCGACCGAGCGTGACGTAACACACCGAAACCCGGCTACCCCGGGGTACCCTTACCAGCGGGTCTTCCCCCCTCATTGGGCCCGTACAGGGGTTGTCGTACACACAGCCCCGAGTCGGTTGGCACATGCCACCACGAGCTGTCCCCCCACAGCGCGTACGTCTGTCACACCCTCGTGGTGTCATGCCACGGAGGTGCGGGCGCGTGCGCCCAACGACGAAATGGTCCCCATGTCACATCACCGCATTCCTGCCATCGACGGGTACTCCCCGACCCGACGAGCCTTCTCGAACCTGGCCGCAACCATCACTGCGGCTCTCATGATCCTGAGCGGGGGCCTGTTCATCGGCACCCCCGCGCAGGCCGCACCCTCCGACATCGTGTCCGTGTCCAGCAGCACGCGGGCGGCGGACGCCCAGAAGCTCCTGAACCTGATCAACCAACACCGGGCATCCAAGGGCTTGGCCCCGGTGAAGTACTCCAAGTCGCTGTCCGGCATCGCCCAGAGCCAGTCCGACCGACTGGTCAAGGAAGAGGTTATCGACCACAGCAACCTGTTCCTCACGGACCGCCGGGCCGCCGGGTACAACGCGGCGGGGGAGATCCACGCGCTGTCGTGGCAGAACTCGGTTCCCGACCTCATGAACTGGTGGAAGGGCTCCCACGCGCACAACAAGGTCCTCACGGACCCCCGGATGCAGATCGTGGGGATCGGACTGACCTACGTGGACGGCCGGTTGTCCGGCACGGGCGAGGGCTGGCGCCTGGTGGGCACCGTGGATTCCTACGGCTACCCGGCCGGCAGCGGTCCCTCGGACGTCACCCGCACGGTCACTGCGGCAGCGCCGCGCCCGCAGGCCGACACCGTGGCCCCCGTGGCTGCGAAGCGCGTGGCGCCCCCGGCCTACACGGTCAAGGGCGGCATCAAGAGCCGCTACCAAGCACTGGGTGGCGCGGCCAAGTTCGGTTACCCGACCATGAACGAACGCGGCGGCCTGGTCAACGGCGGCGTGTACCAGAACTTCAGGGCCGCGGGCGGTGCCCAGTACAAGTTCATGTGGTCCCCGTCCTCCGGCGCGCACGTGATCAAGGAGACCGGCGTGATCGGCAAGCGCTGGAAGGCCGCCGGCTTCGAGCGAGGGTGGGGCTACCCCGTCACCGAGGAGTACCGCGTGGGCTCCGAGATGCGCCAGCGCTTCTCCAAGGGCTACACCGTCCATTGGTCCTCGGTCACGGGCAAGACCTGGGTCACCCGCTGACGCACCACGAATCGGTACACCCGGACGCGGAGACGGCGGATGCGTGGGGTGCGTTCCGGTCCTGACGGGCCCGGGCGCACCCCGCAGCCGATTCCCTTTTCGTCAGCCCGTCACTCGCTCTGGCAGCGCGGGCACCACACGATCTTGCGCAGGTGCTGCACTGCGGTGCCCGGCGCCGTCGTGGTGCCGTCCGGCGCGGGGACGGTGAGCAGAGCGTCGTCGATCTCTCCGCGCCGCAGCACCGCGCCGCACCGGCGACACGGTTGGCCGTCCTTGCCGTACGCCCAGAACAGGGGGCGACCCTGCGGTGCCTGCCCCACGGTCGAGCGCATCGAGCGGTCCTTGTTCAGGTGCAGCAGCTTGTGCGCGAGCGTCACGATCTCGCGCAGCTTGCCCTCCGGCAGGGAGCCGACCGTGACCCATGGATTGGTGCGCGACATGAACAGCACCTCCACGCGGTACACGTTGCCGATCCCCGCGAGGTTGCGCTGATCCATGAGCGCGGTGCCGATCGCCCGGTCTGGTTGCGCACTCAGCCGCTCGAGGGCCTTCTCCAGGTCCCAGTCCGGTCCGAGGATGTCCGGGCCCAGGTACCCCACGAGTTGCTCGTCCTCCAGGCGGGTAGGCACCAGTCGGACGTCCTTGACGTCGAAACCCACGGCCTCGACGTCCTCGGTGCGCAGGATCGCGCGAATGGTGTGCGAGCCCTGCCCGATGGACACGTCCGTGCTGAGCCGGGTCCTCGCTTCTGCGCGTGAACGCACGCTGCCGCCCCGCCGGGCCTGCCCCCGCGGTCGGTAGGGACTCGCCCCGGGTCGGCTCGTGCGCATTCCGTTCCTTGCTCGTGACGACGACGCCGCTCGCCCGCTTCCGGCCGGAGCATCACCTTTGCTGCGTGCCGCTTGTGGTTCCCCGCCGGAGCCGGTTGGGGCGCCCCCCGCCGGTTCCCGGTCGAAGACCCGCCACGTGCCGTCCATCATGAGGTGGGAATGTAGGGTGAGGGGCTCGGCCCCGGATTTCAGCTCGGCCGCATCGGGGGCCTGGGAGAGTCGGATGAGGATGTGCTTCCCCCGCGGCACCACGGCCACGACCGTGCGCCCGGACACGTCCGATGTGGCGAGTGAGGGCACCCGGAAGTCCGAGCTCACGATCACGGACCCCTCCAGCGCCTCGCGCAGCATCTTGCACTGGCGGTAGACGGAATCACCTTCAGGCACCTGGGCCTCCTAGGTAGGGTGGGGTGTTCAGTGTCGAACGGGAGTGGGCTCGGCGGCAGTTCGCAGCTGTGGCGTCAGTGCCACCGTCGCAGCATTGCGGCGACATCATGGAGATCGGCTCGGCCACTCGCCGTGGCCTCCAGCAACCCCACATCGCGTAATGGACCGACTCCGAGATCGTTGATCACCACGAGTAGGTCCTCGGTCGTGAGGTACCGCGTCACCGCCCGAGCCGGTCCAACACATCGGCATAGCGTGCACGTGCACGCGCCGACGCTTCGGTCACCTGCCGCTCGTGACCTCTCCGGGCCGCAACTTCGTGGATGGCTCGGATCGTGGCTTCCTGACGGCTGATGCCGTCCGCTTCGGCCAAGGCGGCGAGAGCGCGTTCGTCGTCCTCGGTCAGCCGCAAAGTCATCGCCATGCCCCTCAAGGTATCAAAGTGGTATCAGCCGGACCTGCCCCCGCCCACGGGAGCCCGCATCCGCACGCTGCGCGGGGTCTGGTAGAAGCCGCCCGCCAGCAGACCGTCCCGGACCGCGGTCACGAGGTCCTCGGAGGAGAGCACCGAGTCGCCGTTGACCTTCTCGACCACGAGCGAGTCCATGGCCCTGCGCTGCACGAGCCCGGCCACGGCCTCCGCCGCGAGGCGCAGCAGGGCCGGGTCTGACACGAACGCGAGCGCGGTCTTCCCGCCACGTTCCAGGTAGAGGATCAGCGCCCCGTCCACGAGCACCACCACGGCACCGGCCTTGCGTCCCGGGCGGTGCTTGGTGCTGGTTTCGAGAGCCACCGCTTCCGGCCAGTCCAGCGCGGCACCGTAGGGGTTGGCGGGGTCCGTGGCCGCGAGGGCGAGGACGCGGGGTTCGGCCTTGCGAGCGGCGTCGTCGTCCGTGAAACTGCGCAGCACGTCAACCGTCGCGGGTTGCGTGAACTGGGCGGCGCCGAGGCCCTCGATGAAGTACCCGCGCCGCGCGCGGCCCGCGTCCTCGAGGGCGCGCAGGACCTTGTAGACGGTGGAGAACCCGCCGGGGACGTCCTCCACCGCCACGGGACCGCGCGTGAGGATGCCGTAGCGGTCCAGCAACAGCTCCGCTTGGGCCTGCGCCCGCACGGTGGGGTTGAGCGGTTCGGGGTGCAGCACGGACCAGCGCCCGGCCGTGACACGGTCCTCACCGCCCCCCGCGGCGCGAACGACGCGAGCGCCGTCGCCGGACGCGGACGCCGCCGGATCCACACCGCCGGGGCCGCGGGACGCGGCCCGCAACCGCGCGGCGCCGCGCCGCCCGGCCGTACGGGAACGGCCCGGGCGCTTGGGCGTCTTGTGCGCGGAGTGCCCGCCCGAGACGAGTGCGCGCACCGGGGCGTAGGTGTCATTGGTGATGAGCCCCGCCCACAGCAGGTTCCACAGCGCAGTGCGCAGCTGGGCCATGTCCACGGACACGCCCGCCTCGGCGAGCGGCTGGATGAGCTGCCACGCGAAGTACGCCCCACCGGCCCGCAGCACGGCGAGCAGTTCACGTTCCAGCGTGGAGTCCAGGGCCTCGGCGGCGGCCTCGAGCTGCGGCACGGGCGGCAGGGACAGCTCCGCGGACTCGGCCAGGTGGAACGCGACCCACCCGTCCTCACCGCCCAGGGACCCCGCGCCCGAAAAGAGCACCTCGCCCGCGGCCATGAGCTCGTCCAGCATCGCGGGCCGGTAGTCCACCACGCGCTGCGCGAGCACGAGCGGTTCCCACGCGGACGCGGGCACGGGCACCCCGGCCAACTGGTCGATCACCGTGAGCACCCCGTCTAACCCGCGCAACTGGTGCCCCGGGACGGCGTGCTGCCACGCGGGCAGGAAGGTGGCGTATACCTGCGGGTCCACGGGTTCCACGTCCGCGCGCAGGGCGGCCAGGGAACGGCGGCGCAGGGTCCGCAGCACCTCCACGTCGCACCATTCCGACTCCGACGCCGCGGGGTCCCCGCTCGGGCGGAACGCCCCCTCGCTCACGCGCCGCTGCGTGGCGAGCGAGCGCAGCGCGGTCTCGACCACGGCGGGCCCCAGGCTCAGGGCCTGCGCGGCCTCCGCCACGCTGAACGGGCCGTGGGTGCGCGCGTACCGGGACACGAGGTCCCCCACGGGATCCGCGACCGGTTCCAGGAACGCCAGGGGCACACCCATGGGCAAGGGCTGGCCCAGGGCGTCCCGCATCCGCGCGGCGTCCTCCACCGCGCAGTAGACCTCGCGCCCGCCCACGCGCAGGACGATCGCCCGGTTCGTGGACACCAGGGTGTCCAGCAGCTCGCGGGCGGCGTCCGCGCTGATGGGTTGGTACTCGGGGGCCACGTCCTCGGCCGCGTCGACATCCTCGGTGTCGTCGGTTTCCGGGGCATCGGGGGTCTCCGGCGCGCTCTGCGCGGGGGGCGACGCCGCTGCGGTGCCTTCCGCGCGCAAGCGCAGTGCGGCGTCGTCGGCCGTCATGGGACCGAGCAGGCGCAGGAGGTCCGCCGCGCCCTCCACGCCGCGCAACCGACGGTCCGGCGCGAGGCGCTGCAACTGCAGGACCGTGGTCTCGATGACCTCGAGATCCAGCAGCTCGCGCAGCTCAGCGCGACCGAGCAGCTCGTTGAGCAGGGAGGGGTCCAGGGACAGGGCCGCGGCCTTGCGCTCGGCCAGGGGCGAATCGCCCTCGTACAGGAACTGGGCCACGTACCCGAACAGCAGGGTGCGCGCGAAGGGGGAGGGGGTGTCCGTGGTGGTCTCGACCATGCGCAGTTTGCGCCCGGCCAGATCGCGCTGCAATTGCAGCAGCGCGGGGACGTCGTACACGTCCTGCAGGCATTCGCGCACGGTCTCGAGGATCACCGGGAACTGCGGGTACTTGCGGGCTACGTCCAGCAACTGGGCGGAGCGCTGACGCTGCTGCCACAGGGGCGTGCGCTTACCGGGATCCGCCCGCGGCAGCAGCAGGGCACGCGCGGCGTTCTCCCGGAACCGGGACGCGAACAGCGCCGAGCCGCCCACCTCCTCGGTCACGGTGCGCTCGAGCTCGTCCGGGTCGAAGAGGAACAGCTCCGCCCCGGGCGGTTCCTCGTCCGTGGCGGGGACGCGCAGCACGATGCCGTCGTCCGCGGCCTGGGCACTGGCATCCAGACCCCAGCGCTCGTCCAACCGGGCGCGCACCGCGAGCGCCCACGGGCCGTGCACGGGGGTGCCGAACGGGCTGTGCAACACCACGCGCCAGTCCCCGAGTTCGTCCCGGAACCGCTCGACCACGAGCGTGCGATCGTCCGGAACGTGTTCCGTGGCCTCCCGCTGTTCGGAGAGGTAGGCCATGAGGTTGTCCCGGGCCCATTCGTCCAAGCCGGAGGCGGCCAGGCGCTCGCGGGCCTCGGTGTCCTGGGCACCGGCGAGTTCACGGGTGAACCGACCCGTGGCGCGGCCCAGTTCCACGGGCCGGCCCAGACCGTCCCCGTGCCAGAACGGGAGCTTGCCGGGCACGCCCGGGGCCGGGGCCACGACCACCCGGTTGTGCGTGATCTCCTCGATGCGCCAACTCGAGGCACCCAGGGCGATGATGTCCCCCACGCGGGACTCGTAGACCATCTCCTCGTCCAGCTCACCCACGCGCTTGGGGGACTTGCTGTCCTGCTCGCCCACGAGGAACACGGGGAACAGACCGCGGTCCGGGATGGTGCCACCGCTCGTGACTGCGAGCCGCAGGGCACCGGGGCGGGCCTGCAGGGTTCCGGTCTCGCGGTCCCACACCAGCCGGGGCCGCAACTGGGCGAACTCGTCGGACGGGTACCGCCCGGCGAGCAGGTCCAGCACGGCGTCGTACGCGGAGCGCGGCAGCGAACGGAACGGGGCGCTGCGGCGCAGGGTGTCGTACCAGCTCTCCACGTCCACGTCCTCCGCGGCAACCGCCGAGACCGTCTGCTGGGCCAGGATGTCCAGGGGGTTGGTGGGCACGGACAGCGGTTCCAGGTGCCCCGCGAGCATCTGCTCAGCGATCACCGCTGCGTCCCGCACGTCCCCGCGGTGCTTGGGGTAGATCCGCCCGATCGAGACCTCGCCCACCTGGTGGCCCGCGCGGCCCACGCGCTGCAAACCGGACGCCGCCGAAGGCGGGGACTCGATCTGGATCACCAGGTCCACGTGGCCCATGTCGATCCCGAGCTCCAGGGAGGAGGTGGCCACCACGCACCGCAACCGCCCGGTCTTCAGGTCCTCCTCGATCAGACCGCGCTGGTCCTTGGACACCGAGCCGTGGTGGGCGCGCGCGAGCACCGGGGACGCGCCCTCGTGGCGGTTGTGCTGGCGGGGGATGTCCGCGGGGGCGGAGTCGCGGGCCCGAGAAGCGCTGACCGCGCCCTCGCTGCGCGCGGCGGCGCCGCCCAGGAGGTCGGAGAGCGCATCACCCAGCGCCACGGGATCGCCACCGTCCAAATCCGCGGGGCTCTCTTCCGCGGCGTTGGCGAGCCGGAACTCGTGGATCTCGTTGAGTCGCGCAGTGAGTTTCTCCGAGAGGCCACGCGAGTTCGCGAACACGATTGTGGAACGGTGCGCCTCCACGAGGTCCACGATCCGTTCCTCCACGTGGGGCCAGATGGACGCGGTGGCCTGGTAGTCGGACGCCTCCAGGTTGCCGTCCAGGTCCCCGGACGACGGCGACGCCGCCGCCCCGCCCAACACGGTCATGTCCGGGATGGGCACGGACACCGTGAGGTCCCAGTCCTTCTCGGACGGCGGGCGCACCACGTCCACGGGCTGGGAGCCGCCCAGGAACCCGGCCACGGTGTCCACGGGTTCCACGGTCGCGGAGAGCCCAATCCGTTGCGCGGGACGTTCCAGGAGGTCGTCGAGGCGTTCGAGGCTCACCGCCAGGTGCGCCCCGCGTTTGGTCCCGGCCACCGCGTGCACCTCGTCGATGATCACGGTGTTCACGTGGCGCAGGGTCTCCCGCGCCTTGGACGTGAGCATGAGGTACAGCGATTCCGGGGTCGTGATGAGCACGTCCGGGGGATGCGCCAGCAGGGCGCGGCGGATCGCCTGCGGGGTGTCACCTGAGCGCACACCCACCGAGATCTCCGGGGGCTCCCCGCCGGCGGCCTTGGCGGCCTGGGTGATCCCGATCAGCGGTGCGCGCAGGTTGCGTTCCACGTCCACGCCCAGGGCCTTGAGCGGGGAGATGTAGAGCACCGAGGTGCGGTCCTCCGCGTCGTCGGACCCGTCCGCCTTCTTGTCGGTCAGCAAGCGGTCGATCGACCACAGGAACGCCGCGAGCGTCTTACCGGAACCGGTGGGGGCCACCACGAGAGCGTGGCGGCCCGCCGAGATGGCCTCCCACGCGCCGCGCTGGGCCGCCGTGGGCCCGCTGAACGCGGCGTCGAACCACTGCGCGGTCGCGGGGGAGAAGAGGTTCAGGACGGGGTCAGGACCCAAAACCCTTGACCTGCAACTGGGAGACCTTGGGGTTGCCGCACGCTTGACCCGAGTAGGGCACCACGAGCGACTCGTAGCTGTCCGGCGGGTACACGCGCACGCCAGCGGCCTGGTGCGGGTTGCACACTTGACCGATCACACCGGGCTGGGTGATCCGCACCCCGGCGCTCGCGGACGCGCCGGGCTGTAGGGTCACGGTGCCCGCACCCGAGGCGTCCCGGGAGGCCGGCGCACCCACGGGAGCACCGTTCGCGTCCACGAAGGACACACCCGGGTAGCCGCTCAGGGTGCACGGTGCGGAGCCGTTGTTGGTGAGCGTGAGGGACGCAATGACCGAACCCGCCGCGCCCTGCTGCGGCGTGAGCGATCCGGAGAGCTGCCCGGCACTGCACGTGCCGCCGGCGCGCTGGGCATCCGCCTTCGCCTGGTCGAACGGGCTCGCAGTGGGCATGCCCAGCTCGGGAGCGGACGCGAGACGATCGGGCTCGGCGGACGGCTGCGCTGACTCCGCGGCCTGCCCCTCCTGTCCACCGGACGCCGCGGCGTCTGTGGCTTCCGTGGCCTCGGTGGCCTCGGCGCTCGCGGACGGGCTCGCGGACCGGCTGGCCGACGGGCTCGGGGACATGGACGAGGCGCTCGGGGACGCCGTGGCGCTCGCGGAGACGGAGGCGCCGGCGGGTGCGGTGTTCTGCTCCTCGGACGAAGCGCCGTCCGAGGAACCGCAGGCCGAGAGGACCATGAGAGCGCTCAGCGCGGTGGCCGCGAGCAACGGACGGGTGGCGGTGTGGGTGCCCCGGGGGACGGGCAAGTGACTCCTCATGGCAACAGTGTGCTACTTTTCCGCGCGTAATGCGGCATACATCACCTGTGCCAGGTGAACTCCTTCCGCGTCGGTGCCCTGGGCGATCTGCGTGCGGCACGAGAAACCGTCCGCGAGCACGATCGAACCGGGCCCCGCGGCACGGATCGCGGGGAACAGGTTGCGTTCCCCGAGGGTCTGGGAGATCTCGTGGTGACCTGGTTCGAAGCCCCAGTTCCCGGCGAGACCGCAGCAGCCACCGCCCACCACGGCGGTGTCCACCCCGAGCTTCTCGAGCACGCGTAGTTCCGGCGTGAAGTCGCCCTGGGCCTTCTCGTGGCAGTGCACCTGGCACACCGCGGTGCCCGGTCCCGCGTGGGTCTCGAGCGTGTCGAACGGCCAGTCCCCGCCGTCCTCGGCGTGGCGCGCACTGAACTCACCGAGCGTCACCGTGAGGGCCCGGACCTTGTGGGCGCGCGGGTCATCCGGGAGCAGCTCGGTGATGTCGTGCTGGAGCATCACCGTGCAAGACGGTTCCAGCCCGATGATCGGGTAGCCAGCCTCGAGCAGCGGCTCCATCACGTCCAGGGTCTGCAGCAGGGTCCGGCGGGTCATGTCCAACTGCCCGGTGGAGTGCCACGTGAGTCCGCAGCACACGTTTCCCATGGGCATGAGCACGCGGTAGCCCATGGCCTCTAGCACCGCCACGGCGGCCTTGCCGGGCCCGTCCGCGGAGAAGTTCGTGAACGTGTCTGGCCACAGCACCACGGACGGTTTCTCCGCCGACGACGCCGCGCGGCCGCCTCCGCGCGCCACCGCGCCCTGTGGGGTGCGGGTCTTGAACCACGACGTGAGCGGGGTGTCGTTGAAGCGGATCATCCGCCGCTTCGGTTCGATGCCGCCGAGCTTCTTGGTCAGTTCCTCGATGGGACGGAAGCGTTCCAGGAAGTTCACCGCGCGCAGCGAACCGGGGACCCTGGTCACGAGCTTCATGAGCCACGGCATCCACCCCATGGTCAGGTGCGCCATGGGCCGGCGGTCCTTGCCGACGAACGAGCCCAGGCCCTGGCGGAAGTGGTGGTGCAGGAACTCGGCCTTGTAGGTGGCCATGTCCACGTTCACGGGGCACTCCGTGGCGCACGCCTTGCACGAGAGGCACAGGTCCAGGGCCTCGTAGGTCTCCTTGGACTTCCACCCGTCCGTGATGTGCTCGCCGCGCAGCATCTCGGCGAGGGACCGCATGCGCCCGCGGGTCGAGTGCACCTCGTCGTGGGTCGCGTGGAAGGACGGGCACATGGCCCCCGAGTCCGAGCGGCATGCACCCACGCCCACGCAGCGGTTGATGGCCTGGCCGAACGAGCCGTCGTCCGCGGAGAACGCGTGGACCGGGGTCAGCTCGAACGTGCGCGCGCCGGGACCCGGGCGGATGCCCCGGTCGAGGGGTTCGGGATCCACCACGACCCCGGGGTTGAAGAAATTGTCGGGATCGAAGATCCGCTTGAATCGGGCGAAGGCGCCGCGTGCCTCGTCGGAGTAGATGGTACTGAGCAGCTCCGAGCGGGCACGGCCGTCCCCGTGCTCCCCGGAGACCGAGCCGCCGTAGCGGTGCACGAGTTCCGCGGCCCGCTCGATGAACCGGCGGTAGTGGGCCACGCCCTCGTCCGTGTTGAAATCGAAGGAGATCCGAATGTGCACACAGCCCTCGCCGAAGTGGCCGAACGGGATACCGCGCAGGTCCATCTCGTCCAGCAGCGCGTAGAGGTCCTTGAGGTAGGCGCCCAGGTGCTGCGGGGGCACGGCGGAGTCCTCCCACCCGGGCCACGCCTCGCCGCCGTCCGGCAAGCGGGTCACGATCCCCGCACCGGCCTCGCGGATGCGCCACAGGGCGCGGGCCTCGGCGGGATCGCCCACGACCACGGAATCCACCACGGTCTCCTCGACGAGTCCCGGCAGCGCCCGGGCGGCCTCGAACGCGGCCTCCTGGGTGTCCGCGCCCACCTCGCAGTAGAGCCAGCCGCCGCCCTCGGGGAGCTCACGGCCCGCGTTCTCCTGACCGGGACGGGTGCGCAGGGCGTCCAGCAGGTCCGAGCCCATGCCCTCGATCGTGGTGACGCCCCGGACGCGGAACTTCGGGGCCGCGGTGGCCGCCGCGATCGCGTCCGTGAAACCCAGTACCGCGAGCGCTGTGAAGCGCGGCTTGGCCACGAGTTTCACGGTGAGCCGGGTGATGATCCCGCACGTGCCCTCGGTCCCGGCGAACGCCTTGGCCACGTCGAAACCGTTCTCGCTCAACAGGTAGTGCAGTCCGTACCCGGAGACCTGGCGGGGGAACTGGCCCAGTTCGGTGCGCAGCATGGCCAGGTGCCGGTCCCGCAACTGGGTGAGCTGGGAATCCAGTGCGGCGTCCGAGGTGCCGCCCGCGTCCAGGGTGACCTCGCGCCCGTCGGCGAGCATGACCGTGAGCGAGACGAGGTTCTGCGCACTCGTACCCCACGCGACCGAGTGGGAACCGCACGCGTTGTTGGCGACCATCCCGCCCACGGTGGCCCGCGAATGCGTGGAGGGGTCCGGTCCGTAGGTCAGGCCGAACTCGCTCGCGGCGTCCCGCAACTGATCGCAGATCACACCGGGTTCGATCGTGGCGGTGCGGGCGTGCGGATCGATCTCCAGGATGCGGTTGAAGTACCGGGAGGTGTCGATGACCAACCCGTCACCGATCGCGTTGCCCGCCACGGAGGTGCCACCACCGCGGGAGATCACAGGCCAGCCGTTCTCCCGGGCCGTGGACAACAGCTCACGGATCTCCTCGACCGAGCGCGGTTCCGCGACCGCCGCCGGCAGTCGGCGATAGATCGAGGCGTCCGAGACGTAAGCGGCGCGTGTGGTGAGGTCATCCCGGAGAGCAGTCATGCTCCAACTTTCACCCACGCGGCGCCGCGTTACCAACTCGTGTCACCGGTCACGAGGCCGCCGGTGACGACACCGCCGGGCCGGGGCGGCGGTGTCGTGCTGCCACCGCGTCAGCGGCGGACGATCACCACTCGGGGGCGATCGTGATCTCCGCGCCCGCGAGGTCCTCGGACCACTCCACCTGGCACGTGAGCCGGGAGTTGTCGTGGCGGGTGTCGTCCAGCATCTCCAGGAGGTCTTCCTCCTCCTCGTTGGTCCCGCCCGTCTTCACGAACGTGTCCTGGTCCAGGTACGAGTGGCACGTGGAGCACGAGGCGTTGCCGCCGCACGTGGCGAGGATCGGGAACTTGTGGCGGGTGAGGCACTCCATGAGCGTCTCGTAGTCCTTCCACTCGACGCCCTCGGTGCGCTCGCCCTCGCGGTTGGTCACATTGATCAGGATGCTGCTCACGCGGCTGGACCTCCTGGGGTTCTACCCCGTCCGGATGTTGCGGATTACTGGGAACTAGCGGCCATTCTATGATCGGGCGTCAACTCCGGGGACATCGCGTGGCGAAGTGTGATGAGACCCGTACCCGCCCGGCCCCTGCTCAACCCCCGGCGGAGCCGGGCGGTTCCGGCCCGCCCAAGTCCTGGCGGGCCACCAGCTTCTCAGCTCGTCCGGCGCAGGGTCAGCGCCTGGGCCACCCGACCGATCGGACCGTGCTCGTCGAACAGCTCCGAATGAGTCAGGCCCGCGCCGTCCCCGCCGAACTCCACCCGGGTGTCGAGTCCCACCCACGAGGACACCGGGGCGCGGAACATGTGGATGCTCAGATCCACATTGGGGAACGCCCACGGTCCGATCTCCGCGCGTGGAGCGATCCCGTTGGCGGCGTCGACCGAGCTGATGAACCGGGCGGTGGGGGAGGACTCCTCGCCCTCGACCACCGACTTGGTGATCCGCAGCCAGCCCGCGCCGTTGCCGGGTCGGGGCCGCCGGGCGATACGTGCCTCGACGGAGCTGATGAACCCGCCGCCCCACGCCTCGGACATATTGACCGGCTCGCACTGCTCCACGGGGGTCAGCGGCTCGATCTCCCCACCGGCCACGTCCTGGGTGTCCGAGGTCTTCAGCCGCCACAGGCTCAACCGGATGCAGTCCCGCCCGCCGGCGCTCATGGTCGCCTCGACCAACTCGATGGTCCTGCCCGGGCGCAGCACACGCGTGTGCACCTCGATCTCACCACCGGGGATGACCCCCAGAATGTCGAAGGAGAAACGCACCGGCAGCACGTCCTCCCGCGGGTGGTTGCGTTCGATCTCGTGTACCAGCAGGCCGGACGACGCCGCCATGTGCTGTTCCAGGGGGCTCCACGCTCCCTGCGTGTACACCGTGGTGCGGAAACCATGATCGCTCGTGCGCACGTAGTGGGCGTTCGGGACGTCCTCGCCGTTGGCGCCCAGGTGCCCGGGGGCTTCTTCGGTACTCATGCGTGCTCCTGCCTGTCCTGACCGCGGGCGGGGCCGCGTCCGGTTCCTGGAACATGGCCGCCCGCGATGCGAGTGTGTGCCGGAATACACCCTAGGGGAGCGCCGCGGGAACACCTATCGGACTTGCGACGCGTGCCGGGCAGGACGAGTTGCCCGCCCACCCGCGGGCTCACGACCCGCGCACCCGCCCGGCAACCGCCCGCCCGGTCCTCCCAGCGGGTGGCTGCTCCAGTGGTGTAAAAGCAGAATCCGGGCACCCCGAGCTGCTTCTACTCCACTGGGAATTCGGAGCCGGTAGATGCGAGCGCCGGGGCCGAGAGTGGCGGCGTCGTCAGGGCAGCGCGAGCCGGCACACCTTGCGCCACGCCTGGAAGACCTGCCGGGGCAGGGGGCCGGAGGTGTAGCGGATGCCGTACTTACGGCAGATCTCCCGCACGCGGGGTGCGATGCGCGCCAGGTGGTTGGACGGCATGTCCGGAAAGAGGTGGTGTTCGATCTGGAAGGAGAGGTGCCCGCTCATGAAGTGCATGAGGCGTGAACCGTCGATGTTCGCCGAGCCCATGGCCTGGCGGCGGTACCAGTGCCCCCGAGTCTCGTCGCGCACGTCCTCCTCCGTGAAGGTCTCCGCGCCGTCCGGGAAGTGGCCGCAGAAGATGACCGCGTGCGCCCAGACGTTGCGGATCACGTTCGCCGCCAGGAACCCCTTAAGCGACGCCTTCCCCGAACCCGTGAGGGACGCCAGCAGCGGAGAGAACACGAAGTCCTTGGCGGACTGGCGGCCCAGCTTCTTCATCACGCGCTTGAAGTCCTCGAACGTGGCCCGCCCGGACTTCCTGCCGGCCCGGAACTGGTCCAGTTCGATGTCGTAGATCGCGATGCCCCACTCGAATGCCGGTGCCAGGCCCAGGTTGATCACCGGGTTCAGCAGGTTCACGGGCTTCCATGGCTGATCGGGGTCCATGCGCAGCACGTTGTACCCCACGTCCCGATCCTTGCCGAGCACGTTGGTCCACGTGTGGTGCGTCTCGTTGTGGGTGCGCTGCCAGCCCGCCGACGGCGCCACGAAGTCCCACTCCCACGTGGTCGAGTGGATCTCCTTGTCGTTCATCCAGTCCCACTGCCCGTGGAGCACGTTGTGGCCGATCTCCATGTTATTCAGGATCTTGCCCACACTCAGGCACCCCACACCGGCCCACCACAGGGGTTTGTGACGGGAGAAGAGCAGACAGGCCCGCCCCGTCATCTCCAGGCTGCGCTGCAGTACCACCACGCGGCGGATGTACTGGGCGTCGGACTGGCCGCGGCGGGAGAAGACCTCGTCACGCACGGCGTCGAAATCGGCCGCGAGTTCCGCGAGCTCGGCCTCCGTGAGGCGCAGCGGATCGCGGCGCGGGGGTGAACTCGTCACGGCCGTGGTGGCCGTGTGGTGGGCGGCGGGTGCGAGTGTCATGGGGTTCCTTCGTGGGAGGGGGTTGCCGCCGGGTGGATCGTTCCCGGAGGGCGAGTCGAGTGGCGCCGGCTGTGGGCGTCAGGCGTCGAACGCGGCGTGGGGAGCGGGTCGGGTCACGCACGTCTGGACGGGACCGGGTTCACGGTGCAGCTCACCGGTGCGGATGTTGGTCACGGCCCCGTCCGTCAAGGGAACCAGACAACTGTGGCAGATGCCCATACGGCATCCGTGGGGCAGCTGGTGTTGCGCGCGTTCGGCGGCCTCCAGGACGGTTTCGTCCGGGCCCACCTCCAGGGTCATCTCGGAACGGGTGAACCAAACTTCCCCGCGTTGGCCGCCGCTGAACTGCCTGGTGACATCGAAGCGTTCCACCACGGGGGGGCCGCCGTGGCTGCGCGAGAGGTCCTCCACGGCGCTGACGAACGAGTCCGGGCCGCTCGCGTACGTCACCCGGTCCGCGTGATCAGGACACAGCTCGGCCAGGGCATCGGCGTCGGAGGCGTCGAGGCGGCCGCGTTCCTCGGTGAACCAGAAGACCGGCCGCAGACCCGGGAACTGGTCCGCGAGTTCCAGGATCTCGTCGTGGAAGATGCACGACTCCCGGCTCCGGGACACGTAGACCAGCACGACGTCGTGGTCCGGCCTGCGCGGCATGAGGGTCCGCAGCATGGACATCACCGGGGTGATCCCGGAACCGGCCACCATGAACAGCAATTCTGTGGGGGTGTCCGGGAGCAGGAACTGTCCTTCGGGGCGTTCCAGGTAGAGCACGTTGCCCGGGGCGGCGCGCTCAACGATGTGTTCGGACACCAGGCCCTGCGCTTTGACGGTGATCGACGGGTCACCGTGTTCGGGGGCGCTGATGGAGTACGGACGCCAGATCCGCTTCCCGTCCACTTCCACGCCGATCCGCGCCCACTGCCCCGCCCGGTGCGGGATCCACCCCTCACCCGCGGTGAAGAACAGGGTCACGGTGTCGGGGGTCTCGCGCCGCACGTGCGTGATGCGGCCTCGTGTGTAATGTGCGCTCGTCAGGGAGCCGAAGACCTGCGCGAAGGACCGCGGGTCCTGGGGGTAGCTCAGGATTCCAGCGGCTGCACGAAAGAATCCCTTGATCCCGGTGTGGCCCATACCCCAGTTTTACCTATTAGTAAGTAAACGTGCAATATGCGTCCAGCATGTGGGCGCCCCTGCACCCCTCTGCTTTTACCGAGTAGAAGCAGCATCCGAGCACCCCGAGCTGCTTTTGCTCCACTAGATATTCGAGGAGGGCGGATGTGGCGCGGAGCTGACGTGATCTGGACAACACCCCCGCACTTGGGCACTGTGGCTACTACGCGCGCGGACCCGGGGGCGCCGTCGTCCCCGGATCCGCGCCGACTCCGAGGACCCGACCATGAGGGGAACCCCGCCATGACCGATCCCGCACCGCATACGCCGCCATCCACCGAGGACGAACCGCAGGGCGAGGCCCGCGCCGACACCGTGGGGGCTCTGCTGCAACGGGCCGTGTCGCGCAACGGCGGTGCCACCGCGTTGCTCTTCCAGGACCGGTGCTGGTCGTACCGGGAGCTGGAGGACGCGGTCCGGCGGGTCGCCCGCCGCCTGGCCGATGCGGGCCTGACCCCGGGGACGCGCGTCGCGGCGTTCGGCGTGAACTCGGACGTCTACGCGATCCTGTACCTCGCGTGCGCCCAAGCGGGGCTCGTGCACGTCCCCGTCAACTTCGCGCTGAAAGGGGACGAGCTCGCGTACGTTCTCGAGGACTCCGGGGCCACCACGGTGATTGCCGATCCCGAACTGTTGCCGCTCGTGGCGCAGGTCCGGGACTCCGGGAGAGCACGCGCCGTCGAACGCGTCCTGCCCATGCTGCCCGGCGGCGAGGACGACGACACCTCGCTTCAGGAGACCGCGCTCGATCCCCGGGCCGACGACGCTGCCGTCCGGGTGACGGTGCGCGGCCACGATCTTTTGCAGCTGCTTTACACCTCCGGCACCACGTCCGCGCCCAAGGGCGCCATGATGACGCACGCCGCTCTGTTGGCCGAGTACACGTCCGCGATCATCGCGCTGGACCTGACCGCGCAGGACCGTCCGCTCGTGGCCATGCCGCTCTACCACTCGGCGGGCATGCACGTGTTCCTGCTGCCCTACCTCGCTCTGGGGGCGGCGGTGCGATTGACCCGGAAACCGGATATCGCCGAGATCCTGCAGCTGGTCGAGGAGGAGCACGTGGGTTCGCTGTTCCTGGCGCCCACCGTATGGGTGCCGCTGAGCAATCACCCCGACCTCGAGACTCGGGACCTGTCGTCGTTGCGCAAGGCGCAGTACGGCGCGTCCATCATGCCCGTCACGGTGCTGCAACGGTTGCGCTCCCGCTATCCGGGCATCGGGTTCTACAACTGCTTCGGGCAGTCGGAACTCGGGCCCCTGTGCACCGTCCTGACACCCGCCGAGCACGACGCCCGTCCGGCGTCGTGTGGGCGTCCCGTGTTCAACGTGGAGGCGCGGGTGGTCACGTCCGAGGGCCGGGTCGCTCAACCCGGGGAGCCAGGGGAGATCCAGTACCGCTCCCCGCAGCTGCTGACCGGCTACTGGAACAAGACAGAGGCCACGGCGGACGCGTTCGTGGACGACTGGTTCCGTTCCGGGGACCGGGTGGTGCAGGACGAACAGGGGTACATTCAGGTGGTGGACCGGATCAAGGACGTGATCAACACCGGGGGTGTCCTGGTGGCTCCTCGCGAGATCGAGGACTGCATCTACGAGCTGCCCGACGTCGCCGAGGTCGCGGTGGTGGGGCTCCCGGACGAACGGTGGATCGAGGCCGTCACGGCGGTGATCGTCCCCAAGGAGGGATCGGAGCTCACCGCGGAGTCGGTGCGCTCCCATGTGAAGGCCCGCCTGGCCGATTACAAGGTGCCCAAGCGTGTGGACTTCGTCGCGGAGCTGCCCCGCAACCAGTCCGGCAAGTTGCTCAAGCGCGAACTGCGGGCGGAACGGACGAACCCGGTATGAGGCAGGAGGACACCGTGGAACACCCCGATGCCGTCCGGGTGGAGCACAGAGCCGGCGTGGTGCGGATCGTGTGGGACCGCGCGGCCACCGGCAACGCCGTGGACCTGGACCTCGCGCGCGAGACACTGTCCGCCCTGCGACGGGCGGAAGCCGATCCCACCGTCCACGTGCTGACCCTCACGGGTTCGGGGCGGTTCTTCAGCGCGGGCGGTGACGTCAAGGGCATGGCCGGTCGTCCGGCCACCGAGCGTCCCGGGTTCCTGCGGGAACTCGCCTCCGCGGCCCGGGATCTGGCCCTGGCCATGGTGCGCTCGCGGCTGCTCATCATCGCCGGGGTCAATGGCACGGCGGCCGGGGCCGGACTGGGGGTGATCCTCAACTCCGACTGGGCGCTCATCCGGGAGGACGCCACCGTGCTCGCCGCCTACGCCGCGATCGGCCTGACGCCGGACACCGGTGTGTCCTATCTGCTGCCCCGCGCAGTGGGTCATCAACGTTCGGTGGAACTGACCCTCGGGGGTCGCCGGCTCACCGGGACGGAAGCGGTCGAGTGGGGGATTGCTGCTGAATCCGTTTCGGCGGAGGAGTTCGCCGAGCGATTGACGGAGGTGGAGGACCGTTTCGTCGCGGGAACCGCCGGTTCCTACGGGTCCACGAAGCGCTTGCTGCGCCGCGGCGTCGTCGCGGAGTACGAGACCCACCTGGCGGAGGAGATCAGCGTGATCGCCGAGCGCTCCGGGACTCCGGAGTCCGTGGCCCTCGTGGACGGCTTCGCGGGCCGGGGGTGAACCGGCTCCGGTCATGAACGAGGCCCCTACTTCCCCGGAAATTCGGGGAGGCAGGGGCCTCGAAATTTGGCGGTGACGGTGGGATTTGAACCCACGTTGGCTTTGACACCAAACATCATTTCGAGTGATGCACCTTCGGCCGCTCGGACACGTCACCAACTCCCAGCACTTTACAGCCCGGGGCGCAACCCCTCCAAACCAGGGCTGGGCACGGCCCGGTTCAGGGGTTGCGGTGGCCCCGGAAGAACTCGTGCAGCAAGGCGGCGCACTCGGCCTCGCGAACCCCGCCCGTGACCTCCACCCAGTGGTTCAGGCGCGGATCACGCACGATGTCGAACACCGATCCGCACGCCCCCGCCTTGGGGTCCCATGCCCCGAACACCACGGTGGGCACCCGAGCCAGCACGATCGCCCCGGCGCACATGGCGCACGGTTCGAGCGTCACCATCAGGGTGCAGCCTTCCAGCCGCCAGGACCCCAGCGCGCGGGAAGCCTTTCGCAGGGCCAGGACCTCGGCGTGGGCGGTGGGATCGCCGTCGGCCTCGCGGCGGTTGTACCCGCGCCCGATGACCCGGCCGTCCGGGTCCAGGACGACGGCGCCGATCGGCACGTCCCCCGTGCCTTCCGTGGCGCGGGCCTCTGACAGAGCCAGGTCCATCCAGCCCGAGAGCTGGATGGACCTGGCGGTGTGCGGTAATGCCACGCTGTGTCAGCGCTGGACGCGGTTCTGGTTGAACCACGCGGAGGTAGGGGCGCGGAACGCGGTCACGATCCACAGGATGTCCACCACGACCTTCACGATCATCAGGATGGCCATGATGATGTTCCACGGCGCGGGGTAGATGAAGACACCGAACAGGCCGAAGATCCCGCTCAGGATGGCGATGGCCGCGAGGACGGTGCCCAGGATGCGAGCCCAGTTCTTGCCCTTCTTCAGGCCGTTGTAGACCAGGAAGTACAGCGCGAGTCCGATGATCAGGCTGATGATGCTGGCGACGGGACCGGTGGTCATGGCCATCTGGCTCGCGCTCTGATCGGCCATTTCCGTGCTCAGGCCCATGTCGCGGTACATCTGGGTGTAGTCCACGCTGCTCGCCGCGATCAGGCCGATGATGCCGTTGAGCACGTAGAGCCCCAGGGACGCCAGGGTCAGCTTGAGCAGCTTGTCCACCGTGGAGGGGCGGTCCATGGTGCCGGTGTACTGGTTGGGGTTGTACTCCGAGGTGCCGTACTTGCCGCCGGTCATGCCGTACTGCTGGCCCTGGGGCGCGCCGTTGACTGCGCCCTGCCCGCGGGGCTGGGGCGGCACGGGCTGGGTCGCGCCCGGGTCACCGTACGGAGGGTTGTGCGGGTTGTTGTTGGGGGTGTCGTTGCTCATGAGGACTGTCCTTCCTGTGCATCGTGCGAGTGATACTGCGTGAGTGTGGGGGGATTACTCGTATCGAAGGGCATTGATGGGATCCTGCCGGGCCGCCCGCATGGCGGGGATGGTCCCGGCGAGGAACGCGATGAACATCACCGCGAGGATGATGATCATGATCTTGAGCGGGTCGAACAAGAACAGACTCAGCCCGGGCAGCGAGGAAAGCAACCCGTTGGAGAGGACCCCGCTGAGGATGCTGCCGGTGGCCACGCCCACGGCGGCTCCGATCGCGGAGCCCAGGAAACCGATGAAGATGGCCTCGAGGGAGAACAGGCCGAAGACCTTGCCCCCGCTCATCCCCATGGCCTTCATGAGCCCGATCTCGCGGGTGCGTTCCTGGACGGACATGAGCAGCGTGTTCACGATGCCGAATCCGGCCGCGAGCAGCGCGATGATCGCGAAGGAGTTGAGGATCCACACGATTCCGTTGATCACGGCCCGGAACATCCCGAGCTGGTCCTCGACCGTCACGCCCAGCATGTCGTCGTCCGCGAGCTGGGACTTGATGGGGCCCACCTCGGCGTTGTCGCTCAGGTTGGCCGTGGCGGTGAAGTACGTGTTGGGCATCTCCCGGGGTGAGCCCGAGGTCTGGTACTCGTACAGCTTCTTGTTCAGCTCCGACGAGGGAATGGGGCTGGTGGACGCGCCCGCGAGGGAGGCCTGGCTGATGCCGGAGACCCGGACGTCGAAGGCTCGGGTCTCGCCGGCGGCGTTGCGCATGGCGATCGTCACGGTTTTGCCCACGGCGTCCTCGTTGGAGTCGAAGCCCAGGGGCGCCACCCAGGAGGCGGGCAGCAGGATCTCGTCCGCGGACCGGTCCGGGGTCTCACCGGCCTCCAGCTGCAGCCCTTCCGCTTCCGCCGGGGAGCCCAGGCTCAGCTGGAACTTCTTGCCGTCGGGGGCCTCCAGGTAGGTGGGCGTGACCATGTACATGGGGTCCACGGACTCCACGCCGTCGATATCCCTGATCTTGTCGATGTCGGCGTCCGTGAGCCCTGCGATCGAACCGAACCCCGTCTGCACATTGGCCCGCTCGGGGTCGTACTCGGTGGGCCCGTCCTCCTGGTCGGAGCCGGGGGTGGAGCGCTCGGACACCTTCTGGACGTACAGGGCGTTCTGGTTACCGAACGCGGCCACGGTCTTGTCGATGTAGTCGTTGACGCCGGTGCCGATGCCCGAGGTCAGCGTGAGCGTGAAGGAACCGATGAAGATGGCGATCACGGTCAGGATGGTGCGGGCCTTGGACCGGAACGTGTTGGCGATCGCCGTGCGCAGCAGATCGAGGAATTTCACGCGGTGGCTCCTGGCTGGTCGGTCGGGCGGTGTGGGGTGTTGGTGGCCCAAGGGGCGGCGTGCTTGCCCGGCCGCACGGGTTCCTGGGCGGCGCGGGTGAGCTCGGCGGCGTCGGCCTCGCTGAGGGTGATCATCTCGCCGGTCGTGGGCTCGGTGATCCGGACGGTCCCGGTGGCGTCGTCGGCGCCCGCCGGGTGCGCGGCGCGGCGCGGCTGCCGATCGACGACGTCGTTCGTGGCCGCCTCCGGGGTCGGTACGATCCGCCCGTCCACGAGGTAGATCTGCCGGGAGCACCGCTGCGCGAGGTCCAGATCGTGGGTCACGACCACCAGGGTGATGCCCTTGTCCCGGTTGAGCCCAAAGAGGATATCCTCCACAACCCGGGACGTTGCCGAGTCCAGGTTCCCGGTGGGCTCGTCCGCGAAGATCACGGAGGGTTCGTTGATCAGGGCTCGCGCGATCACCACGCGCTGTTTCTGACCACCCGAAAGATCGGTGGCCTTGTTCTCGGCCTTGTCCGCCATGTCCAGTTGGTCGAGGACTTCCATGCCGCGGCGTTTGCGCTCACCGGCCGGAACACCCGCGATCTTCAGGGGGAGCGTGACGTTTTCCAACACGCTCTGATTGGGGGTCAGGAAGAACTGCTGGAACACGAAACCGAACGCGGAATTGCGCAGTTCGTTGATTTCTTTGGCATTCAGATCCCCGGTGGGCTTGCCCTCCAGGGCCACGACGCCGTGCGTGGGGGCGTCCAGCAACGCCAGCAGGTGCATGAGAGTGGATTTGCCCGAACCGGATTTTCCCACCACCGCAACGGACTCGCCTTTGCCGATCTCCAGGTTGATGCCCTTGAGGGCGTCGAAGCGGGTTTCTCCTCTGCCGTAGATCTTGACCAAATTCTCCGTTTCGAGAACCGGAGCCGTCATATTCAGGTGTCCCTTCCGAGGATTGCCGTGCGCAGAACCATGTCGAGTCTCCCGTATGACCCTATGGCACGTCCTCGTCCCCTCGGCTGATCTTCCCCGGCGTGTGATGAATCTGTGACGTCCGCGGGCCCTGCGGCGGCTGCTAGATTCTGAGGTATGCGAGTCACTGTCTTGGATCACCCCCTGGTCGCCCACAAACTGAGTGTGCTGCGCGACAAGGACACCTCCTCCCCGGTGTTCCGGTTGTTGGTGGAGGAACTGGTCACCCTGCTGGCGTACGAGGCGACCCGGGACGTGCGCGTGGAGCCGGTCACGGTACGGACCCCGGTGGCCGAGACCCAGGGGATCGCGCTCGCGTACCCGCGGCCGCTCGTGGTGCCCATCCTGCGCGCGGGGCTGGGCATGCTCGAGGGGATGACCCGGTTGATCCCCACCGCGGAGGTCGGGTTCCTGGGGATGGCGCGTGACGACACCACGCTGGACATCATCACGTACGCCGAACGGCTGCCGGACGATCTCACGGGCCGTCAGGTGTACGTGCTCGATCCCATGCTCGCCACGGGTGGCACGCTGAGCGAGGCCATCAAGTTCCTCTACCGCCGCGGTGCCGAACAGATCACGTGCGTGTGCTTGCTGGCGGCGCCCGAGGGCCTCGACCGGTTGACCCGGGAACTGGACGACAGCGAGGTCAATGTGGTGCTGGCGTCCGTGGACGAACGACTGGACGAGAACGCGTACATCGTTCCCGGCCTCGGGGATGCGGGCGACCGCCTGTACGGCGTCGCGCACTGAGGCCCCCGCTCGTCGGCTCTCGGAAAGCATCTCGAGCGGGGAAGTAGCCCCTCATCTCGGCGAGAATGCAATCCATTTCGCCATGGGATCGCGTGAATCAAGAGTAGGTCTCACTATGTGAGAAAAAAACCCATATATTACTTGCCAGTCCAGCCGCGCGTCGCAGAACATGATGACAATGCCGTTTTCCAGGGAATTCATGGGAACGGGGGCATCACGAGGCAGGGGTTCGAATGTCAGGCGCACCGGGTTACGTCCACATCTCGCAGCGACACCGACTGGGTGGAGCCCAGTCCACGGCCCGACCCCGCGGGGCGCATCGCATGGTGGGGACCGCTGAGGATTTCCGACACCTGCGTTCCGTCGCCGCCGAACACGGTGCCGATTCACGCCTGGAACGTCAACCGGGCGCGGGGCAGCAGCCCACCGAGGCCCGCGGCTTCGTGATCTACGTGGGCGTGGACGAGCAAGCCGCCGCCGACCGCGGGATCAACCTCGTGCAGCTCGTGCAGGACGTCCGCCAGTTCATCAGCTCCGCGGTCCCCGAGTCCGATTCCTACGCCGCCGTGGCCCTCGCCCCGGTGCACGCGGAAGGTACGGACCTCGAAGTCGTGCGCAGCGCGTTGGGTGACCCCACGTTCTCGGACCCGGTGATCGAACCCATTGCGCCGCTGCCCGCGGCCGGTGCCGGGAGCGCGATTGACTGTCAGCGGGTGGGCGTGTTGATCGACCTCTCCCGCCGCGAAGTGTTCCTGGACGGGGAGCTGCTGAACCTGACCCACCGCGAGTTCGAACTGCTCAACTACCTCGTGGAGAACGGCACCCGCACCGTGGGTCGCACCGAGCTGCTCGACAGCCTGTGGGGCGACGCCGAGGAGGTCCCCTCCGAGCGCACGATCGACGTGCATGTGCGGCGGTTGCGTTCTAAGCTGGGTCGCTTGGCCAACACCGTGCGCACCGTTCGCGGTCAGGGGTACCGGTTCTACGACCACCCCGAGGTCGTCGTGTGGGCCGCGCCCGAGTACTCCATCTGATCCTCCTCAGTCGCGAGACCGCGCTCACCCGGGAGCGCGCCGTCGCGTTGCTTCCGTGACCGGGCTGCACCCCGCCGTGACACACTGGGGCCCATGGCACCCCACGACCTCAAGCACCTGGTGATCATGCGGCACGGGGAAGCGGACTTCCCGCGGGACGTCCCGGACCACGACCGCCCCCTGGCGCCGCGCGGTGCCCGTGAGGCCGCGGACGTGGGACGATGGCTGGCCGAACATGCCGCGCCGGACATGATCCTGGTGTCCCCGGCGCTGCGCACCCGCCAGACCATCACGTGGGTGTGCCATGAACTCGGGGAGAAGGCCCCCACGCCGCAGTTGTGGGACGGGCTCTACGACGCCACGGACGCGCAGATCATCGCGGCCGTGAACCACGCCCCGGAAACCGTGCGCACCCTCATGGTGGTCGCCCACATGCCCGGGGTGCTGGACACCGTCCTGCGCCTGGCCTCTCGTGACTCGGACCAGGACGCCATGATGGATGCCGCCACGGGTTTCCCGACCGGGGGCACCGCGGTGCTCGAGGTCCCCGGGGACTGGGCCGTGCTCGACGGCGCCGACGCCCGCCTCACGCGCTTCCACACCCCGGGGGTCTAGAACCCGCACGGTTCCATGCGCCGCAGGCATGGAGCTCATGCGGAGCCCCCTCGGGTGTGGAGCTCACCCCGAGCCGGTGCTCAGCTCCTGGGCTCGCAGGCCACGCCGTCGCCGTCGCCGTCCAAGCCGGGACGGTACCCCGGCGTGCCGGCGTAGAGCGGGGCCATCCCCGCCGTGCGCGCCTCGGCGCACCGCGAGAAGTAGACGTCCGCACCCGGAACGCCCGCACCGGGCGCCTCGGCCTCCGCGACGGCAGCGTCCGCAAGATCGGATCCCGCGCCCGCACCGGGTGCGGCCGGAGCGGGTGCCACAGGGCCCGGTGCCTCCGCCTCCGGAGTCGAGGGCGCCTCGGCCGCTGCCGCTTGCGCAGCCGGCGCCTCGGTCACGGGAGCCGCGGGTGAGTCCGCGGGATCCGGGATGGGACGCGCTTCGGGCAGCGGCTGCTCGGGGCACGTGTCGAGCACGCGCACCATGGCGTTCTTCTCGGCGTCGGTGACCCACAGCTCGTAGCGCTGCTTGACCGCGATCTGGGTGGCCACGTACTCGCAGCGCTCGCCGGTGCGCGGCGGCAGCCACGTGGCGGCATCCGCGTCCGACTTGGTGTTGTTGCTCGGACCGTCCACGGCGAGCAGGTTGAGCGGGTCGTTCGCGAGTTCGGTGCGCCGCGCGGCGTCGAGCTGCTGCGCGCCCTTCTGCCACGCGTCCGACAGTGCGACCACGTGATCGATCTGCACCTGTGAGCTCGTGGCCTGCCCGGCCACGAAGTCGATCGTCTCTCCGGTGTACGGGCTCTCGAGCGCCCCGGAGCTCACGTTGCACCCGTGCGTCCCCGGCTTGACGGCGATCCCCGTGAGGTCCCGGCGCAGGATGTCGTTGCGAGTGTCGCAGCCGTTGTGATCGGTGTCCGCCCAGCGCGGGCCGAACTGGTCCCGCGAGTAGTCGGTCTTGGGCGCGCGCCCCTTCACGGGCAGGTCCCCGAGCGCGGCCAGCGCAGTCCCGGCCGCCGCGTGATCGGTGGCGTCCTGCGGGGACGCCGCCGCCGCGGGGGACGTCGCGTCTTCCGCGCTCCGGGTGGGGGACGGTGACTGCGCGGCGGGCGTCGTCGTCGGGGCCTCAGCGCTCGTGGTCGCGGAGGCGGATGGGGAGGGCGCCGCCGAATCGGTGGGAGCCGCGCACCCCGTGAGGGCCAGCGCGAGCGCCGCGGCGCCCAGGGCGAGACGACGAACGGGGGTCGTGAGAGGGGACACGGCGGTACCTCGATCCTGGAGCCGATCCTGATACCGAGGCGCGGCGGTGAATGAGAAGGACCCCGCATCCTGGGGGATGCGGGGTCCGACAAGAAGTGCGCCCGATAGGATTCGAACCTACAACCTTCTGATCCGTAGTCAGATGCTCTATCCGTTGAGCTACAGGCGCTCCTGAAGCAACGACCGAGGCCCTTGCAACGGGTAATAACTTACACCCGCCGGTGCCCGGCGACAAATCGCGCCGGAGCGGTGCCCTCGCGGTGCCGGGGCGGCTGGGCGGTGCGAGCCGTGTGGTCGGGGCCGCGATGTGGTGTAACTCGCGTTCCGGAAGGCCCCCCTCGCGATAGACTCCAGGCACACCCGCGCGCAACCCCCTGCGAGGTCGGCCCCCGGAACCGTTCCACAGTGACGTGGCAAGCATGAACGGGCGGCGCACCTCGGCGGGAAGCGGCACGTACGACGGCCTCAACGAGGAGACATGTCAATGGCTGACAACGGCACAGCAACCACCGGGACCACCGCCCTGAACCGCGAGGTCCAGCAGTCCCTGGACAATCCCCCCACGGATTACCGGGAGCTCGTGGACTGGGTGCGTGGGATCGCCGAGCTGGCCCAGCCGGATCACATCCACTGGGCAGACGGTTCGGAAGCCGAGTGGACCCGGCTCACCGACCTCATGGTGGAGGCGGGCACCCTGGTCCGGCTCTCGGACGAGAAGCTCCCCAATTCCTTCGCGGCGTTCTCGGACCCCGAGGACGTGGCCCGCGTGGAGGAGCGCACGTTCATCTGCACCAAGACCGAGAAGGGTGCCGGTCCCACCAACAACTGGGAAGACCCCACGGCCATGAAGGAGACGCTGACCAAGCGTTTCAATGGGGCCATGCGCGGTCGCACCATGTACGTGATCCCGTTCGTGATGGGTTCCCTGGACGCCCAGAAGCCCCAGTACGGCGTGGAGATCACGGACTCGCCCTACGTGGTGTGCTCCATGCGGATCATGGCCACGATCGGCACGCCCGTCCTCGAGAGGATGTCCCGCGACAAGGCGGAGTTCGTGGAGTGCGTCCACTCCCTGGGTGCCCCGCTGCGGCCCGGCGAGCAGGACGTGCCGTGGCCGTGCAACCCCGCCAAGTACATCGTGCAGTTCCCCGAGGACCGGGCCATCTGGTCCTTCGGCTCCGGTTACGGCGGCAACGCACTGCTGGGCAAGAAGTGCTACGCGCTGCGCATCGCCTCGGCGATCGCCCATGACGAGGGCTGGCTGGCTGAGCACATGCTCATCCTCAAGATCACCGACCCGCAGGGGGAGTCCCACTACATCGCGGGGGCGTTCCCCTCCGCGTGCGGCAAGACCAACTTCGCGATGCTCGAGCCCACCATCGAGGGTTGGAAGGCCGAGATGGTCGGGGATGACATCGCCTGGATCCGCTTCGGCAAGGACCACACCGCGCGCGTGGTCAACCCCGAGGCCGGCCTGTTCGGTGTGGCACCCGGCACCGGGTGGTCCACCAACCCCAACGCCATGCGGGCGATCGAACGCGGCAACACCATCTTCACCAACGTGGCGCTGACCGACGACGGCGGCGTGTGGTGGGAGGGTATGACCGACGACATCCCCGAGCACCTCACGGACTGGAAGGGCAACGACTGGACCCCCCAGTCCGGCCGCCCCGCCGCGCACCCCAACTCCCGGTTCTGCACCCCCATCAAGCAGGTCGAGATCCTGGCCCCCGAGTACGACGACCCCGAAGGTGTGCCGCTGTCCGCGATCATCTTCGGTGGCCGCCGCAAGACGACCGTGCCTCTGGTCTCCGAGTCCTTCGGGTGGGAACACGGCGTCTTCCAGGGAGCCACGCTGTCCTCCGAGACCACCGCGGCCGCCAAGGGCGCCGTGGGCGTGGTGCGCCGTGACCCCATGGCCATGCTCCCGTTCATCGGCTACAACGCCAATGACTACCTGGAGCACTGGCTGGACACCGGAGCCCGCGTGGGCGAGGAGAACATGCCGCGGATCTACTACGTCAACTGGTTCCGCCGCACCCCGGAGGGCGGTTTCGCGTGGCCCGGCTTCGGGGAGAACTCCCGCGTGGTCAAGTGGATCGTCGAACGCCTCAAGGGCACCGCGGAGGGACACGAGACCCCCGTGGGTGTGGTCCCGGGCAAGGAGGACCTGGACCTGACCGACCTGGACATCTCCGACGCCGATCTCGAGGCCGCGCTGCGCGTGGACAAGGACGAGTGGCTCAACGAACTGCCCGGGATCGACGAGTGGTTCGCGCGCCTCGGCGACGTGCCCGAGGTGATCCTCGAACAGCGCGCCGGGCTCGAGGACCGGTTGCGCAACAGCTGACGCCGGTCTCCCGATCCGCGTTGTCACGCGGCCGGGGCCATCCTGTATGATCACGCCGCGCGGCCAGACCGGCCGCGCGGCGTCGTCATCGGTGGGCTGAGGACGGGCCGGTGACGAAGGGACAACTGTGCGGCTGACAGCTTTTTCGGACATCGCGCTGCGGGTGCTGCTGCTCATGGGAGGGCTGCCCCCGGACACCATGATGTCCACGCAGCGCATCGCGGACGGCGTGGGGGCGCCGTACAACCACGTGGCCAAGACGGTGGCCAAACTGCGCGGGATGTCCCTGTTGTGCTCGCAACGCGGGCGCGCTGGCGGGGTCATACTCACGGACGAGGGCCGGGAGGCCAGTGTGGGCCAGGTGCTGCGGATCCTGGAGGCGGACACCGCGATCGTGGAGTGCGAGGCGGACGAGGTCGCATGCCCGCTCAACCACGGCTGCCGGCTGCGCCGGGCCCTGGCCGGGGCGCGTGAGGCCTTCTACCGGGAACTGGACGGCATCACCATCGCGGACCTCGTGAATCCCCGCCAGGTGGGCCCCATCGCAGTGCAACTGGGGCTGCGTCCCCCGAGCGTGCGAACCCCCGCCGCCAGGGATGGCGCGTCGGTTCTTTAACGTGCATTTCAAATGCTAAATTGACTCTCGTCACACCGCGATGAGAGGAAATCATCATGCTGTCCCAGAAGTCCCGCCCGGTCATCGAGCAAACCATCGGCGTGATCGCCGATCGGATCCCCGCGATCACCCCCGAGTTCTACAAGTCCATGTTCAACGCCCGCCCCGATCTGCTGGACGGCATGTTCAGCCGTTCCAACCAGAAGAACGGCACCCAGCCGCAGGCGCTTGCCGGTTCCATCGTGGCCTTCGCCTCGCACCTGCTCAACCACCCGGACTCCTACCCGGACGAGGTGCTCTCGCGCGTGGCCCACAAGCACGCGTCCCTGGGGCTGCTGCCCGAGGAGTACCCCACCGTCCACGAGCACCTGTTCGGGGCCATCGCCGCGGACCTGGGTGACGCCGCGACCCCCGAGGTTGTGGCCGCGTGGGACGAGGTGTACTGGCTCATGGCGGATGCGCTGATCAAGCTCGAGAAGGGCCTCTACGGCCAGCAGGCCAACGACGTCATGTTCGCGCCCTTCAAGCTCGTGTCCAAGGAGGACATCGCCGAGGGCGTGGTGGCGTTCGAGTTCGAACCCGCGGACGACACCCCGCTGACCCGCCCCATCCCCGGTCAGTACGTGACCATCCAGGTCAAGGTCAAGGACGGGATCCGCCAGCCCCGCCAGTTCACGCTGGTGCCGTCCCAAGAGGGCCATCGCCGCGTGGTGATCCGCAAGGATCCCCAAGGCGAGGTCACGCCCATCCTGCACGAGGACATCAACGAGGGCGACGTCCTGGAGATCTCCAACCCCTACGGTGACGTGGTGTTGGACGAGGGCCACGGCTCGCTCGTGCTGGTCTCGGCAGGCATCGGCACCACGCCCATCGTCGCGTTCCTGGACCGCCTGGCCAAGGAGGGTTCGCAGCGCAAGGTCACCGTGCTGCACGCGGATCATTCCAAGGAGCGCTGGCCCGGCCGCCAGATCATGGAGCGTCTCGTGGACAGCCTGCCCAACGCCACGATGATCACGTGGATGGAGACCCCCGGTGAGGGCGACCACGAGGGCTTCATGAACATCACGGACGTGGACCTGGACGTGGACGAGGACACCAACGCGTTCATGTGCGGCCCCCTGCCCTTCATGAAGGCGCTGCGCTCGCAGCTCATCGAGAAGGGTATGCCGGGGCGCAACATCCACTACGAGATCTTCGGTCCCGACCAGTGGATGCTCCACGACGAGGCGCGCGCCGCGAACGCCTGAGCCTCCCTGACATGACGGCGACGCCGCGTGGCCACCTGGGCCGCGCGGCGTCGTCGTGTTCTCCGGGCCGTCCCGGGCAGCCCGCGGCGGGTGCCCGGGGACGGCGTTTCGAGCGGGGGCGCCGCAGGTGGGACCCGCGGCGCCCGGCGGGCTCAGTCCTGTCGCACGAGCTGCAGGACGGTGTCCCGCACCGACTCCATGGTGGCGGCGTCCGGGGCCTCCACGTTGAGCCGCAGGAACGGCTCGGTGTTGGACGGACGCAGGTTGAACCACCAGCCCTGCTCGGGGTGGGTGAACGTGGTGCCGTCCATGTCCTCGACCTGCACGGCGGGGTCCGTGGCCGCGAAGTGGGCTCGGACGCGGTCCACCGCGGCGGCCTTGTCCTCGATCTCGGAGTTGATCTCCCCGGAGGCCACGTAGGGGTCGTACGTGCGCATGAGATCGCTCAGCGGCGCGTCCTGTTCACCCAGCGCGGCCAGCACGTGCATCGCGGCGAGCATGCCCGTGTCCGCGTTGAAGAAGTCCTTGAAGTAGTAGTGCGCGGAGTGCTCACCGCCGAAGACGGCGCGCTCGGAGGCCATGACCGCCTTGATGAAGGAGTGGCCCACGCGCGTGCGCACGGCACGCCCGCCCGAGGCCTCGATCCGCTCGGGGACCGCCTTGGACGTGATGAGGTTGTGGATCACCACGGGCCGGTCCTCACCTGCGGCGCGGGCCCGGGTGATCTCGCGCTCGGCGACGATCGCGGCCACCGCGGACGGGGAGACGGGATCACCGTTCTGGTCCACCACGAAGCAGCGGTCGGCGTCGCCGTCGAACGCGAGCCCGATGTCCGCGCCGTGCTCGCGCACGGCCCGCTGCAGGTCCTCGAGGTTGGCGGGCTCGAGTGGGTTGGCGGGGTGGTTGGGGAATGTGCCGTCTAGCTCGAAGTACAGCGGGACGATTTCGAGCGGCAGCGGGTCCAACAGTGCGTCCCCGAGCACCGCCGGAGTGGTCAGCCCGGCCATCCCGTTGCCCGCGTCCACCACGACCTTGAGGGGGCGGATCCCGGAGAGGTCCACCAGGCTGCGCAGGTAATGGGCGTAGTCACCCAGTACGTCCCGACGCGAGACCTGGCCGCGGTGCTCGGAGGCCGGGATCTCCCCGGCGTCCAGGTAGCGCTGCGCGACGTCGCGGATCTCGTACAGGCCGGTGTCCGAGGAGACGGGGACGGCTCCGGCCTTGGCCATCTTGATGCCGTTGTACTCGGCCGGGTTGTGGCTCGCGGTGAAGGTGACGCCGGCGCTGTCCAGGGTGCCGCACGCGAAGTACAGCTCGTCCGTGGAGATGCTGCCGATCACCGTGACGTCCGCACCGCGGCGAGTGGCGCCGGCCGCGAACGCCTCCACGAACTCGGGGGAAGAGGGGCGCATGTCGCCACCCACGACCACCCCGGAGCCGGCCAGGCCCAGGACGTCCACGAACGCGGCACCGGTGGCGCGCACGCTGTCCGCGGTGATGCTCTCGCCCACGATGCCGCGGACGTCGTACGCCTTGAATGATGAGGAAAGATCTGTGGTCACCGTCCCGATTCTACGTGAGCGGGATCGGTGAACCCCGGTAGTCCGGCGTTTTCCGGGGCGCTGTGGTTACATGTTCGACATGGCCGAGTTCTTGAGGATGACCAATCCGATCCAGCACTACGCGTGGGGATCGCGATCGGTCCTCGCCGGCATGCAGGGGCGCTCCGCACCCACCGAGGAACCCGAGGCCGAGCTGTGGATGGGTGCCCACGCGAGCGCTCCGTCCCGGGTGACCCTCGACGGGGTCCAACGCGGCCTGGACGAAGTGGCCCCCGACCTGCCGTTCCTCCTGAAGATCCTCGCGATCGCGGCGCCGCTGTCCATCCAGGTGCACCCGTCCGAGGAACAGGCCCGTGAGGGGTTCGCGCGGGAGAACGCCGCGGGCGTCGCGCGGGACTCCGCGCACCGTAATTACAAGGACGAGCGCGCCAAACCGGAGACGGTCGTGGCGCTGTCACCCATGTGGTTGCTCGCGGGTCAGCAGGATCGGGCCGACCTGAAGCGTCTCTCCCGGGAACTAAACCTCCCGTGGCTCGCGGACGCCGCGGCGTCCGAGTGTCCCGTGCAGTACGCGCTCGAGCTCGCCGACGACGCCGCTGCCGCCGCCGTGCGCGCGTGCGTTACCGCTGCGGATACCACCCCGGCCACCTCGCCCCGCGGCGAGGACGCGGACAAACCCCGGTTGTCCGCGGAGGCGGATCCCGTGGAACGCGCGACGCACCTGATCCGGTTGTTGACCCACCACTACCCGGGTGACCGGGGTCTGCTCGTGGCCCTGTGTATGAACATGGTGCACCTGGCCCCCGGCCAGGCCCTGTTCACCCCGGACCGACAGGTGCACGCGTACCTCAGCGGCACCGCGGTGGAGATCATGGGGTGCTCGGACAACGTGCTGCGCGCTGGTCTGACCGCCAAGCACGTGGACGTCCCGGAACTGCTGAGGGTCATGGCCACCGCCCAGCAACCCGTGAGCGTCCTGGAACCGCGCGAGGCCGAGGACGGCGTGGTGCGGTACACGCTGTGGGACCCCGCCCTCTCCCTGGCCGCGGTGCGCGTGAGCCCGCAGCGCCCCGTCACCCGGGAGCTCGCGGGGGTGTGCATGGTGCTCGTGACCGAGGGGGACGTGGAGGTCTCCGCGCGCTCTGCTGGTGACGCGGACGCGGAGGGTGCGCGAGCGACGTCGGGCGAGTCCCTAATCTGCCTGGAGACCCCGAGCACGGTGACCCTAAGCGGGGACGGGCGCGTGTTCCTCGTGGAGGCGGTTACGCCCGCGCGCTGAGGGTTTCGGGTCTCACCCTTTAGGTTGTCGCGTAATTTCCTGTTTGAGCGTTCAATGGATGGGCACCCTTTCTACGACCCTGACATTGGAGCGCACATGGACCGGCGGATCGAACGCACCCGTGCGGCCGTGGTGGAAGCCGCCGTCGAACTGGTCGCGCGCCGGGGCTCCCAGGTGGGGATGACCGAGATCGCGCAGGCCGCGGGGGTCAGCCGCAAGGCCGTGTACGAGAACTTCGGCTCGCGGGACCAGGTGCTGCTCGGCGCCACGCAATCTTTGCTGGCCCGCCTCCCCCTGGACCCGAGCGCCCTGCAGAACCGCGAGGCCAGTCCGCTGGACCTGGTCCTGCCCCCGCTCGTGGCGCACCTGGACGAGCACCAGGAGTTCTACCGGGCCATGCTGTGCGGGCCCGGTCCCTCCCTGGCACGTGGGGCGGTCGCGGAACACGCCATGACGGGTCTGCGCAGCCTCCGGGAGGATCGCAAGAGCGGGGAGGACCGCGGCGTCGTCGAGATCCGGGACCGGTTCGTGGTCCACGGCCTACTGGGCGTGCTCGCGGACGCACTCGCCGAACAGCAGGACGCAGACCTGTCGACCCTCGCCCGGGTGCTCAACGCGAGCCTCGCCAACGGCGGCCTCGAGAACTGAGGTCCCGCAGGGTGTGACGGGCCCGTGAGGCCGAGGCGTTCCGGCCCCGCCGGGCGCGGCGGACCCCCATATCGCGCGGCGGCAGGGGGACCGGGTGGGCCCCGGGGGTTCGGAATAATCCGCCGCTGACGCATGCTGTACTGGATGTCGGGGGCACGCGCTGTCCCCGCGACACCCGTTCCGACAGGAAGGACCCGCAATGTCCGAGATCACGATCATCGGTGGCCACGGCAAGGTGGCGCTGCAGCTGAGCCGATTGCTGTCCACGCAGGGGGACACCGTCAACGCGGTGATCCGCAAGCGGGAGCAGAGCCAGGACGTGGAGAACACCGGGGCAACACCGGTCGTCGCGGACGTCCAGGAGTTGGACGTTGAGGCCATGACGGAGCTGTTCTCCGGCCAGGACGCCGTCGTGTGGTCCGCGGGCGCGGGCGGGGGCGACCCCGAGCGCACGTACGCCGTGGACCGGGACGCCGCGATCCGTTCCATGGACGCCGCACAGGCCGCCGGCGTCACGCACTACGTCATGGTGTCCTACATGGGCGCAGGTCAGGACCACGGGGTCCCCGAGGACAACGACTTCTACGCCTACGCGCAGTCCAAGGCGGACGCGGACGACCACCTGCGCGCGAGCTCCCTCGAATGGACCATCCTGGGTCCCGGGGCGCTCACCGACGACGACCCCTCGGGGGAGATCACGCTGGGCCGCGCCGGCAGCGACGACGAGAAGAAGACGGCACGCGGCAACGTGGCCCTCGTGGCCGCCCGGGTGCTCGCCGATCCGCGGGGTACCGCCGGGAAGTTCATCGAGTTCTCCGACGGTGACACCCCGATCGCACAGGCGCTCGAGAACCTGGGCTGACCTGCAGCCTTTGTCAGTCGTGATCGCCCGGTCCGTGGCGGGCCCCACCGGGGTCCGCGTGGGCCGGGCGATTTTTCACGCCCGGTCGCGGCAGATCGGGCCCCGCGAATCAGGCCCTGATGGTTCGGGCTCCGGCAGCTCGGCCCGACAGCCGGCCCCGGTGCCCGGTCCTGATAGCCGCTCCCGACCTGCGGGCCCTGTCTGCCGGGTGGCTGCGACCGGGGTCTTCCAGGCTGGGGTCTTCTAGGCTGGGGGCATGGAGATGCCGTCGATTCATCCCGCCGCGTCAGCCGGCCGCAATCAGGACAAGCTGGACCTGAACGGGACCATCGCCCTCACCGCCGTGGTGCACGGGACCGTGCAGGGCGTGGGGTTCCGCTACTGGTGCTGGCGTCAGGCCGAGAAACTGGGACTCGTAGGAAGTGCCACCAACAACCCGGACGGCACCGTGACTGTCGTGGTCGAGGGTCCGCGCTGGGCCGTGGGTGAGCTGCTGCAGGCGCTCATCTCCCGGGATACCCCCGGTGCGGTGATCACCGTGGACGAGCACTTCGGCCCGCCCACGGGGGCGTTCACCGACTTCAGCACGCACTGACCCGCGGGCGGAGTTCACCTGCCGTTGATCTGCGCTTCGTGGCGCGGCACGCGGACATCGTGAACATGTCCTTCGTGCGCAGCGCGGACGATGTCGCGGATCTGCTGGAACAGCTGTCCGAGTTCGATGCCACGTCCAAGGACGTGACACTGAAGATCGAGACGGTGGGCGGTTTCGAGCAGCTGCCCATGATGTTGCTCGCGGCCATGCGGTGGCAGGACTCCGGTGTGAGCCGCGCGTGGGACGGGGCCGTGGCGGCGTCGTCGGCCGCGCGCATGATAGGCGCCGGGGGTCGGGCACGCCGAAAGCGCTGCGCGCTGTGGAATAGTAGTGCTGATGTGTTCGGCGGTACCCGCCGAACACCCCCAACCCGTTTCGAGGAGTGGTCGTTAATGGACTTGAACCCCCTGAACAAGGCGTTCGACGAGAACGGCAAACCCAAGCCCGGTGTCAACAAGTTCCTGGACCATGTGCTGCGCATCCAGCAGCCGTGGGTGGTCAAGGCGCTCAAGCGGGAGCGTGCGCAGCACCCCAAGGAGACGCCCGCCCAGATCGCCAAGCGCGCCGAGAAGCTCTACCTGCGCTCCGTGACCGTGGGCGGCGGCGCCGTAGGTGCCACCGCGGCGGTCCCCGGGATCGGCACCATCGCGTCCCTCGGGCTGTCTTCCGCCGCCGTGGCGGGCTACCTGGAGGCTACGGCCCTGTACGCGCAGGCCATGGCCGAACTGCACGGGGTGGAGCCCAAGGACGAGCAGCAGAACCGGACCATGATCATGGCGCTCATGCTCGGCGAGGACGGGAGCGCGCTCATGGGCCAGTTGCTGTCCAGCTCGTCCGCGAGCAAGAGCCTCACGAGCAAGTGGGGCCTGATGCTCGGCAAGTCCCCGGACAGCTCCCAGCGCTTCGACGTGGGCCGCTCGATCCGCAACATGTTCGTCAAGCGGTTCCTGGCCCGCCAGTCCGGCGCGGTGCTGGGCCGCGCGCTGCCGTTCGGTCTGGGCGCCGTGGTGGGGGGCGGCGCCAACCTGGCCATGGCCCGCCAGGTCATCAAGGCCTCACGCGAGGCCTTCGGGGATTTCCCGGACGAGTTCCCGCCCAACCTTGCCCTGGGTGAGCGCGCGGAGAAGTTCGAGGACGGTTCCCCCGACGGTGATCGGAAGGAACTGGAGTCCGACGCGAAGGGCCGGAAGAAGCGCAAGTAGGGCGCACAACCCCGGGCGCGGTCATGCGGTGCCCGGTGGCGCTCGTGAGTTCCGCCGGGCCCCCGAATACATCTGTGTCCCAGAACAGCACGTGATCACGCGTGGAGCGTGCTGTTCCGGGACACAGGTGTCTGGTGCTGCCTCAGCCCTGCCCGGAGCCGCTCCGGGGGCGGGACCGGGCGGCGTCGGGCCGGGACCGGCGGCTCAGTCCAGGTAACGGTCCACGAGCTGCTCGGCCAGGCCCGTGTACTGCCCGGGGCCCAGCTCGCTCAAGCGCCGGGCGGTGTCCTCGGAGAGGCCGAGGCCCGCGATGAACTCGCGCATCCGGTCGGCGTCCACGCGGTGGCCGCGGGTGAGTTCTTTGAGCCGCTCGTAGGGGTTGTCCATGCCCTCGCGGCCCGCAATGGCCTCGGCACGCATGGCGGTCTGCACGGCCTCGCCCAGGACCTCCCAGTTCTGGTCCAAGTCCTCGGCGAGCACCTCCTGCGCCACGTCCAGGCGGTCGAGGCCCTTGAGCACGTTGGACACCGCCAGCAACGAGTGACCGAACGCCACCCCGATGTTGCGCTGGGACGAGGAGTCCGTGAGGTCCCGCTGCCACCGCGAGGTTACGAGGGTTGCGGCGAGCGTGTCCAGCAGCGAACACGAGATCTCCGCGTTGGCCTCCGCGTTCTCGAAGCGGATGGGGTTGACCTTGTGCGGCATGGTTGAGGAGCCCGTGGCACCCTCCACCGGGATCTGGTGGAAGTAACCGATCGAGATGTAGGACCACACGTCCGTGCAGAGGTTGTGCAGGATCCGGTTGAACCGGGCCATGTCCGCGTACAGCTCGGCCTGCCAGTCGTGGGACTCGATCTGGGTGGTCAGCGGGTTCCACGTGAGCCCCAGGTGGCTCACGAAGGACCGGGAGGTCTCGGGCCAGTCCGTGTTCGGGGCCGCGGCGGTGTGCGCTGCGAACGTCCCGGTGGCGCCGTTGAGCTTGCCCAGGAACTCGGTGTCCGCCACGCGCTGCACCTGGCGGCCCAGGCGGTGCGCGAACACTGCGAGTTCCTTGCCCAGGGTCGTGGGCGTGGCCGGCTGGCCGTGGGTGTGAGACAGCATGGGGGTGGCCTTCGCGTTCCGCGCCATCGTGGCCACCGCCGCGACCAGTTCGCGCGCCGCGGGCAACCACACGTGGTTGATCGCATCGCGGATGCCGAGCGCGTAGGAGAGGTTGTTGATGTCCTCGGACGTGCACGCGAAGTGCACGAGCGGCGTCAGGTGCTCGAGGCCAAGCCCCGGCAGCCTGCGCCCGATGTAGTACTCCACCGCCTTGACGTCGTGCACCGTGACGGCCTCGATCTCAGCCAGTTCCGCGACCGACGCGGCGTCGAAGTCCGCGACGATTGCGCGCAGACCGCTCTTTTGTTCATCCGAGAGGGGTTCCAGACCCGTGAGCGCTCGCTGCTCGCACAGGTGGATGAACCACTCGACCTCCACGTGCACCCGTTCGCGGTTCAGCGCAGCTTCCGAGAGGTAGTCCACCAGCACGGCGGTCTGGGGGCGGTAACGGCCGTCCAGCGGTCCCAGCGCGATGGCGGGTGACTGCTGGCTCAGGGCCACACGTCCGGAGGGGAGGGTCTGCGCGGTGTTCGACATGGCCCTCATTCTTTCACGCGCCGGGGCGCCCCTCGCCGCGGTGAACGTCCTGCACCGCGGTCCTCGGGATGGCCGAGCAGGGCGTGGATACACATGCTTCCGGGGCCGCCCGAGCACAGGATCGCCGTTCCCTAGCCTGGTCGCGTGGCGCCCGCGTGGTGGGGCGCGGGAAGGAACCGGTCATGTCACAACTCGCGAGCCCGGTGTTCCCGGGAACGTCCCCATCGGCGGTCTCGGCGCTGGTCCACGAACGGCTCTGCCTCGTGGCACGTCATTACGACGACGCCGCGGAGCACCTCGCGGGGCTCGCCTCCCGGATCGCGTCCCTCGCGGAGACCCACGGTGCGTGGGAGGGCCCGGGTGCCAGGTCCTTCCGGGCCCGCGCCGATCGCCACGAGCAGGAACTGCGAGACGTTTCGCACCGCTGTCGTGAAACTGCTCAGCTCGTGCGGACGGGGGCGGCCGCGCTCGCGGAACGGGTCGCGGCTGTCGAGAGCATCGCCCAGATGGGAGCTCCCATGGCCGCGGCACTGAGCACGGTGCTGGGCGTGGGACTCGCGGCGGGTCACGCTGCGAGCGCGTCGTGGGGCGGGTCGCCGTGACCGCGGCGGCGCGGACGGTGCTGGGCTCGAGCACCGGATCTTCGGAGGACGCAGCTGTGCCGGCCGCGGGTGAGGAACAGGCCGGGAGGTCGGCCGTGCCGGTGGCGGGAGGTGGCCCCGCCGCCGTGCCGGTTGCGGATGATGCGGCCGCCTCGTCTCCGCGGGACACTGCCGTGAGCATGGAACACGGCGTGACCGAGGTCCACGGGCGGGCCGAGGACCTCCAGAGCGAACTGTTCACCCCTGGTTCCGGGGAACGCCCCACGCCGGACGGCCACGCGGACCCGGAACGGGTCGCAGCCGCCGTCGAGGGCGCGAGAACCAGCATGGAGGTCTCGGGTGGCGTCCCGGGCGGCACCGCGGTCATGGTGGACACGGACGTCATCTCGGGGATCGAGGGCTCGCTCACCGCGGTGGTCGAGACCGTGGGCGGCGTCCTCGCCGGGCTCGTCCCGGTCACCGCCGAACTGCACCTGTGGTCCCTCACGGGGCAGCCGTCCCTGGCGGGTGCGGGGGCGCTCGCCGATCTCGTGAGCCGCGACCTGCTCGCGCAGATCGCCGCACTGGAGGCCTCTGCCGCGCGACTGGTTCTCGCGCGGCAGAACTACGAGACCGTGGAGAGGGCATTGACGTCCCTCCTGGCGGGGCGGGTGTGGGGTTTGCCCCTGTACGGTGTGACCCGCCCTCTGGCCCGGGATGGCGGTCGGACCCTGGAAGACCTGGACGTCGCACTGGCTCGCGCGGGGATCGACTCACCGCACGAGTTCCTCGAGCGGGTCCAGCCGTGGCAGTACGGACTCCTCATCCGGGGAGGTGGTCCGCGCGGGACCGACGCCCTCATCCGCGGGCCTGGCCTGGACGATCTCATGGATGGGCTGCTTCAGTACCCCGTCGTGCCCGGCGGGAGTGCCTCCGGGTCCCACACCGTTCCGGGAGCCGGTGCAGGCACCCCGGGAGCCGGTGCGGACGCACCAGGGCCCGGCGTCGTCGCGGCGAAGCCGGACGGGAGAACCGGCGGTGCGGCGTCGTCGGCGCCGAGGCCCTTAACGCTGGGCCAGCACGCGCGAGCGCTGGCCGTGGGGTTGCTCACCGCGCACGGCAGGTCCGAGAAGACCACCGGGGGCGCGGGCGACCCGTGGAGGGATGCAGCGGGGGAGGAACCCGGGGTACTCGGTGCCATGCTCGCGCCCGCCTCGGCCGCCGTGCTGTCGGCTTCTCTGGCGGGCGTCGCGTGGTACACGCCGTATCGCAAGGGGCGCCGGTTGACCCCGGCAGAGGCCTTCGACCGCGGTGTGTCGGCTGCCCTACGACCGGTGCTCGCCCCGCGCGCGTTACGCGAGGCACGCCGGGAGGTGTTCACCGGGGTGACCGCCGCGAACGCGGCCCGCCACCACATGACGGGCATGCCCGAGCGACCGCTTCCGGCCGGGGTGCGGCACGCGGGAGCCGTGCCCACCACGATCGCGGGGACCGCCGCGGCGCTCAAGGACGCCAAGAACATCGTCTCGGGCGTGGGCCCGGACGGGGCGCAGGTCGAGAACAGCACGGTCATGGTGCAGAAGGCCACGGACGGGAACGGGAGGACGGCGTACTCCGTGGTGCTGACCGGGACTGAAAAGTGGGAGGACAGTCCCGGCGTGCATGATCTGAAGGGGATCGGGCAGGGCATCACGGCGCAACCGGACGCCGCACTCACCGAGCTGCCCCAGGCGCAGCGCATGGCCGTGCAGGCGCTGCAGGACGCGGGCATCCGCTCCGGGGACACCGTGGTGCTCACGGGCCACAGCCTGGGCGGGATCGACGCCGCGGGGCTGGCTGCCAACCGTGCGTTCCGTGAGCGTTATGACGTCGCCGCGGTCACCACGTTCGGTTCGCCCGTGGGGGACTTCGAGATCCCCGAGGGCACGTCCGTGATGGCGGTGGAACACGTGGACGACGTCGTGCCCACCCTGGACGGCGTGCCCAACCCGGACGCCGACCACCGATCCACGGTGCGCGTGAACACCCCCTATCAGGATGCGCTGACCCTGAAGCAGGGGTTCAGGGGGATCGGGGCGCATGAGATGTACGTGTACACGGTGGGCGCCCAGGGGATCACCGATTCGCGGCACCCGGTCGTGGTGGCCCACGAGCAGCGGCTCGCGGACGCGGTGCCCCATGGGCCCGGGACGCGCACCGAAACGTACGTCTACCAGGGACGGGAGGAACACTGACGCACCGACGAAGTGGGGCGGTCCCTGGCGTTAGCATGGCAGCTATGGAAACTTCCACGCCCGCTTTCGGATCGCAGGGGTTACCGCAGCGGACCACGCGCGTTACGCCGCGGGCGGTACTCGGCAAGCTCCCCGCGTACGCCGCGGGCAAGTCGGCCGCCGAGATCCCCGGTCTCGTGGCCTACAAGTTGGCATCCAACGAGAACCCCTTCGGTCCCGTTCCGGCTGTCCGGGAGGCGCTCGCGTCCTTCGACGCCTACAACCGCTATCCGGATCCCGCCGCGAGCGCCCTGCGTGAGGCCCTGGCGCAGTACCTGGACGTCCCCGCGCAGGACGTCGTGGCCGGTGCGGGCAGCCTGGGCGCACTCAACCAACTGCTCGCGGCCTTCGCCGGTTCCGGGGAGGACGGTCGCCCGGACGAGGTGATCCACGCGTGGCGCTCGTTCGAGGCGTATCCGATCTCGGTGGGTCTGGCCGGCGCGCTCGGCGTGCAGGTGCCCAACCTCCCGGACGGCTCGCACGATCTCGACGCGATGGCCCGCGCCGTCACCGACCGCACGCGGGTCATCCTGCTGTGCACCCCCAACAACCCCACGGGCCCCAGCCTGCGCGACGACGCCGTGCGCGAGTTCCTGAAGCGGGTCCCGTCCCACGTGGTGGTCGTCGTGGACGAGGCGTACTGGGAGTTCCAGCGCGCCGAGGGCCTGGCCGACGGCATCGAGCTCTACCGTGATCACCCCAATGTGGTCTCCCTGCGCACGTTCTCCAAGGCCCACGGTCTGGCCGGGCTGCGGGTGGGTTACACCGTGGCCCAGCAGGAGGTCACGCAGTACCTGCGCCAGAGCGCGCCGGCGTTCAGTGTCACGGAGGTGGCCCAGCTCGCTGCGATCGCGTCCCTCACGAACATCGACCAGGTCGAGGAACGGGTCCAGCGGGTCGTGGACGAACGGGAGCGCGTGCTGCGCGGACTCGACGACCTGGGGTGGCAGTACCCGCCCACCCAGGCGAACTTCGTGTGGCTGCCCCTCGGGGAGCACGGCGAAGCGTTCTCCCAGCTGTGCGATCAGCACGCCCTGTCCGTGCGGCGTTTCGGTGCGGAAGGGGTGCGCGTGAGTTTCGGGGAGCCCGAGGCGAACACCCGGTTCCTGGAACTGTGCGCCGCGTTCCCGCACCCCAGCACCATGCCCCTGCCTGGGCAGCCCTGAGACCGTTACGAGTACCGAGAACCCCGCGCACGCCCGGATCGCCGTGACGGTGGCGAGACGGCAGGCGAGGACAGCGGAAGGACCGACACCACCCATGGCATCACGCACCCACGCAGGCGCCGTGCCCAGCACGCTCCCGCGTCACCAGATCCTGGACGAACAGGGGGCGATCGCGGACGATGCCCTGTTGTCCCCGTACGTCGCGGACGTCACGGTCGAACAGTTGCAGCACCTCTACCGTTCCATGACCGGGGCGCGGCGCGTGGACGAGGAGGGTACCTCGCTGCAGCGTCAGGGCCAGCTCGTGCTGTGGGTGCCCCTGCGGGGTCAGGAGGCCGCCCAGGTCGGTTCTGTGTGGCCCACGCTGCCCACCGACCGGATCTTCCCGTCCTACCGCGAACACGCCGTGGCCTTAGAACGCGGTGTGGCGCCGTCCAATCTGATGCGGTTGTTCCGCGGCATCACGGCCGGGGGCTGGGACCCGGAGAAACACAACCTAAACCTCTACACCATGGTGCTCGCCTCCCAGGTCCCGCATGCGGTGGGTTACGCCATGGGAACCGCCCTGGACCGCAAGGCCGCCCAGGATGCGGGCACTCCGCCGGAAACCGCCCCGGAGGCCGTCATCGCGTACTTCGGGGACGGTGCGAGCACCGAGGGTGAGATCCACGAGTCCATGGTCTTCGCGGCGTCCTACGACGCCCCCGTGCTGTTCTTCATCCAGAACAACCAGTGGGCCATCTCGGTCCCGTTCGCGACCCAGTCCCGCGTGCCCCTGGCCACGCGCGCGGCCGGTTACGGCTTCGAGGGGTTGCGTGTGGACGGCAACGACATCCTGGGCGTCGTCGCGGCCACGCGGTACGCGCTCGAGAAGATCCGCGCGGGAGAGGGGCCGGTGCTGATCGAGGCGGAGACCTACCGCATGGGGGCCCACACCACGGCGGACGATCCCACCAAGTACCGCGAACGGGACGAGGAAGAGCAGTGGGGTCACCTGGATCCCGTGGACCGGCTGCGGGCCCACTTGCGGGACGCCCACGGGGTCGAGGAGGAGTTCTTCGAGACCGTGGCGCGCGAGAACGACGAGATCGCGCAGCGCATGCGCGCGGACGTCCTGGCCATGACCCCGCCCCGGTTCGAGGACTCCTTCGCCAAGGCGTACGCCGAGCAGCATTCACTGGTGGATGCCGAACGCGCCGAATACCTGGACTACCAGGCGGGCTTCGCACCCCAGGACGAGATGGACGACCACGACACCCGAGGAGCCTGCGCGTGACACAGCTGACCGTGGCCAAGGCCATCAATGCCGGGCTCGCACGGGCCATGGAGGAGAACCCCAAGGTCATGCTCATGGGGGAAGACATCGGCTCCCTGGGCGGCGTGTACCGCGTGACCGAGGGGCTAAAGTCCAGGTTCGGTGCGCACCGCGTGCTGGACACACCCCTCGGTGAGGCGGGGATCGTGGGCACCGCGGTGGGCCTCGCCGAACGCGGGTACCGGCCCGTGTGCGAGATCCAATTCGACGGGTTCACGTTCCCGGCGTTCAACCAGATCACGACCCAGCTGGCCAAGATCCACGCCCGCTCGGACGGGCAGCTCACGGTTCCTGTGACGATCCGCATCCCGTACGGAGGTGTGATCGGCTCCGTGGAACACCACTCGGAATCCCCGGAGGCGCTGTTCGCCCACACGGCGGGACTGCGCTTGCTCGCGCCGTCGAACGCGCAGGACGCCTACTGGATGTCGCAGCAGGCCATCGCGTGCGACGACCCCGTCATCATCTTCGAACCCAAGCGCCGGTACTGGCTCAAGGGCGAGGTGGACGAGAAGACTTCCCCGGGGGACCCGTTCAAGGCCTCCGTGATCCGCGAGGGTGAGGAAGCCACGATCGTGGCGTGGGGACCGCTCGTGCCCGTGGCGCTCGCCGCCGCCGAGGCCGCCCGGGAGGACGGGCGCAGCGTGGAGGTCATCGACCTGCGCAGCCTGTCACCCATCGACTTCGACACCGTCACGGCGTCCGTGCGCAAGACGGGTCGCCTGGTGATCGCCCACGAGGCCCCCACGTTCGGTGGTCTGGGCGGGGAGATCGCCGCGCGCGTCACCGAGCGTGCGTTCTACTCGCTTGAGGCTCCCGTGCTGCGCGTGGGCGCCTACCACCTGCCCTATCCTCCCGCAGCCGTGGAGGAGAACTACGTCCCGGATCTGGACCGGGTGCTCGAAGCACTCGACCGGTCCTTCGCCTACTAGAGCATCCACCCCACCGTGATCCGGCGCGGACACGGTGGCCCGGAGGGAGAAGTCATGTCCCAGGTATTCACACTGCCCGACGTGGGTGAGGGTCTGACCGAGGCCGACATCGTGGCCTGGAAGGTGTCCGAGGGGGACACCGTGTCCGTCAACCAGGTGCTCGTGGAGATCGAGACCGCCAAGTCCGTGGTGGAGCTGCCCTCGCCGTTCGAGGGCACGGTCCAGGAGATCCTCGTCGCGGAGGGGGACACCGTGGAGGTGGGCACGCCCATCATCTCCGTGAGCTCTGCCGACGACGCTCCCGCCGGTGCCACTGACCCCGGCTACACGGGTTCCGCCCCGGAGGACGGTCTGGCCGACGCCCCCGCGCCCGACACCGCCGCGTCGACCGGTGAGGACGCGACGTCCGGTTCGGGGCGCAGCATGGACTCCGCCCAGGGCAAGGCCCTCGTGGGCTCGGGGCCCAAGGCGGACCCGGTGCGTCGGCGGCGTCGTACCCGCGTGGGCATGCGCACGGACGCCGAGGCGCCCCAGGGTCTGAGCGCCTCGACCTCCCGCGCCGACGCCGCCGCGGGGCCGGCCGACGAGCGCAAGCACGGTTGGGCGGACCGGTTGTCCCGCACGGGACTGGGAAGTGCCGCCGTGGACCTCGCGGAGAAGGCCGGGAAGATCCGGGACCGCGGGGAGTCCTGGTTGAAGTCTCGGGACGAGGGTGCCGAACAGGGGCCCGCCTCGGCGTCGATCCCGCGCCGTCCGAACCTGGCCAAGCCCCCGGTGCGCAAGGCGGCCAAGGAGATGGGCATCGATCTCGCGGACGTGCAGGCCACCGGCGACGGCGGCCAGGTCACCAAACGCGACCTGCTCGCCTACGCGGCACACCTGCGCGAGGTGGAGGACGGCCCGGACACGTTCTGGACCCACACCGGCCAGCCGGCCAACGCGCGGGAGGAACGCATCCGCGTCAAGGGCGTGCGCAAGGCCACCGCCCAGAACATGGTCAAGTCCGCCTTCAGCGCGCCCCACGTGTCGATCTTCGTGGAGGTGGACGCCTCACGGACCATGGAGTTCGTCAAGCGGCTCAAGCAGTCCCCGCACTTCGAGGGTGTGAAGGTCACGCCGCTGTTGATCCTGGCCAAGGCCGTGATCTGGGCGGCCGCCCGCAACCCGCAGGTCAACGCCACGTGGACCGACACCGAGATCATCATCAAGCGCTACATGAACCTGGGCATCGCCGCGGCCACGCCCCGGGGTCTGCTGGTTCCCAACATCAAGGACGCGCAGGACCTCAGCCTCCGGGAGCTGGCGATCGCGCTGCACGAGCTGACGCAGACCGCGCGCGCCGGGCGCACCCAGCCGGGGGACATGCAGGGTGGGACGCTGTCCATCACGAACATCGGTGCGCTGGGCATCGACACGGGAACCCCCATCATCAACCCCGGTGAAGCCGCCATCGTGGCCTTCGGGACCATCAAGCAGAAGCCGTGGGTCGTGGACGGGGACGTCATCCCGCGGTGGATCACGACCCTGGGGGGTTCCTTCGATCACCGCGTGGTGGACGGTGACCTCTCCGCGCGGTTCATGGCGGACGTGGCCCGCATCCTCGAGGAACCCGCTCTGCTGCTTGACTGATGCTCAGCCGCCGTCGCCCGGCTCCGTGCGGAAGCACCCGGCGAGGTGGCCCGGTGCCCGGCCGATGCGCTGCAACCACCGGTAGGCGGTGACCGGGCCCACCAGCACGATGCCGTGGGATCGCAGCACCTGGGACAGTCGGCGGGACTCCGTGGAACTGTCCGGGAGTTCCAGCGCGTTGTCCGGCGCCGCTTCCGGGGCGTCACCCGGGAAGGGCACCCCGGCCTCCTCGAGCAGCGCGAGCCACCGGTCCATGTCCCAGTCCCGGCACACCTCCGCGTTGTGGATCACGGCCTCGATCTTGGCGCGGTTGCGGATGAGTTCGGCGTTGACGAGGAGGTCGTCCACGTCGTCCTCGTCGAACAGGGACACGCGGGCGGGTTCGAGATCGGCCATGTGGAGGTACCACGAACCGTGGCGCGCGGACTGCGACCACCGGGCCAGCCCCGAGTCCACGAGTTCCAGGGTGAGCGTGGCGAAGTACTCGTCCGCGCTCGAGGGGGCCGTCCCCCAGTCGTGATCGTGATCCGCGAGCGCCCCGGGTGTGCTCACGGCCCACGGGCAGCGCCGCAACCCGTCCCCGCAGTGCACCACCCGGAAGGCGGTGTGGGGCGTGGAATGTGAGGTGTCCTGGGCATCTGCCGAGGTGGTCTCCGATGAAGTCGTCATGGCAGCACGCTAGGGCGGGTGGTGTACTGTGATCCGCGCTCGCGGGCCCCCGGGTATCACCGGCGTGTGAACCCGCCCGGCGGGCGCGCTGTGCAGGGCGATTGCCGCGGGGCGGGACCGTCGTGGATGAGGCGGGTACATGGTGGGCGGGGCCGGTCCATGGCGGGGTCCGGCCGGTGCGGGGGGGGGGTGCTACAACTACAGCTTTTCCCAATTCGCGGTGGGTACGGACGCGAACGGGCTGACGGGCACAGCCATCTCGCAGGTGAACGCGCCGTCCGCCGCAGTCACCACGAGAGTTGTCCGTGGCGGCAAAGCTGGGGCGGTGAATCCGCGCAGTGTCGGCCCGTCAACCGGGATGTACAGTTCAAGGTTCAACGGCAAGATGGATTACCAAGGCGAGCAGAACGGCTACCCGACGAGCACAGCCCCTTATCCCATCTCCGGGCTCACCCAGGCATCTCCCGGGCTCGTGCTGAACATCGGGTACAACACGACCACCAGGGTGACGTTTGAATTCCCGGTCCCACTGACGTCGGCGAGTATCACCATCCTGGACATCACCCGGTTAAACAGCACCCTGTCGAGTGGCGCATACCAGTACACAGACACCGTGACGATCGATCAACCCTGGGTCATGACGGGGGACTTGACGTCCGCCAACGCGACGAGGGGTGCTGCGGGGGCCACCTTTTTTCGTTCGGCGGAGTACGTGAGTTCACAGACGAAAACGGTACGGAACGTCATGAGCACGAATACGACATCGCGGTTCTCGTCTCTGACCTTCACCTATGCGGCGCCGGTCGCGGGCGGGTGGGAGTTCCTCGCCATTCCCAGCATCAGCTTCTGCGTGGCCTGACCGGGAGACGCAGCGCCGTGGCGTCGTCATGCGGAATGCACGCTCGAGGCATCCGGACTCAGAAAACGGAAACGGCCCCCGTGCCGTCTGCGATCTCCACGGCCACGGGATCGGCGTCCGGGTCCTGGGAGTCGTGGACGATGAACACCGCGGTGGGGTCACCCGGGGGCAGGGCCCGCACGGTCACGGCGCCGGAGCGGGCGTCCGCGAGGATCGCCGAGAGCTGCTGTGTGGTGGCTTCCAGAACCTCGGGCGACGGAGCACTGCCGCGCTCGTCCAGGATGTCCACGGTGATCCCCCGGGCACGTGCCGCGCGGGTGAGCTCCAGGATGTAGGGCGTCGCGATGGAGCGACCGCGGATGCTGTCCCGCAGTTGGGCCTCGGTGAGGCGGAACTGCTGGACGTCGTAGTCGGTCACCTCGGAGGAATCCTTGGCGATCTGCTCCAGCAGCCCACCGGCCAACCGGCGGACCTCGTCCACCCGCCGGTTGGAGGCGTAGCGCATCCCCTTCTCGGCCTCGTCGCGGCTGCGCGCGGTGGCCAGTAGGCGCTGGGTGTCCTGTCTGCGCCGCATGAAGAAGTCGTACTGCCGCTCGACCATCCACGTCACGAGCACCACGGCGATGCCCACCACGTGATATGCCTCGATGGGCATGATCACCCCGTTGACCACGGGCCACCGGCTCACGGACAACACCGTGACACCGAGCCACACCGCGAAGGCCCAGCCGGGGCGGCGTCGCATCCCCAGGCCGAACAACAGGGCGATAAACCCGAGATGGAACCACGGGGTCTGTCCCGCCTGCAGCGTCACAGGGGTCGCGGCGTAGCCCTGCTGGGCGGCCGCCAGGAACAGGACGGACGTCAACGCGGTGGGGATCAGGGGGAACTGGGAACCGTCCCAGCGGGGTAGCGCGATGATGGACCCGGCCAGCGCGTAGTTCACCACGGACACGGCCAACTGCTCGGGTCGGATGGAATCCTGGAGGTAGCCCACGGTGGCCACGAAGGGTGCGCAGAATGCCGCCAGCAGGATGAAGCGCATGTAGCGGTGGGCGAAGACCGCGCGCGTGGACCCGCTCATGCCGTCACATCCTTGGGCCACACCAGCGTCACACGCGTCCCACGCCCCGGTGCGGTGTCCAGGGACACTCGTCCGCCGATGGACTCAAGGTTCTCCACGATGGACACGCGCACCCCGAGCCGCCGGTTGGGGACGTCGTGGTAGTTGAAGCCCCGGCCGTCGTCACTGATCGTGAACCGCAGGAAGAAGCCCTCGGGATTGGTCCCGCTGGCGGGGCACAGCTCACCCTCCATCGACACGGTCGTGTACTCACTGCCCGAGTGCCGGGCGCTGTTGGACACCGCTTCCGTCACGGCCTGGGTCAAACCGTGCGCCACGTCCGCGGGGACGAACACCCGCGGTTCGCCCACGGGCCGCATGGGCGCCCGCAGGTTGGTGAATCGCACACGTGCGCGCCACGGGGCGAGGGCCTCCATGAGCTCGTCCATGAGCACGTGGACCATCACGGTGTGGTTCGCGGAGGAGCGGTCGGACTCCTCGGCCAGGATGTCCAGGGCCCGTGCGGCGAGCTGGCGCGTGCGCTTGGGTAGGACACCCCGGGTGCGGGACGCGTCCAGCAGGGCGGCCATCACGTTGTCGTGGATCAACCGGTCGATCCGCTCCTGGTCGGCGGTCTCCGAACGGCTGCGCCGCAGCGCGAGCGTCTGCGACAAGGCCTCGGCGTAGGCGATGTCCATGCGCTCGACACCGTGCTTGCCGACGGTGAGGACCACCACGAGCATGAGGCTGAACACCATGCGGGAGAGTCCCGCCGTGAGCCATGACTCCGGGATGGGCTCCGCGGTGATGAGCAGGGCGGAGATCAGGGCGTACACGCCCTCGTTCATGATCATGTACAGGATGGCGGCTGTGGGGCTCCACAGCACCGCCGCCGCTCCCACCGCCAGGATGATGAACCCCGAGATCCAGGGGTTCTGGGGCATGGGCTCACCCGTCCACGCGAGCGGCAGGGCCAGGATGGCCGCGGAGACCACGGCCGTGTAGGCCAGGAACACCCAGGGGCGCACGGAATGGCGCAACCCGTAGAACAGGGTGAGGCCGGTGAGCACCGCGAGCGCCAACAGGAAGATCGTGTACCACCCGTGGAGGGAGTGCTGCTGTTGCGCGAAGATGGGCAGCGCCTCGATCAGATGGGTCACGGCGAACACGCCGAAGCCGATCATCGCGAACCAGTGGGCGCGGTAGGTGTTCAGCCCGAGCTCGTCCGGGGCGGTGGTCGCGAAGAAGCGCTTCCACCGCAACCGTGTGTTGACCGTCCGGTAGGAGCGGGCCCGGCCCTCCGGTGGCCTCCCCAGCAGGATCACGGGGTGTCCGGTGGGGGAATCACAGCTTCTTCTCGGCGCTTGTCACGTCGTCCTCGGGGTCCACGAGACCGTCCTCGATCGCGCGGATCCGCAGGTCGATCTTGGTGGGGGCCGGGCGCCCGATCCGCGCGTACTTCTCACGGATCCGGTCGATGTTGGTCTTCACCGCGGACTGCTTGATCCCCATGCGGCGGGCGACCTGCACCTGGGCGAACCCGGAGGCGTACAGGCGCAGGGTCTCGCGTTCGCGCGGGGACAGGGCGGCGCGGGAGAACTCGACGTCCCCGTCGATGGCCGCGGCCAGTTCTTTGGTGATCACGGGTTTGCCGTCCGCAATCGCCCGCGCCTCCTCGATGGCGTGCTCGAGCGGGTCCGATTTGCGCACCAACCCCAGGGCGCCGGCGCGCAGCGCCTCGCGGATCAACCCGGCGTTCTCGCCGATGCTGAAGATCAGCACCTTCATCCCGGCGCTGCGCAACCGTTCCACGTTGCCCGCCGGGCGTGACTTGTCCGCCAGGGACAGGTCCAGCAGGACGACGTCGCACTCGATGCGTTTCGAGCCCTGCGCGGTGAGGGCGGGATTCTCCGGGTCCCGGCCCAACTGGTCCAACAGGGTGGACACGGAATCCGATGATCCCACGAGCTTGACGTCCGCGAGCGATGTCATGGACACCAGGCGCACGCCTTCACGGACCACTTCATGATCGTCGACTACGGCGACGAGTGTTGAAGGCATAGAAAGTTCCTCCGTACTCCCCAGTGAGGACCCAGCCCAGACCCTCGACAGAACGGAAGTCTACTAGCTTATTGCATTCGAAACCGTCCAGGCGTCCACTTTACGGTGGTAGCGCATGCCCCACACCCCGCCCAGGATCGAGCCCGCGAGTCCCAGCAGCACGAGACCCGCGAGCGCGATGAGACCCATTCCCACATCGCTCCCGATCAGCTCCTGCGCGACCCAGCGGGGACCGGCCGCCGTGGCGGCGTCGGCCCACAGCAACACCACGACCGAGGCGACGGCGCGCGCCAGCAGGGACCACAGCCACACGCTCATGCCCTGGGCGACCCCTGAGAAGCGCGCCATGCGCCCGGCCACGTACCCTCCCGCGATCATCGAGAGCAGTTCCACGACGCCCAGGACGGCGACGGCGATCCACGACTGCGCCGCCCCCGGCGCCTGCCATGCCCGGGCCAAGGTGTCGCCCGCTCCCCGGGTCACGTCCAGGCCCAGCTGGGGTCCCAGCAGCCCGGCGAGCGTGAGCAACAGGCCACCCAGTGAGATGGCCGTGAGCAGTCCCAACACCCCGGGGATCAGTTGCATACCGCCGAAGTGCTGGCGCTGCCGCCGCCGCAGTTCCTCCACCGTGGGTCGGGCCGCGGCGGTGGAGCCCTCCGGGCGCACCGCGGGGCGCATGGAGTCCCACGCGGCCTCGGCCGAGATCCGCTCGCTCGGGGGTGTGAGGTGGTCGTCGCCCACGGGGTCCGTGTTGCCGGAGCGCTCGTCCCGCGGGTGCAGACGTCCGGAGGCGACGCCGGTGCGTCCCGTGCGCGGTGCCGTGTCCCGGGCGGGGGAGCGGACGTCGTCGTACGGGGAGACCGACGGCAGGGCGGCGGTGTCGCCGGCCGCGGCGTCGTCGTGCCGGACCCCGGGACGGGGGAGGGGGCGCGTGGCCTGGGCATCGCCGGCGGGGCTCACCCGGGAGGTCGGCTCGGTCCAGGGTGCGTTGCCGTCATCGAGAGGATCGCGAGCGGTGGAGGGGGACATGGAGGGCCTCGATTCGGCGGGGATTCCGGTGGCGGGTCCCCAGAAGTCTATCGAGACCGGGACCGTGGGACGGGTCCGGGGCGCCGGGTGCGACGTCGTCGTGGGACGCGGGCGAATGTCCCACGGCGGGACAGGCGGGACGGTAGCCTCGCTGACATGGCTGAGACGAATTCCCGAGACTTCCTGGCGACCCGCCCGTGGACGGCGAGCTACGACCCCGGCGTTCCCCGAGACCTGGAGCTGCCCGAGACCTCCCTGGTGCACATGCTCGAGAAATCGGTGGCCCGCCACGGCGCGAAGACGGCGGTCGAGTTCTTCGGCGCGGGAATGACGTACGCGCAGCTCGGTGACCAGGTGCGACGGGTCGCGGAAGGACTGCGGCTGCTGGGCGTGCAGACCGGGGACCGCGTGGCCATCGTGCTGCCCAACTGCCCCCAGCACATCGTGGCCTTCTACGCCGCCCTGCGGCTCGGGGCCATCGTGGTGGAACACAACCCGCTGTACACGACCCCGGAACTGCGCCACCAGTTCGAGGACCACGGTGCGCGCGTGGTGATCGCGTGGGACAAGGTCGCCGCGAGGATCACCGGGATGCCCAAGGACCTGGCCGTCGAGCACGTCGTGGCCGTGGACATCACCGCGAGCATGCCCACGATGATGCGCGTGGGACTGCGCCTGCCCCTCAAGAAGCTCGCCGAGCAGCGCCGAGAGCTCACCCAGCCGGCCCCGGGGACCATCGCGTGGAAGTCCCTCGTGGACTCCGACCCGATCCGTGAGGACCACCCCCGGCCCGCGGCCACGGACATCGCCCTGCTGCAGTACACGTCCGGGACCACGGGCCTGCCCAAGGGCGCCATGCTGAGCCACCGCAACCTGGAGTCCAACGCCGTGATGGGCCAGCACTGGTTGGACAGCTCGTCCGACGGGGTCGTCTACGGCGTGCTGCCCCTGTTCCACGCCTTCGGGCTGACCCTGGGTGTCACGTTCGCGATGTCCCTGGGCGCCAAGCTCGTCCTGTTCCCCACCGTGCGCGCGGACCTCATCCTGCGGGCCATGAAGAAGAGCATGCCCACGGTGCTGCCGGCCGTCCCGCCCGTGTACCAGAAGGTGCTCGACGCCGCCGCTGAGCAGGGGAAGGATCTCACCGGCATCCGGGTGGCGGTGTCCGGAGCCATGACCTTGCCCGTGCCCCTGGTCGAGACGTGGGAGGACGCCACGGGCGGGGTGCTGATTGAAGGCTACGGCCTCACCGAGTGCTCCCCGTTGGTCGCGTGCAACCCCCTCAACGAGCACCGCCGTTCGGGTTCGATCGGCATCCCCTTCCCCAGCACGGACGTGCGCATGGTGGATCCGGAGACGGGTGAGGACGTTCCCGAGGACGCGGAGGGTGAGCTGCTGGTCAAGGGCCCCCAGGTCACGCAGGGCTACTGGAAGCGCCCCGAGGAGACCGCGAAACTGTTCACGGGGGACGGCTGGCTGCGCACCGGTGACATCGTGACGGTGGACCAGGACGGCTTCCTGCGCGTGGTGGACCGGATCAAGGAAGTGGTGATCACCGGCGGCTTCAACGTGGCCCCCTCCGAGGTGGAGACCGCCCTGAAACTGCACGACAGTGTCGCGGACGCGGCCGTGGTGGGCATCCCCAACGACGACGGCAACGAGACCGTGGTTGCGGCGGTCGTGCTGGAACCCGGGGTCACCCTAGATGAGGACGCCCTGCGCAAGCACTGCTACGACAAGGTCACCCGCTACAAGGTGCCGCGCCGGATCGTGGCCATGGACGACCTGCCCCGCACGATGCTCGGTAAGACCCTGCGGCGAGCGGTCAAGCAGGACATCATCAAGAACAACCTGTTGGACTCCTGACACCTCATCGGCCGGGATCAGCTCGGTCGGAACAACTCCTGCCGAACGGGCGGGCACCACGGGGGCCGGTTGGCCTACATGGGGTTCAACCACCCCGCCCTGCTGGAGACGTTCTTCGCCGCGGGATCGATCGGGGCGGCCGCAGTCCTGGTGAACCCCCGGCTGCGGCAGGCGGAAGTGGAGTACATTCTGGGCGACTGCGGTGCCACCACCGTGGTCTTCGGACAGGACCAACGCGAGAATGCTGCGGGTCTGGAGGCCGAACTGACCGGCGTGCGCTCCTGGGTGAGTATGGACGGCGGCGGACCCGGGGAGGAGTACGAGCGGTTCCTGGCCTCCGGTTCCGAGGAGCTCGTGGACGAACCGGTGGAGCAGGACGACCTGGCCCTGATCATGTACACGTCCGGGACCACGGGCCGGCCCGAGGGTGCCACGCTCACGCACCGGACAACCTCTTCTACCAGTACGTCAACACCCTGATCGGTCAGGACCCGCGCCAGGACGAGGACCACCTGGCCGTGGCGCCCCTGTTCCACATTGCCGGGCTGACCATGATGACGCTGCCCACATTCATGCTGGGCGGGACCATCATCATCCACCGTCAGTTCCGCACCCCGGACGTGGTGACTCCGGGGGCATCGCCGTGGAGGACGAGGACGGGTACCTCTACATCAAGGACCGCATGAAGGACGTGTACATCTCGGGCGGGGAGAACGTGTACCCCGCGGAGGTGGAGAACGCCCTGCCGGGTCTCGGGGAGATCCAGGAAGCGGCCGTAATCGGTGTGCCGGACGGGCGTTGGGCGAGACCGGCCGCGCGTTCGTCGTGCTGTTCGAGGACGCCCCTGAGCTGAGCGGGAACGAGATCCTCACCCGGCTGCGCGAGGGGCTGGCCACCTAGAAGCTTCCCGCTCGGGTGGAGGTCGTGGCCGAACTGCCGCGCACTACCACGGGCAAGATCCAGAAGAACGTCCTGCGCGAACGCGCCTGATCTCGAGGAACCACCATGTCATCAACCACCGCCCCGGGGACCGAGCTGCGGTCCATGGATCGCAGGTCGCAGGACAGGGAAGCGCGCCGCGTGATCCTCTCCAGCTACCTGGGCTCCACCATCGAGTACTACGACTTCCTGCTCTCCGCCTCCGCGCTGGTGTTTCCGCACGTGTTCTTCCAGGACCTGGACCCGGTGGCCGGCGTGATCGCCTCCTACGGGACGTTCGCCGCGGGGTACCTCGCGCGGCCCCTGGGCGGTGCGATCTTCGGTCACTTCGGGGACAAACTGGGCCGGAAGAAGATGCTCATCCTGCCCATGTTCGTCATGGGTATCGGCTCCACGCTGATCGGGCTGATCCCGTCCTCCGCGAGCATCGGTTCGTGGGGTGCGATCCTGCTCATCCCGCTGCGCGTATTCCAGGGCATCCCGGTTTCCGCCGGTGTGCACTTCGGCGTCGTCGAATTCTGACAATATCTATTTCTAATCCCTGTGATTATGGCTAAACTCCATATCAAGGTGGCGGACGGGGACCGGGGAGAACCATGGAGCTTCGACAACTCAACTACTTCATCGCAGTGGCGGAGGAGCGGCACTTCGGCCGTGCCGCCAAACGCTTGCACATGGCGCAACCGCCGTTGTCGCAACAGATCCGTCAGCTCGAGGAACAGCTCGGCGTCAAACTGCTGGACCGCACGACCCGGCGCGTGGACCTGACCCCGGCCGGACAGGAGCTGCTGGACCGCGGACGCCAGATCATCAACGAGGTGGAGACGCTCAAGGCGGACGTCTACCAGGTGGGCAACGGCGCCACCGGGGTGCTGCGCGTGGGCTTCTCGGGCTCGGCCACCTACAGCGTCATGCCGCGGCTCGTGCGCCACGCCAAGGAGCAGCTGCCCGGGGTCTCCCTCACCCTGCAGGGCGAGATGCTGACGCCAGCCATGGAGGCAGGACTGCGGGACCACACGCTCGACGCCGCGATCCTGCGCCCTCCCGTGGCATCCCAGGACATCGAGTACCGGATCGTGGGCCGGGAGAAGCTCGTGGTGGCCATGCCCAGCGACAGCCCCCTGGCGTCCGGGCGGCCCGTGGCGGCGAACGAACTGCAGGAGCAGAACTTCGTGTCCTACCCGCCGGGATCGGCCGTGTACCGCACCGTGTCCGAGATGTGCCGCCGGGCGGGCTTCCAGCTGCGCATCGCGCAGGTCACCCACGAGACCTCCACCATGCTCTCGTTTGTCGCGGCCAGCAGCGGGATCGCCGTGGTCCCCGAGTCCGTGCGGGCGCTGCAGCTCGAGGGCGTGCTCTACGCGGGCCTTGAGGATTCCCCCGTGACCGAGATGGCCGTGGCCTGGCGGCGGGACGACCGCTCGGCCCTGCTGGGCAATTTCCTGAACCTCGTCATGGACGTCACCGACCACGACTGACCCGAGCACCACCCGCTCAAGAAAGGCGACCATGAACATCACCCGCATCGAGGCGATCCCCTACTCGATCCCCTACGTGCACCCCCTGCACTTCGCCTCGGGTTCCGTGACGGAAGCGGACCACGTCCTCGTGCGGGTGCACACGGACGAGGGCATCGTGGGCACCGCGGACACCCCGCCCCGGCCGTACACCTACGGTGAGACCCAGAAGTCCATCGTGGCGGTGATCGAGGACATCTTCTCCCCGCAGCTCAGTGGTCTGGACGCCTTCGCCCGTGAGCGGATGCAGACTGTCATGGACCGCACCTTCCACAACCAGACCGCCAAGGGCGCGGTGGACATCGCCGTGTGGGACGCGATTGGCCAGCTGCTCGGACAACCCGTGTCCACGTTGCTGGGCGGGTACACCGACCACATGAGCGTCTCCCACATGCTGGGGTTCAAGCCCGCGGAACAGCTGCTCGAGATCGCCCTGGAGTTTCGGGAGACCTACGGGATCACCACTTTCAAGCTCAAGACGGGGCGCCACCCCGTCTCGCTCGACGTCGAGGCCGCCCGCGTGCTGCGCGAGGGCCTGGGTCCCGACGCGCGGATCTACATGGACGCCAACCGCGGGTGGAGCGCCAACGAGGCCTCCGAGGTCCTGCGCCTCACCGCGGACCTCGGCATGGAGTTCCTCGAGGAGCCCGACGACGCTCGGGAAGTCATGGGCCGACGTCGCCTCGTGAGCACCTCGCCCATCCCGATTGCCGCGGACGAGTCCGCCCCGAACCTGGGCACGGCGGCCAAGGAGCTGCTGAGCGGGGGAGCGAACCTGCTCGCGATCAAGACCGCGCGCTCGGGCTTCACCGAGGCCACCAAGATAGTGGGTCTCGCGGAGGGCCTGGGCGTGGACGTCTACGTGGGCAACCAGATCGACACCCAGGTGGGGACCATCGCGTCCGTGACCTTCGGCGCGGCCTTCTCCCACGCGTCCAAGCGCGCGGGGGAGCTGTCCAACTTCCTGGACATGGCGGACGACCTGTTGGCCGAGCCCCTGCGGATCGTGGACGGGAAGATCCACGTGCGGGACGTCCCCGGGGTCGGCACCGTGATCGACGAGGACAAGCTCGCCTACTACCGGGCCCGCTGAGGCGGCCCGCCCCCGTCCCTCGCGCGGGGCGGGGTGGGCGGGCCGCATCCTGCGTGCGGTCGTGGGCGGGTGGCGACACCGGGGTCGTCCCGGCTCTCGACTCCCGGTCCAGCAGGGCCCGTTATTCCTGCTCCGGTACAGGGCCGCGAGCTCGCCGCGGGAATAGATGCCGAACTTGGTATAGATCCCGGCCGCGGCTTCCTCGGCGTCGAGTTCGCTCACGACCTTGTCCATGACCTGCTTCCAGTAGCTGTGCTGGACGGGGTAAAGGCCCTCGTCCTCGGTGCGCACACCGGAGGCCAGGACGTTGGTCAAGCCGAGCGCGGTGGCCTGCTCGTCCGGGCCCTTGATCTCGTGGGCCATGCCGCGGCTCATGTCGTTCCACGGCGCGGAGGTGGCCTGGTACGTCTTCTGGCAGGAGCGGAACTCCTCGAGATCGTCCGGGGTGGCCATACCGGTGGCGTTGAAGAAGTCCTCGTACTGGCGGATCCGGTGGGCGCGGGACTTGTCCGACTCACCCTTGGGAGCGATGCAGTAGATGGTGACCTCGGTCTTGTCCACGGCGATGGGGCGCACGTGACGGATCTGGGAGGAGAACTGGTCCATGAGGTACACGTTCGGGTACAGGCACAGGTTGCGGGAGATGTTGATCATGAAGTTAGCCATCTCCTCGCCGTACTTCTCCACGAGCTCCTCGCGGCGGTCCCACAGGGGGCGGTCCTGGGGGGTTGCCCCATTCTTGCCACAGCAGCAGGTGGCCGTGCTCGAACGAGTAGAACCCGCCCTTGGCCTTGCCCCACTTGCCGGCGTCCATGGCCTTGGTGCTGTTGGTCGAGTCACCCGCGGTACGGCGGGAGGTGGTGGCGGCGTAGTTCCAGTGCGTGGCGGTCACGTGGTAACCGTCCGCGCCGTTCTCCATCTGCACCTTCCAGTTGCCGTCGTAGGTGTAGGTGGACGCGCCACGCAGCACCTCGAGGCCCTCCGGGGACTGCGCCACGATGGAGTCGATCACTTTGGTGGCGTCACCCAGGTGCTCCTCGAGGGGTAGGACATCCGGGTTCAGCGATCCGAACAGGAAGCCCTTGTAGTTCTCGAAACGGGCTACCTTGGTGAGGTCGTGGGAGCCGTCCTTGTTGAAGTTCTCCGGGTAGCCGGCGCCGCGGGAGTCCTTGACCTTGAGCAGCTCACCGGAGTTGCGGAACGTCCAGCCGTGGAACGGGCAGGTGAACGTGGTGCGGTTGTCGGTCTTGCGGCGGCACAGCATGGCACCGCGGTGGGCGCACGCGGTGATCAGGGCGTGCAGTTCACCGTTCTTGTCCCGGGAGATCACGATGGGCTGATGGCCGATGTACGTGGTGAAGTAGTCGCCCACGTTGGGGATCTGCGTATCGTGGGCCAGGTACACCCAGTTGCCCTCGAAGATGTGCTTCATCTCGAGCTCGAAGATCTCGGCGTCGGTGAAGATCTCGCGCTTGGCGCGGATGATCCCCTCCGTGCGGTCGTCCTCGACGGCGCCGTCGAGGACGTCGTGCAAACGGCTCAGGGTCTCGGTCATGGCGTAACTCCTTGAACATTGGGCGCCGACGTCAGCCCACGAGGTGGTGCGGGTGCGGGACCGAGGGGCCTGAGGGGCGCGATCCCGCAGGTGAACCAGCAGGTGCGTATCCCTCATACTGATGGAGGGTGACCCCACTCATATCAGGGGGAACCCTAGGCTGAACCTGGGGTCATTTTTTCGCTTTATAGAATGAGTAACACCGGATTAAATATTTGTTGAATATAGATTCGCCGCACTAATCTGAGATGGACGTCACGGACCGCAGTTGCGTGCCTCACGGTCGCCATCCGGCCAGGGGTCCGATCGACGGGTCCGGAGCGCGGAGCGAGGGGCAGCTGCCATCACCCCCGGGCGTCCCCATCTGCTACGAGAACCGTGGAGGTCACCATGACTGACAACCCTTCCGCCGCACACCTCAAGGAGAGCCAGGGCACCGCCGTCGAAGCCGGTACCAAGGCCACCGAGCGTTTCGCCGCTTCCGGCAAGAAGTCCAAGCTCGACGTCCCCAAGGAGCGCGTCTCGCTGCTCGCGGGTGCGCTCATCAAGGCTGCCAACGACATCGTGGAAGAGCACGAGGTCACCTATGAGGAGTACAACGCCCTGAAGGCCTGGCTCATCAAGGTGGGCACGGATGGTGAGTGGCCGCTGTTCCTGGACGTGTGGCTCGAGCACACCGTGGAGGACGTCAACTCCAAGGAGCGCCCGGGCACCGTGGGCACCATCGAGGGCCCCTACTACGTGTCGAACGCCCCCGAACTGCAGACCCCTGCCACGCTCGAGATGCGCGAGGATGAGGAGGGCACCCCGCTACTGTTCCACGGTGACTTCACCGACACCGACGGCAACCCCATCAAGGACGCCCAGGTGGAGATCTGGCACGCCGACGCCGCCGGGTTCTACTCCCAGTACGCGCCGGACATGCCCGAGTGGCTCTTCCGCGGCACCGTCAAGGCGGACGAGAACGGGCACTTCGAGATCCACACCATGCAGCCCGCTCCGTACCAGATCCCCACGGACGGTGCGTGCGGTCAGCTGATCGCCGCCGCCGGCTGGCACGCGTGGCGCCCCGCGCACATCCACATCAAGGTCTCCGCTCCCGGCTACCAGATGGTCACCCAGCAGCTCTACTTCCCGGGTGACCCGCACAACGAGGACGACATCGCCTCGGCTGTGAAGCCCGAGCTCATGCTGGATGTGCAGGAGCGCGCGGACGGCTCCGGCAACGAGGTCCAGTACGACTACGTACTCGCCAAGGAAGGCGAGAGCCGCTGAGTCTTTCGCTCGGTCCCGTTACGACGGCGCACCCCGACCCCGTGTTCGCGCACGGTGGTGGGGTGCTTTCGTTGGCGTGCCCACCGGTGGCATCGGTCAGCGATGCCAGCTGGAGGTGGGTCACCGGCAGCGGTCAGCTGCGCCGGCCGAGGATGGGTCATTGCAACGGTCGACTGCAGCGGTCAGTTGCACCGGTTAAGGGTGCCGAACCTCGGAGGGAAACAGGCGTGGACGATCACACCTGACCGGGGGACAATACAAAGCATGTGAATATAACGAAATAAGTCTACTTGTGATGCAGCGGACCCCCGGATTTCCGGGGGTCCTCGTCGATTCCCGGGATCATCAGTAGCTTTACTTGCGTATCAATGTAGTTGCTGCATAAAATCGTGTTGTCGGCCGAAGTGGCCCGGGCGCATCCCCCCAAATACGCGCCCGGATGATCCCCCGGCTGGCCGGCGTCCCGATCTCCCCCAGATTCGGGATGTCCGACGGGTCCTGCCGATCCCCCAAGTGGCAGGACCCGTCCCCTGTTAACGGGCCTTTTTCCTAGAAACCCGCGGGACCCGTCGGCTGCGGCAAGCCCCGGGGTCCACCGCGAGGACCACGGCTCGAAGGTCCGTCAGGCGAGATCCATGGACCGCAAGCGCGGCAACACCTTGTCCGCGATGCTCACCAGGGCCGTCTGTTCCTCCTCGCTGAGCCGGTCCATGAACGCGGCACGCACCATCTCCAGGTGGGCGGGGGCCGCGCGCGCGATGACCTCGCGCCCGTGCTCGGTGATCCCCACCACGAGTCCGCGGGCATCGGTGGGGCTGGGGGAGCGGCAGATCATGTCCCGCCGTTCCATACGGGAGAGCATGTGGGACAACCGCGAGCGTTCCCAGCCCAGTTCCCGGAGCAATTCACGCGAAGGCAGTTCCCCCGAGTCGCTCTCGGACAGCGGGACGAGGACCTCGTACTCGGATCCGGACAGTTTGCTGTCACGTTGCAGCTGCCGGTCCACCGCGCGCTCCATGCTGCGGGACAGGGTCAGGAAGCAGCGCCACACCCGGTCCTCGGTGTCGCTGAGCCACGGCGTGTGCCGGGTGCCGGTCGTGCTGTCCATGGGTGTTTCCTCGTGGTGCGCCGCGCGAGGCGGGGGCTGGCGGGTGGGCGGGGGTGTCAGTCCCGGGGGTCGTGTCTGATCCAGTCCGAATCGTAATAGTTGCCTTCGTCCCGCCGGTCCCGGTCACGCAGTCGCTCGGCGTAGTCCGTGGGGCGAAGGGGCGAATCGTCGTCGTCGGGCCGGGTGAGCCGGGACGTGGCCACGAGGCCGAAACCGAGCCCGGCACCCACGATCATGGTCATCCCACCCACGATGAACGCCAGGATGTAGTCGTCCAGCAGGTCCGCGGGCACGGAGGGCCCGAGCCACGAGGGGACTACGAAGGCCGTGGCGATGCAGCCGAGGCCCAGGAGCAGCAGGGCCGCAGGGATCAGCCACAGCTTGGACCACGCACGGCGCACGGGTTGCGTGGGATCCCGGAAGATCGGCAGCGCCCGGGTCTGCACGAGCGCGTACCCCGCGACCCCGGCCACCGTGAGGACCGCCCCGATGACCCAGCCGAGCCACGCGCCCTGCGCGATCAGACCGAGGCCGACGAGCAGCCCCAGCAGGACCACGGTGAAGGACAGCCCGCGGCCCATGCGCCGTGCCGCACGCGACGACGCCGCGCGGGCCTCCGCTGACGGGGACGCAGCCAGGCGCGGGGTCGCGGCGGACGGGAACCCAGCGGACGGCGCCGCGGTCGGGGAGGCGGCCGAGCCGGGTGCCGTCGTTCCGCCCGAAGCAGACTGGGTGTCCTGGTCAGCGGAACCCTGCGGGCCCCCGGGACCCTGCGCGTCCCCGGGACCCGTGGTGCGGATGCCGTAGGTCGGGCGTTCGCGGGGAGCGGGCACGGGTGACCGCGCGCCGCCGCGTGACGGTGCGTCCTGGGAGGGGGAATCGGACGGGTCGTGCTCGTCCCGTGGGTGTTGGGCAGAAGTCATGGGCAAGTTCTCGGGTGAGGGGACAACGGGCTCACGCGGGGTGTTTCGACAGGGCCACTGTAGCCCTCCGCGCGAGTCCTCCGCGCGGTCCAGGGCACCCCGGGGCTACCCCACTCGAGGATTGGTGACGTATCATCAAAATATATTCACGGAAGGTACAGCATGTTGGATTCCACGACCCAGAACATCGAACAGGCCGAGGACGGGCGCTACTCCACCGCTGGGGCTTACGTCCACGAGGGCGAGGAGTACAACCGCGACACCACCTACATCGAGGACCGCATCGTGGCGGACCCGGAGCACGCGGAACTGGCCGAAGGCGCCCGGGCGTGGCCAGTGGAGGCCGGTCGGTACCGGTTGGTGGCCGCGCGGGCGTGCCCGTGGGCCAACCGCACGCTGATCGTGCGCCGCCTGCTGGGCCTCGAGGACGCCATCTCGGTGGGCCTGCCCGGACCCACGCACGATTCCCGTTCGTGGCGTTTCGACCTGGACCCGGACGGGCGCGACCCCGTGCTGGGCACCGAGCGGCTGCAGGAGAACTACTTCAAGCGCTTCCCGGACTACCCCCGGGGGATCACCGTGCCGGCCATCGTGGACATTCCCACGGGCCAGGTGGTGACCAACAATTTCCCGCAGATCACCGAGGACTTCAGCACCGAGTGGAAGCAGTTCCACCGGGAGGGCGCCCCCGATCTGTGGCCCGAGGATCTCGTGCCCGAGATGCGCGAGGTGATGCACCGCATCTACACCGAGATCAACAACGGTGTGTACCGCTGCGGTTTCGCGGGCTCGCAGGAGGCCTACGAGTCTGCGTACGAGCGGTTGTGGACGGCCATGGACTGGGTCGAGGAACGGCTCTCCGGCCAGCGCTACCTCATGGGCGATCACATCACCGAGGCGGACGTGCGCTTGTTCACCACCCTCGCACGTTTCGACCCGGTGTACGTGAGCCACTTCAAGGCGTCCCGGAACAAGCTCACGGAGATGCCCAACCTGTGGGGTTACGCGCGCGATCTGTTCCAGACCCCGGGCTTCGGCGACACCGTGGACTTCCAGCAGATCAAGGAGCACTACTTCGTCGTGCACCGGGACATCAACCCGTCCGGCATCGTGCCGCTCGGCCCGTCCCTGGAGAACTGGACGAGCCCCCACGGTCGCGAGTCGCTGGGCGGCTCCCCGTTCGCCCCCGGTGCCACGGCATCGGGTCCCGTGCGGGACGACGAGCGAGTGGACCCGGACCACACCCCGCTCGCCTCCTGATCACCTCACGCGGCCCCCGGACGATGCGCAGGACCCGCCCGGGGGCCGCGTGCGCCCGTGTAGTGTTGAGCACCCTCACCGGGGGTACGCCATGCCGTACGGAGGCCGCTTCTCATCGCGCGACGCCGGGGTGGTTCGCGCATCCTCGTGGGATCCCCACAAACCCCCGGCGGGGGCTTTTGTGCCCCGGCCCGACGACGCTCGATGGCCCCTCGTACTAGGGTTGATGTCGCGTGTCGGTTGACTTCACCCGCGCGGCACCGCCGCCGTACCGCACCCGATGGGCGCTCGTCGCGGTCCCGGACGACACCCCGATCCCACGGTTACGAATCGCGCCCTGACGCCGTCGTCCCGCGGGGTGCGACGAGCCGCCCCGAACGCCCCAGGCCGATCCCACCCACTTCCCCAGGAGACCCATGGCCCCGTACCGTAACCAACGCGCCGCTGCACTTCCCGCGCGACTCTCCCGCTCGTGGTTGCTGACGTCCGCGGCGGACACGTCGCTGTTCGCGCCCGCGCTGGCCTCGGAAGCGGACTCCGTGATCCTGGACATCGAGGACGCGGTGCCGGAGGAGGACAAGGACCGCGCCCGTGAGGACATGATGGAGGCCATGCACCAGGGCGTGAGCGCATGGGTGCGGATCAACGACATCACCACCCCGCACTGGGAGAAGGACCTGGCCGCGCTGAATGAGGTCGACAACCTGCGGGGCATCGTGCTCGCCAAGACCGAGCACCCGGACCACATCACCAAGACCGCCATGATGAGCCACGCGGGAATCCCTGTGGTCGCACTGATCGAGTCCGCCGTGGGCCTCATGAACGCGTACGACATCGCGCGCGCCCCGGGCGTGTTCCGGCTCGCGTTCGGTGTGGGCGACTTCCGCCGTGACACCGGTGCCTCAGGGGACGCCATGGCCCTGGCGTTCGCGCGCTCGACCCTGGTCACGGCGTCGCGGGTGGGTGAGCTGCCCGGTCCCATCGACGGCCCCACCAACGGGGTGTCCGGGGCGGAGCTCGAGGCCGCGTGCAAGGTCACGCAGTCCATGGGCATGACGGGCAAACTGTGCCTGAACCCGGACCAGGCGGACGGCATCAATCACGCGTTGGCCCCGAGCGATCAGGAGATCCGCTGGGCCCGTGAGATGATCGAGCAGGCCGAGTCCGGTCACGCCGGTGCGGACGGTTCCTACCTCCCGCGCCTCGCGCGCGCCAAGAAGGTCTCGGAACTCGCGGAGACCTACGGCCTCTGGAACAGCTGATCCGCCGCGGGGTCCGTCCAGCGGGCCCAGCTGCGGACTCCCCGCACCTACAGCGGCAGTCCCCACACCCGCAGCATGTCCCCGACCGCGGGGTCGGCCAACGACTCCGCCCGGAAGTGGGACGTGATGGGTTCGTCGTGGCCGTGGGGCACTCCCAGCACCCACAGTCCCGCGGCAACCGCGGCTGCGGTGCCCGCGGGGGAGTCCTCGACAGCAAGCGCGTCTGCGGGCTCCACGCCCAGGCGCCGCGCGGCCTCCTCGTAGATGTCCGGGGCGGGTTTGCCGCGGGGTACGTCCTGCGCGCTGACCCACGTCACGACGACGTCCGCGAGGCCGATCGCGTGCATCTTCCGATCCAGGATCCCGCGGGTGGAGTTGCTCGCCACGGCTACCGGGACCCGCTGGGCGCACGCCCGCACGGTCTCGATCGCGCCCGGTAACGGTTCCAGGACCTCACCGACCACGTCCTCCTCGGTGCGCACGAGCCGCTCGTACACGCCGTCGAACCCGGGAGCGGGCTCGTCCCGCTGCTCGGCCACGGCTGCCGCGCGCCGCGAGATGTCCCGGGCCACGTCCGCGGCGGACAGCCCCATGAGGGACGTGCCCGCGCGCTCGTCGAGCGTCACGCCGAACGATTCGGCGACCTGGGCCTGCACACGCGCCCACGCGCTCTCGGTGTCCATGAGCACGCCGTCGCAGTCGAAGACGACGGCGCGCGGGCGCCAGTGCGGGCCCGGGCCGGGCAGGGTGGTATCCATGCCCCCCAGTCAACCACGTGCCCCCGACGTGTCCGGCGTGTCCGCGCGGCGCTCCGGGCGTGATCGCGGTGGGCAGCGGCGTCGTCGTCGACCGAGGGGACCCGTCCCCGGTGGCTAGAGTGGGGGCATGGCGGAGAACGCAGGAACTTCAGGGGAAACGACTGTGCAGCGCTTGGCCACCGAGTACGGGGTGGCCACGGAGTACCGGGGCTTCGACGGGGGAGTCGAGACCGTGCCGGAGCGGACGTTGCGCCGTGTCCTCACGGCGCTCGGCGCGGACGTCTCGGACGACGACGCCGCGCGGCGCAGTCTGCGCGACCGCGAGCTGGCGCCGTGGCGCGAGCTGCTGCCGCCCGTGGTGATCGCGGAGGAGCAGTGTGAGGCCATCGTGCCCGTGGCTACCACGCAGGGGGACACCGTGCGGGTGCGGTTGTGGCCCGAGGACGATCCGGACGCGGTGCGCGAGCTGCACCCGGCGCCCGACGTGGCTCCCGAGACCCGCGAGGTCGAAGACACGGTCCGCGAGCGCGTGCCCTACGAACTGCCCCGAGACCTCCCGCTGGGCTGGTACCGTCTCGAGGCCCGGACGGGCTCGGGGCAGCGCAATAGCATCGACGTGGCGGTGACCCCGCAGCGCCTCAGCACCACGGACCGGCTGCGCGGGCGCCGCCGGTGGGGCTACATGGCCCAGCTGTACTCGGTGATGTCCTCCCGCTCGTGGGGCGTGGGGGACCTCTCGGACCTCGCGTCCCTGGCCGCCATCAGCGGTGTGCAGGGCGCGGACTACGTGCTCATCAACCCCCTGCATGCCGCGGAACCCACGCCTCCCGTGGAGCCCTCCCCGTACCTGCCCTCGAGCCGACGCTTCTTCAACCCGCTGTACCTGCGGATCAGCGACGTCGCGGAGTTCCCGTACCTGCGTCCGGGGGACCGTGAGGTCGTGGCCCAACTCGCCGCGGTGCAACGCAAGGCCGTGCTGGACCCCAGCACGATCGACCGCGATTCCGCCTACGCCGCGAAGCTGAAGAGTCTCGAACTGCTGTTCACCGTGCGCCGTTCGCCCTACCGCCAGCAACAGCTCGAGGCGTTCGTGGCGCATGCCGGGCAACCCCTGCAGGACTTCGCGCTGTGGTGCGCCCTGCGGGAGGAGCTCGGGGAGGACTCACCCCTGTGGCGGGACGAGGCGAGTTCCCCGGAGGCGCCGTACGCCCAGGAGGCGCGTACCCGGTTGCGCCACCGGATCAGTTTCCATGTGTGGTTGCAGTGGCTGCTCGACGAGCAGCTCGAGGCCGCGCAGCGTGCCGCGTACCGGGCCGGGATGGACATCGGTGTGGTGCACGATCTCGCGGTGGGGGTGCACAAGCAGGGCGCGGACGCGTGGGCGTTGCAGGACGTCCTGGCCCCCGGGGTGAGCGTGGGTGCCCCCGCGGACATGTACAACCAGCTGGGTCAGGACTGGAGTCAGCCGCCGTGGGATCCCCGCAAGCTCGCCGAGGCGGGGTACCGGCCGTGGCGGCAGATGCTCGGCAACATCTTCCGTCATGGCGGGGGTGTGCGGATCGACCACGTGGCGGGACTTTTCCGGTTGTGGTGGATCCCCGATGGCAACCAGGCCTCGGACGGGACCTACGTGTACTACGACCACGAGGCCATGGTGGGCGTCCTGGCCCTCGAGGCCGAGCTCGCCGGCGTGGTGGTCGTGGGTGAGGACCTCGGCACCGTGGAGGACAGTGTGCGCGAGTTCCTGGAGCGCAAGGGCGTGCTGGGAACCTCCATCATGTGGTTCGAGATGGACGGGGACGTCCCCCTGGACCCCTCCCGCTACCGCGAACTGTGCATGGCCTCCGTGAACACCCACGACCTCCCGCCCACGGCGGGCTACCTCGAGGGCGTGCAGCTGCAACTGCGCGAGGACCTGGGACTGCTCGCGCGCTCGCCGGAGGAGGAACGGGAGGAGGCACGCCGTCAGCTGGACACTTTCTTCACCGCGGTCGCGGATGCCGGCTATCTGCCCCGGGATGAAGACCCGGGGGAGCAGGCCAGGATCGAGGCGATCCACCGCTACCTGTGCGACGCGCCGTCCGTGTTGATCAACGTCTCCCTCGTGGACGCGGTCGGGGAGAAGCGGATCCAGAACCAGCCCGGCACGAGCGACGAGTACCCGAATTGGCGGGTCCCGCTCGCGGACTCGGATGGCCGGCCCGTGATGCTCGAATCCCTCCCGGGGTCCGAGCGGGTCAACTCGCTCGTGGACGTGGTCAACGGCGCGCTAGGTACGCATCGCCGGGATCCCAAGGCCAAGGCGCCGGAACAGCCCGAACACCGGGACGTGGCGGACCCGTTCACGGGCGAGTTCTGAGCACTCACTCCGGCACGATCCTGTCAGGGGGTTGCCCCGCCCGGGGGATTAGGTAAGAATTACCTTAACTAATCCCCTGGGTGAGGGGATGGGGCCGAAGAAAACGTGTCGGGGTGGCGGACCGGGTCATGGACGGACCGCCACCCTCGCGTGTTTCCCGTTGTGTTCTTCGGCGGTTTTTCCGGGGGCTCTTCCCGGAGGGATTCTCCCCTGGGTGCGCCGTTCGTGGGGCCCGTCACGGCGGGGCGGACGAGTTGGTCCGTTGCGAGCCAGAGGCTAGGATCGAGGGGCGCGCAATCGCACCGTTTCCGCCTTCGGATTTGCGAGCGAGTCCGTAGAAGCCTAGAATCTAAGGCTGTCGTGTGGTGGAGTCCATCTACCGGCGCCTTGATCTTCACCGTCTTCGTCGTAGCGAGTGCCCTGACCGGTACTGCCGCGGGGTAAACCCATCACGCCCGGCGCGCGAACGGTGGCATTTTCTTGAGGTGGCGGACCACTCTTGGCTATGGCTGCCGGCGGGAAACCGCTCGGCGGCGACCATGCGTGCCGTCATTTCGTCGACATTGGACATTGGAGGAGAACACTATGGCAGCGCACTGCCAGGTGACCGGGGCCCAGCCGGGCTTTGGCCACAGCATCTCGCACTCGCACCGCCGCACCAAGCGTCGGTGGAACCCGAACATCCAGAAGAAGCGTTACTGGGTGCCCTCGTTGCGTCGCAACGTCACGCTCAACCTGAGCGCCAAGGGCATCAAGGTCATCGATGCGCGCGGCATCGACGCCGTGGTCAACGAACTCATCGCACGTGGGGAGAAGATCTGAGATGGCCAAGGACAAGGACGTACGTCCCATCATCAAGCTCAAGTCCACGGCCGGTACCGGGTTCACCTACGTCACCCGTAAGAACCGCCGCAACAACCCCGATCGCCTCGTCATGAAGAAGTACGACCCGGTGGTCCGCAAGCACGTCGATTTCCGCGAGGAGCGCTGAGACATGGCCAAGAAGTCAAAGATCGCCAAGAACGAGCAGCGCAAGGTCGTCGTCGAGCGTTATGCCGCCAAGCGCGCTGAACTGAAGAAGACCCTCGTGGACGAGAACGCGTCCCCCGAGGCTCGCGAGGAGGCCCGCCTGGGTCTGCAGAAGCTCCCCCGTGACGCTTCCCCCGTGCGCGTGCGCAACCGCGACCAGATCGACGGTCGCCCCCGCGGCACCTTCCAGCGCTTCGGGATCTCCCGCGTGCGCTTCCGCGACATGGCTCACCGCGGCGAATTGCCCGGTATCTACAAGTCCAGCTGGTAATTTCTGCACCGGAAGGACCCGACCCCCGGTCGCCCCTTCCCCAGCGAATGCCAACCCAGTCCAGGAGGACAAGCACATGGCTATGAACCGCAGCGAACTCGTTGCAGAGGTTGCCGAGAAGTCCGGTAGCACCCAGGCCGCCGTCAACGGCGTTCTCGACTCCCTGTTCCAGGTTTTCGAGAGCTCCGTTTCCAAGGGCGAGAAGATCACCATCCCCGGCTGGCTCTCCGTGGAGCGCACCGACCGCGCCGCGCGTCAGGGTCGCAACCCGCAGACCGGCGAGGCCATCCAGATCCCGGCTGGACACGGTGTCAAGCTCACTGCGGGCTCCAAGCTGAAGGCTGCTGTTTCCTCCAAGTGAGGTAAGCCCAGCGGGTCCCAGGACCCGGTGCTCGAAGGGACCGTTCACGCACTCCGTGAACGGTCCCTTCCGCATGCGCGCCACCCCACCCCTTCCGCGGGGCCGCCGGGTTCGTTGTTCCCCGCGCGGTGGCGCATAATGGAATCCCATCCTTTCCCCGTGAGTCCCGGAGGTGTTCGGTGTCCCCTCGCGCGCGCCGACTTGCCCGGGGCTGGGTGGCCGCCTTCCTGGCCACCACGCTTGCGGCCGGTTCGCACGCCGCGGTGGACGGGACGTGGCCCTCCCTGCTGATCATCGCGCTGTCCATGTGTCTGGCGGCCCCGCTGTGCATGCTGCTCGCGGGACGGGTGCTCTCACGCTGGAGCGTGGCCGGTAGCGTCCTGCTGAGTCAGGCGTTGCTGCACACCCTGTACGCCCAGTCCGGCGGGATGGCCCACGCGATCGACTACACCCACCACCACGCGACCTCCACGGCGGACGGTCCCGCCGTGGTGATCTCGGTGTTGCCCGCGGCGCATCACGGGTGCGGCATGCTCGCCGCCCACGCCGTGGCGGCCGTGGCCACCTACGCTCTGCTGCGCCACGGCGAGACCGCGGCGTTCCGCCTCCTGGACGCCGTGTCCCTGCGCGTGCTGCGCATCCTTGTCCTGGCCCTGCGCCCGGTCACCACGGCCGTGCCGCGGCGGACCTCCTGGACCTCGCCGCGCGCACTGGCCGATCAGCTCCTGCTCTCCTCCGTCTGCGGATACCGCGGACCGCCCGCCCTCGCCTAGGCATCGGCGGGGACACCCCTGGATCCGATGTCGCCCCGAGCATCCATCGCATCCATCGGCAGCCCACCTCGCGGCCCCCACGCCCCAGGGCGCAGGAGAGAACACCCATGAACCCTTCGTACTCAACACCACATCAGCCCCAGCCCACTCTGCGGACCCCGGCGCGGACGGGTGACACCGCGGCGTCGTCGGCCGCGCCGCACGCCCGCCTTTCGCAACGTTCGGCGACGTCGCTCGCGGCCCTGTTCGCCGCGCTGCTGGCCCTCGTGCTGGTCGTCACCACGGCGGGGCCCGCGAGCGCCCACGACGAACTCGTGCGGACCAACCCGCAGGCCGGCGCGAAGCTCGAGAAGGCCCCCACGGCGCTCGAACTGACGTTCTCCGGGAACATCCAGGACATCGGCAGCGAGGTCCGGGTCACCGACTCCCACGGCACGGACATGACGCGCGGCACGCTGGCCGCGCAGAACACCACGGTGTCCCAGCCGCTGCGCGAGGGCGGGGGTGAGGACGAGACCTACACGGTCACGTGGCGCGTGGTCTCCCAGGACGGGCACCCCATCGAGGGCACGTTCACGTACACCGTGGGCGACGGCGCCGCGACCGCTGCGTCCCCGGCCCCCGTGGCCTCTGCGGACGCCTCCCAGGGCGCGGCCCAGGACGCGAACGGAGCCCAGGAGGACGTGAGCGGCACGGGCATCCGGAGTTGGGTACTGCCCGTGGCCGGTGGCGCCATCGCGCTGGTCCTGCTGCTGGTGATCCTGGCCTTCGCCACCCGCCCCAAGCAGCGCTGATTCCCTGATCTGGGCGGCCCGCCCGGATCATCCTTTTCCCGTCAGGCTCCCGCCGCCGCGCTCACGCGTTCCGGCCCGCCGCGGATGCGGCTCGACAAGCCCTCGGCGCGCCGCTGATGCGGCCCGTCACTGACTCGGCCCACCGCTGACTCGATACCGGCTCGATGTGATCGACGGACGTGACCGCGCCGCCGCTCGGACGAGCACCGTCCGTACGACACCGGTTGCTCTGGCACCCCCGGTACTCAGGGCGCGGCCCGCGGCCCCGCATCGAGTGGGCATAGTCCGTCTTTCGAGCGGGCATGGTCCCGGTGTCGAGTAGGCACAGTGCCGCGTCTCTCGACGCCGCGTCCGACGACACGCGCAGCGGACGGGCGAGCCGGAGCACGATTCACTCCTAAGGACTCACATATGAACTACAACCTGAACACCACGTCCGTTCCCGCCCCGCGCCGTGCGCTGGCCGCTGTGGCCGTCTTGGGCCTCGGCCTGGCTACGCTGAGCGGGTGCTCGGCGCAGGGTGGGGAGGCGGCGTCGTCGCCCGCGGGGACGGACTCCGCGACGCACAGCACCGCCGCTGCGCCCCTGGAACTGAGCGACGGCTGGGCCAAGGCGGCCGACTCCGGGATGACCGCCGTGTTCGGCAAGCTCACGAACACCTCCGGGCAGGAGGTCACGTTCACCGGGGCGGGCGCGGACGGCGTCGCGCGCTCGGTCGAGCTGCACGAGACCGTGGCGGACGGCGGCTCCGGCGCCACACAGATGCGGCAGAAGGAGGGTGGCTTCACCCTCGCACCGGGGGAGAGCCTGGACCTGAAGCCGGGCGGCAATCACATCATGCTCATGGGGCTCACGTGCTCGCTCAAGGCCGGTAGTGACCTCACGCTGCAGCTGCGCACCGACAGCGGGACCCGGGACGTCACCGTCCCGGTGCGCGACTTCACGGGCGCGAAGGAGCGGTACGCGCCCGGCGAGGACGAGCACGCGGGCCACGGAGGCGAACACGGCTCGGGGGCCGGACACTCGTCGTCGTCGGATGCCGCCCACGACCACGGGTCGCACGAGGGCATGAGCACGAGCCCATCCTCGAGCGCACTGCCCACGTGTCATGACCACTGATCGGGGCCCTTCTGCTTCGGGGTGGAGCCGGCGATCGTTGCTCACGGGCGCGGTCGCCGGCGCCGGCGCCACGGGACTCGGGGCGGTTTCCGCTGCGGCCCTCGGCGCCGTGGACCCCCGGCTCGCGGCGGCGGGACAGGACAGCCAACGGCCCGGGCTGCGGACCGAAGCCTTCCACGGCCCACGACAGGCGGGCGTGGCCACGCTGCCGCAGGCGTTCTGCGTGTTCATCGCCCTGGACCTGCACCGGGACGTGGACCGGGACGCACTGCGGCGGTTGCTGCGCGTGCTCACGGACGACGCCGCGGCCCTCACGCAGGGCACCGCCCCCGTCAACGACCAGGAACCCTGGCTCGCCCAGAACCCCTCGCGGCTGACCGTCACGGTGGGTTTCGGGCCGCGGGCCATGGCCGTGATCGACGCCGACCGGGCCCCGCAATGGCTCAAGCCCTTGCCCGCTTTCACGATCGACAAACTGCAGGACCGGTGGAATCAGGGGGACCTGTTGCTGCAGCTGTGCTGCGACGACAAGCTGACCATGGCCCACGCCCAGCGGGTGCTGCTCAAGGACGTCCGGTCCTTCGCGACCGTGCGCTGGGTGCAGGACGGGTTCCGCAACACCGTGGGCGCCACCCCGGACGGTCAGACCACGCGCAACCTCTTCGGTCAGGTGGACGGCACCGTGAACCCGTACCCGGGGGAGGCTGATCACGAGAAGGTCGTCTACGGTCAGGGCGGGTTCACCCCGTGGATCGAGAACGGGACATCCGTGGTGATCCGGCGGATCCACATGAACCTGGACACGTGGGACGAGGCCGACACCCCTGCGCGCGAGGACTCGGTGGGGCGCCGGTTGTCGAACGGCGCACCGTTGACGGGCGCCGCCGAGCACGACGAGCCGGACTTCGAGGCCAAGGGTCCCCTGGGATTCCCGGTCATCTCGTCCTACAGTCATATGCGGCGTTCGCGCAGCGACAACCCGGACGAGAAGATCTTCCGCAGGGTGTACAACTACGATCTGGCGGTGAGTGATGCGTCCGGGCACAGCCGCTCGGGGGACGTCCGGGGCGGGGTGTCCAACACGGGGCTGATCTTCGCGTCCTACCAGTCGGACCCCGTGAAACAGTTCGTGCCCATCCAGCGGCGGCTGGCGCAGTTGGACATGCTGAACACGTGGACCGTGCCCATCGGATCCGCCGTGTTCGCCATCCCGCCGGGTTGCGAAGTGGGTGGGTTCATCGGGGACACGTTGTTCACGTGACCCCCGTGCGCGGAGCAGCACAACGAGAGAATCAACGGGCCGGAGGAACGCCACGATGAGTACCAGCGCACGCACCAGGGACACCGGCCCGCGCCGGGACGGTTCGCGGGGCGACGTCGCTCCCGGCCGTGAGCGCGATAGCGCGCCGGATGCCGGGCGCCCGCTCGGCGCCGGCTCGTCGAAGGGCGCGAGTTCACCGAACGGCGGGACCGCTCCCGCGGGAGCGGTGAGTGTGAGCCCGTGGACCATCACGGTCGTGCTCGTCGCGGCCATGATCGGGATGACCGCGGCCCTGGTCTACGGGGGAGCGGCCGCCCCCCGGCAGGTCGCGGACCCGGGAACGCTCGTGCGCTGGGGGCTGCCCATGGTGGAGACCGTCCACAACATCGCGATAACGGTGGTGATGGGCGGGTTGCTGCTGGCGATCGGCGTGGTGCCCCGTTTCGCGGACCGCTCCCGGAAACGGCCACCGCGCAACAGCAAGGACCAGGCGGGCGAACCGGAACACCCGGTCTTCCGCAGCGTCATGCAGCTCGTCGAGGCCGCGGCCGTGGTGTGGACCGTGGCGGCCGTGGCCGTGCTGATCTTCACGTACTCGGACGTCTCCGGATCCGGTATCGGCACGGGGGGCAACTACACCCAACAGTTGCTGCACTACATGACCGGGATCTCCACGGGCCAGTCCCAATCGGTGATCGTGATGGTGGCCGCCGTGGTCACTACCCTGGTTTTCGGCGTGCGGGCGCTGCTGGGACTGTTCTGCACCCTCGCGCTGTCCTTCGTGGCGATCGTGGCGCTGGCACTCAACGGTCACGCCGCGGGTGGTGCGGACCACATGGGTGCGGTGAACTCCCTGGGGCTGCACCTGCTGGGAGTGTGCCTGTGGGTCGGCGGGCTACTGGTGCTGATCTGGGTGGGGCCGTTGCTGTCCCGTGAGTTCACGGTCAGCGGCCGCGGGGGCTCCCGCCACACCGAACCCCTGCTCGCGGTCGTACTGCGGCGCTACTCCGTGGTGGCTCTGGGTTGCTACCTGCTGGTGTTGCTCTCCGGGATCATCAATGCCGCGGTGCGTATCGGAACGTGGGAGCAACTGACGTCCTCCTACGGGATCCTGGCGCTCACCAAACTCGTGCTGACCCTGTTGTTGGCGCTGGCGGGTTTCGCGCACCGGCAGTGGCTGATCCCCGGGGTCGCGGACGGCTCCCGGTCCCGCGCGGCCACCATGTGGCGCGTGCTCGTGGTAGAAGTGGTGCTCATGGGGCTACTCATGGGCATCGCCACGGCCCTGAGCCGCACCGCCCCGCCCGTCCCGGAGGAGCTTGCACCGGACGCCTCCCCGGCGCGAATCCTCACGTGGTACGAACTGCCCCCGGAGCCCACGTTCGCCCGCTGGTTCACCACGTGGCGCCTGGACTGGTTCTGGGTGGCCGTGGTCGTGTTCATGGCCGTGGTGTACCTGTGGGCCGCGATCAAGGTGTGGCGCCGCGGGGACTCGTGGTCCGTGCTGCGCACCGTGTCCTGGTTCAGCGGGCTGGCTGCACTGCTCTACGCGACGAGCGGCGGGGTGGCGGTCTACGCCCGCGTGCTGTTCTCCGCCCACATGGTCGAGCACATGAGCCTGACCATGATCGTGCCGCTGTTCTTGGTCTCGGGCGCACCCGTCACCGTGGTGCTCAAGGCCCTCGACCCACGAGGGGACGGTACCCGCGGTCCGCGTGAGTGGATCCTGCGTCTCGTGCACTCCACGTGGGGCAGGATCGTGACGCACCCGATCTTCGCGGCCGCGAACTTTGCGTTCTCGATCGTGCTGTTCTACTTCACGGACCTGTTCCGCTTCACGCTGCGCTACCACGTGGGCCACGAGTTCATGATGGTGCACTTCCTGTTCACGGGGTACATGTTCGCGCTCGTGCTGATCGGCATCGACCCCATCCCGCGCCGGCCCAGCTACCCCATGCGTCTCGTGCTGCTGCTCGCGACCATGGCCGCGCACGCGTTCATCGGCATCAGCATCATGAGCCTGACCACGGTGCTGCAGGCCTCGTGGTTCGGCAACATGGGCCGCCCGTGGGGTCCCAGCGCCCTGGACGACCAGCAGCTCGGCGGCATGCTCATGTGGGGGATCGGCGAGTTCCCCACATTCCTGCTCGCCGTCATCGTGGCCGTGCTGTGGGCCATGGAGGGCGCCAAGGAGAACCGCCGGGTGGACCGGCAGGCCGATCGCACGGACGACGCCGAACTGCGCGCCTACAACGAGATGATGGCCGAGCTCGCGGAGCGGGACGAGCGGCGTCGTTGACATCCGCCGGGACGGGCGCCGGCGAGGCCGGGCGGTTGGCGGACGGGTCCGCGGGGTGTGCGGGGGCGTCACGTAACGCACGGGAAGCTCTGCCCCGCGGATAACGTTGTCCCAGGAAGAAACCCTTGACCCCCGGTGGAAGGACCCAGACACCGTGACCTCCGCACGCATGAACACACCCGTCCGCGCCTCGGAACTTGAGGGCAGAGCCTGGCTGAACACCGGCGGTGAGCGACTGGACCTGCAGGCGCTACGGGGCAAGATCGTGATCCTGGACTTCTGGTCCTTCTGCTGCATCAACTGCCTGCACGTGCTGGACGAGCTGCGCCCCCTCGAGGAGAAGTACGCGGACGTGCTCGTGACCGTGGGCGTGCATTCCCCCAAGTTCGAGCACGAGGCGGACCCGGACGCACTGGCCGCGGCGGTGGACCGCTATGAGATCACCCACCCGGTGCTCGACGACCCCCGGTTGAGCACGTGGGACGCCTACACGGCGCGCGCGTGGCCCACCCTGGTGGTCGTGGACCCCGAGGGGTACATCGTGGCGCACCTCTCGGGTGAGGGCCACGTCCAGGGGCTGGAATCCCTCGTGTCCGAACTCGTGGCCGAGCACGACGCCAAGGGCACCCTGCACCGCGGGGACGGCCCCTACGTCCCGCGCCCGCAGCCCGAGGGGGACCTGCGCTTCCCCGGCAAGGTCGTGGCCCTTCCGGACGGTTCCTTCATGGTCAGCGACACCGGTCACCACCGCCTGGTCCATCTCGAGGAGGACCTCACCACGGTTCGTCGGGCCATCGGTTCCGGCACCAAGGGCTGGGCGGACGGCCCCCGGGACGCCGCGCGGTTCAACGAACCCCAGGGCATCGCGGTGCTCCCCGAACGCGTGCGTGCTGACGTCGGCTACGACCTCGTGGTCGCGGACACCGTCAACCACCGGCTGCGCGGCGTGGAACTGGGCACCGGCGCGGTGCGCACTTTGGCGGGCAACGGCGTTCAGCGCCTGCTCGACGACGCCCGCGCGCGCGGCGTGGACCCCAACGAGATCCCGCAGGACGCCTCGGCCACGTCCGTGGCGCTGTCCTCCCCGTGGGACGTGACGTGGTCCGACGCCGCGGACACCCTGGTGGTCGCGATGGCCGGGACGCATCAACTGTTCTCGTTCGACCCGCGCACCGGGGCGCTCGCCGTGCTGGCCGGGACCGGGGACGAGGGACTGCGCGACGGTTCCGCGCCCGAGAGCTGGTTCGCCCAGCCCTCCGGCCTGGCTCAGGACGCCCACGGGGCCGTGTGGGTCGCGGACTCCGAGTCCTCCGCGCTGCGCCGCGTGCGCTTCGGCGAGGACGGGTCCACATCGGTGGAATCCGCCGTGGGACTCGGACTGTTCGACTTCGGGTTCCGGGACGGGCCGGCCGATCAGGCACGGTTCCAGCACTGCCTGGGGGTGTGCGTGCTCCCGGACGGATCCGTGGCCGTGGCCGACACCTACAACGGTGCGGTGCGCCGGTTCGACCCCGCAACCGGTGAGGTCTCCACGCTGACCCGCGGACTCGCTGAGCCCTCCGACGTCCTGCTCGACACGAGCCACGACGAGCCCGTCCTGGTGGTCGTGGAGACCAATGCCCACCGCCTCGTGCGGGTGGCGGTGCCCAAGCAGGCCCAGACCGTGGACGAGGGTGCGGCCAGCATGCAGCGCAAGCGCATGCCGGTGGCCCCCGGGGAGCTCGAGCTCACGGTGCGGTTCTCGGCCCCCACGGGTCAGAAGCTCGACACCCGGTGGGGTGATCCCACGCAGCTGAAGGTGTCCTCGTCCCCGGAGGATGCACTCGTGCAGGGTGACGGGACGGCCCAGGGGCTGACCCGCGCCCTGCGGATCGCGGACGGTGTCACGGAGGGGGTCCTGCACATCACGGCCCGCGCGGCGGCGTGCGACGGCTCCCCGGACGGGGAGATCCCGGAGCACGCGGCGTGCCACCTGTACCAGCAGGATTGGGGGATCCCGTTCACGGTGGACCCGCAGGCCCCGGCAGAACTCACGCTGGACCTGCGCGGAACGGACTGAGCGGGGCCCACGGGCACCACGGCCCACCCTTCTCCCACGCCCCGCCCAATCCGTCTCCCACCACCCGCCCCGGGCGCACATGCACCCGGGGCACACCCGTCAGCGCGGCGCCCGCCCGTCAGCGCGGCGTGAGGGTCACCTCGTCCCCGGTGACCCTCACGTCCGCGCTCAGCAGGAACGGGACCTCATCGGTGACCTGGGATGTGGTGCCGTCATAAAGGTCCACCGCGGTGAACTCGATGCGCGCGATCCCCCGGCTGTCGGACACGTGCCAGCGGCCCGCGGCGGCGTCGTCCAGGGAGACGTAGGGCGTGGGGTAATCCTTGATGCTCCAGGAGACGCGGCCCTGGATGCGCCCGTCGAACTGGTAGGAGAAGGGGCATCCCGCGGGGTAGAGGCTGTCCTGCGCGGCACACTCGTCCAGGTGCTCGTGGATCTGTTTGTCCACCTGGTGAGTGAGGCGTTCGGACGGCTCGGCCTCGAGCTTCATGGTGGTGTTCTCCCGGGCGTCGCTCACGGCCGCCTCCTGCGGCTCGGCGCGCACCATGGGGGAGGTGTAGGAGCCCGTGTAGATCCCGGGGTAGAAGACCGCGAACTCACGGGAGGACCCGGGGAGCGCCACGGACGCGCCGTTGATGTCCACCGCGGTGGAACCCGGCATGGCCACGTTCATGGTGGGCAGCGTGGAGGGATCGAAGTCCCACACCGTGAAGAACCCCCATTGCGTCTCCGCGGGGTGGAGCGTGAACTCGGAGGACGCCTCATGACCGTTCAGCGTGTAGCTCGCCCGCACCACCGCCCGGTCCCCGGACAACGCGACGGTGCGCACGGATACGTTCTCGAGTCCCTTGCTTGCCTCGGCCAGGGGTTCGCCGTCCAACAGGGCCGCGTTGGAGTCCGGGACCTGGGCGTTGAGCAACCCCAGGGCCTTGCCGCCGTCGCCGGCCTGGAGGGCCTGGAAGTAATCGCGCACGTCCGTCTCGGGCCCGTACGCGTACTTGTTCACGAGCGCAATGGTCACAGCCGCACCTGCGAGCGCCAGCAGAATCAGGACGAACCATGCCCCCACGGCCCTGACGATGCGTTCACTGCGTTCCATGAGTCCCCACGTTAGTGGACGTCCCGGGGAGCGGGCCCCGCGTGTCCCGGCGATGACCCGCCCGCTGCCGGGCCGCTAGGCTGAACCGGGCGGCCCGGGGGCACCGCCCCCGGATGGCGCGATCGCCCACTCCGGTGTGATCCCCGAGGACGGCAGGCACGAGGGCGGCTCATGGCGGAAACCATCCGACAGATCCCGGCGAAGTACGGGGCACCGGAACACGTGTTCCACCCCCGAATGGGGTCGTACGGCCGCCGGCTCGGCGCGGCACTTCCCCCGCTGTTGCTCGTGGTCGTCGCGGTGTTCGTGATCGGGTACCGCCGCCCGGCCGGCCCCGCGATGGGCGTGCTGCTCCTGCTCGCCCTCGTGGGCCTCGTGACGGCCTACGCTTACCTGCGCCCCGCGCTCGTGGTGCTCACCGCGCACCACGTCCTGCTCTCCCGCTGGGTCGGTTTCCGGGCCCTGCCCCGCGAGCGGATCGCCCAGGTGGTCACGGTCCGGACGCTGCTCGCGGCGCGCCCGCGCAGCGGCGGGTCCCGCGGTCGACCCTGCCTCTGGTTCGTCACCCCGGCCGGGCGCTCGGCACTCTTCCTGGACGGGACGGTCTGGGACGCGCGCACCCTGGACGAGCTGGCCCGGGCGAGCGGCGCCCAGCACGTCAACTTCCAGCGGGCCACGCCGGCGCAACTCACGGAGCACTGGCCCCGGCTCGTCGCATGGCGGGTGCGCTACCCGCGTGTGCGCTACGTCGCGGCGTCGTGCGCGTTGATCGCAGCGGTCGCCCTGTTCGCCTGGTGGGCTTTCACACGGGGCCCCGCCTAATGCACCCGCCCCAGTCGGCAGCAGAGCCGTCCGGGGACGACGGCGCTCGGTTCCCACGCAGGGGCCAGGCGGGGCCCTGACCCCCGGCTTCGGGTCCCACCGCGGGCCGAAGCGACCGAGCGGGCCCGGGCGGTTCCGGGTACGACGACGGCCGGTCCCCTTCTCGGGAACCGGCCATCGTACGGTCGGTGGGCCGCGGTGTGCCACGGCCCGTGCCGGACGCTCAGCGAGCAGCGGTGCTGCCGTCCATGTGGTTGCTGGTGACCGCGCCGTCGGACCGTTCGGTGGAACCCGCCGAGCCCACGTGCCGACGCGAACGCTCGATCTCCGCCTTGCGCTCCTCGTTGGCCTCGCGGGTCAGCTCCGCACCGGCCTCCGCGTCACGCGTGAGGTTCTCGCCCGTCTCCGGGTTGAACACGTGCATCTTGCGGCTGTCCAGCCAGATCTTTGCCGTGGAGCCACCGCGGATGCGGGAGGACGCGTCCAGGGAGACGACCACCTGGGCGGGCATCTCGTCAGCGTCCAGCTCTTGGGCCAGCTCGTTGAGTTTGTGCTGCACGGCGGCATCCTGCTGGTAGTGGATGTAGCCGTACTGCTGGTTGCCCAGCCACTCGGTGTGCGTGAACTCGGAGTCGAAGACGGTCCCGTGGGGGATCTTCGTCTCGTCCACGAACTTCGCGTCCTCGAAGTGCTCCGGGCGCAGGCCCAGCAGCACGATCTCGGGGGCGTTCGTGAGCTTGCCCTGCACGCGCTCCGGAACCTCGATGTCCCCGATCGGGGTGTGGAACACCGAGCCGTTCACGCGCGCCGGGATGAAGTTCATGGACGGAGCGCCGATGAACCCCGCCACGAACAGGTTGACGGGCTGTTCGTAGAGCTCCCGCGGGGACGCGATCTGCTGGAGCTGACCACGCTTGAGCACGGCCACACGGTCACCGAGGGTCATGGCCTCGGTCTGGTCGTGGGTCACGTACAGCGACGTGATGCCCATGCGGCGCTGCAGCTGCGCGATCTCCGTGCGCATCTGACCGCGCAGCTTGGCGTCCAGGTTGGACAGGGGTTCGTCGAAGAGGAAAGCGTCCGCGTCACGCACGATCGCGCGCCCCATGGCCACGCGCTGGCGCTGACCGCCGGAGAGGTTCGCCGGCTTGCGCTCGAGGTGCTCGTTGAGGTCCAGGGTGTCCGCCGCCTCGCGCACCTTGCGGTCGATCTCCTCCTCGCTGAACTGCCCCTTGGACAGGCGCAGCGGGAAGGCGATGTTCTCGTACACCGACAGGTGCGGGTACAGCGCGTAGTTCTGGAACACCATTGAGAGGTTGCGATCACGCGGCTGCTTGTCGTTGACGCGCACCCCGTTGATGTTCAGATCCCCGGAGGTGATGTCCTCGAGGCCCACGACCATGCGCAGGAGCGTGGACTTGCCGCAGCCGGAGGGGCCCACGAGGATCAGGAACTCGCCGTCGGCGACGTCGATGGAGATGTCGTTGACCGCGGGGAAACCGTCGTCGTACTTCTTGACGAGGTGTTCCATGGTGATTGCTGCCATGTCTACTCAGTCCTATCTATGTCTAAGCGTGGATGGTGCGGCGGGCTCAGCCCTTGACCGCGCCCTGGGTCAGGCCGGAGACGATCTGGCGCTGGAACGCCAGAACGAGCAGCACCACAGGGATGGTCACGATGATCGCCGCCGCGGAAATCGCGCCCGCAGGGGCCTCGAACTGCGAGGCGCCGGTGAAGAACGCGAGTGCCGCCGGGACGGGACGCGCCGCGGAGGTCGAGGTCAGGCCGATGCCGTACACGAAGTCGTTCCACGCGATGAAGAACGCGATGATCGCCGTGGTGAAGACACCCGGCAGCGTGAGCGGCACGATCACCTTGCGGAACGCCTGCCACGTGGTGGCGCCGTCCACCTGGGCCGCGCGGTCCAGGTCCCAGGGGATCTGCTGGAAGAACGCCGCCAGGGTCCAGATGGAGATCGGCAGGGTCAGGGACAGGTAGGGGATGATCAGGCCGAGCCAGGTGTCGTAGAGCCCCACCTGGCGCCACAGGTTGAACAGCGGCGTGACGATGGAGATCACCGGGAACATCGAGACCATCAGCGCGGTGGTCAGCACGATCTTCTTGCCCGGGAAGTCCAGGCGTGCGATCGCGTAGGCGCACAGTGTCGCGAGCACGACGGCCACGAACGTGGAGATCAGTGAGATGCCGATCGAGTTCCACAGGGCCGGCAGGAACAGGTCCTTGGCCTCGCCCACGAAGATCTGCTCGTAGTTGCTCGTGACGAACTTCGTGGGGATGAACTTGCCCGAGTTCAGGTCCGAGGAGGACTTGAAGGACGTCATCAGGATGGACAGGACGGGGAAAAGCGCGTAGACCAGCACCGCGATGCTGATGACGGTCCATCCGATTTTCTGCTTGGTGCTCAACATGGCGGTTACTTCCCCTTCCCAGAGCCACCGGTGAGGTCCACCTTGAAGACCTTTATGGCCACCAGCGCGATCAGCATCACGCAGATGAACAGGATCACCGAGATGGCCGAACCAAGGCCGATTTCCAGACGACCGATGGACGTGCGGTACGCGAGCAGCGAGAGCGTCTCGGTGCCGTACTGGCCCTTGGTCATGATGAAGACGTTGTCGAAGATGCGGAAGGCGTCCAGGGCGCGGAACACCACGGCCACCATGATGGCGGCCTTCATGTTCGGCAGGACCACCTTGCTCAGGCGTTGCCATGCCGAGGCACCGTCCACACGGGCGGCCTCGGTGAGCTCACCGGGGACCTGTGCGAGCCCGGAGAGCAGCAGCAGCGAGATGAACGGGGTGGTCTTCCAGATCTCCGAGGCCATGATCACGAACAGGGACGGGCCCGCGGAGGCAAACCAGTTGAAGTCCGGACCGATCATGGGCAGCCACGAGAGCCAGTTGTTCACGTAGCCGGTGGTGATGTCGAAGGCGTAGAACCACGCGAACGCGGAGACCACCGTGATGATGCCGTAGGGCACCAGGATGGCGGTGCGCAGCAGGCCGCGCGTGGCCTTGATCGCGCTGTGCATCACGAGCGCGAGGGCGAGGCCCAGGACGAGTTCCACGACCACCGTGACCACGGTGATCAGCAGGGTCACGCCCAGGTCCCGCCAGAACACGATATCCGACAGGGCCGTGGAGTAGTTGCCCAGGAACACGAACTCCTTGTCATCGGGTGCGGTGAGTCGGAAGGAAAACAGCGAGTCCCACAACGCCTGGACGATGGGGTACAGCGTGACCAGGAGCATGATCACGAACGCGGGGCCGGCGAGCAGCCACCCCAGTTTCCGCTCCGAACGGGCCCGGTCCGAGAGATGGCCTCTACGGCGGGACTCCTCCGGCGTGGACGCGCGAGCGCGCGAATCGACGGTGCTACTCACAACAGCGCATCTCCCTTCAGGACTTCCTGGATGAATTCGGTGGTCTCACGCGGAGTGTCCTCGGTGACTTCCGCCGGCGGGGTCCAGTTCTGCTGGATGGCCGTGGAGATCTCGTTGTAGTACGGGGTCTGCGCGCGGGGCTTCGCGGCGTCGAGGGACTTCCGGATGGTGTCGGCCATGGGGTACGCCTTCTTGACCTCGGGGTCGTCGAAGGCCTTCATGGAGGACGGCGGGTTGCCGTTGGTCGCGAAGTACTGGGCCTGGTGCTCGGGGGAGACGATGCACTGCACGGCCTCCCACGCGAGGTCCTGGTTCTCGGACTTGGCGCCCACGCCCAGGTTGATGCCGCCCAGCGGCGGGTGTGCCTCGGTGTCCGCGTCGACACGGGGCCACGTGGTCCACTTGATGTCGTCCAGCACCGACTTGTCGAGGGTGCCCTCGTCCACGGAGGCCTTCGTGGCCGAGTAGATGAACGGCCAGTTGACCATGAACGAGCCCTTGTCCCCCTGGAACTGGATCATGGAGGCGTTCTCGTCCTGGGTGGCCAGGCCGGGTCCGCCGAGGCCCTCCTTGCCGATGGTGCCGATGATCTCCGCGGCCTTCTTGCCGGCGTCGGAGTCTAGCGTGATCTTGGCGTCCTGACCGTCCTGGCCGTCCGAGACCACCTGGCCGCCAGCCGACTCCACGAGGCCGTTGACCCACACGGACATGGCCTCACCGCGCACGCCCTGCACGCCCAGGTACTTGTCCTGGGACTTGGCCGCCTTGATGAGCTGGTCCCACGTGACGGGCTCGGACATGTCCAGACCCGCCGCCTTGGCCGCGGACTCGCGGTACCACAGCAGCTGCGTGTTGGCCCAGAACGGGATGGCCACGATCTCGCCGTTCCACTTGGCGCCCTCCAGCGGGCCCTCGAGGGTGTCCTTGGTGGTCGCCTCGACGACGTCGTGCGGGGGCTTGGCGAGGAAGCCAGGTTCCGCGAGCTCTGGGACGTAGGGCGGGTCCAGGCTCATGATGTCCATGGACGTGTCGCCCGCGGCGAGGCGGCGGGCCAGCTGTTCGCGCTGGGACGCCGCGTCACGCGGGAGCAGCGACGTCTGGATCTTGTACTTGCCGCCGGACGCGTCCGAGCACTGCTGGGCGAGGACGTCCTGGCCGCCGTCATCCGGGTTGATGTACCACGTGAGCGTGGGCGGGCCGGACTCCCCGCCGCTGCACCCCGTGAGCAGCATGGCGGACGCCGCCGCAGCGGCCGCTACGCTGCGGACCGTGCGAGGCTTGCCAGCCCTGCGAGAGTGGTGAGTGGACTTCACAATGGTTCCTCCCCTGATGAGCGCCTGTACTGACGGAATGGGTCCGGCGCTCCCCGTAGGGATACCGGTCATTTCAGCATCTGCTCAGTGTAGGCGTGGCGTGCGTCACGGACCGTGTGTTACCCGCTTTCGGGGATGGTGGCGTGGCGGCCGGTGTGTCAGGAGAGGAAGACCGCGGCCACCGCCATCGTGGCCATGGACACGACCGTGGTGAGCAGGACGGTGTCCCGGCACACCGTGGTGGCCCGGTCGTAGCGCACGGCCGCTACGTAGAGGTTCTGCGCGGTGGGCAGCGCGGCCATGATCACGGCCGCGTACAGGGCGTGCCCGGTGAGCCCGAGCGCCCACGCGAGCAACAGCGCGAGCCCGGGGTGCACGACGACCTTGGCCCCGGTCGCGAGCAGCGTGTCCACCCGGGCGTCGGGGGAGGCCAGGGGGCGGGAGCCCACCAGCGAGAGACCGAAGGCGAGCAGCATCGCGGGAACGGCCGCACCCGCCACAATGCGCACGGGCTCCATCGCGAGGTCGGGCAGGCGGATCCCCGTGGCCGCGGACATGATGCCCAGGGCGGAGCCCATGATGAGCGGGTTCGTCACGATGTTCTTGAGCACCGAGCCAACCGTGGGGCGCCGCCCGCCAGTGAGGGTGTCCATGATCGTGAGGTACAGCGGCGTGTTGATCGCCAGCTGAAACAGCATCACCGGGGCCACCTGGGACGCGTCCCCCAGGACGAACAAGGCGATGGGGATCCCCAGGTTGGCGGCGTTGACCTGCCCGGCGGCCTGCGCGCCCATCACCACGGTGGCGGCGTCCCGGGAGAACACGAACCGGGAGAGCAGTGCGTACGCGATCATGGTGAGCCATGCGGACGCGGCCGCCACGAGCAGCGGCGCGGAGAAGATGTGGTGGATGTCCGCTTCGGAGATGGTGGTGAACAATAGCGGCGGGGACGCCACGTAGAACGCGAGTTTGGACAGCACCCGCTGGCCGTCCGGGCCGAGCACCCCTGCGCGCCCGATCACGTAACCCAGCCCGATCACGGCCCATACGATGAAGAACCCGGAGACGACTCCGCTCATGAGCTCATCTCCTCGCGTCGGCGGGTCCGCGCGCCCGGGTGCACCGGGAGCGCGGCAGGGTCACAGGCCCGCGACGGCCGCGTCCTCCCGGGCCTGCAGGTGGGCGCGGGCGTGCGGCGGGCGGAGCATGTCCCCCACCACGGCGTCCGCGGGGTCCGAACCGAGCGCCACGATCCTGTTGTGCTCGTCCACGTGTACCACGTGGGGTTCGTAGTTCTGCGCCTCGGCGGTGTCCATGAGACCGTACGCGATCAGGATTACCAGGTCACCCGGGTGCACCAGGTGCGCCGCGGCGCCGTTGATGCCCACGACGCCGCTACCGCGCTCGCCCGCGATCGTGTACGTCTCGAGCCGCGCACCGTTGGTGACGTCCACGATCGCCACGAGCTCGCCGGGCAGGATGTTCGCGGCGTCCAGCAGGTCCTGGTCCACCGTCACGGACCCCACGTAATGCAGGTCCGCCTGGGTCACGGTGGCCCGGTGGATCTTCCCGGTGAACATGGTGCGCAGCATGATCGCTCCTGATGCGATGGGTGGTGTGGTTCGCGGTCCAGACCCGCCGGCCGCCCGCCGTGAGGGCCGAGGTGGTGTTCGGGGCGGGTCCTCGGCGCGAAACGCCCCGGAACCAGATGGGTCCCGGGGCGTTTCACGATTCGTGCGGAGCGGCTGACGGGAATCGAACCCGCGTATCAGGCTTGGGAAGCGTGCGCTCTACCATTGAGCTACAGCCGCATCGTTCGTGCGGGACCGTGTGGTCCACGTTTGAACGCCCACCACTCTACAACACGTTTCGGTGCGTGGTTGTTCCGAGGCGTCGTGACCGGGGAGCGGGCGGGGCCGTGGGCTACCGTGGACACGTGCTCATCTCAGATCGCGACATCCGCCGCCACCTGGATTCCGGGCGCGTGCACCTGGAACCGTACGATCCCGCGATGGTCCAACCCGCGAGCGTGGACGTGCGCCTGGACCGCTGGTTCCGGCTGTTCGACAACCACAAGTACGCGCACATCGACCCCTCCCAGGAGCAGCCCGATCTCACGCGGCTCGTGGAGGTGGCCCCGGACGAGCCGTTCGTGCTGCACCCGGGGGAATTCGTGCTGGGGGCCACGTACGAGAAGGTCACCCTGCCGGACGACGTCGCGGCGCGCCTCGAGGGCAAGTCCTCCCTGGGGCGGCTGGGCCTGCTCACGCACTCGACCGCCGGGTTCATCGACCCGGGGTTCAGCGGGCACGTGACGCTCGAGCTGTCCAACATGGCCACGCTGCCCATCAAACTATGGCCAGGTTCCAAGGTGGGGCAGTTGTGCTTCTTCCAGCTTTCCTCCGCGACCGAGCACCCGTACGGCAGCGGCGCCTACGGTAACCGCTACCAGGGCCAGCGGGGCCCCACCGCGTCGCGCAGCCACCTGAACTTCCACCGCACGATCATCGAGTGAGTTCGCGCATCGAGTGAGCCTGCGCGTGGGTACGGCTCACACGCGGGCCGTGGTGAACCCCTCGGGAGGGCGGGGCGTGAGCAACAACAGCACGAGTCCCGCGGCCACGACCACCAGGATCCCCAGGATGCCCCAGATCTGGGCGCCCATCAGGGTCACGAACACCCCGAACAACCCGGGGGCCATGAAGCTCACCGCGCGGCCCGTGGTGGCGTACAGACCGTAGATCTCCCCGTCACGGCCCGGGGGGATGAGCCGCCCCAGGTACGTGCGCGAGGCCGCCTGTGCGGGTCCCACGAACAGGCACAGTGCCAGCCCGCACACCCAGAACGCGATCTTGCCGTGCCAAAACAGCAGGGCCGTTCCCGCCACGAGCACACCCACGAGGGACGCGGTGATCACCGCGCGCGGGCCCACGGCGTCGTCGAGGGCGCCGCCCACAAACGCACCCAGCGCCGCGATGAGATTGGCCGCAACCGCGAACATGACGACCTCGGTGGGCGAGAACCCGAAGCTACCCGCGGCCAGGACCCCGCCGAATGTGAAGACCCCGGCCAGTCCGTCCCGGTAGACCGCGGAACTGAGCAGGAAGACCACCGTGGCACGCGAGACCCGCCACAGGGCCGCGATGGTGCGGAAGAGCTCGGCGTAAGCGCCCAGGATGCCGCGGTGGCGGGGCTGTGCGGGGACCGCAGCGGCGTCGTTGATGGATGCTCGGAACGGCATACTTCGCGCCTTGAGCAGGAGGGGCAGGCAGAACACGAGGATCCATGCCGCGCTGAACAGTGCCACGGCGCGGTAGTTGAGGGCGTCGTCGGTGGGGATGCCCAGGAACCCGGGTGTGACGAAACCGAACAGGACGAAAGCGAGGGCGAAGATCCCGCCCACGTACCCCGCGCCCCAGCCCCACCCGGAGACCTTACCCATGCGCTGGGGACCGGCCAGCGCGGGGAGCATGGCGTTGTAACTGACCGTGGCGAACTCCTGGGCCACGCTGCCCACGGCCACGAGCCCCACGCCCAGGAACAGGAAGGCGGGATCGGGTCGGGCGAGGAACGCGAGACCCGTGCACAGGACGAGCACCACGGTGTTGCCGGTGAGGAACGTGGCGCGGGACCGCGGGGAATCGCTGCGCTGGCCGATCAGCGGCGCCGTCAACGCGATCGCGAAACCCGCGACGGTCATGGCAACGCTCAGCACCGTGGACGTGTACTCGCTCGACCCGAACGCCGGGCTCGTGAGGTACACGGTGAACACGAACGTGAGCATCACGGCGTTGTACGCGGACGTGCCGGTGTCCCACAGGCACCACATGAGCACGCGGGCGCGCGAACTGCCCTCGCCGGGGCGTGGGGCGCGCGGGGGACGTCCAGGGGCCGCCGTGGACGGGTGCTGACCGGTCATGGGCTCACCCTACGGGCCCTGTGCCCTCCCGCCCAGGGTCCGGCGCCCCTGGGCAGTGGGGGCGCCGAGTGAGGGGCCCGTGACGTGCGGCGAAACGGACAGTCACCCTGCTTTGTTATGCTGGGGACCTCGAAACTGACACCCCATTTCCGCCCGGATCCCCGTGGGCCCATTTACAGGTACTCGTGGGTAATCCGTGGCTCGAGAGGTAAGGTCCTATGATCGCGGTGCTGCTTGTCCACGGGCTCGCGGCCCTGTGTGCACCCGCGATCCTCAAGCGCACCGGACGCTCCGGCTTCTACCTCGTGGCCCTCGTCCCACTCGCGAGTCTGATCTGGCTTTTCACCCAGACATCCCGCGCCCACGCGGACGTGGACGGGTGGACCACCACCGTGGAATGGATCCCCCAGCTGGGGATCTCGCTGTCCTTCCGGATGGATTCCCTCGCGTACATGATGTGCCTGCTGGTGCTGGGCGTGGGAGCACTCGTCCTCGCGTACTGTGCGCGCTACTTCAAGTCGGACGCCCAGGGCATCGGCCCGTTCGCCGCCCAGCTCGTGGCCTTCGCGGGCGCCATGTTCGGTCTGGTCACCGCGGACGACCTCATGGTGCTGTTCGTGTTCTGGGAGATCACCTCGGTGCTCTCCTTCCTGTTGATCTCCTATTCGCGCACCAAGCTCGCCGCGCGTCGAGCGGCCCTGCAGGCGCTCATCATCACCACCGCGGGCGGTCTGGCGATGCTCGTGGGCCTGGTGATGCTCGGCAACGCCGCCGGGACTTTCCGGATCTCCGAGGTCCTGGAGGCGGCCCCCGAGCTCCTGGGCTCCACCACGGTGGACGTGGCGCTCGTGCTGATCCTGGCTGGCGCAGTCTCCAAGTCCGCGCTGTTCCCCACCCACTTCTGGCTGCCCGCCGCCATGGCGGCGCCCACCCCGGTCTCCGCCTACCTGCACGCCGCGGCCATGGTCAAGGCCGGGATCTACCTCGTGGCGCGGCTCGCTCCCGGGTTCGTGGACACCCAGTGGTGGCTGCCCGTCACCCTGACCCTGGGCCTGGGCACCATGATCTTCGGCGGCTGGGTCGCGCTGCGCCAGTTCGACCTCAAGCTGATCCTCGCGTACGGCACGGTGAGCCAGTTGGGCTTCATCACCGCGGTCGTGGCGTTCGGCACCGCGGACACCGCGATGGCCGGCATGGGCATGGTCATCGCGCACGGTCTGTTCAAGGCCACCCTGTTCCTGAGCGTGGGCATCATCGACCACCAGGCCGGGACCCGTGACATCCGCAGGCTCTCCGGTGTGGGTCGGACGGCACCCATGCTGTTCGTGGTGGCCATGATCGGTGCGGCGTCCATGGCCGGGATCCCGCCGCTGCTCGGCTTCGTGACCAAGGAAGCCGTCCTCACTGCGTTCGTGGACCACGCCTCGGACCCGCTCGCCATGATCGCGCTCGTGTGCGTGGTGCTCGGCTCCATCCTCACCTTTGCGTACAGCGCGCGGTTCCTGTGGGGCGGCTTTGCGCGCAAGCCCGCGCAGTTCTCCGATCTCGACGCCGCCGAGGACGGTCAGTCGGTCATCGGCGAGTTCACCCCGGTGCCGTGGGCCTTCCTCGTGGCGCCCGCGGTGCTGGCCCTGCTCACGGTGGTGTTCGGCCTGTGGCCCGCTCCCGTGGAGGCCGGGATCGTGGGCTACCAGGAACAGTTCCCGGACGTCGCCGAATCCCACGTGCACCTGGTGCTGTGGCACGGGTTGACCCCGGCACTGGGACTCTCCGCGCTGATCATCGGTGTGGGCGCTCTGTTGTACGTCGCGCGCCGGCCCGTGGGCTCGTTTCAGGACCGGTTGCCGGAACTGCCCACCGGTGACTTCGTCTACCGCAAGATCATCAACGTGCTGGACATGGTCGCGGTGTGGCTCACCGGCCGGACCCAGCGTGGTTCGCTGATGTTCTACCTGTCCGTGATCCTCGTGACCGCGATCGTGGTGCCGCTCGTGGCCCTGTTCTGGAACGAGACCCCGCCGCTCGCCGGGTTCCGCTACGCGGATTCCCCGGCCCAGCTGGTCACCGGGATCGCCATGATCGTGGCGGCCCTGCTCGTGCTCACCGCGGGCAAGCGGTTCCTGGCCGTCCTGCTGGTCTCGGTCACGGGCTACGGCCTGGCCCTGACCTTCGCGCTCTACGGCGCGCCGGACCTCGCCCTGACCCAGACGCTCGTGGAGACGATCTCCCTCGTGGCGTTCGTCCTGGCCCTGCGTTCCCTGCCCGGCCCGCTGTGGAACCGCCGGCCCACCGGGCACCGCGTGTTCCGCGCGGTCTTCGCCGTGGTGTTCGGACTGTTCATGATGGCGCTCGCGGTGTTTTCCATGTCCTCGCGGTCGGCGGAACGGATCTCCCTGGAACTGCCGCGGATGGCCTACGAGATGGGCGACGGCGCCAACGTGGTCAACGTCCTGCTCGTGGACATCCGCGCGTGGGACACCATGGGCGAGATCACCGTGCTCGCGGTGGCCGCCACGGGCATCGCGTCCCTGATCTTCGTCAAGGGACGCGGGGACCGCTTGCGCAGCGACCGTCACGAGTTGGACACCCAGCAGCTGAAGATCGTGCGTGGCGCGGACTCCGCAGCGCACTTCCCGCACGCGAACACCCGCCAGCTCGAGGTCGCCCGCCGGTTCACCTCCCGCCCGGACGCGGACCCGTTCCTGCTCGCGGGGCGCACGCTCGCCCCGGAGCGGCGCTCGATCATCTTCGAGGTCGTGGCCCGGCTGCTGTTCCACACCTTCATGCTCGTGTCCTTCTACCTGCTCATCGCGGGGCACAACATCCCCGGTGGTGGCTTCGCCGGCGGCCTGATGGCCTCCCTCGCCCTGACCCTGCGCTACCTCGCGGGCGGACGCTACGAGCTCGAACGCGCGACCCCGGTCAACGCGGGCTGGATGCTCGGCGCGGGCCTGGCGATCGCCTCCCTGTACGCGATCGTCCCCGTGTTCTTCGGCGGGGCCGTGATGGAGAGCTACACGTTCGAGTGGGACATGCTCGTCTTCGGTCACGTCAAGTTCGTCACCGCCGTGATCTTCGACATCGGTGTCTACCTGATCGTGGTGGGCCTGGTGCTGGACATCCTGCGCTCCCTGGGCGGGCGGATCGATGAACGGATCGAGCGTTCCGCCGTGGAGTCCCGGAAGAAGCGCGCGGGCCGCGGCGCCCGGATCCGCCTGACCCGTAACGGCCCCGAGGTCACCGCGCACAGGGTGGACGACCCCGACGCTCCCGAGGGCTCCTTGGTCTCCGGGGACGAGCCTCAGGAGGCACAGCGATGACCGTGAATCTCACACTCCTGGTAATCATGGGTGTGCTGTTCTCCGTGGGGGTCTACCTCCTGCTGGAACGCTCGCTCACCCGCGTACTGCTGGGCATCATGCTGCTCACCAACGGGGCCAACCTGCTGATCCTGCACACGAGCGGCACGCCCGGCATCGCGCCGTTGTACGACGCCGCCCGCGACCCCTCGGAGTACTCGGACCCGCTGCCGCAGGCGCTCGTGCTCACCTCGATCGTGATCTCGCTCGCCACGACCGCCTTCATCCTCAGCATGATCTGGCGTTCGTGGATCCTGGCCCGCCGGGACGAGATCCAGGACGACCTCCAGGACCGCCGCGTGGCGCAGCAGTCCTCGTACGACGCCGAGGACGACGACGCCCTGCCGCAGGACACCTCCGAGTTCAACCACGCGGACGCCCGGTTCGCACCGTCGCGTCACAACGAGGAAGAGGCCGCCGAATCGCCTGGTCACTACAGGGCCGAGAAGTTCTCCGAGGCGCGAGGGAGGAGCCCGCATGACCACTGATCCGGCACAGTTCGCGCCGCTCGCGGTCCTGATCCCGTTCCTCGGCGCCGCCCTGAACTTCATCATCGTCCACCGCAACCGGCTGCAGCGCGGGGTGACCGTGGGCGCCATGGTGCTCACGCTGATCCTGAACGCGTTCATGCTCGCGAACGTATGGAACCAGGGTCCGCAGGTCGTGCACCTGGGGGACTGGGCCGCCCCGTACGGCATCGTGATGGTCGTGGACCAGTTGTCCGCGCTCATGCTCGTGGTCTCCGTGGTGGTGTCCCTCGCAGTGTTGATCTATGCGGTCAGCGAGGGTGTGGCCAGCGGGGACGACGAGGGCCCCATCTCCATCTTCTACCCCACGTTCCTGTTGCTGGTCGCGGGTGTGTCCCACGCGTTCCTCGCGGGTGACCTCTTCAACCTCTACGTGGGCTTCGAGATCCTGTTGACCGCCTCCTACGTCCTGCTCACCATGGGTGGCACGGCGCAGCGGATCCGCGCGGGCGTGACCTACGTGGTCGTCTCGGTGATCTCCTCGATCCTGTTCCTGATCTCCCTGGGGATGATCTACGGCGCCACCGCCACCGTGAACATGGCGGACCTGTCCGTGAAGCTCGCGGACCTGCCGCAGGGCACCCAGATGCAGTTGCATCTGATGCTGCTGATCGCGTTCGGTGTCAAGGCCGCGATCTTCCCGCTGTCCTTCTGGCTGCCCGACTCCTACCCGACCGCGTCCGCACCGGTGACCGCGGTGTTCGCGGGCCTGTTGACCAAGGTGGGCGTCTACTCGATCATCCGCACCGAGACCCTGTTGTTCCCCGGGACGCAGATCAAAGATCTGCTGATGTGGGTCGCGTTGCTGACCATGATCGTGGGCATCCTGGGCGCGCTCGCCCAGATCGACATCAAACGTATGCTCTCGTTCACGCTGATCAGTCACATCGGCTACATGATCTTCGGCATCGCACTGGGCACGCAGGCCGCCCTGGCGGCGGTGGTCTACTACATCGCGCACCACATCGTGATCCAGACCAGCCTGTTCCTGGTCGCCGGGCTGATCGAGCGCCGCGGTGGCTCCACCAACGTGGACCGCCTCGCCGGGATGCTCAGGATCTCCCCGCTGCTGGGGGTGCTGTACATGATCCCGGCCCTGAACCTGGGCGGCATCCCGCCGTTCTCGGGCTTCCTGGGCAAGGTGGCCCTCCTGGAGGCCGGTGTCGAGGCCGGGACGTGGCTGAGCTACCTACTCGTGGGCGTGTCCGTGTTCGTCTCGCTGCTCACGCTCATGGCCCTGATCCGCGTGTGGAACCGCGTGTTCCTGCGCAACGTGGACGACGCCGAGTACCCGGACCCCGTGCTGCGCGCCACCACCGCGGAGGGCCGCCGCCCCCGCACGTCCCGCGCGGTGGCGGGCAAGTCCGGCAGCCGCTTCTCCGGCCGGTCCCCCGTGGTGCTGCTGCCCGGGACCATGGTGGGCGCGACCACCGCGCTCGTGGCGGTGGGTGTGGCACTCACGGTCTTCGCCGGGCCGCTGTTCGATCTCGCGGACAACGCGTCCGAGAACCTGATCAATCCGGATCGATACGTCAATGCCGTGCTGGCCCCCGTGGGTCCCGGTGGTGTGAGCGAGGAGGGCCGATGAGTACGTCCCCGATGCAGCGACGCTCCCGGAACTCCTTGCGGGCCGAGCTGCCCCTGATCCTGTGGCTCGTGGTCGTGTGGGGGGCCCTGTGGGGTGACTGGAGCGTGGGCAACCTGGTCTTCGGGTTGATCCTCGCGGTGTTCGTGACCCGCACGCTCACGCTGCCCCCGGTGCGGTTGTCCGGGCGGTTCAACGTCCTGCATTTCGCGCTGTTCGTGGTCACGTTCATCTGGCAGGTGGCCCGGGCCAGCATCCACGTGTTCGGTGTCGCGCTCATGCAGGGCCCCAAGGTGCACAACGCGGTGCTGCGGGTGAAGCTGCGGCAGAACAACGACCTGCTCATGACGGCCGTGGGTCACACCATGGCGCTGATCCCGGGCTCGCTCGTGGTGGAGGTGGATCGCGGCAACGGGATCCTGTACTTCCACGTGCTGGACGTCTCCACGCCGGAGGAAGCGGAGTCGTTCCGGGAGTCCGCGCTTAATATCGAGGCGGCGTGGATCAAGATCATGGGCTCCAAGGAGGACCTCGCGACACTGGAGGCCTCGGGTGGCGCGGGCGGCGCGGACGCCTCCGGCGCCGTCGCGTCGCCGACCACCAAGATGAACAAGGCCCTGGACGGCCGTGGGGAGGAGCGGCCATGACCATGTTTGACGTCGCCGTGTGGGTGTGCGGTGCGATTCTCACCGTGGCGGCCGCGGGCACGATCTACCGGCTGGCCAAGGGCCCGTCCCTGTTGGACCGGGTGATCGCCACGGACGTGTTGCTCGCGATCGTGGGTGCGGGTCTCGCCATCGAGATGGTGTACAACCACCACTCCAGCAACATCATCCTGCTCGTGATCATCTCCCTGGTGGGCTTCCTGGGGTCTGTGACGGTCGCGCGCAATGTGGGGTTGGAGCGCTCATGAACTGGCACACCGTCCTGGACGTCATCGCGCTGCTGTGCCTCGTGGGGGGGTCCCTCATGTCCCTGGCCGCGGCGGTGGGTTTGGTGCGCTTCCCCGATCTGCTCTCGCGCATGCACGCCGGCACCAAACCCCAGGTCCTGGGGTTGCTCCTGCTGCTCACGGCCGTGGCGATCGAGAGCGGCAATCCCGGCATGATCCCGCTGATGATCCTCGCGTGGCTGTTCCAGCTGCTCACGGTGCCCGTGTCCGCGCACATGGTGGGCCGCGCCGCCTACCGCTCCAAGCACCTGAACCAGAAGAACCTCGTGGAGGACGAGCTGCGCGAGGTCGTCGCTCGCGCCGGCGAGGAAGAATCTCGCTGAGGACGTAATTCTCGGTGGGACCGGGTTCCTTCCGCCCCGTCGCGCCCGGCGCTTCGTATGCTGGGCAACGAGCACGACGTCGTCGGCCGCCCGGTGCCGCCGGCACCCACAAGACAAGGAGAACCTCATGAACAAGGTAATGGACATTTTCGGCACGGTGGCGTCCCTGGGTGGTGTGGCCCTGGCCAACAAGGGTCTGTCCGCGGTGTGGAAGCAGGTCACCGGCAACGAGCCCCCCGCCAAGAACCCGGACCCGGACGAGGCCTGGACCGACATCATCATCTGGGCCGTGATCACCGGTGTTGTGGGCACCGTCATCAAGGTGGGGATCTCCCGCCAGGTGGCCAAGTTCGAGTCCAAGGACTCCGATCCCTCCCGCAGCTCCCAGAGCGAGATCTGAGCCGGCGGGTCCCGCGCCCCCCTGTACGGGTGGGCCGGGGCCGCGTAGGACGCACGTACGACGGCGGGTGGCCGGGCACGAGAGATGCCCGGCCACCCGCCGTCGTGGTCTAGACTGGCGTCTCAACGACAGGGGAGCGCCACCGCGGCGCTGAGAGTGCGCGTGAGCGCAGACCCTCGAACCTGATCCGGCTCGTACCGGCGCTAGGGAGTCGAGTATCTCAAGGACCCGCTCGCAACGGCGGGTGGTGTTCTTCCCCTCCTGGGATCTTCAGGAGGATTCAGCATGACGCAGGTCGGTAACACCCCCACCCGTACACCGCGCGCAAGCGGCTACCGCAGCTCGTCGTGGCGGGTCGTGGACATCGTGGTCACCGCCGTATTGGCCGCGGTGTGCGCCGTGATCTTCTGGATGTGGTCCAACCTCCTGTACCCGGCGGTCTCGGCGGGCACGGTGGCCTACCCGCCGTCCGCGGGGCTCATCGCGGGGGGCTGGCTCGTGGCGGGTACCCTGGGCGCCCTGATCATCCGCAAACCGGGCGCGGCTCTGTTCTGCGAGTTGCTCGCGGCCGTGATCGAGGGCTTCCTGGGAACGCATTTCGGGTGGCTCGTGGTGCTCTCCGGTCTGGTGCAGGGCCTCGGTGTGGAGGTCGTGTTCCTCCTGACCCGTTACCGCCGGTTCGGTCCCGTGACCGCGGCGATCGGTGGGGCGGTATCCGGGCTGTTCCTGGGCGTGAGCGAGAACATCATGTACAACTTCGAGTGGGCTCTGGATCAGCAGGTCGTCTACGCGGCGCTGACCACGCTCTCCGGGGCCGTGATCGCAGGGTTGCTCATGTGGGCCGTGATGAGGGCCCTGCAGGCCACGGGTGTCCTCGGAGCACTGGCCTCCGGCGCCGTGCGCCGATGACCGCGGAACCGACCGTGCAACTCACGGGCGCGCGGGTGGTCCTGGAGGGGTTCGGATGGCATCACCCCGGCCGCGAGACGCCCAGTCTGGTGGACCTGGACCTGATCATCGAGCCCGGCGAACGTGTCCTGCTCCTGGGCCCGTCCGGGGCGGGCAAGTCCACGCTCCTGCAGGCGCTCGCCGGTGTGGACCAGGACCCTGACGGCCGCTCCGCATCGGGCGGGTTGAGCGTCGGGGGTGTCGACCCGCGCGACGCCCGCGGCGCGGTGGGCTTCATGCACCAGGACCCCGAGACGCAGGTGGTCCTGTCGCGCGTGGGGGACGACGTCGCGTTCGGCCTCGAGAACCTCGCCGTCCCCCGCGAGCGGATCTGGCCGCGTGTGCGGGAAGCGCTCGCGCGCACGGGTCTGGATCTCCCGCTCGACCACCCCACCACGGCGCTGTCCGGGGGGCAGAAACAACGTCTCGCGCTCGCCGGGACCCTGGCCATGTGCCCGCGGCTGCTGTTGCTGGACGAACCCACGGCGAGCGTGGACCACGAGGGGGCGCAGCAGCTGTGCCGCGCCGTGGCCGATGCGGTGCGCGAGGACGGGACCACCCTTGTGGTCGTGGAGCACAGGGTGGCCCTGTGGGAACCGGTCGTGGACCGTGTGATCGTGCTGGCCGACGACGGTCGGGTGGCCTTCGACGGCCCCGCGCAGCAGACCCTGCAGGACGCCCGGGACCTGCTGCAGCACCAGGGTACGTGGGTCCCCGGCTGGGTGCCGCGCACTCGCACTCCCGTGCATGCCTCGAATGGCATGGATCCCGCGGTACGGCAGACGGCTGCCTCCGCGGGGCCACACGGCATCACGCCGCCCGCTGTGCCTACGGAGAATGCGCCGGCCGCGTCGCCCATGAGGGCTTCGGATGTCGCGCAGTCTGCGCAGGATACGGGTGGTTTCACCACCGTGCCCGCCGCCGTCGCACCGGGCACCACCTTGTTGAGCGCACGCGATCTCGCCGTGTCCCGGAGCCAACCGGGACGGCGGGCGCTCGCGCGGCGGCGTCGTCGGGCGCTCGCCGCGTGGCGGCGCGGGGAAGCGTACCCGGAGCCGGACGTGCGCACGGGGGCGGCGCCGGCGGCCGAGAACATCACCGTGGACGTCCGCGCGGGGCACGCGCTGGCCGTCACAGGCGTCAACGGCGCCGGGAAGTCCACCCTCGCGCTGACCCTCGCCGGACTGCTGCTGCCCGTGCGCGGCACCGTGTGGGCCACGGACGCCCTCGCGACCGACGCGCCCGCTGATCCCTCCCTGTGGGACGGCGCGGAACTGGTCTCCCGCGTGGGCACCGTGTTCCAGCATCCCGAACACCAGTTCCTGCGCCCCACCGTGCGCGAGGAACTCGAGTTCGGTCCCCGGCAACGACGACGCCGCGTGGGCCGTCGCGATGCGCGCGTCACCGACGCGATGGCGGACGCGGACGACGCCCGGGTGGCCGAGCTGCTGCGACGGCTGCGCCTCGAGGAGCTCGCCGAGGCCAACCCGTTCACCCTGTCCGGCGGGCAGAAGCGGCGGCTGTCCGTGGGCACCGTCCTGGCGGCGTCCCCGCGCGTGCTGATCCTGGACGAACCCACGTTCGGTCAGGACGCCCGGACCTGGAAGGAGCTCGTGGACCTGTTGGTCGAGGAGCTGGACGGGGGCACGGCCGTGGTGGTCGTGACCCACGACCGGGATCTGGTCGCGGCCCTGGGTGCGCACGAGCTGAGGCTCGGCTCATGAGCACGGTCGCGAGCGTGCTGCCCGCCGTGGCCCGCGCGGGATTGCTCGCCCGGACGAATGCCGTGGTGAAACTGCTCGGGGCTCTCGTGATCACGGCGGTGCTCGTGGTCAGCGCGGACCCCGTGACGAGCGGCGTGGCGCTCGGGGGCCAACTGCTCCTGCTCGCTGCCGCCGGGATCGGTCCGTGGCGGCTGCTCACAACCCTATGGCCGATCGTGGTGGCCGCCCTGATCAGCGGGTGGGGGACCGCGGTGCTCTCCCCGGAGGGCGGTCCCGTCCTGCTACACCTGGGGTGGATCACGATCACCACGGGGTCGCTCGCGGCCGGTGGGGCGATCGCCCTGCGTGGTCTCGCGATCGCGCTGCCCGGGATCACCGTGCTGCTCACGACCGACCCCACGGACCTCGCGGACGGTCTCGCCCAAACCCTCAAGCTGCCGGCACGCTTCGTGCTCGCGGCGCTCGCAGCCCTGCGGCTCGTGGAGGTCATGGTCACCGAGTGGGGTGTGCTCGCGGCGGCCCGGCGCGCCCGCGGTGCGGGGGGAACGCGGGGCCCGTGGGCCGCTCTCACCGAGTTCGCCGGTCTCGCGTTCACATTGCTCGTGCAGTCCTTGCGCCGGGCCACGCGCCTGGCCATGACCATGGAGGCGCGCGGTTTCGGGGCGGGTCCGCGCACATGGGCGCGCGTGCCCCGTTTCGGCCGCGTGGACGTGGTCGTGGGGTGTGCCACCGTGCTCATCGCGGTCGCCGCAGTGACGCTGTCCCTGCTCACGGGGGCGCACCGCTTCATCTGGCAGTGATGCGCCCAAGGTGACGGGGGAGCACTCGCGCCCGGGCATGTCGAGATGGGACGGGCGGTGCGGGCGCGACCACCCGTGACGCGCTCAGCGCCCCGGGCGGCCCAGCAGGAAATCCGTGAGGGTGCGGGTGAGTTGGGGGTCCGAGGCCACGGGCCGCCCGTCCACGCTCGTCACTGGGACCGCGAGCCGCACCGAGGACGTGAGCCACACGGCGCTCGCTGCGAAGAGGTCCTCGGGGTACAGCGGTCCGTAGTCCACGGCCCAGCCGCGCTCGCGGGCGGCGTCGAAGATCCGGGCTTGCGAGGTCCCCTGCAGGACCCCGCGGGACGGTTCGGGCGTGAGCAGGGTGGGCGCAGCGCCGTCGTCGTGCCGTGCGCACACCACCGAGGACGTGGCGCCCTCCAGGATCCTGTGGTCCGTGGAGGTCATGAACACGGCGTCCTGCGCGCCGTGGGCGTGGGCGTAGCGCACCGCGGCCATGTTGACCGCGTAGGACAGGGTCTTGACCCCCGGGAGCAGCCACGGCAACCCGGTGTCCTCCGCGGGGTCGTGGCCGCGCTCGAGCAATACCACGGACACCCCCGTGCGCCGGGCGGCGAACGTCCGCTTGGGGACGGGCGCGACCGTGAGCCATGCCCACGGCTGATCACCGGGGACACCGCGGCTGATGCTCAACTTGACCGTGTGCTCCGCCCCGAGATCGGCCGAGGGGTCGCGGGCGCCGGGGCCGGCCGCCGCGAGTGCCGTCGTCAGGGCCTCGCGCCACGCATCCGCGGACGGTGCGGGCAATTGGGCGGTCCCCGCGGAATGCCCCAGCCTGACCAGGTGGGCGTCGAGCTTGTACGCGGTGCCGTCCAGGACGTGGAGGGTCTCGAAGACGCCGTCCCCGCGGGTGAGCCCCTGGTCCTCGAGGCTCACGTGGGCCTCATGCGGGTCCACGAGCCGCGGCGGGGCACCGATCGGGGAGATCAGCACGGCCGCGGCGGGTCCGGGTGCTGCGGGGGACGGAGCGGGCGTCCCGGCACCGGGCGAAATCACGGGGTGTCCCGCTGTTCCGTGCCCGGTTCCTGGGGTGAGGGTCCGGGGTGGAGGATCTCGGCGGACTCCCACACGGGGTCCTCACCGAGGTACTGCTCCTCCTGCTCCGCCCACACGTCCCAGTACTTTTCGTACGTGGCGCCGTCCCGGTCCAGGGCGCGCTGTTTGCGCTGTGAGGCGGGAAGTTCGACCCACACCGAGACGTCCAACAACGCCCGGGCCTCGCGGTGGCACGCCCCGACGCCCTCCACGAGCACGATCTGAGCGGTGCGGGTCAGACGCGGGGTGCCGGGCTCGTTGGTCAGCCAGTCCCACGCGGTCCAGTGGGCGTCCTCCTCGCGGCGCAGCGGTTCGAGGATCTCACCGCGATACCGTTCCATGCCCTCGAGCAGTCCGTTCCACCCAGGGTAGATGTCCTCGAGGTGGAAGCTCACGACATCGTGCGAGCGATCCAGCACCCGCGAGAGTTGCTCGGTCAGCGTGGTCTTGCCCGCTCCGGAACGGCCGTCGATGCCCACGATGAACGGCTTGCGCGTGGGTGGGGGCAGCAATCGTGCGAGGTTGACGCCTTCCGGGTACTGAGCGATCTCGTCGTCCTGGAAACCCTCGTCCGGGGAGATCACCGCGCGTCGATCCGATCCTCGACCCACGAGACCACGCCCGGGACGGCGGACGTAATCTGTTCCCACGCGGTGTCGAAGTCGTCCGAACCGCCGTACCACGGGTCGGCGATGTCGAGGTCCGCCTGTGACTCGGCCACGGCCGGGTCGAAGCTGCGCATGAGCCGGACCTTCCGGGCGTCGTCCGTGGGCAGTCGGCGCTGCAGCTGGTCCCTGTGGGACCGGGTCATGGCGAGGATCACGTCCGCGTCCGCGAGCTCGGCGTCCGTGATCTTGTGTGCCTGATGCTCGGGCAGTTCCAGGTGGTTCCTGTTCAGGACGGTGCGGGCGCGGGGATCCACGGGGTTGCCGTGTTCCTCGTCACTCACGCCCGCCGAGCTGACGCGGACGCGCTGCGCGAGACCGGCGTCGGTGAGCTCGGATCGCAGCAGGGCCTCGGCCATGGGCGAGCGGCAGATGTTGCCCGTGCAAACCGTGACGATGGAGAACATGACCTCCACTGTACGAAAAATCCGTTCCCCGTGAGTGGCCTCAAGGTGTCGAGGAGCCACCCCACGTCTGACGTTCGATGCCCGCGAGCAGCAGTTCCAGGCCCGCGATGTATTCCGAGCGGTCGTCGTGGTCACCGAACGAGCCCAGCATGGCACGCACCACAGGGAGCATCCCCGGCCTCGAATGGCCCGCCCGTTCCAGCTTTTCGTGCACCTGCCGGGCGGATTCCTCCGCGGCGGGCCGGTTGTGACGGTGGGCGATTCCCGCGCCCGTTCCGAACGCGTAGTTGGCCACGGCGAGGGATGCGTAGAACCGCTGTTCGGCGTCGAGCTCCATGCGCTGCAGCAACTGTCCCGCGCACTCCCACGTGCGCAATGCGTTCTCCTCGCTGCGGGCGGTGCTGAGCAGCTGCCCGGCGAGCCACGGGTGCTCGCGCATCTGGGAGAACAAGCACAGGCACAGGCACCGCAGTTCCTCGAGGGCCTGCGCCGTGGCCGCGCTCGTACGGGGATCCGCCCTGGGTGCCGGGAAGGCCTCGAACTCCTCCGGCCCCGGCTCGCCGTCCCCGCACAGCGCGTGGAACTGGCCCAGCGCGCGGCCAAGAACCTCGCTCGTGACCAGGGCCATGAGGTCGTTCTTGCCGGTGGTGTACCAGTAGAGACTCGCCACGCCGCTGTTGAGCTCGGTCGCGAGCCCGCGCAGGGTCAGGCGCCGCGACCCCTCGCGGTCCAGTACCGCGATCGAGGTGTCCACGATCGTCTCCAGGGACAGCGACGCACGACGCTGCTGGGTCCCCTTCCCGCTCGCCCCGCCCGTGCCGGGGGCGCCGGGCGCGTGCTCGCGCGCGGCGTCGTCGGGCCCGTCTCCCGATGGGCTCATGGGCCGGGGCCGGGAATCGGGATCCGGATCGGGGGATCGTGGTGGGCCGTCGTTCATGCGCACCAACGTACGCAGCGTGGCCGTGCGGGACCAAACGGTGTCCCGGTACGCGAACGCGGGGTGCGCGTCCCATGACGTGCACCCCGCGTTCGGGAGGGGGGCCCGGTTCAGCGGGCCATCGGTGTCACTGGTCGTTGCGGTGCTTGGGCGTGGTCTGTTCCCACGGGGCCTCGCCCTCGGGGGTGCCGTCCGCGATGTCGTCGACGGCCGAGGAGACCCACGCCGACTTGTACGCGAAGTCGGTCTCGTCCCCGTTCTCATCCGTCTGGCGGTACCACTCGGTGATCGCCGGATCGTGGGAGTCGAATGTGTTGCCCGCGGCGCGGTGACCCTCGGCGTGCTCCACCTGCAGGGCGAAGTTGTCGCCGTGCTCGGCGAGACCCGCGGACACGGCCTTCTCCACGGCGGACACCGCGAAGCGGGTGCGCAGGCTGGCCGGATCGTTGCGCAGGTCCCGGTACAGGGCGACCATCATCATGGCCACGACCACCGCGAACGGCAGCGCCGAGACGATCACCAAGCGCTGCATGCCGGCCAGGGCGTCGTTGCCCGCCACCAGGAGCATGACGATCGCGATGCCGGCGAGGCACGCGCCCCAGAAGATGACGATCCACTTGCTGGGGTCCGGGCGTCCGCGCTGGGTCATGGTGCCCATGACCACGGAGGCGGAGTCCGCACTCGTCACGAAGAAGATGCCGATGACGACCATGGCCAGCACCGAGGTGACGGCCGTGAGCGGGAGCTGGTCGAAGAGTCCGAAGAGCATGGACTCGGCGCCGTTTTCCACGGAGAGGTCCGCCCCGTTCTTCGCGAAGAACATGGCGGAGCCGCCGAAGACGATGAACCACAGGATGCACACCGAGGCCGGGACCACGAGCACGACGGTCACGAACTGGCGGATGGTGCGGCCACGGGAGATCTTGGCGATGAACATGCCCACGAACGGGGACCACGAGAGCCACCAGGCCCAGTAGTACACGGTCCACGTGTTGGAGAACTCGGCGCTCTGCGGGCCCCACGCGGCCGACTGGCCGGTCATGAAGAGGTACTCGGAGATGTAGGTGGAGAACGTGGAGGGGATCAGCGTCAACAGGAAGACAGTGGGCCCCACGAGGAACACGAACAGCGCCAGCACGAAGGCGAGTGAGAGGTTGATGTTCGACAGGTAGCGGATGCCGCGCGAGACGCCCGACACGGCGGAGATGATGAAGCCCACGGACAGCAGCACGATGATCACGATCAGCGCGTTGTTGCTGAGCTTGTCGATGCCGCCCACGATCGAGATGCCGGAGCCTATCTGCATGGCTCCCACGCCCAGGGACGCAGCGGTGCCGAAGAGGGTTGCGAAGATCGCGAAGACGTCGATCAGCTTGCCCATGGTGCCGTCCACGCGCTTGTGGCCGAGCAGCGCGGTGAACACACGCGAGATCAGCGGCGCGCGGCCGCGGCGGTAGGCGCCGTAGGCCACGGAGACGCCGACGACGGCGTAGATGGCCCACGGGTTCAGGGCCCAGTGGAAGGCGGACTGCACGAGGGCGTAGACGATCATGGAGTCGCTGCCGGCCTCGGCCACGTGCGCGAAGCCGGGGATCCCGCCCTCGTAGTAGGTCATCGGCTCGAATGCGCCGTAGAAGACCAGGCCGATGCCCATGCCCGCAGCGAAGAGCATCGCGAGCCAGGAGAAGAAGGAGTACTCGGGCTCCTCGTCGTCGCGGCCCAGCTTGATTCTTCCGGTGCGGGTGAAGCCGATGAAGATCATGAAGACCACGGCCGCTGTGGAGAGCAGGATGAAGAACCAGCCGGTGTTGTCCGTGACCCACGCGAGCGCAGTGGCGGAGACCGTGGAGAGGCTGTCCGTGCTGAGGACACCCCATGCGATGAAGCCCACCACGAGGACCGCGGTGACGGCGAAGACCACCTTGTCGGTGCCGAACTTGACCTCGCGGTCCTCCACGCCGACGCCCGGCACCAGTGCCGGGTGGATGCCGTGGGGGTAGGTGAGCTCGTCGATGATCTTCCGGGGGCGGCTGCGGGCGGTCGATCCCTGGGTGGCGTGGTCGTGGGGCGGGGTGGTCGATGGTTCTCGGTCCGTGAAATGCGGTGGCGTGCTCAAGACAGTTCTCCTGACTGCGGCGGTGTGTGATCGGTGAGCTCATGTGGTGCGGTGGCGCTCCTGGAGGGGTCGGGGGCAGTGCGGGCCCGGCACGTTTCGCCCTGGGCGTACAAACCCATCAGTGTAACGCGGCTAAGTGTCCACCCCCGAATTGCTGTGGAATTCCCGGCAGCTCGGGCGAGACGCGGTGTGCAGATACTTGAGCCGTTGCGACTCAACTTAGGTTGACAAGGGTAGCTCAAGGTGTAAACTTGAGTCTCGAAAGCTCAAGTCTTGAAGGTTCACGGACGGGCCGCGTCGGTGCCCCTCCCGGACCGCATCGGAACAACGAAGGGATAGAACATGTCTCGTGCAGTAGGAATCGACCTCGGTACCACTAACTCCGTGGTATCCGTACTGGAAGGCGGTGAGCCCGTCGTCATTGCGAACGCCGAGGGCAACCGCACCACCCCGTCCGTTGTCGCCTTCTCCAAGGACGGCGAGACCCTCGTGGGCGACGTGGCCAAGCGCCAGGCCGTAACCAACGTGGACCGCACCGTGGCCTCCGTGAAGCGCCACATGGGCACGGACTGGACCACCGAGATCGACGGCAAGAAGTACACCCCGCAGGAGATCTCCGCCCGTACGCTCATGAAGCTCAAGGCGGACGCCGAGTCCTACCTGGGCGACACGGTCACGGATGCCGTGATCACTGTTCCCGCGTACTTCAACGACGCCGAGCGCCAGGCCACCAAGGAGGCCGGTGAGATCGCCGGCATGAACGTGCTGCGCATCGTCAACGAGCCCACCGCCGCGGCTCTGGCATACGGTCTGGAGAAGGGCAAGGAGGACGAGCTCATCCTGGTCTTCGACCTCGGTGGCGGCACGTTCGACGTCTCCCTGCTGGAGGTCGGCAAGGACGAGGACGACTTCTCCACCATCCAGGTCCGCGCCACCGCCGGTGACAACCGCCTCGGTGGCGACGACTGGGACCAGCGCATCGTGGACTGGCTGCTGGAGCAGGTGAAGTCCAAGACCGGTGCGGACCTGTCCAAGGACAAGATCGCCCTGCAGCGCTTGAAGGAGGCGGCCGAGCAGGCCAAGAAGGAACTGTCCTCCGCGACGTCCACGACCATCTCCCTGCAGTACCTGTCCGTGACCCCCGAGGGCCCCGTGCACCTGGACGAGAAGCTCTCCCGTGCCAAGTTCGAGGACCTCACCAAGGACCTGCTGGCCCGCACCGAGAAGCCGTTCAAGGACGTCATCTCCGAGGCCGGGATCAACGTCTCCGACATCGATCACGTGGTGCTCGTGGGTGGTTCCACCCGTATGCCCGCCGTGGTCGAGAAGGTCACCGAGCTCGCGGGTAAGGCCCCCAACAAGGGCGTGAACCCGGACGAGGTCGTGGCCATCGGCGCCGCGATCCAGGCCGGTGTGCTCAAGGGCGACCGCAAGGACGTGCTGCTGATCGACGTGACCCCGCTGTCGCTGGGCATCGAGACCAAGGGCGGCGTGATGACCAAGCTCATCGAGCGCAACACGGCCATCCCCACCAAACGGTCCGAGACCTTCACCACCGCGGAGGACAACCAGCCGTCCGTGTCCATCCAGGTCTTCCAGGGCGAGCGCGAGTTCACCCGGGACAACAAGAACCTGGGCACGTTCGAGCTCACGGGCATCGCCCCGGCCCCGCGCGGCATGCCGCAGATCGAGGTCACGTTCGACATCGACGCGAACGGCATCGTGCACGTGTCCGCCAAGGACAAGGGCACGGGCAAGGAACAGTCCATGACCATCACGGGCGGTACCTCGCTGTCCAAGGAGGACATCGACCGCATGGTCAAGGACGCCGAGGCGAACGCCGATGCGGACAAGCAGCGCCGTGAGGCCGCCGACCGTCGCAACAACGCGGAACAGCAGGCGTACTCCGTGGAGAAGCTGCTCAACGACGACGAGGGCAAGATCCCCGAGGACGTCAAGACCGAGGTCCAGGCCGACGTCGACGCCGTGAAGTCCGCCCTCGAGGGTGACGACGACGACGCCGTGAAGACCGCGTTCGAGAAGTTGCAGGCCTCTCAGACCAAGATCGGTGAGGCGCTGTACGCCCAGGCCCAGAGCGAGGGTGCCGCCGGTGCCCAGCCGGGTGCCGAGGGCGCTCAGGGTGCGCAGGCCAAGGACGACGACGACATCGTCGACGCCGAGGTCGTGGACGACGAAGACGGTAAGAACGGGAGGAAGTGAGCATGAGCGATTCCGAGAACACCAAGGGTCACGGCGAGTCCGTGCCGGAGGACCCGGATCATTCAGCTCAGGACTCCACCGGCACCGAGCGTTCCGAGGGCGGTGAGGGGCTGACCGTGGACGACATCCTGGACACCCCTCAGTCCCAGGACGCCCAGGCCGGGGACACGCAGGCCGCGGACGCGGCGTCGTCGCAGGACGACGCCGCCCCGGCGGGCGAGTCCGCCGCGCAGAAGCTCGCGGACGAGCGCCTCGAGGACCTGCGTCGGCTGCAGGCGGAGTTCGTGAACTTCAAGAACCGCACCGCGCGGGAGAAGGATCAGCTGCGGGACTTCGTCTCCGGCGAGATGATCACCGCGCTGCTGCCGGTCCTGGACGACGTCGACGCCGCCCGCAAGGCGGGGGACCTCGAGGAGGGCCCGTTCGCGGCGATCGCCGCGAAGCTCGAGGAGGCCCTCACCAAGAAGGGGCTCACGCGGATCGGCGAGGTGGGTGAGGTCTTCGACCCGAACATCCACGAGGCCGTTCTGCAGCAGCCCACGCAGGACGTGGCACCGGATCATGTGTCCATGGTGCTGCGCTCGGGCTTCAAAGTGGGCAACAAGGTCGTCCGAGCGGCCCAGGTGGCCGTGGCGACGCAGCCGTAGCGACACCATGAACTCGGGGCGGGTCCACATGACGGGACCCGCCCCGAGCCGTATCACAGCACATCGAAGAGAAAGGAGGCGTCATGGCCAGTCAGGACTGGATTGACAAGGACTTCTACAGCGTCCTGGGCGTCTCCAAGGACGCATCCCAAGCCGACGTCAAGAAGGCGTACCGCAAGCTGGCCCGCAAGTACCACCCGGACCAGAACCCCGGGGATGCGGCTGCGGAGAAACGGTTCAAGGACATCACCGAGGCGAACTCGGTGCTCTCGGACCCCGAGGAGCGTGAGCAGTACGACGCGATCCGGGCCATGGGCTCCGGCGCGCGCTTCACGGCTGGCGGTCCGGGGGGTGCCGGCGGCGCCGGCGGAGCGGGCTTCGAGGACATCTTCGGAGACATCTTCAACGGCGGTGGCGGCCGACGGCGCTACACCACCTCCAGCGGCGGTGGCCGCGGTTTCGAGGACATCTTCGCCCAGTTCGGCGGGGGCCAGGGCGGCGGCTTCGGCGGCCAGTCCGGGTTCGGCGCTCAGGGTGGCTTCAGCGGCTACCAGGCCCCGCCCGCCAAGGGCGAGGACATCCACACGACCACCACCATCCCGCTGCGCTCGGCGTACAACGGCACCACGGTGAAGCTGCGCCGAGGCAACGGTCAGACCACCACGGTGCGCGTGCCCAAGGGTGTCAAGGACGGTCAGCGGCTGAAGATCGCGGGCAAGGGCCACACCGGCCCGGGCGGCAACGGGGACCTCTTCGTGACCGTCAAGGTCAAGGAGCACCCGTTCTTCACCCGCGAGGGCCAGGACGTGCACGTGGACATCCCGGTGACCGCTGCGGAGGCCGGACTCGGGACCACCGTGCAGGTGCCCACGCTGGACGAGGGCCATGTGACCGTGCGGGTCCCCGCGGGGACGTCGTCCGGGCACCGGATGCGTGTCAAGGGCAAGGGCTTCACGTCCGGGTCCACCACGGGCAACATGATCGTAACGGTGCAGATCCAGTTCCCGGCAGACCTGGACGATGCCGCACGGGAAGCACTGCAGGAGTTCGCGCGGGCCACCGAGGACTTCGACCCCCGGGCGAACCTGAGCGAGGAGGCGGCGCTCTGACATGGCCATCGACTTCACCCAGCCAGTGTTCGTGATCTCGGTGGCCGCGGAGCTCGCGGACATGCACCCCCAGACCCTGCGCCAGTACGACCGCATGGGTCTCGTGACCCCGTCCCGGGCCTCCGGGCGGGCCCGCCGGTACTCCCAGCTGGACGTGCAGAAACTGCGTCAGATCCAGGAGTTCTCCCAGGAGGGCGTGTCCCTCGAAGGGATCAAGCGCATCATCCAGCTCGAGAACCAGGTGCAGGCGCTGCAGACCCGGGTCACGGAACTGTCCGAGGAACTCGAACGGGAGCGCCGGGCGCGGCAGGAGCGGGACATGATTTTCACCGCCGGTTCCGCCGGGGATGTGGTGCGCATGGCCCGTGGCACCCGGCGCTCACCCCGCAAGGTGTCCCAGGCGCTCATGCTCTACCGCCCGGCCAAGCCCGAGGCTGCGGCCACCGGCCGGGACGCCATACTGGGCCGGGATACGGCCCCGGGCCGGGACGCGGCGTCCGCGCGGCGGGATGCGACGTCGTCGTCGACCACGAAGCTGCGCGGCTCGCAGAAGTAGACGACCCGCGAACGGCGAGATCCCCGCGGCTCCTCTCGGGAAGGGCCGCAGGGATCTCGTCATCCGGGAGTACCGCGAAGGACTACTCCTGGATCGTGTTGCCGTCGAAGAAGTCGTCCGTGGTGGCGTTGGGGTGCTTGGCCAGCGGGGTCACCTTGACGTTCATGTACGCGAACATGGGGAACCCGGACAGGACGGTCTGCAGCTCGTCGTTGTCCTCGACGTCGTAGATCGAGTAGTTGGCGTACTCGCCCACCACGCGCCAGATGCCCTTCAAGACACCCGTGCGCTGGAGTTCACCGGAGTAGGCCTTCTCGCGGTGCTGGTAATCAGCCTTGGTCTCGTCGGTCATCGATTCCGGGAAGACCACGTCCATGCGGGCCAGGAACAACATGCAGGGCTACTTTCTCTCGGGGTCCGTGGAGGCTGCGTCGGGTTCCACCCTAGGCGCTGCCGCGCGCTCGCCGGGGTGTACGACGTCGTGCGAATCGGTGAACTCGCCCGTCTCGTAGTCGTAGGCCACGGGGTTGCCGTCCTCGTCCGTGCGCCGGTACCACTCGGTGACCTCCGGGGCGCTCGAGTCGAAGTCCGCGCCCGCCGCCCACTTGCTGTCCGGGGCGCGTTCCACCGAGAACGTGAAGTCGTCCCCGTACTCGTCGATGCCGTGGCGTACGGACTTGTCCACGGCCCAGCGCGAGTACTGCTCGCGGATGACCATGGGGTCCCGGCGCAGGTCCTTGTGGAAGGCCACGGCCATGACGAACATGATCAGCGTGAATGGCAGGGCCGTGACGGTGATCAGGTTCTGCAGACCCGTGAGCGCGTTCTGTCCGCCGATCAACAACATCACCACGGCGATCCCGGCCATGCACAGTCCCCAGAACACGGTGATCCGCCGCTTGGGGTTCGGGTTGCCCCGCTGGGACATCTGGGACGTCACCACGGAGGCGGAGTCCGCGGTGGTGATGAAGAAGATGGCCAGCATGAGCACCACGATTCCCGCCATGATGCCGGCCGCGGGCATGCCGTCCAGGACGGTGAAGAAGATCTCTTCCGGGGCCGGCAGGGTCTGCGCGGTGCTGTCCGGGGCGATCGCGTGGTCCTGCATCTGCTGGTGGATGGCGGTCCCGCCGAGCACCGTGAAGGCCATCACCACGATGGACGAGGGGATGAACAGCACCCCCAGGATGAACTGGCGGATGGTGCGGCCCCGGGAGATCTTGGCCACGAAGACCCCCACGAAGGGTGCCCAGGAGACCCACCAGGCCCAGTAGAACGTGGTCCACGAGGACAGGAACGCCTGCATCTCGGGGCCGTCCGACATGGACGCGGACAGCATGGTGGGCAGCTCGGCGAAGTACGTGACGATCACGGAGGGCACGAAGTTGAGCAGGAACGTGGTGGGTCCCAGGACGAAGAAGAACAGTGCCAGACCCACGGCGAGGACCATGTTGATGTTGGACAACCACCGGATCCCGCGGGCCACGCCCGAGACCGCCGAGGCGATGAACCCCGCGGTGAGCACCGCGATGATGACGACCGCCGCGGCGTTGCCCGAGGGGCCCAGACCCGTGAAGATCTCCACACCGCGCCCGATCTGCAGGGCACCGATGCCCAGGGACGCCGCGGTGCCAAACAGGGTGGCCAGGATCGCCAGGATGTCGATGATCCGGCCGGCCAGGTTGTCGGTGTTGCCGTTGTGGAAGAACGGTGCGAACACGGAACTCATGAGTGGAACGCGTCCGCGCCGGTAGGACGTGTAGGCCACCGCCACGCCCACGAGACCGTAGATGGCCCACGCGTTGAGCCCCCAGTGCAGCGCGGCCTGCGCGGAGGCCTTCTTCATGGCGTCCACCGTGCCGGGGTCCGCGGAACCCGGGCGCGGGGACAGGAAGTAGGTCATGGGCTCGAAAGGGCCGAAGAAGATGATCCCGATCCCGATCCCCGCCGCGAACAGCATGGCCGCCCACGACGCCGTGGAGTACTCGGGCCGGTCCCCGTCCAGGCCCAGCGGGATCCGCCCGTAGCGGGACACCGCGATGTACAGCAGGTAGAGCAACAGCCCGATCGCCAGGACGTTGAACGCCCACCCCATGTTGAGCATCGTCCAGTTCAGCGCCGCACCGGACACGGCCGTGAGTGACGCGGTGTCCACGACACCCCACCCGATGAACGCGACGATCAACCCGCCGGCCACGCCCACCACGATCTTGTCGATTCCGTAGCGCACCTTCTGGTCCTCCACGGACACGCCCGGCACCACGGCCGGGTGGATGTTGTGGGGGTAGTTGATCTCGTCGAGGAACGAGCGCGTGGCGTCCTTGCGGTTCGCCGGTTTGCGGGCGCCCCCGCGTGGCGAGGGCTCGGGCTCCGCGTCCGACGGGTGGGATGGTCGTGTACTGGAGGACACCGGGACTCCTGCGGGTCGGTCGGTCAGGGACCTTCCCACAGTAGGCCCCCGGACCGGTTCGCCCCGGGTCCGGCTAACGACGGCGGTAGGTCAGGTCCCGCGGGATCCGCCCGGCTCCCGTGGCTTTGCGTTCGAAACTCGTGAGGATCCGGCCCTCCCAGCGCGGGGCCCACCCGGCGTCCGGGTGCTCGTCGTCCGCGAGCGGACCCGGATGCACGTTCTCGAAGTCCGCGTCCGCGCCGTCCAGGACCTCGCGCATCACCACCGCGTACTCCTGCCAGTCCGTGGCTAACCGCCACAGTCCACCCGGTTCCAGGACGCGGGCGGCCAGTTCGGCGAAACCGGGGGAGACCAGGCGCCGCTTGTGGTGGCGGGTCTTGTGCCACGGGTCCGGGAAGAAGACCCACAGTTCGTGCACGGAACCGGGTTCCAGCATGTGCTCGAGCACCTCGGGGGCGTTGGCCTGCGCCACGCGCACATTGGTCACGCCGGCCTGGGCGGCCTTCATGAGTAGATCCGCCACACCGGGCTTGTAGACCTCCACGGCCAGGTGGTCCAGCTCCGGGTGGGCCGCCGCATGGGCCACGATGGCCTCGCCCAGGCCCGAGCCCACCTCCACGACGACCGGTGCCACACGGCCGAACACGGCCTCCCTGTCCAGTCGGTAGGCCGGATCCACGGAGGTGTCGGTCATGACGCGGGGGATGTCCAGGACCCACTCGTCCGCATGCTCGTCCCACGCCTTTTGGCGCTTGGGGGACAACCGGTCACCGCGGCGCACAAACGAGTACGGCTGCCGCGGGAACGCCACGCCCGCGGGGGCACCGCCGGTCGCCGCGGCGGGACCCGTCGGAGCGCCGGCGTCAGTCGGTGCGCCGTCGTTCGTCGGGGTGGCATCGGCATCGGTGTGCTCGGATGACGACGGCGCGGCACCGGCCGCACGGGCCTCGGCGGGCTGTTCGGTGCGGTGTTCGGGGGCCGGGGACGCCTCCGGGGCGCTGCCCGGGGAGTCCGGGAGGGCCGCGTCGTGCGCGGACGTGTCAGGGGTGCGATCGCTGGATTCCATCGTGGATCATCCTAGGCGCGGGGGGCGTTACAGGAGGGGATCGGGTGACCCGCGGCACCTACTATTTGAACAACCCGCCCACCCCTCAGCGCCCAGGCGCGTGCCAGGAGAGCCCGCATGACCCAGAACCCCGCGTTCCCCGAGCCCGGTCGCAGCAGGCTGGGATTGAGCCCGCGCCTGGACTGGATCGTGCTCGTGGGCGCCCTGGGCATCCTCTCCGCCGTGAGCCCGCTGGCCACGGACATGTACCTCGCGTCCATGCCGGAGATGGGCGAGTGGTTCGGCTCCCCGGCCAGCATGATCCAGCTGACCCTCACCGCGTACATGGTGGGCATGGCGCTGGGGCAATTCCTGCTGGGCCCGCTCTCGGACGTGCTGGGGCGGCACAGACTCATGGTCACGGGGAACCTGATCTTCCTGCTCGCGTCCGTGGGGATCATCGTGGCCCCGGACATCCACTGGGTGCTCGCCCTGCGGTTCGTGCAGGGTCTCGCCGGGGCGGCGGGCGTGGTGATCGCCCGGGCCGTGGTCTCGGACATCGCCCACGGCCACCCCGCGGCCCAGCTGTACTCGGTGCTCGCACTCATCACGTCCCTGGCACCCGTGGTCGCACCGCTCGCGGGTGGTGTGATCGCGACCGTGGCCGACTGGCGCGTGGTGTTCTGGGTGCTCGCGATCTTCGGGGCCGTGATGCTCGCGTGCTCGGTGTTCATCGTGCCGGAGACCCTCCCGCCGGGGCAACGCTCGCGGGGCGGGCTGGGGCGCATCCTGCGCAACGCCCGGCAGATGATCAGTGATCGGCACTTCACGCTCTACGCCCTGAGCTTCGCCTTCGCGTTCGGTGCGCTGTTCTCCTACATCTCCGCGTCCTCGTTCGTGATCCAGAACGTGCTGGGCTTCAGCGCCCTGGTCTACTCCGTGATCTTCGCGATCAACGCGTGCGGTTCGATCACCATGGGAGTGGTCAACACCAAGCTCGTGGGCAGTCGGGACCCCTCCTCCCTGTTGCTCGTGGGGGTCACGGGACTCGCAACCTTCTCCGTGCTCAACATGGTCCTGGTGGTGCTGGGCGTGATCGGAACGATCACCCTGGTGCTGTTGTTCCTGGCCCAGTCCTGCATGGGACTCGTCCTGGGCAACGCCGTGGCCATGGCCCAGCGCCAGGCCCAACGGCTGCACCTCTCCGGCACAGGTTCTGCCGTGGTGGGCATGGCCCAGTTCATCCTGGCCGGGCTCGTCACGCCCCTCACGGGCCTCGGCGGGGAGTACACCGCGGTGCCCATGGCGCTGAGCATGGCGGCGTGCGCCATGATCTCCGTGGGGTTGGTCCTCACGGCGCGCCGGCAGGGGACGCCCGTCGGGTGAACCACCAGGCGCTTCGACGTCGTTCGTCGGGCGGACGTCCCGGCCGCGTCGTCCGGCGGGTGAATGTCCCGACCCGGCGGTGTCGCCCGTCGGGTGAATGCCCGGACCCGGCGGCGTCGTCCCGCGAGCTGTGCGACATGGCCCCCGCTCCGCACACCGACGGGCCCGGAACCGCGCGGGATGTGGTTCACTGTTCGGGACAGTGACATTGTTCACACACCGTCCGTGGCATCCTGCCCCAGTTGAACGAGGGACACCTTCATGCTCGATTCGCTCCAATCCATTCTCGACACGATCGGCGGGTTCGTGTGGGGGCCGTTCCTCCTGATCCCGCTGCTGCTCGGAACGGGCATCTACCTGACCATCCGGCTGTCCGGACTGCAGATCACCAAGTTGATCCCCGCACTGCGCCTCGCGTTGTTCGAACGCAAGGACAAGGACGCCCCCGGCGGTGACGTCTCCCAGTTCCAGGCATTGACCACGGCGCTCGCCGCGACCGTGGGTACCGGCAACATCGTGGGCGTGGCCACGGCCATCTCGATCGGCGGCCCCGGCGCCCTGTTCTGGATGTGGGTCACGGGCGTGCTGGGCATGGCGTCCAAGTACTCGGAGGCATTCCTGGGCGTGCGGTTCCGCACCCGAGACGCCAAGGGCGAGATCTCCGGCGGTCCGCAGTACTACCTGTTCCGCGGGATCCCCAACGGTTTCGGCAAGTTCCTCTCCCTGTTCTTCGCGATCGCCGCGGTGCTCGCGTCCTTCGGGATCGGCAACATGACCCAGGGCAACTCCATCTCCGCGAACGTGGAGTCCTCCTTCGGTGTGCCCGTGTGGGTCACGGGCCTCGTGCTCGCGGCGCTGACGCTGCTTGTGCTCGTGGGCGGGATCAAGTCCATCGGCAAGGTCACCGCCGCGCTCGTGCCTATCATGATTGTCTTCTACGTCCTGGGCGCGCTCTACATCCTGGCAGTCAACATCGAGTCCGTTCCCGCGGCGTTCGGGAGCATCTTCAGCACGGCCTTCACGGGGCACTCCGCGGTGGGCGGCTTCGCCGGATCCGCGATCATCCTGGTGGTGCAGATGGGTGTGGCCCGCGGCATCTTCTCCAACGAGTCCGGCATGGGGTCCGCGGCCATCGCCGCAGCGGCCGCGCAGACCACTCACCCCGTCCGTCAGGGCCTGGTGTCCATGACCCAGACGTTCATCGACACCATCATCGTGGTGACCTGCACGGGCCTCGTGATCGTGACCACCGGCGTGTGGGACCAGGGCAAGGACTTCGCGGCCACCATGACCGGGGACGCCTTCAGCCATGGGCTGCCCGGCGGGTGGGGCCACCTGATCGTGACCCTGGGCCTGATCCTCTTCGCGTACTCCACGATCCTGGGCTGGGCCTACTACGGCGAGCGCTGCATGGAGCGCCTGTTCGGCCGCAGGTCCGTGATGCCGTACCGCGTATTCTTCTCGCTGATCGTGTTCGTGGGCTGCAGCGTGCCGTTGGCCATCGTGTGGTCCTTCGCGGACCTCATGAACGGGCTCATGGCGCTGCCCAACCTGCTGGGTCTGCTCATCCTCTCCGGGCTGATCGCCCGCGAGACCAAGCACTACCTGCGCAACGACCCGCAGTTGCGCGCGGACAAGCTGCAGATCGACGGGTTCATGGAGGGCCGCCCCGGGGCCATCGACAGCTACGTCTCCACCGACTCCGGAGGCCCGGACCGGGCGCAGCGCGTGCGCTGACCGCCGCTCCGCCCGCTCGCCGAGCTTGTCGGGGCCCTCGGTCCCGACGGCGCTGAACAGCGAGGGCCCGAAACGGCAGGTGATCCGCGGATCACCTGCCGTTTCGGGCCTCAGCTGTTCCCGACACCCGGGCGTAGGCCCCGCTACAGTTGGGCGCCCGACCGGGAGTACCCTCTGACTCCATGACGAACAGCTCCACCGCGGTGTCGCCGCCGCGCACGCACTCCGAGCCCAGCAGGGGCCTGAGCAATCGACACATCCAACTGATCGCGATCGGCGGTGCGATCGGCACCGGGTTGTTCATGGGATCGGGGCGCACCATCTCCCTGGCGGGCCCGGCCGTGGTGTTCATCTACGTGGTGATCGGTTTCTTCCTCTTCTTCATGATGCGCGCCATGGGCGAGCTGTTGTTGTCCAATCTGCGCTATAAGACCTTCGCGGACTTCGCCGCCGATCTGATCGGCCCGTGGGCGGGGTTCTTCGTGGGTTGGTCCTACTGGTTCTGCTGGATCGTCACGGCGATCGCCGAGCTCGTGGCCATCACGGGCTACGTCCAGTTCTGGTGGGCGGCCGTCCCGCTGTGGCTGCCCACCGTCCTCGTGGTCCTCATCGTGTTCCTGCTCAACGCCGTGAGCGTGAAGAACTTCGGGGAGATGGAGTTCTGGTTTGCGCTCATCAAGATCGTGGCCATCCTGGCCCTGATCGTGGTGGGTGCGATCATGGCGCTGACCCACTTCGCATCCCCGGACGGGTACACCGCCCAGCTCGCGAACCTGTGGAACGACGGCGGGTGGTTCCCGAACGGCGCCATGGGCGTGGTCGCGGGGTTCCAGATCGCGGTCTTCGCGTTCGTGGGCATCGAGCTCGTGGGCACCACCGCGGCCGAGGCCCGTGATCCCCGCACGACCCTTCCCCGGGCGATCAACTCCGTCCCGGTGCGCATCCTCATCTTCTACGTGGGATCCCTCCTGGCCATCCTGGTGGTCACCCCGTGGCGCTCGATCAACCCCGAGCAGTCCCCGTTCGTGGCCATGTTCGCGCTGGCCGGGCTCGCGGGCGCCGCGTCCGTGGTGAACTTCGTGGTGCTGACCTCCGCGATGTCCTCGTCCAACTCCGGGGTGTTCTCCACGTCCCGGATGATGTTCGGTCTCTCCGCGGAGGGCAGCGCACCCGGGATCTTCAAGGGGCTCAACCGCGTGGGCGTACCCGTGCGGGCCCTGTACCTCACGGCGGGCATCCTGCTGCTGACCATCCCCGTGCTCTACGCGGGGGACTCGATCATCGAGGCGTTCACGCTGATCACGTCCGTGACATCCCTCTTGTTCGTGTTCGTGTGGTCCATGATCCTGATCTCCTACATCCGCTACCGCATGAAGTTCCCCGAGCGCCACGCCACCTCCGAGTACAAGATGCCCGGCGGCGTGGTGATGTGCGCTGTGGTGCTCGCGTTCTTCGTGTTCGTGGCGTGGGCGCTGAGCACGGATCCCCAGACCGCCACGGGGCTGGTAGCGGTGGCCGCGTGGCTCGTGGTGCTGGGAATCTCGTGGGCCTTCGTACGCCGCACGGAGTCCCACCGGCAGACCTTCGAGTGGTTCAAGCAGGAGATGGCCCGCCCCGTGGAGCACGAACACCCGTCCCGATAGAACACGCCTGGCCCCTGTTCAGCACGCACCCCATGCTTAAGCTGGGGACATGACTCGACTGCCGGAACCCCTGTCCCTGTCCTGCGCCGACGGCTCGGGATCCGTCCTGAGCTACGGCGCGCACGTGGTGTCGTGGGCACCGGAGGATCACGAGCCCGTGCTGTGGGTCTCCTCCCGCTCCTACAACGAGACGGGCAGAGCGGTCCGCGGCGGTGTCCCCATCTGCTTCCCGTGGTTTGGCCCCGGGCGCACGGGGGACATGGACCCCGCGCACGGGTTCGCGCGGATCACCGAGTGGCAGCTCGCCGAGCAGGGGGAGGACACCGAGGGTCACGCCTACGCCGAGTTCACCCTCACGCCCGCGGACGTGGCCGAGCACCTGCGCGAGACGTTCCCCCACGAGTTCGAGGCCCGGTTCCGGGTCACCGTGGGCGCCCGCTTGCGTATGGCGCTCACCGTGACGAATACCGGCACCGGGACCTTCGACTTCGAGGAGGCGCTGCACAGCTACCTCCACGTGGGCGATCCCCGGCGCGTGAGTGTGACCGGCCTCGACGGTGTCTCCTACTACGACAAGGTGGCCAAGGAGCAGCGGCGCCAGAGCGGGGAACTCACGATCACGGGCGAGACCGACGCCGTGTTCGCCCATCGCGGCGAGGTGCGGGTTTCCGACCCCGAGCTCGGTCGCACCCTCGTGATCACCAAGGAGGGCTCGGACAGCACCGTGGTGTGGAACCCCTGGGCGGACAAGTCCGTGGCCATGGCGGACTTCGCGGACGACGAGTGGCAGCAGATGCTGTGCGTGGAAGCGGGCAACGTGATGGGCTCCCCGGTCCGGCTCGCCGCCGGCGAGTCACACACCCTCGTGCAGAGCATCGAGGTGCAGGAGCTCACGGCGCAGGATCCCGCCGCCCACGACGCCTGAGCAGGCGCCCGTCGCCCACGACACCTGAGCGCGCTCTCGCCACGCGACGTCGCTGGCGCCCGGCGAGAGAGCCGGGGAGACCGCCGCTCGGCCCGGCCCGCACCCCGCGGGGAACGCCCCGGTGTGGGAATGCCCCGGGGCGAAAGCCCCGGGGTGCGGGACCGTCAGTCGCGCTCGGCGGACGACGCCGCGGCGTCGTCCCCCGGTGCCGCACCGGTAGCGGCCCCGGCGCGCGGGGACTCGGCGGGCGGGACCACGGGCAGCGTACCCGTCTCCGACAGCGCCGGGTTGGCCGAGGAGAGGTCCACCGTGTGGTGGATCTGGGCGTCCAGGGCACCGGGGTGGGTGCCCATGAACGCGTCGATCTGATCGGTCGTGGCGTTGAACTTGGGATCGTTCTTCAGATACAGGTTGGTCTCCCGGACCACCAGGCCGGAGAGGATGATCAGCCCGATCAAGTTGGGGATGGCCATGAGCCCGTTCATGATGTCCGAGAAGGACCACACGAGCGTGAGCGGGGCGAGGGCGCCCAGACCGGCCGCGAGGGAGAAGATCACGCGGTACACGATGGCCGCTCGGGCCCCCGCGAGGCGTTCCACGTTGCGCTCGCCGTAATACGCCCACCCCAGGACGGTGGAGTAACCCAGCAGCACCAGGCAGATGGTGACCACGATCCCGCCCCACGAACCGGGCAGGCCCGTGGAGAACGCCACGGAGGTCATGGTCGCGGTGTCCGCGCCGTTCCACACCCCGGTCGTGAGGATCACGAAACCGGTGATGGAGATGACCACCAGGGTGTCCACGAAGGTCTGGGTCATGGACACGAGACCCTGACGCACGGGGTGGCTCGTCTGCGCCACGGACGCGGCGATCGAGGCGGTGCCCATGCCGGACTCGTTGGAGAACAGGGAGCGGGCGGCACCCATCTGGATGGCCATGAGCACCGTGGAGCCCACGAAACCGCCGGCGGCACCCATGGGGGTGAACGCGCCGGTGAAGATGAGGCGCAGCGCCTCGGGGATCCCCTGGAAGTTCACGCCGATGATGTACAGCCCCGAACCGATGTAGAGCACGATCATGAGCGGGACCATGTATGTAGTGACCTTGGCGATCGACTGGATCCCGCCCAGCAGGGCGAGCCCGGTGCCCACGGCCAGGACCACGGCCGTGATCACGGGGGAGACGTTGAAGGTGTGTTCCAGGTTGGACGCGATCGCGTTGCCCTGGGTCATGTTGCCGATCCCGAACGTGGCCACCACGCAGCACACCGCGAACATCACGGACAGGAAGCGGCCGAACTTATTGGGGATGCCGCGGGCCAGGTACACCTGCGGTCCGCCGGTGAGCTGACCGGCGGTGTCCCGGGTGCGGAAGCGCACGCCCAGGAAGCACTCCGCGTACTTGGACGCCATGCCGAACAGCGCGGTGATCCACATCCAGAACAGGGCGCCGGGGCCGCCGATGGACATGGCCGCTGCCACACCCACGATGTTGCCCGTCCCCACCGTGGCGGCCAGCGCCGTGGACATCGCTGCGAAGGAGGAGATGTCGCCCTTCTCCCCGGTGGCCCGGGAACGGCGCCCGAATCCCAGGCTCATGGCCTTGGTGAAGAGTCGGAACTGGATGCCGCGCAAGCGGAACGTCAGGAAGATCCCCGTTCCCAGCAGCAGGGGGATCAGGAGCCACGGTCCCCAGATCAGGTCACGAACGAAGTCCAGATTGCGTTGGAGGGTTTCCATGGGGGTACGGAGCTTTCCGTGAGCAACGGTGCGAATTGCTGACTAACGTAGCAGCTCGGCGCGCGTCCCGGGGGCGCGGTCCCGGCAGGGAAGACGACGACGCCGCAGTGGCGGACCACTGCGGCGTCGTCGGGAAAGCGTGGTGCTTGCGTTACTTCTGCAGCACGAGGGCCGCTCCGATGGCGGCCAGGAACGCGTCCTTAGAGAGCGTCAGGCCCTGCTCGGACGGGCGGATGCCGTCCTCCTGGGTCATGTCCGAGTTGCGGAAGTACATGCTCAGCAGCCCGGCGCTGAAGGCGAGCAGGCCCGCGCCGGCCAGGCGCTTGGACACGAACGGGGTCAGCAGGGCGGTGCCCAGGGCCAGTTCGGTGCCGGCGATGAACTTGGTGAAGGTCTGGGAGTCCCAGTCCGCGAACTGGGGGACACCGGTGGAGGCGAACTGCTTGAGGCCCTCGGCGGACTCGGAGTCCATGCCGAGCTTGCCGTAGCCGGACTGGAGCAGGAACGCGCCGGGGACACCGCGCAGGATGGCGTTGGAAATGCGCATGACTGAGCCTTTCGTCGGGAAGTGCGGTGGGGGCGGAGCAGGGCCCTGGGTACCCACCGGGGATCGCTGTTCATCCTAACAGCGGGCCTTTTCGCGACGGCGGGGTGGGTGCAACATGCCGACAGTGAACGCACGGACGCCGCCCACGGTGCGATGTCTACTGTGGTGCCACGTCGCGCGCACAGCGCGCCCTCGGAAAGGAGAACCATGGACATCGAGACCATGAAGAAGATCCTCCTGGTGCTGACCAGCCAGGACACCCTGGGAGACACGGGGGAGGCCACCGGTTACAACGTGGCCGAGGCGTCCCACCCGTGGAAGGTCTTCCGGGACGCCGGCTATTTCGTGGACTTCGCCTCGATCGCCGGGGGTCAGCCCCCGCGTGACGAGGTCCAGGAGGACGACCCCGTCCAAGTGGAGTTCACGCAGGATGAGACCGTCAAGGCGTCCCTCTACAACACGCCGCGGGTCTCCGTGGTGGACCCCTCCCAGTACGACGCCGTCTACCTCGTGGGCGGGCACGGCACCATGTGGGACTTCACCGGGGACGCGGACCTGCAGAAGCTCATCGCGTCCGTCTACGACTCCGGTGGCGTGGTGGGCGCGGTGTGCCACGGCCCCGCCGGCCTCGTGGACGTGGAGCTCGGCACGGGCGTGGCGTTGCTGTCCGGGCGCAAGGTGGCCGCATTCACCAATGCGGAGGAGAAAGCCGTGGGCAAGCAGGACGTGGTGCCGTACCTGCTCCAGGACAAGCTCGAGGAACAGGGCGCCACGGTCAAGCTCGCCGACAACTGGGAGGAGAACGTCCAGGTGGACGAGCGCCTCGTCACGGGGCAGAACCCCCAGTCCGCCGCGGGTGTGGCCAAGGAGATGACCAAGCTGCTCACCGAGGTCGTGCGCGAACAGAAGGCGGAGGAGGAAGAGGCCGCCCAGAAGCTGCGTGCGGAGCGGGACGCGGAGAAGGCCGCGGAGGACGACGAGTGACGGCGTCCTGACTCATTGCCGCACGCCCTGGTGGTCGGCGGCGACACGGGTGAGACTGGAAGCGGTCCCCATGGATTCGACGCCAGGAGTTGTCATGCCAGAGTTCACGTCCCGTGTCGCGCTGGTCACCGGCGCCGCCTCCGGTATCGGTGAGGCCATTGCCAAACACCTGGCCCGGCAGGGCGCCAAGGTGGTGGTCACGGACATCGATTCCACCGGGATCGACGACGTGGTCCAGGCCATCATGGCGGACGGTGGGGACGCCGCCGGGATCCGTCAGGACGTCTCCAAGCGCGAGGACGCCGTGGCCGCCGTCAACTTCGCGGTGCAGACCTACGGCGGACTGCACTACGCCGTGAACAATGCCGGCGTGGGCGGGCAGATGGAGGCCCTCGGGGAGACCGATATCGAGGCGTGGGAGCGCACGCTCGCGATCGATCTCACCGGCGTGGCCTACGGGATGCACGCCCAGCTGCCCGTGATCGAACAGCACGGGGGAGGGGCCATCGTGAACATCGGCTCCATCCATTCCACCGTGGCCACTGCCGTGGGCAACAGCGCGTACACCGCGGCCAAGCACGGTCTGGTGGGTCTCACCAAGCAGACGGGCGTGGACTACGCCCGACGCGGCGTACGCGTGAACGCGGTGGGTCCCGCCTACATCGACACCCCGCTGCTCAAGAACCTGCCCCCGCAGACGCTGTCGGAACTGATCGACAAGCACCCCATGGGGCGGCTGGGCACCTCGCAGGAAGTGGCTCAGCTGACCACGTTCCTGCTCTCGGACGGCGCGTCCTTCATCACCGGGGGCTACTTCCTGGTGGATGGCGGGTACACGGCGGTCTGAGTAGCGGCGACACCCGCGGGTCACGGGTGTTCCGGCACGCGTGTAGAATGGTCAGGTTCCCCCGTACACATTGCGGGGTAGAGGCGCGCCGGTCCGAGGCGCGCAGTTCGCGCCCCAACATGGCGCGTGCGCGCGGAATCGTTTCGCGCGGACCAACCTGAAAGACGTTCTTTGTCTCATTCCTTTGAAGACCTCGGTGTATCCGAGGCGCTTTCCGCTGACCTCGCCCGCGTGGGCATCACGGAAGCTTTCCCCATCCAAGAGAAAACTCTCCCCGATTCACTGTCCGGGCGTGACGTGCTCGGCCGCGGCCGCACCGGCTCGGGCAAGACGGTCGCGTTCGCGCTGCCGCTCGTGTCCCGGCTCGCGGGACTCGCCCCCGGTTCGTCCCGCGTGGCCCGCCGGGCGAACCGCCCCACCGGCCTGGTGCTGGCTCCCACGCGTGAGCTCGCGACCCAGATCGATCGCACGGTGGCGCCCCTGGCCAAGGCCGCGGGGCTGAACACCACCGTGATCTTCGGCGGTGTCTCCCAGAAGCACCAGGAGAAGGCGCTCGCGGGCGGTGTGGACATCGTCGTGGCCTGCCCGGGCCGGCTCGAGGACCTCATCAAGCAAGGTCTGCTCACGCTCGACGACGTCCGCGTGACCGTCCTGGACGAGGCCGACCACATGGCCGACATGGGCTTCCTGCCCGTGGTCACCCGGATCCTGTCCCGCACCCCCAAGGGCTCCCAGCGGTTGCTGTTCTCCGCAACCCTGGACAACGGCGTGGACATCCTGGTCAAGAAGTTCCTCAAGGACCCGGTGCTGCACTCGGCGGACAACGCCCAGGCCGCGGTGACCACCATGGACCACCACGTCCTGGTCACCGACAGCGATCACAAGCAAGCGCTGATCGAGACCCTCGCGTCGGGCACCGGTCGGCGGATGATGTTCACCCGCACCAAGTATCGCGCCAAGAAGATGGCCAAGAAGCTCAGTCAGGCCGGGATCCCCGCGGTGGACCTGCAGGGTAACCTGTCCCAGGGCGCGCGGGACCGCAATCTCGCTGCGTTCTCTGCGGGTGACGTGCGAGTCCTCGTGGCCACGGACGTGGCCGCGCGCGGTGTCCACGTGGACGACGTCGAACTCGTCGTACACATCGACCCGCCCGCCGAGCACAAGTCCTACCTGCACCGTTCCGGCCGCACGGCGCGGGCCGGCGCCTCCGGGTCCGTGATCACGATCGCGACCACCGAGGAGCGCTCGGACGTCAACAAGCTCATGAAGAAGGCCGGTGTCACGCCCCGGGTGGACCAGGTCGCACCCGGTTCCGAGGTCGTGAAGGACCTCGTGGGCGAGCGCGCCGAGCGCGTTGCGCCGGGTGCCACCCCGGCCGGCGCGACCGGTGGCTCGCCTTCCGCTTCCCGTTCCGGCGGGGGTGCCTCCGGGTCCCGCCGCGGTGGCCGTGGCGGTTCGGGCCGGGGCCGCGGTCGCGGTTCCGCTCAGGCCGCCGGACGCGGCAACGGTGCTCGTTCCGGCGACGCCGGTGCCGGGCGCGGTCCCTCGAACGGGCGTTCGCAGGCTCGCTCCAGTGAACGACGCCGCGGTGGCAGCGTCGATGGCGCGGCCTCCGGTAGCGCACGCCCCGGCGCGTCCCGCTCCGCCCGCGGCGGTTCCGCCCAGCGCGGCCACGGGGCGGACCGGGTTCCGGACCGCGCCACGGCGGCGGCGCAGCGGCGTCGTGAGAACAACCGGGCGGGTCAGCCCACTCGCTGATCGCTCGGCGAGGGTCGCCGCGAGCGCTGTCCCACCTCGACCCCGGGGTGGAACGGTGCTCGCGGAACTGCGCTTCCCAGTGGAGAACTCCCGGTCTGATGAGTCATCGGACCGGGAGTTCTCTATTGCTGGTTCGGGTCGGGGCGGTTCCGGCATCATGCCCGCGGGCCTACTCCGGAGGAGTGAGCGAGCGCAGGAAGTCCAGGGTGACGTCCTCGTGCGCGTTGACGAACACCCGGTGCGGGCCGTCGGGGACGGGCTTGTCACCCGGGACGACCACCACGGTCATGCCCGCGGCAACCGCACTGCGCACCCCCGGTTCCGAGTCCTCGATGGCCACGCAATTCCGCGGGGCGACTCCGAGCAGTTTGGCACCCGTGAGGTACGGTTCGGGATCCGGCTTGGGACGGGTCACATCGTCCTGGGAGACGATCCGGGTGAGCACGTCCGGGGCGCCAGCGGCGGTGGTCCCCGCGACCGAGCTCAGCGCGTTCGTGACGATCGCCGCCGGGATACCGGCCTCGCTCAGTTCGCTCAACAGCGAGCGCATGCCGGGCAGGAAGGGTACACGGTCGTCCATGCTGTCGATCACGTGCTCGGCGAGTTGCTGCGTGATGTCCTCGACGGAATCGGTGGCCCCGCGTTCCACGAACTTGCGGGCCGCATCCGGCACGGTCCCCCCGAGGGTCGCGTGATCGTCCTCCACGGTCCAGCTCTGGTCGTACCGCTGCGCGACCTTGCGCTTGGCGGCCGCCCATTGGGGCTCCGTGTCCACGAGGGTGCCGTCGTGATCGAAGAGCACAGCCAGGGGGTAGGTCATGGCCACCTTTCGGAAGCATCGGGGGTGGGATATGGGACCCCAGTTTACCGGCGAACCCCGGGGCCGGAGGCGGCGTCGTCGGGATGCCGCCGCGCTATGCAGGGGCCAGACCGCGCAGGAAGTCCAGGGTGAGCGCCGCGTGATCGGCCACGTGCACGATGCCGGGTCCGGGCAGGACCTGCTGCACCCCCGGGACCACGACCGTGGTGATCCCCGCGGCCACGCCGGACGCCGCGCCGGAGGGCGAATCCTCCACGACCACGCACGCCCCGGGCGCCACGCCCAGACGCCTGGCGGCCTCGAGGTACGCGTCCGGATCCGGTTTGGGCCTGACACCCTGGGCCACCTCCTGGTCCCCGATGATCACCCGGAACAGGTTGTCCGGGGCCAGGGACGCGGTGTAGCGGGCCACCTCGGAGGTCGCGTTCGTGACGATCGCCGCGGGGATCCCGGCACGGTCCAGGTCCTCCAGGAGAGGTACGACCCCGGGAATGAACGTGGGCGGGTTCTCCTCCAACACCGCCTGCAGCACCCCGTAGAACTCGCGGTAGACCTCGTCCAGCGACCCCGGTACGCCCAGCGCGCTCAACCGCTCCACGGTGGTCGCGAGCGGCCTGCCCAGGGTGTCCTGGGTGTCCCGCTCGGTCCATTCACCCCCGTGCGCGGCCACGATCCGCTGCTTGCCCAGTTCCCACAGCGGTTCGGTGTCCACCAGGGTGCCGTCATGGTCGAAGAGGACGGCCTGCGGGAAGTCGTGGGTGCTCATGACCCCACGGTACGTGCCCGCCCCGACACGGACCGCGCCCTACGATGGACGTATGAGTGCTTCCGATCCCGCGTCCGCCCATCACAGACCGGGATCCGCGCTGTCCGGCGCCTTCCCGGTAATTATGATCGCGGTGGCCGCGGCGTTGGCCCTGTGGGTCGGCTTCGGCCGGGGCGTCGCGGGTCTGCTCGGCTCCCTCACCCCGGTCTACGCGGCGGCGATCGGGCTGCCCATCCTGCTGTTACACGTCATCGCGGCGGCGCTGTTCCGTCGGGACGCACTCAGCTACCCGTCCCACGCCATGAGCCGGCGGGGCATGCTCACCGCGGTGGCCTCATGGGTGATCACGCTGTGCTTCGGGTTCTTCCTCCCGGATTCCACCGCCCACGGTATGCAGTCCCTGTTCACCCATGCGGTCGGCGCTGAGTACGTGGAGTTGGGTTACGGGTTTGTCAACATCTTTGGCGTGCTGTCCGTGGCGCTCGCGGTCGCCCTGGTGCTGCTCGCGCTCACGGATCTGCGCGTCACGGCGCGCCGGCTGCGCGGTGAGCCCCTCACGGAGGACGAGCGCCTGGACCGCCTTGAGGCGCACCCTCGCGGTCTCGACGCTGCCTCTGACGCCGCCGGTGCCGGGCCCGCGCCGGCGAGCGCGACGTCGTCGTCCCGGGAACGACTGTGACGGTGCCGCTGCGCACGCCGCGACTCATGCTGCGTGCCTACCGCGCGGACGACGCCGCGTTCGTGCGTGACCTGTATGCGCGCGCCGAGGTGCAGCGCTACATCGGGGACGGCACGCAGCGCGTGAGCTCGGACGGGCAGGCCCGGGAGAAGATCCGGGGCTGGGACCAGGGCTACGCGCACGAGCCGGTGCTCGGTGTGTGGGCCATCGTCGACCCGGTCGACGCCCTCGCGGGGACCCTGCTGCTCAAGCCCATCCCCGATTCCGGCACGAACACCGCGACCGACGTGGAGGTCGGGTGGCACCTGCACCCGCGCGCGTGGGGACGCGGATACGCCACGGAGGCGGCCCGTGCCGTGCTGGCCCACGCCTTCGAGCACGGTCAGGACCGGGTGGTCGCCGTGACGCACCCGGCCAACCGGGCGTCGCAGGCCGTGTGTCGTCGCCTGGGCATGACCCACCGCGGTCTCAGCCGAGCGTACTACGACGCCGAGTGCGCACTCTTCGAGCTCCGGGCACCCACCGCGCACGAAGGGGAGGCAGCATGAGTGATCCCGATCTCGTGATCGGTGCGGACGGTCTCGCCCGGCCCAGATGGGCGGCCTCGGACCCACTGCTCAGGGAGTACTACGACCACGAGTGGGGCGTGCCGGTGCGGGACGAGACCGGGCTGTTCGAGCGCGTGACGCTCGAGGCGTTCCAATCCGGGCTGTCATGGCGCACGGTGCTCGCGAAACGGCCGGCGTTCCGGGAGGTCTTTCACGGCTTCGACCCGGAGGCCGTGGCGGCCATGGACGAACGGGACGTCGAGCGGCTCCTGGGGGACGCGCGGATCATCCGCAACCGGCGCAAGATCGAGGCGACCGTGACGAACGCGCGAGCCACCGTGGCTCTGCGCGAGGACGGCGGTCTGGCGGACCTCGTGTGGTCCTTCATGCCGAGCAGTACCCCGCATCCCGATCGCTTCGCGGACGTCCCGACCACCTCGGATGAGAGCAGGGCCCTGTCCCGCGAACTGAAACGGCGCGGGTTCGTGTTCGTGGGTCCCACGACCATGTACGCGCTCATGGAAGCGATCGGGATGGTGGACACCCATTTGGTGGGCAGTCACCGCCGCGGGACCTCCGGGGTCTGGACGTGAGACCGGGTGCCGCGGGCGCTAGCGATCACGACGGCGCAGATAGCTGCGGCCGTCGGAATCCCTGACCATCTCGTAGTCGTCCTGGAGGTTGCGGTACCAGTCCTGGGCCTCGGGGGTCATCTCGGTGTTGCCCCGCAGGTTCATGGAGCTGCGGTTGGCCGGTCCCACGAAGCGCATCACCACCTTGTTGAAACGCTGCAGCCGACTCGGCTTGCGCGGGGTGGTCTCATCGGACGGTGAATCGGTGTCCACGGCGGGTTCCTTTGGAGACTGCGGGTGGGGAGAGAACTCTGGGGAGCGCACGCGCGTCCCACCTCCATTATGCCCGACGCAGGGGTGAGAAAGGCCCGAGGGCCCCTGACCGTTCCCGGTCAGGGGCCCTCGGGTGCGATTACGAGCGGATCAGGCCCGCTGCGTGTCGTCCTTGACGTTTTTGGCGTGCTCCTGCGCGGAGCCCTTGAGCTGGCCGGCTTCCTGCTGACCCTGCTCCTTGACCTCCTGGGCGCCGGACTGCGCGGTCTGCTTGACCGACTCCGCAGCCTCCTTGGCCGGTTTTTTCAGGTCGTCCGCGATCTCCTGCGCGGCTTCCTTGGTGGAATCCATGGCGCTCTGCAGGTGCGGCTGGACGCGGTCGGCAGCCTCGGCCACGAGCTCCTGCTCCTTCTGGCTCGAGGGCAGCAGGGAACCGATCAACCAACCGGCACCGAGGGCGATCAGGCCCGCGGCCATGGGGTTGCCACGGGTCTTGGCCCGGGCGGCCGCCGGGGCGTTGCTGATGGCATCGCCGGCCTGGTCCATGCGGTGGGAGGCCTCGTCACGAAGGTCGCGGCCTGTGTCCCGGGCGTCCTCTGCGGAGCCCATGATGGACTCACGGACGTCCTGGATCTTGTGGCGGGCCTTGCTCTTCTGACGGTCGACCACCTTTTCCGGGGTCACCTTCTCCGCCACGGCGTCCACGTCCGCATTCAGGCGTGCACGGGTGGCTTCGATATCGGCGCGGATCTGATCAGGGTTCTGCTGGCTCATCGGGTCTCCTTGGAAGGCTTCACGGTATCCGGAATTTCGCTGACGGTTTCGCGGGTTCGGGGCAGCGGGTCCTTGGTGGCCTGGGCCATCTTGCGCTTGCCGCGGTCCAGGTTCTTCTTGCCCACCGCGGCGAGGATCGCGGCGATGATCGCCCAGATGACCGCCACGATCACGGCCGACCAGCCAAGACCCACCAGGTTGCCCAGGGCCCACATGAGGGCCAGGGATAGGAACAGGAGCACGAAGTGGCCGGCCACACCGGCGCCTCCCAACAGTCCCGCGCCCTTACCTGTGACCTTTACGGAGTCCGTGGCCTTCTGGATCGCCATGTTCGCCTCGGCCTTGGCCAGCGCGATCTCCTGCTGGATCAGGGTGGTCAGGTTGGTGCTCAGAGACTTGAACATCTCACCGAGCGACTCGTGCTCCGCCCGCTCTTCGGGTTCCGACGGGGGAATGGGGTGACTCATCGACGCTCACTGCCTTGTCCGGGGTAGGTGGTGCCGGGAACCTGCGCGTCGCGCTGATCCGGGTAGACCGTGCCGGGAACCCGGTCGGTGTAGGTGCGGGTGCCCTCGCCACGGGTGTCGTTGCGGTACGCGTACGTGTCACCCGTGCTGGGGGTGCCGTACGCGGGTGCCTGGGTGCGGGCGACGGTGTCGTGGTGGTCGTTGCCGATCTCGTCGCTGTCCTTGGCGCTGCGCGTGGCGCGCCCGGCGAGCAGACCGATGCCGGCCGCGATGGCCAGGAAGGTCCCGGGACGGCGGGCGGCGAAACGGCGTACGTCACCGAGCAGCTGCTGCGGGTCCTTGTTCTCCAGCGAGGACGCGAGGGAGTTCACGGTGCCCGAGGCGTTGCCGAGCAGGCCACTGACGTACTCGGTCTCCGGCTTCTTGCCCTGGGAGATGGCGTCCACCTCATCGCTCACAAAGCGGACGGTCGATGCGAGGCGCTCCTGCTGCGGGCCCACGTAGCCCTGTAGGTCCTCCTTGAGGCGGCCCCACAGGTCGTGAGCCTGGCCCATGGCCTCGTCCTTAGCGGCGACGGCCTGCTCCTTGGCGGTCTCTTTCACGCGGCGGCCGGATCCAGCCGCCTCGTTCTTGAGCTGCTGCGCTTCGACCTTACCGGATTCCGCGGCGACGTCCTTCTTGGACGGGACCTCGGTGGAACCCTGGGAGTGGGTCTGTTGGCCAGCTCGACGCTGATCGTTGTTATTGCTCATAGTGGCACCTTTCCTACAGCATGTGGTGGATTTAATAAGGCTACATATTATCGGGGGATTAGTATAGAGCATTCGATAATCTATTTCCACCCGAGTGGGCCGAAAATGCGGAGTGGAAAATGAATTGACAAATTATTTCGCGCTGAGCGGAATATCGGGCTTCCCATATCAGGTTGAGCGTAGTAGACTCAAGTTAACTGAAGTCAACGTCATCACTACTGTCGGAAGGAGCCGCCGTGGACACCAAGTTCACGACCAAGTCCCAAGAAGCCCTGAGCGCTGCAGCGTCGAACGCCGCGACCGCGGGCAACCCCAACATCGAGCCCGCCCACGTCCTCAAGGCGCTCATGGACCAGCGCGACGGCGTGGCCGTCGCCGTCCTACAGGCCACCGGTGCCAACGCGGACGCCGTGTCCATCAAGGCGAGCAACATCATCCACGAGATGCCCAGCGCATCCGGGAGCTCTACGGCCCAGCCCCAGCTGAGCCGCACCGCGCTGCAGGCACTGCAGGCTGCGGAGAACTACGCGCGTGAACTCAAGGACGAGTACGTCTCCACCGAGCACCTGCTCTACGGTCTGGCCGCGGGACGCGACAAGACCGCCGAGGCGCTGCAGGCTGCGGGCGTGACCACGGAGGCGCTCGCACAGGCCATCCCGCAGGTGCGCGGTGACCGCCGGGTCACCAGCCCGGACCCGGAGGGGACCTTCCAATCCCTCGAGAAGTTCGGCACGGACCTCACGGCGATCGCCCGCGAGGGGAAGCTCGATCCCGTGATCGGGCGTGACTCGGAGATCCGCCGCGTGGTCCAGGTGCTCTCGCGCCGGACCAAGAACAACCCCGTGCTGATCGGTGAGCCCGGTGTGGGTAAGACCGCCGTGGTCGAGGGTCTCGCCCAGCGCATGGTCGCAGGGGACGTACCCGAGTCGCTGCGCGGCAAGACGCTGATCTCCCTGGACCTGGGGTCCATGGTGGCCGGCGCCAAGTACCGCGGGGAGTTCGAGGAACGCCTCAAGGCCGTCCTGGACGAGATCAAGAAGTCCGAGGGTCAGATCGTCACCTTCATCGACGAGATCCACACGGTCGTGGGCGCGGGTGCGTCCGAGGGGTCCATGGACGCGGGCAACATGCTCAAGCCCATGCTGGCCCGCGGTGAGCTGCGCCTGATTGGTGCCACCACGCTGGACGAGTACCGCGAGAACATCGAGAAGGACGCCGCCCTGGAGCGTCGGTTCCAGCAGGTCTACGTGGGGGAGCCCTCGGTCGAGGACACCGTGGCGATCCTGCGCGGGTTGAAGGAGCGTTACGAGGCGCACCACAAGGTGCAGATCGCGGATTCGGCCCTCGTTGCCGCCGCCCAACTGTCCCAGCGTTACATCCCCAGCCGTCAGCTCCCGGACAAGGCCATCGACCTGATTGACGAGGCCGCGTCCCGGTTGCGCATGGAGATCGATTCCGCCCCGGAGGAGATCGACGAGCTGCGCCGCTCCGTGGACCGCTTGACCATGGAGGAACTGGCCCTGGACGGGGAGACAGACCCCGCGTCCGTCGAACGTCTGGCCGCTCTGCGCCAGGACAAGGCGGACAAGGAGGCCGAGCTGGATGCCCTCAACGCGCGGTGGGAGGCCGAGAAGGCCGGACTCAACCGCGTGGGTGACCTCAAGGCGCAGATCGACGACCTGCGCTCGCAGGCCGAACGCGCCCAGCGCAACGGTGACCTGGGGGAGGCCTCCCGCTTGCTGTACGGCGAGATCCCGGCTCTGCAGAAGGACCTGGACGCCGCACAGGCGCAGGAGGAGGCCGGGGCGCGGCATGACACCATGGTCTCGGAGGAGGTTACCGCGGACGACATCGCCGAGGTGATCTCCGCGTGGACCGGTATCCCCGCGGGCAAGATGCTGCAGGGCGAGTCCGACAAGCTGCTGCACATGGAGCAGCTGCTGGGCAAGCGCCTGATCGGGCAGAAGCCGGCCGTGAGTGCGGTCGCGGACGCCGTACGGCGTTCCCGCGCGGGGATCTCGGACCCGGACCGCCCCATCGGCTCGTTCCTGTTCCTGGGTCCCACGGGCGTGGGCAAGACCGAGCTGGCCAAGTCCCTCGCGGACTTCCAGTTCGACGACGAGCGCGCCCTGATCCGCATCGACATGTCCGAGTACTCGGAGAAGCACTCCGTCTCACGCCTGGTCGGTGCCCCTCCGGGGTACGTGGGCTACGACGAGGGCGGGCAGCTGACCGAGGCCGTGCGGCGTCGTCCGTACTCGGTGGTGCTGCTCGACGAGGTCGAAAAGGCCCATCCCGAGGTCTTCGACATCCTGCTGCAGGTCCTGGACGACGGTCGCCTGACCGACGGGCAGGGCCGCACGGTGGACTTCCGCAACGTGATCCTGATCCTGACCTCGAACATGGGCAGCCAGTTCCTGGTGGATCCCACCATGGACGAGGAGGCCAAGAAGAACGCCGTGATGGGCGTGGTCAACGCCTCGTTCAAGCCGGAGTTCCTCAACCGGTTGGACGACATCATCATGTTCGACCCGCTGAGCACCGAGGACCTGGCCAAGATCGTGGACATCCAGGTGGCCCAGCTCGCGCACCGTCTCGAGCAGCGGCGCCTGTCCTTGGAGGTCACGCCCGGGGCTAGCGAGTGGCTGGGTATCACGGGCTACGACCCCGCCTACGGTGCCCGCCCGCTGCGTCGGCTCGTGCAGCGCGAGATCGGTGACCGCTTGGCGCGCGGTCTGCTCTCCGGCGCCATCACGGACGGGGACACCGTGCTCGTGGACGTCAACCCGGACGTCGCCCAGGACGGCCTGACTGTCACCGCTTCGCACGGCGACGACCCGCAGGACGACGACGCCGCGCACGCCCACGACGCCGCGGCGCGGGACAGCGGCGACGACGTCGTGGACGCGGAGATCATCGACGAGTGACACCCCGGCCACCGCGGATGCGTCCGCGGTGACCGCGACCGCCCGAGGAGCCTAGTGCTGCTCGGGCGGTCGTCCGTTCCGGGGCGACCGCTCATCCACGGTGGGCCTCTCGCCCGCGGCCGGCTGATCGTCCACGTAGGTGTCCTGACGGTAGTCGTACTCCACGGGCTGACCGTTCTCGTCGGTGCGCTGGTACCACGAACTCATGCGCTCCCCCGTGGAGTCCACGTCGTGACCGGCCGCGGCGGGGCCCTCCTGGTGGCGGACCTCCAGGGCGAAATCGTCCCCGTGCTCGTCCATGCCCTGGCGTACCGCGTTGTCGAGCGCCGTGCGCGCGTAGTGGTGGCGCAGACTCATGGGATCGGTGGAGAGGTCCCGCAGGAACGCCGGGATCAGGGCCAGCAGGATCACCGCGAACGGCAGGGCCGCCACGGTCACGAGGTCCTGCAGACCCTGCAGGGCGTTCGCCCCGCCCACCGCGAGCATCACGGAGGACACCCCGGCCAGGGCCACACCCCAGAAGATGATGATCTTCCGGTCCGGTTCGGGCTTGCCCTGCTGGGACATGGACGCCATCACGAGCGTCGCGGAGTCCGCGGACGTAATGAAGAAGACGGCCAGCAGCACGATGATCGCAATGGGCGTGATCTGCGCGAACGGCAGGGCATCCAGGACGCGGAAGAGCATGTCCTCGGGGGACGCGGCACCCGCGATGTCCACGCCGTCGCGCTGCAACCAGATGGCAGTGCCGCCGAAGACCGAGAACGCGAGCACACAGATCACGGTGGGTGCCAGCAGTACCACGCTCACATACTGGCGCAGGGTGCGCCCGCGGGAGATGCGGGCCACGAACACGCCCACGAACGGCGCCCACGAAACCCACCATGCCCAGTAGAACAGGGTCCACGAGCGCATGAATTCCTCGGCCTCCGTGCCCCAGGACGCGGAGAGGGACAGCATCTGGAACATCTCACCGAAGTATGTGCCCACGACCGAGGGGATGAAGTTCAGCAGGAACACGGTGGGGCCCGCCACGAACAGGAAGAACGCGACCACGGCCGCGAGCACCATGTTGAAGTTCGAGAGCCTGCGGATCCCCTTGGCCACGCCGGAGACCGCGGAGATCAGGAACACGCACGTGAGCACCGCGATGATCGCGATCAGCACCGCGTTGCCCACCTCACCGAGACCGGTGATGATCTGCAGACCGCGGCCGATCTGCAGCGTGCCCAATCCCAGGGAGGCGGAGGTCGCGAAGAGGATGCCCACGATCGCGAACATGTCGATGAGCCGCCCGCCTACGCTCAGGTGCGCGCGCTGGCCGAAGATCGCGGACATCAGCAGGGGCCGCCCACGGCGATAGCCCGCGTAGCCCACGGCCGCCCCCACGAGCGCGTAGATGGCCCACGCCTGCAGTCCCCAGTGGAAGATGGTCTGTGCGAGTGCGGAATGCATCGCGTGGTAGCTCTCCGCCGCGGCGCGTCCCGGGGGAGGGGTCATGTAGTACGTGACGGGTTCGTAGACACCGAAGAAGATGAGCCCCACGCCCATCCCCGCCGCGAAGAGCATGGCGATCCACGACCCCATGGAGTAGGCCGGTTCCTCGCCGTCCTTGCCCAGAGGGATCCGGCCGTAGCGTGAGAACCCCACGAAGAGCAGGAACAACAGCATCACGGCGGCCAGCAGGGTGAAGACCCATCCGCCGTAGGTCACCACCGCGTCCAGTGCGCCCTTGGACACCGTGGTGAGCGATTCGGTGGAGCCCGCACCCCACACCACGAACCCCACGATCAGTGCTCCGGCGACCCCGAACGTGATCTTGTCCGTGCGGTAGCGCACCCGCTGCTCCTCCACCGAGACCCCGGGGACCAGGCCCGGGTGGGTGTCATGGGGATACGGACTCTCGGAGGGCGGGACCCTCCGCGGGGATGAGCTCATGGCGAACCTGCTCTGGTGCGGGGAATGTGCGGACTGTGCCGCCGGGGCCGTTTCACTGTACCGGCCGAATTCGCCGCGCGAGTTTCCTCGAACGACGCCGTGAGGGCCCGGGATTCGCCCGGGGTGGACGCACGGGGTGCGGGTGCGCGAGAAGCGTACAAAACATGTACCCTGGACACACGAAAAACTGACAAGACACTCCGGGGCCGTACTGTGTGCTCAACACGGTACCGCCGATCGGACACGAGACGCAGAGGGGGTCACGCCATGGGGCGCGGCCGTCAAAAGGCGAAGGCGACACGACAGGCGCGGGAGATGAAGTACTTCAGCCCGCAGACCGACTATTCGGCGTTGCAGCGGGAGTTGCGCAGCAGCAAACCGTCCTCCCGAGCCATGGATCACGAGGAACGTCCCGAGGATGAGGACGACTACTCGACCTACGCGGAGAAGTACTCGGACTACGACTGATCCGCTCGCCGCGCCACCGCGGCGGCGTCGTCATCGTGACCAGCAGAGCAAGGAACCGCCCACACGAGCGTGTGGGCGGTTCGTTGCGTGCCCGTCGCGTCGCGGGCGCTCGGTGCGCGCTCAGAGGGCGTAGTCACCTGTCATGAGCACGCCGCCGCCGGCCACGCCCTTGGCGCCTTGCACCCAGTCACTGCCGTGGCGGGAGGCATCCGGGTCCACGGGACCCACGCGGCCCATGATCCAGGACGGCAGCCCGCATTCGGTGAGGTGGGCCACGGCGGCGTCGGCCACGGCGGGGTCCACGATCGCGACCATGCCCACGCCCAGGTTGAGCGTGCGCTCGAGGTCCGCCAGGGGCACCTGACCGAGCTGCGCCACGAGCTGGAACACGGGCGGCAGGGACCACGTGGAGCGCTCCACCGTGGCCTGCAGGTCCGCGGGCAGAACACGCGCCAGGTTGGCCGCGAGACCACCGCCGGTCACGTGGGAGAAGCCGCGCACGCCGTGGCCCGTGGTGCCGTCCGGACCGTTCACGGGGAACGCCCGCGCGAGGTCCAGGACGTCCGCCGCGTAGACGCGCGTGGGTTCGAGCAGTTCCTCGCCCAGGGTCCGGCCCAGTTCGCTGACCTGGCGGTCCAGCTGCCAACCGGCCACGTTGATGACCCGGCGCACCAAGGAGTACCCGTTGGAGTGCAGCCCGGAGGACGCCATGCCGATCACGACGTCCCCGTCACGCACGCGCTGCGGGCCGAGCAGTTCGTCCGCCTCGATCACGCCGGTGGCCGCACCGGCGACGTCGTACTCGTCCACGCCTAGCAGCCCGGGGTGCTCGGCGGTCTCTCCGCCCACGAGGGCGGTGCCCGCGGCCTCGCACGCCGCGGCGATGCCCCGCACGATGTCCGCGATGCGTTCCGGGACCACCTTGCCGGTCGCGATGTAGTCGGTCATGAACAGCGGCTTGGCGCCCACGACCACGATGTCGTCCACGACCATGCCCACGAGGTCCCACCCGATGGTGTCGTGGACGTCCAGGGACTGGGCGATCGCGACCTTGGTGCCCACGCCGTCCGTGGACGTGGCCAGGTAGGGCTTGCGGTAGCCGGTGAGCTCGGAGACGTCGAAGAGCCCGGCGAAGCCGCCCACGCCGCCCACCACGCCGGACGTGTGGGTCGCCTTCACGGCGGACTTCATGAGTTCGACGGCGCGGTCCCCGGCCTCGACGTCCACCCCCGCGCTCGCGTAGGTGACGGCTTCCGTGCCGTGGGCTCGGGACTGGCTCATGCGGTGGTCTCCTCGTGGGCGGTGTCGGTGCGCGGTGCTGGGTCCACGAGGTCCTCGGAGGGTTCCGCGTGGGCCCCGGGGGATTCCAGCACGGACTTGCCGAGCCGGTCCGCCTTGGGCAGGGCCGTGGGGTAATCACCCGAGAAGCACGCGGTGCACAGGGTGGGACGGGGGCGGGCGGTGGCCTCGATCATCCCCTCCTCGGAGATGTACCCCAGGGAATCGGCGCCCAGGGAGGCGCGGACGTCCTCCACGGCGAGCCCGTTGGCGATCAGCTCCGCGGGGGACGCGAAGTCGATGCCGTAGAAGCACGGCCACTTGATGGGCGGGGAGGAGATCCGCACGTGGATCTCCGCCGCCCCCGCTTCACGCAGCATGCGCACGAGGGCCCGCTGGGTGTTGCCGCGCACGATCGAGTCGTCCACGACCACCAGGCGCTTGCCCGCCACGATCGAACGCAGGGGGTTGAGCTTGAGCCGGATCCCGAGCTGACGGATGGTGTCCGAGGGCTCGATGAACGTGCGGCCCACGTAGGAGTTCTTCACGAGTCCGTGTCCGAACGGGATGCCCGAGGCCTCCGCGTATCCGATCGCGGCGGGGGTCCCGGACTCGGGGGTGGGCATCACGAGGTCCGCGTTCACGGCGTGCTCGCGCGCGAGTTGTCGGCCCATCTCCACGCGGGACTCGTACACGGAGCGCCCGGCGATCGTGGTGTCGGGGCGGGCCAGGTACACGTACTCGAACACGCACCCCGCGGGCTTCGCCTCCGCGAAACGGCGCGAACGCAGGCCGTTCTCGTCGATTGCGATGAACTCACCGGGTTCCACCTCGCGCACGAGGGAGGCGCCCACGATGTCCAGCGCAGCGGTCTCGGAGGCCACGACCCAGCCGCGTTCCAGTCGGCCCAGCACGAGGGGACGCACGCCCAGGGGATCGCGCGCGGCGTAGAGTGTGGCCTCGTCCATGAACGTGAGACAGAAGGACCCCACGAGCCGGGGCAGCAGCATCATGGCCGCCTCTTCGAGCGAGTTTAGGGGGTGCTCCGCGAGCAGCGCGGTGATCAACGCGGTGTCCGTGGTGTTGCCCCGGGCGATCTCACCGCGGGACGGGAACCCGGACTTGTCGAGCAGCAGGTCGTAGAGCTCGGCGGAGTTGGTCAGGTTGCCGTTGTGCGCGAGCGCGAGCGTGCCGTGCGGGGTGGCACCCAGGGTGGGCTGGGCATTGGCCCAGTGGGACGCACCCGTGGTGGAGTAGCGCGCATGTCCCACGGCCAGGTACCCCTTGAGGGTGTTGAGCGTGGTCTCGTCGAAGACCTGGGACACGAGCCCCATGTCCTTGTAGACCGAGATCCGTTCCCCGTCGGACGTCGCGATGCCCGCGGACTCCTGCCCGCGGTGTTGCAGCGCGTACAGGCCGTAGTACGTCAATTTGGCGACGTCCTCGCCCGGGGCCCACACGCCGAACACGCCGCACGCGTCCTGGGGGCCTTTTTCTCCGGGCAAGAGGTCATGAGAGAGTTTTCCGTCAGCTCGAACCACGCAGACAGTGTCTCATGTGCCGGGGCGCTCGTCCGCCCCGTGAAGATCCTGGACCTCCGCGCTCACGTGCCGGGAGCGTTTGAGGGAGATCCGGTCCAGGACGAGTGCCACCACGGCACCCACGGTCGCACCCACGATCAGGAACGTTATGAGGAAGAACCCGATGATGGCCCCGCGGGTGTAGGCGAGCGATCCGGGGCCCAGCGCCCCCACGAGCAGTCCCGCGATGGCCCCGACGGCCGCGCCCGTGATGAGGAACGCGACCATGTTGGGGGCGCGGCGCACCGTCATCCGTTCGGTGGCGGAACCGGGCTGCGGGGCGGGCGCGGGCGTCTCGGGATCGGCGGCACTCATGGTTTCCAGGTTATCGCGCATCCGGGCGTGCGCGGGCCACGCGATGTCGTCGGTGGGGCGTGGGTGCTGCCTCAGCTGAACAGCGGGAGCCACGCGCTGAGGTCGGTGCGCGTCCCGGACGCCGCGACGCTGCCCTCGCGGACGCTGTCGGTCCACCGTGCGCGTCCGGTCGCGAGCGCGAGCCACGTGGTGGCGTCGGTCTCCACCACGTTGGGTGGGGTGCCGCGCGTGTGGCGCGGACCGGGGACGCACTGGGTCACGCCGAAGGGCGGCACGCGCACCTCCACGGAATTGCCCTCCGCGCGACTCGCGAGTTCCTCGAGGCAGTAGCGCACCGCGGTGGCCGTGGTGCGGCGGTCGGCCTCGTCAGGGGATTGGCGCCAGCGCGCGAGCGCGAGGCTGCCGTCCGCCGGATCGACCTTGCGTCGGATTGTCATGGCCCACCTCTGGGATCGTGGATCTCGGATTGAGGATCGGGGGGGCGGTCAGCCCAGGAGTTCCCGCAGCGGCTCGGCGAGCTCGATGGCACCCACGGGCCGCCCGGCCCCGGTGATCGGGTGCGTGACGCGTTCGAGGACGCGATCGGCGTCGGCCCGGGAAACAGCACCCGCGTGCGCGAGCAGCGTGAGGCCCACGAGTGAGTTGGCGCGCGAGGAACCGTCCAGCATCTTGATGGCCACGGACCACCCGGAACGGGTGCCCAGCCCCAGCACGCCCTCCGCGCCGAGCTTGGTGATCACGTCCAGCTCCTCCATGATCACGGTGTTCGAACGCCCCGGGCCCTGGACGTACTCGGGGTAGTCGAGCATGGACGTGGCCACGGTCGCGGCGCGGGCGTCAGCCTGGACGTTGCGTGCGGCGCGCCCCAGCGTGGAGTACATGCGGGCGAGGCCGGTGAGGGTGATCGCCGTGAGCGGTGCACCGCAGCCGTCCACGCCCACGTGCTGGGCGCGCTCGCCGGAGAACTCCTCGATGGTCTCGATCACGAGCTGCTGCAGCGGGTGCTCGGGATTCAGGTAGGAGTCGATGGGCCACCCGTTGGTCACGCACGCGAGCAGGAACGCCGCGTGCTTGCCTGAACAGTTCATGCACATGCGGTTGCGGCCGCGTTCGGTGCGGATCAACCACGCGCGCGTGTCCTCGTCCTGGGGCCAGTCCGGCGGGCACTGCAGCGCCTCGGGGCCCAGCTCGGCCGCCTTGAGGATCGAGTTGACCGCGTCCAGGTGGTCGAACGTGGCGGTGTGCGACGCCGCCGCGATCGCCACCTGCTCGCCGCGCAGCGGGGCCCCGGCCTTCATCGCGGCGATCGCCTGGAACGGCTTGAGGGTCGAGCGCGGGAAGATCGCCTCGTCCGGAGCGCCCACGGAGAACGCCACGGATCCGTCAGGTGCCAGCACCACGGCGGATCCGCTGTGCCGGGACTCCACGAAGCCGCTGCGTTGCACCACGGCGAGTTCCACGGCCTGGTCCGAGCTGAAGGTCTGCATACCTTCCAGTATGGCAGCGTGGCCCGCGCAATCGTTGCCCGGGCGGGGGCTGTGGCCGATACGCTGAGCGCGTGAAGGTTTTGGTGGTGGGCCCAGGGGGCCGCGAACACGCGATGATCACGTCCCTGCTACGGGACCCGCACGTCAGCGAGGTGCACAGCGCACCCGGTAACCAGGGGATCGCCCAGGACGTCCCGGTACATCCCCTCAACGCGCAGGACCCGGAGGCCGTGGTCGCGCTGGCTCGGGAGTTGGACGCGGACCTCGTGGTCGTGGGACCGGAGGCACCGCTCGTCGCCGGTGTCGCGGACGCCCTCACCCGTGCGGGCATCCCCGTGTTCGGTCCGTCCGCACAGGCCGCGCGGATCGAGGGCTCCAAGGCGTTCGCCAAGGAGATCATGGCGGCGGCGGGTGTCCCCACCGCGCGATCGGTGGCCACGACGGATCTCGCGGACGTGCGGGCGGCCTTCGAACGTTTCGGTGCGCCCTACGTGGTTAAGGACGACGGGTTGGCCGCGGGCAAGGGTGTGGTGGTCACGCCGGACCGGGACCGTGCCGAGGCCCACGCGCGCGAATGCCTGGACGCGGGCGGTGCCGTGGTCGTCGAGGAGTTCCTGGACGGCCCGGAAGTGTCCCTGTTCGTGCTCAGCGACGGCGAGAACGTGGTCCCACTGCAACCCGCCCAGGACTTCAAGCGCGTCCGCGACGGTGACCAGGGCCCCAACACGGGTGGCATGGGCGCCTACACGCCGCTCGAGTGGCTGCCCGAGGGGTTCACGGACGAGGTTGTGCGCCGCGTGGCCCGCCCCGTGATCGACGAACTGCGACGCCGCGGCACCCCCTTCGTGGGGGTGCTCTACTGCGGTCTCGCCGTGACCGAGCGCGGCATCCAGGTCATCGAGTTCAACGCGCGCTTCGGCGATCCCGAGACCCAGTCCGTCCTGGCGGTGCTCGAAACCCCGCTGGGCGAACTGCTGCGCGACGCCGCGCAGGGCCGGTTGTCCGAGCGCGAGGAGCTCCAGTGGGCCTCCGGCGCGTCCGTGACCATCGTGCTCGCGGCCCACAACTACCCGGGCGCCCCGCGCAAGGGGGACGTGATCACGGGGCTGGCCGAGGCTGCCCAGGACCCGGACACGTGGGTCATCCATGCCGGCACAGATCGCAACGCCGCCGGGGAGATCGTCTCGGCGGGCGGGCGTGTGCTCGCCGTCGTCTCCCGCGGGGCGGACCTGCGGGAAGCGCGCGAGCGTGGCTATCGTGGGATGGAGCGCATCACCCTTCCCGGATCGCACTACCGCACCGACATCGCACTGGCCGCGTCCGAGGGACGGATCACGGCCCCCGGGGGCCAACCGGGTCCCGGCACCACGGACGCCCCGGGCGGGACGCCGGGTCGCACCGGGGCGCCCACCGCGACCACAGCAGAGGAGCAGGCATGAGCGAGCACGGCACACCCCTCGAGATCCCGGGCTGGAAGCACGTCTACTCCGGCAAGGTTCGGGAACTCTACGTCCCGGACGAGTCCCGCCTCAGCGCCACGGGTGTGGCGATCCACGACGACGCCGAGTACCGGGCCGGTGCCGTGCTCGTGGTCGCGAGCGACCGGATCTCCGCGTTCGACCAGGTGCTGCCCACCACCATCCCGGACAAGGGCGTCATCCTCACCCAGTTGTCCCTGTGGTGGTTCCAGCAGTTGGACGGAATCGCGAACCACATCCTGACCACGGACGTTCACGAGTCCGTGCGCGGTCGCGCGGTCGTGTGCAAGAACCTGTCCATGTTTCCCGTGGAGAACATCGTGCGCGGGTATCTCACCGGCTCCGGGCTCAAGGACTACCGCGCCACCGGGTCGGTGTGCGGGATCGAGCTGCCGGAGGGCCTCGAGGACGGCGACCGGCTGGAGCAGCCCATCTTCACCCCCACGGGCAAGGCCGAACTGGGGGAGCACGACGAGCCCATCACATATCAGGAAATGGCGAACGTGGTGGGCAATTCCGTGGCGGACCGGTTGCGGGAGCTGTCCCTGAAGATCTACTCGAGCGCCGAGCGGATCGCCCGGGAGCGGGGGATCATCGTGGCGGACACCAAGGTGGAGTTCGGCCTGGACTCCTACCGCGGGGCCATCACCCTGGGGGACGAGGTGCTCACCCCGGACTCCTCACGGTTCTGGGACCTGGAGACCTACAAGCCGGGCCGCCCGCAACCGTCCTTCGACAAACAGTACGTGCGGGACTGGTTGCGCTCGGACGCCTCCGGATGGGACGGCCAGGGCCCCGTGCCCGAGCTGCCCGAGGAGGTCGTGGCCAAGACACGCGAGCGCTACGTGGAGGCGTACGAGCGGCTCACCGGTCGGGTGTTTGACGCCCGCGGCCCGTTCTTCGAGGTCGCCGGCCCGCCCGAGTACTGATCCGGCCGAGTACGGATCCTGCCCGGCGCTAGGTCGGCGGCAGCGCGGGTCCTACTTCGTCGAGACTGATGCCTCGGCGCGCTCACGCGCCGGTGCTCACCGGCCGTCCCAGCGCCCGGTGCGCATATCCACGCGGACCCAATGGGCGTCGGTCTCGCGCAGGGGCGTGCCCTCGCGTTCGTAGTGTTCCCGCGCAGTGATCTGCAGGTGGTCGGGCAGCGTGCCGTCCGCGCGCACCACACGCCACCACGGGACGTCCGTCCCGGCCAGGCCCATGGCCATGATCCGCGCCGCGAGCCGCGGGGTGCTCAACCACGCGAGTTCCGCCACGTCCCCGTAGCTGAGCACCGCGCCCGGTGGGATCGTGACGACGACGCCGCGCACGGCCTCGACCGCGTCCGTCCCGGTCCTCGGGGCGTCCGGGGTGTCACTCACGCGACCGGGATCCGCACGTCCAGGTGCCACACGGCATTGCGCGGACCGTACTCCACCTGACCGTTGAGCAGGGCGACCCGTTCCTGGATGCCGCGCAGCCCGAACGCGGAGGTCAGTTCCCTGCGCCCGGAGTCGGTGCCGGCACCCCGGCGGATCTGGTTCTCGGCGTGGACGTGCACGGCGCCGTCCCGGACGAACACCCGCAGGGCGCACCGGGAACCCGTGGGCGCGTACTTGATCATGTTGGTCGAGGCCTCCTGCAGCACCCGGGCCGCGGTGCCGCGGATGGACGTGGGGATCTCGTCCAGGCCGTCACCCAGTTCGAGCTCCGGCACGAGTGCGGCGCGTTCGAGGCTCGCCGCGAGTGCCCGGGCCACGCCGTACAGGGACCCCGTGGTGAGCCCGGAACTGCTGTCCCGCTCGTCCGGGGCGCCGGGGGAGTCCCGCAGGATGTGCAGCAGCGTGCGCAGCTCATGCAGCCCGGAGCGGGCGGCGGAGTCCATCATGTCGATCGTGCGGTGCAGTTCCCCGGGGTCCTGCTGCCGGTGGGACCCCGCAGCCTGCATGGTCACGAGGGTCAGTTCGTGCGCGACCACGTCGTGCAGGTCCCGGGCCAGGGCGAGCCGTTCCTGCTCCCGCAGCCGCTGGTGGGTGACCTCCAGAACCGCGAGGCGGCGGGTGTTGAGCCGGTACTGGGTCACGAAGAACCGCACGGCCGCACCGATCAGCGCGGACACACCCAGGGGGATGCCCACGGTCCACACGAAATCGGAATTGCGCAGCACCCCCGCAGACACGACTATCCACGTGGCGGTGACCGCGAGGTGGGCCAGCGCGGTCCCGCGGGAGAGCATCGCGAGCACCGCGACCATCACGACGCACCCGCACAACAGGGCCAGGGCGTAGTCGTGCAAGACCGTGGCCAACACGTACGACAGCGTGATGGCCACGGCGCTCGCGAGGGGCGACCATGCGAGCAGCGCCACGGCCCCGTAGCTCAGGACCAGGAAACTGCTCGAGAGCACGGCGGGTGCCGGGGGCATGAACGACCACGGCATGGACCGCAGGTCGTCGAGCAGTGCCACCGCGGCGAAGAGCACCACGACGACGCGCAGCCAGCTCGGCATACCGCCGGATCGAGGGGCGGGGTCCACCCCGATAGCAGTACCCCCCGGGATCACCGGTTGGGGCAGAGAACGGGCCAGTAGTGGCAGATCACGTTCGTGGGGCCGCGCGGGACCGTGGGGGACGCGGCGTGCGCCGGCGCCGCGCTGAGGATGAGGGCTCCGCTTAGCAGGGCCGCGGTGGCGGTGCGCACCCAGCGTGTGCGGGTCGAAGTGGTGGTGGTCACGGGGGACGAGTGCTCAGTCATGCGCTCAGTTTATGATCAGGCCATGGATTTGTGCAGGCTTCTCTTGGTGGACGATCATCCGCTCATGCGTGACGCCCTCGCGAACCTGTTCCGCGCGGAACCGGGTTTCGAGGTCGCGGGGGAGGCCTCGGACGGCGCGGAGGCCGTGGCCACGTGCCTGGAACTGCGCCCTGACGTGGTGCTCATGGACATCCGTATGCCGGGGATGGACGGGATCGAGGCCACCGGGGAGATCGTGCAGCGCTGCCCGGAGACCAAGGTGCTCGCGCTGACCACGTTCTCGACCCTCGAGTACGTGGTCCCCGCTCTGCGCGCGGGAGCCTCCGGGTACCTCGTCAAGGACGCCCGGCACGACGAGATCGTCTCCGCCGTGAGCCTGATCCGCGAGGACGAACTCGCGCTGTCCCCGTCCGTGGCCAGCTCGCTGGCCAACAACGTGCTGGGGGACGTCCCGGTGCCCTCCGTGCGCCGCGGTCACCTGCGCGCGGCGGCGGCCGACGCCGTCGAACCCGCACCCCGGGGACCCCACCCGGACGCGCCCAAGCTCTCGCCGCGCGAACTCGAAACGCTCGAGTGGATCGCCAAGGGGCTCAACAACAATGAGATCGCCGAGCGCATGTCCGTCTCGCACGGCAGTGTGAAAGCCTACGTGTCCCATCTGTGCGAGAAACTCGCGGTGCGGGATCGGGTCCAGGTGCTGATCTCGGGCATCCAGTGGGGCCTCGTGTCTCCCGAGCTGGACGACGAGCGGTACCCCCGCCTGACCTGATTCCCAGGTTACCTTCAGGTTCACGCTCGAAGACTGGCCGAATGGCCATGGTGGCGCGGGTCCCCGGTACGGCACAGTTAGTGGTGGACATCGGAAGAGATGTCCACCGCTCCACGGGGGTCGAGCGAGTGTACGGCGTGCGGCCCCGAGTAGGAGCGGACCGCTGAACTCGCGGCGGGGGTCCTCGTTCCCCCTTGTGACAGAGCTCCGCGAGGCCTGGATCACCTCGCGTGCAGTTCCGAGGTCCTCCGTCGCGTCAGCGGGCCAGGGCGGATGCAAGCCTGACCCCGGCGCCTCCCGGCCAGGAGGCGCCGGGGTTTTTCCCTTCTCAGGGGAGTGCCGGGGAGTTTCCGACGTGCGGGTCAACGGCGCCCCTTCATCGATCCGACGCTGACGCCCGGGTCGGTCGTGGCCGGTCTCGGGACCGTTCGCTGCCGGGCCGTTCAGTCCTGTTCGGCTCGGTTTCTACCCGGCTCAGTCCCGTTCAGTTCAGTCCTGTTCGGCTCGGTTTCTACCCGGCTCAGTCCCGTTCAGTTCAGTCCTGCCGGGCCCGGCCCTGTTCGGCGCGGTCGTGGTTGGCTCGGTGCTAGTCGGCCGTGCCGGTCGCATCCGGCACGAAGCCGTAGAACCACATGATGTGCTCGCGCAGCAGGCGCGCGGTCAGGGCGCCGTCGCGTTCGGTGGTCGCGCGCAGGATTGCGCGGTGCTGTTGCTGCAGGTGCGCGCGGATCTCCGGCCAGCCCGTGACCTTCGCGACCGTCTCCTGGACGTACCCGATCGTGGCCTCGCGCAGGGACGCCATGATCGTCTCGAGCACCACATTCCCGCTCAGGGATGCGAGGCGCACGTGGAACTGCGCGTCCAGCGCGTGGAACTCGGCGTCGCTCACCTCGGGGTCGTCCATGCGGTCGAGCAGTTCGCCGGCCTGCGCAAGGATCTCGTCCCGGTGCGGATCGGTCGACGACGCCGCCTCAAGACTCGCGTGGCTCTCCAGCAGCACGCGTGTGCCCACCACGTCCGCGACCGGCAAGGAACGGGTGGCAATGTGCATCCGCAGGGCCCAGCCGAGCGCCGCGGAGGGGTCCGAGATAACGGAGGCCCCGGACTGCGGGCCCGAGCCCGTGGCCGTCCGTACGAGCCCCATGGCCGCGAGGATCCGCACGGCCTCCCGTACCGACGCCCGGGAGATGCCGAAGTCCTCGGCGAGCGCGCGTTCGGCGGGGAGCTTGTCGCCCACGTGCAGCCCGCCCGTGCGCAACTGGTGTTCGAGCCAGTCCAGCACGAGGGTGTAGGCGGGGGTGGTGCTCATTGATTCCTCTCGGGGCGGGTCCGTGGTCCGTTGCGGCGAGGTGCCGCCGGACCGGGCTCCTCACTGTGTCCACAGGGTTGCGGGTGCCATGGCGTGCTGAGCCCCATGGTGCTCGGCGTCCCCGGGGTGCCCGCAGCTCCGCGGCGCCCGGACGGTCTGGTATCTCAGGAGTGCTCAGGCGGCGGGCAGCATCCATGCGAGCACGTTGGACTGCAGGAACACCAGGCAGCACAGCACCAGCAGCATGCCCAGGGACCACGGGACCACGGAGCGGAAGATCTGAGACTCCTTGCCCTGCATGCCCACCGCTGAGGACGCGATGGCCAGTGACTGCGGCGAGATCATCTTGCCCACCACACCGCCGGACGTGTTCGCGGCGGTCATCAGGTACGGATCCAGCCCAGACCCCAGGGCCGCGGTCTTCTGCAGGTTGGCGAACAGTGCGTTGGCGGACGTGTCCGAACCGGTGACCGCGGTGCCCACCCAGCCCAGCACGGGGGAGAAGAACGCGAACGCCGCGCCAAGACCGGCCACGAACGTGCCGATCGCCAGGGTCTGGCCGGAGAAGTTCATCACGTAGGCCAGTGCCAGCACGGACATGATGGTCAGGGCGGAGAAACGCATCTTCCAGAAGCTGCGTCCGATTTCGGCAAGGGCATCCGCGATCGAGAGTCGGAACATCCCGTGGTGGTTGAACAGGGCGTAGATCACGGCCACCAGCAGGCCGGTGATGAGCAGCAGCGTGCCGGGGCTGGAGAGCCACTGGAAAGAGTAGACCGTGCCCGAAATGGCTTCGCCCTTGGCATTGAGCAGGTGCCCGTTCAGGCCGGGCCACGGGATCTTGACGTCCGTGGACGCCAGCGCCTTGGGCACATTGACCCCGGCGGTCCAGAGCTTGGCGACGCCGAAGACGGCCACCACCAGCAGGTAGGGCAGCACTGCCATCCACACGCGCCCGGCCGTGAGCACCGCAGCATCCTCCGGGCGGGAGACGCCCAGGTCCGCGCGCACGGCCTCGGCGCCCTTGGGACGCCAGAAGCGCATGAGGATCACCACACCGGCGAGCCCGGCGAGGGACGCCACCACGTCGGTGAGCTCGTACGAGAAGTGCGTGGCGCACCACCACTGGGCGATCGCGAAGCTGCCGCCCACCACGAGGGCGGCGGGCCAGGCCTGCTTGAGACCGCGGGCGCCGTCGACGATCAGCAGCAGGAAGAAGGGGACCACGAACGCGAAGAACGGGGCCTGGTGACCCACCACGGCACCGATGTGGGCCGGGTCGAGGTCCGTGAGCGTGCCCGCGGTGGTGATGGGGATCGCGATCGCGCCGAAGGCCACGGGGGCGGTGTTGGCGATCAACACCAGCGTGGCCGTCTTGAGAGGCTTGAGCCCAAGGGCCAGGATCATCGTGGCGGTGATCGCCACGGGTGCGCCGAAGCCTGCGAGAGCCTCGAGCAGACCGCCGAAGCAGAACGCGATGAGCATGGCCTGGATGCGCAGGTCACCGCCCCCGATGGTGTCGAAGATGGTGCGCAGGTCCTCGAAACGCCCGGAGAGCACGGTCACCTGGTAGAACCACAGGGCCATGACCACGATCCACACGATCGGGAACAGTCCGTAGACGGCGCCCTGGGTGGCGGTCAGTGCGGCGAGGTGCGCTGGCATGCCGAAGCCCAGGGTGGCCACCAGCAGGGCCACGGCGAGGGACATGAGACCCGCCACGTAGGCGCTGGCCTTGAAGGCCAGCAGCATCACGAAGAAGGTCAGCAGGGGCAGGCAGCCGACTAGGGCGGACAGCCCGACGCTGCCTCCCACGGCGTCGGTGGCGGCGGTAAAGGTATTCACGCGTTCTCCAAGGGGTGGGGCCGGATCGGAACCGTGGTTCCCGGATCGAGAGTGTGGTCTCGGCGGGGCGGTGTGCGCCACGTCCGGGCAAGTCGTACGATGAGTGGTCAGACCACATTGGTCCTACCGCACAGCGTACATGATGCAGGTCACATGGTGAACACCTCGCGCCCCGCCGCGGAGAGCCCGCGCACGGCCTTTCATGCCTGTCCCATGCCACGCCGTACGTTGTTGTGACCGGGCTCACGGGCGTAGCCTGGTATGGCCACAGAGTATGGACCGGGGCAGACGGTTAGGAGACCACACACATGAAAATCGCGCTCTTCGCCACATGCATTGTGGATGCCATGTATCCCAAGGTGGCGCTGGCCACCGTGCGGATCCTCGAGCGGCTGGGACACGAGGTCGTGTTTCCCCAGGGGCAGGGCTGCTGTTCCCAGATGCACGTCAACAGCGGGTACTTCCAGGACGCTGTGCCGGTGATCCGCAACCACGTGCGCGCGTTCACCAGCGTGGACTACGACGTCGCCGTGGCCCCCTCCGGCTCCTGTGTGGCCTCCCTGGGGCACCAGCAGCCGATGGTTGCGCGCCAGTGCGGCGAGGACGCCCTGGCCGAGGATGCCGCCATGGTGGCCAAGAACACCTACGAGCTCTCCGAGCTGCTCGTGGACGTGCTGGGCGTGACGGACGCCGCCGAGCAGCTCGGCTCCTGGTTCCCGCACCCGGTGACCTACCACCCCTCGTGCCACGGCATGCGTCTGCTGGGACTCGGGGATCGCCAGAAGGACCTCGTGCGTTCCGTAGCGGACATCGAGTTCCATGAGCTACCCGACGCCGAGGAGTGCTGCGGCTTCGGCGGCACGTTCTCCTTCAAGAATCCGGACGTCTCCGGTGCCATGGCGGACGCCAAGCTCAACAACATCCGCAGCTCGGGCGCCTCGCTGTGCACCGGCGGGGATGCCTCGTGCCTGCTGCACCTGGGCGGAGCCGCATCCAAGCGGAACGTGGACGTCCAGACCGTCCACTTCGCGGAAATCCTCGCCTCCACCCGGGCCAACCCGCTGCAGGTAGAGGGCCCCGTTGAACTGTCCATCCCCCAACCCGGCCGTCGCGCGGCGAGCCCGGCCACCACTGCAGGAGCAACTCGATGAGCGTCACGTCCCTCGGCATGCCCGCCGTGCGTCCCGTGCACGGGCAGGGCAACCTGCACGCGCAGGTCGCCTTCCCCAAGGCCGCCAAGAAAGAGCTGCAGAACAAGCAGATGCGCGCCAACATCCGGCACGCCACCCACACCATCCGCGCCAAGCGCGCCGGCGTGGTGGGGGAAGTCCCGGACTGGAGCGAGCTGCGCGACGCCGGCTCCGCCATCAAGGAGACCGTGATGGCGGAGCTGCCCGAGCTGCTCGAGCTGTTCGAGGCGAACGTGACGGCGCGCGGCGGCGTCGTCCACTGGGCCCGGGACGCGGACGAGGCGAACGCCATCGTGACCCGCCTGGTCCAGGAGCAGGACACCACGGACGTGATCAAGGTGAAGTCCATGGCCACCCAGGAGATCGGGCTGGACGAGCACCTCTCCGAGCACGGGATCACCGCCACGGAGACGGACCTCGCCGAGCTCATCGTGCAGCTGGGGCGGGACAAGCCCTCCCACATCCTGGTGCCCGCGATCCACAAGAACCGCGAGGAGATCCGCGAGATCTTCAGCCGCGAGATGCCCGGCGTCACCGAGGAGCTCACGAGCGAGCCCCGAGTGCTCGCGGAGGCAGCGCGGCAGCACCTGCGGGAGAAGTTCCTCACCTCCAAGGTGGCCATCAGCGGCGCGAACTTCGGCATCGCGGACACTGGCACCCTGTCCGTGGTGGAGTCCGAGGGCAACGGGCGCATGTGCCTGACCCTGCCCGAGACCCTGATCACCGTGATGGGCATCGAGAAACTATTGCCCACCTACCAGGACCTCGAGGTGTTCTTCCAGCTCTTGCCGCGCTCCTCCACTGGCGAACGCATGAACCCGTACACCTCCCTGTGGACCGGCGTGACGCCCGGGGACGGCCCCAAGAACTTCCACGTGGTGCTCCTGGACAACGGGCGCTCCGCGGTGCTCGCGGACCCGCAGGGTCGCTCCGCACTGCACTGCATCCGGTGTTCCGCGTGCCTGAACGTGTGCCCCGTGTACGAGCACGCGGGCGGGCACTCCTACGGCTCCACCTACCCCGGTCCCATCGGGGCGATCCTCTCGCCGCAGCTCACGGGCATCACGTCCGAGAAGAATGCCTCCCTGCCGTACGCGTCCTCCCTGTGCGGGGCGTGCTACCAGGTGTGTCCCGTGAAGATCAACATCCCCGAGATCCTCGTGCATCTGCGGGACGAGGACATCCGCACCCAGCACGGGCAACGCGCGGACCACGCCCACCCTGCACCGGTCTCCAAGGACCCGGCGGTGGGCGGGGACGACAACTGGCGCGAGGAGAAGTCCCTGACCGCGGACGAGGGCCGGGGTGGGCAGGACACTGCCCCCCAGAAGGGCACCCTCCAGGAGCTCGGTTCTCGGGCGCGTCGCGCAGGACGCCGCATCCGAGGAGCCGTGCCTTCCCGCGGTGTGCCCACGCAGATGGACGCCATGATGAAGGGCGCTTCCTTCGTGATGTCCTCTGGTCAGCGGATGTCCTTGGCGGAGCGCGGGCTACCCATGGGCCGTGTCATCGCCGGCCGCGACCGCGCCATCGGTTGGCTGCCCGGCATGGTGGGCGGCTGGACCGCCGAGCGCGACATCCCCGAGCCCCCCAAGGAGTCCTTCCGCAACTGGTGGAAGAAGCACGAGGGGGAGACCGGGGAACGACTCGAGCGCGACGGCGTCACTGCGGCGTCGGGAACCGCGCGCACCGGTGCGGGGCCCGCGGAGGACCACCCGGCGTCGTCCGTCGAGGTGGCACCCACCCAGGGCCCGCACGGCGAGTCCAAGGCAGCCCGGACCGAGGAGACCGCGGCCGGCACCGGCCAGGACGCCGCCACCCCGGGTGCCGGCGCGGATGCCGTGGCCGGGGCGTACAGTGCTGCCACGGGCGACCCCCACGAGGACAACATCGCACCCCGCAACGGCCACGCAGGCCGCGGGAACCAGGACGGAGAGCCGGCATGAGCGCCGACGCCAAGACCGAAATCCTCGAGCGGCTCAACGGTGCGCTCGCGGACCACCCGCGGGCACCCCACGTGCCCCGCGACTACCGGCACACCTCGGACCTCGGGCGGGACGAGATCATCGACATGCTCGAGGACCGGTTGCTGGATTACAAGGCCAACGTCTACAGGGAGACCGCGCAGACCGTGGCGCAGCGCGTTGCCACCCAGCTCGGGACCTCCGCGCGCTACGTGATCCCCGAGGGCCTCGACACCGCGTGGTTGCCTGAGGAGACCGCCGCGCGCCGGGCCATCGTGGACCCCAATGACGGTCGCAAGGCCTCCGCGCTGACCGTGCGGGACCTCAACCAGGTGGATGCCGTGGTGACCTCCTCCACGGTCTCGTGCGCGCAGACGGGCACCATCTTCCTGTCCGGGCGCCCGGACGAGGGTCGGCGCGCCATCACCCTGGTGCCGGACCACCACATCTGCATCGTGCCGCTGGAGTCCGTGGTGGAGCTCATCCCGGAGGCCATGGCCCGTGTGGAGCCCACTGCGCCCACCACCATGATCTCGGGGCCCTCGGCCACCTCGGACATCGAGCTCGAACGCGTGGAGGGTGTCCACGGTCCGCGCACGCTGGACGTGATCCTGCTGGGTTGAGGCCGCGCGGTCCTGTCCCGCATACTTGCGAGAAAGGTCCCCGTCGCCCGCGTTACCGCGGTGACGGGGACCTTCGCGTTCACACGTTGCTCACCAGCAGTGATCGCTCACGAGGAGCTGCCGCGCGCTACAAGCGATCAGTCAGTCCGACGGCTATTCACCACGAACCGCTGGACCTCATGGTGACACACACGCGGAAACCGCTCCTTGAGGAGGAGCTGTGATCGAACGGGTCAGTAGCGCGGCAGCGCCGGGTCCACCCGGTCGATCCACGCGAGCACCCCGCCGTCCAGGTGCTTCACGGTGTCCTCCCGCAGGGCGTAGTCCCTGCGCAGTGCCGCGAGGGCCTGGGCGGAACGGGCACCGGCCTTGCAGTGCAGGATCACGGTGCCCTCCGCCTCATCCGGAAGAGCCGTGACACCCCGGTCCAGGACGTCCTGCAGCGGCACGTGCACGGATCCGGGGATGGCCACGAGTTTGCGCTCCCAGTCCTCGCGCACGTCCACGAGCGTGAAGGACGTCTCCCCGAGGGACCGGGCGGTCAGTAGCTCGGCCAGCTCCGGGGCGGTGACGGTCTCGTGGGGGGCGGGAGCGGCGTCGTCGTCGGAGGGCAGACCGCACGCGAGCGCCACCCGTGAGAGATCCGTGACGGGCGGGCGGTGCGGGTCCGGCAGGACCGTGAGCTCGCGCCACGTCTGGGCCAGGGCGTCGTGGATGAGGACCCTGCCGAGCAGGGGACGGCCGATGCCCGTGATGAGTTTGAGCGCCTCGGTGACCATGACCGAGCCGATCGTGGCCGGGAGCATGCCCAGCACACCGCCCTCGGCGCACGAGGGGACCTGGCCCGGCGCGGGCGCTTCCGGGAACAGGTCGCGGTACACGGGGCCGTGACCGGACCAGAACACGGAGACCTGGCCGTCGAAACGCAGGATGGAGCCCCACACCACGGGGATGCCGGTGAGTTCGGCGGCGTCCGAGACCAGGAAGCGTGTGCCGAAGTTGTCCGCGCCGTCCATGATCAGGTCGTAGCCGGAGAAGATCTCCAGGGCGTTGTCGGTGCTCAGCCGCTCGGGATGGCGGTGCACGGTGACCAGGGGGTTGAGCCGGGCCACGGCATCCGCGGCGGAATCGACCTTGGGCCGGCCGATGTCGGCCATCCCATGGACCACCTGGCGTTGCAGGTTGGACACGGATACGACGTCGTCGTCGACCACGCCGATGGTCCCCACCCCGGCGGCCGCGAGGTACTGCAGCGCGGGAGCGCCGAGCCCGCCCGCGCCGATCACCAGGACGCGTGCGTTCTTGAGCCGACGCTGCCCCTCCTCGCCCAGTTGCGGCAACGTGAGGTGGCGTGAATAGCGTTCGAGTTCCTCGCGACTCAGATCGGAGGCGGGGGCCACGAGGGGTGGTAGTGGGGTGCTCATGAAACCTGCGATTCCAGCTGTGGGGTGGTGGATGAAGGCGCGGGCCAGTCCCCGCGGGGCGCGTCGGCGGTGTCGATGCGCCCCGCCATGGGCGAGGACGCCACGGCGTGCGTGCGCCGCGCGATCCGCCCCGCGCCGCGGGCCAGGTGCCCCGCGAGCACGGCGTGCTTCATGGCACTCGCCATGGCCACGGGATCCTGCGCGCGGGTCACGGCGGACGCGAGCAGGACGGCGTCGCACCCGAGTTCCATGGCCAGGGCCGCCTCGGACGCCGTGCCGATCCCGGCATCCAGCACCACGGGCACGGACGCGCGGGACGCGATGAGTTCGATGTTGTGCGGGTTGAGGATCCCCAGACCCGTGCCGATGGGAGCACCGAGGGGCATCACGGCCACGGCCCCGGCGTCCTCGAGTCGCAGCGCGAGCACGGGGTCGTCGGACGTGTACGCGAAGACCTTGAAACCGCGCCGAGCGAGTTTCTCGGTCGCGTCCAGCAGCTCCACACCGTCCGGGAGCAGGGTGTCCTCGTCCGCGATGATTTCGAGCTTGACCCAGTCCGTCTCCAGCGCCTCGCGCCCCAGTTCAGCGGTCAGCAGGGCGTCCCGCGCGGTGTAGCACCCCGCGGTGTTGGGCAGCACCCGGATGTCGTTGCGGCGCAGCAGCCCGTACAGGCTGTCCTGCGGTGTCCCGGTCGACGACGCCGCTGCGCCACCTCCCGCGCGACCGCTCGCCCGGTTCGCCGTGCCGGATGCTTGCGCGCCCGCTGGCGAGGCGGGGCCGGGCGCGAAGCGGCGCAGGGCCACCGTGGTCAGTTCCGTCCCGGAGGCCAGCAGGGCCCGTTCGAGCATTGCGAAATCGGTGAGGCCCCCGGTACCCATGATCAGCCGGGACGAGAGCTCCACCCCGGCCACGGTCAGGGGGGTTCCGTGCGTGGTCATGTTCAGCCTCCCTGCACCGCGGTGACGATCTCGACGGATTGACCCGCTTCCACGGGGGTCGTGGCCCACAGGGAGCGGGGGATTACGGCGTCGTCCACCGCCACGGCGATCCCCAGGGGATGACCGTCCGCGGCGGTGCCCTCGGGTGTGATCTCGCGGCCCGTGAGGTCGACGACGGCGCTCGCGACCGTCAACCCCGGGGTCACCGTCACGGGGGAGCCGTTCACGACGGCCGTGGAGGAATTGTCTGTGGGCTCGGGCGCGATCATTCGAGTCCTCCATGCATCTGGGGATAGCTCTCGGGTGTGGTGAACGGGGCCTCGGGGGCGGGGTTCGAGTGCCGGGCCGGGTCGGTGTCGGCGAGGAACGCGGCGTCGGACTCGTGGTCCGCGAGCGGGTCCAGGACGCCGGTCACGAGCTCCGCCGCGAGCCGGGACGCCACGGGGGTCAGCAGAATGCCGTGACGGAAGTGACCCGTGCTGATCACGAGCCCGGCCACCGAGGTCTTCCCCACGTACGGCAGGTCGTCGGAGGTTCCCGGGCGGGCGCGGGCCATCATCTCCAGGACGTCGCAGTCGTCGATCGCGGGGACCACGGTGCGCGCGTCCCGCAGCAGTTGGTGCACGCCACCGGCGAGCACGGATTCGCGCCCGTCCTCACGGCTCGTGGCGCCCAGCACCAGGGTGCGGTCCTCGCGGGGGACCATGTACACGGGCCGACCCAGGACCTGGGCGCGCACCGTGCGCGTGAGCAAATGCGATTCCCCGGGGGCCAGGGCGGTCTCGGGAACCCGCAACCGCAGGATGTCCCCGAACACCGGGCGCAATCGGAGGTCGAGTCCCTCGGGCAGCCCGCCCATGGTGTTGGCGGTCAGCCCGGTGGCCACGACCACGGCGTCCGCGGGGATCACCTCACCGGAGTCCACCTGCACGCCCGTGGCCTGCCGGGGTTCCCTGCGGGACGTCAGCACGGTGTCCACGCGGGAGGTCAGCCACTGCGCCGGTCCGGCGTCGGGGACGTCCCCGATGGTGGTCAGGTGCGGGCAGTTCAGGGTCTCCACCAGGGCGGCCGCGAGCATCCGGGGGTCCACCTGGCGGTCGGAGACGATGCGCACCGCGCCGCTCAACCGCGGTGCGAGGGCCGGTTCCAGGTGCCGGGCCTCGCGCGTGGAGATCTCCTGCACGTCCATCCCGGAGGCGATCTGGTGGGAGGCGAGGTCGGAGAGGGACCGGGCGTCCGCGGCGTCGGCGGCCACCACGAGCGTCTCCTCGGTGCGGTAACCCGTGGGCAGGCCCGTGGCCGCGGTGACGCGCTCCACGAAATCCGGGTACTCCGCGGCGGAGGCGCGCATGAGGGGGTAGAGGCGCTCCTGGCCGTACTGGGTCTCGGCGATCGGTGCGAGCATGCCCGCGGCCGCGCGGGTGGCGCCCCACGCCGGGCGGGGATCGACGACGGTCACGGCGGCCCCGCGGCGTCGTAGTTCGAAGGCCGTGGCCAGGCCCACGAGACCAGCTCCGGCCACGACCACGTGGTCACCGAGGTGCTCGGGCATTGTTCCTCCCTCCGGCGGCATGATCCGCATCAGGTGATCCGGTCGGCGGCTCACGCCCTCTCAGCCCGCTGCGGTGGTTGTTGCCAACGTGTGCGGACTCCCGTGGAGTTCGTCGAACGGCGACGAACGGCCCTGCCAGTCTAATCACCCCTAGCTGTGGAACGCAGGGGGACTTCGCGGCGGGCTGATCGGGCGAGGTGTCCGCGGGCGCGCGGTTCGTGCCACGATGGCCGCATGGGACACACGAGCCAGACGGGTACCGGGCGCCGCGCCGCCCTTGAGAACGCGCGACTGTACGTGTGCGTCACGGCGCGCCACGAGCGCGGTGACCTGCGCGAATTTCTGCACGCCGCGTACGAGGGCGGGGTGGACATCATCCAGTTGCGGGACAAATCCCTCGAGGCTGCCGCGGAGATTGAGGCCATCGAGGTGCTCGCCGACGTCGCCCGTGAGCACGGCGCACTCTTCGCCGTCAACGACCGCGCGGACGTCGCGCTGCTCACCGGCGCGGACGTGTTCCACGTGGGCCAGGGCGATCTCACCACCGCGCAGGCTCGGCGGGTCCTGGGGGACGACGTGGTGATCGGGCGGTCCTGTCACTCCCCGGCCCAGGTGGACGCCGCCGTGGCCGACGCCGGGCTCGACTACTTCTGCACCGGGCCCGTGTGGGAGACCCCCACCAAGCCGGGTCGCGCGGCCGTGGGGCTCGAGCTGCCGCGCTACGCCGCTCAGCACGCGGGGGACAAGCCCTTCTTCGCGATCGGCGGGGTCGACACCGCGCGGTTGCCGTCCGTGCTCGACACGGGTGCCTCGCGCATCGTGGTCGTGCGGGCCGTGACCGATGCGCAGGACGTCACCGCGGCGGCGCGGGCGCTGCGGGACACGCTGCCCGGGTGAGACTCGATCTTTGAACGCGGTGGAGCGGCGGCGCCGCGGTGGGATGGCACCGCTCGGGTGGCGACGTGTTCGGTGGGGTGGTGCGCGTCGGGGCGGAGTCATGGAGTCATGGCGCCGCAGTGTCTTGCCGTCGCGCGGGTGGCACGGCTCGCTCGGTACGCGGAGCGGAACCGTTACGGGGTCCCGCACTGCCCGGGGTGCTGCTGGCACCACGGGGTGACACCGGGGAACTTCCCCCGGTGATCGGCCACCCACCGGTACACGCGGTCCTGGACCCACCGCACGGGCGGTAACCGGTAGAACGGCTCGAACACCCGGATGCCCAGGGCGGTGTCCAGGGTCACGGCCACCGCGTGCGCCCCCGAGGATCGCTCACCGGAACGGGATAGGACGGCCCACACCGACGCGTTGCCCTCCGCATTCGTCAGTCCGAACCGCTCCAGTACGCCGGGGACCTGGTAGGCGTGCAGGGCGATCCGGTCATGGCGGTCCAGTGTCCGGGCCCATCCCACGCAGCGCGTGCAGAACCCGCAGTTGCCGTCGAAGACCAGGTGCAGGGACGCGCCCTGCTCGGTGCCCGGGGGGTTCACAGCAGCACCGTCCCGTCGATGCACGCGGTGCAGTGTCCGCCCACGAACACGTGGTCCCCGTCCGACGTCACGGTCACGAGGCCGCTGCGTCCCATGCGGGTGCCCTGTCGGGCGATGTAGTTCGCGGGCGCCCGGTCCGTACGGATGAGCCACTGGGCCAGGCTCGCGTTGAGGCTTCCCGTGACGGGGTCCTCGTACCCGCCGGTCCCACCCACGAAGGCGCGGACCTCGAACTGGTGCGGGCTGCTCTGCGGGTGGGGACCCACCACGCCGATCTTGGCGCCGTGGAGAGCGGGAAGGTCGGGCTCGATCGCCAGGACGTCCTCGGCGCCGGCCAGAAGCAGCGCAGCCCAGCCGGGGCCGTTGTCGACCCACTGATGGGCGACGACCTGCTCGTCCCGCAGGCCCAGGGCCGCGGTTACGCCCCCGAGCAATTCCGGGCCCAGGTCTCCCGTGCGGTCGGTGGGTGGGGCCTCGAAGGTCAGTGCGCCGTCGTCGGAGGGGCGGATCCGCACGAGGCCCGCGGCGCATTCCTGGACGATGACGTCCTTGGCACGCGCGGTGTTGCCCGCGGTGAGCCATGCGTGGGCCGAGCCCAGGGTGGGGTGACCGGCGAACGGCAGTTCACGGTCCGGGGTCCAGATGCGCAGCCGGTAGTCGGCGTCCGGGTCCGTGGGTGGGAGCACGAACGTGGTCTCGGACAGGTTGGTCCAGCGCGCGAAGCGGGCCATGGCGTCGTCGGTGAGATCGGTGCCATCCAGGATGACCGCCACCGGGTTGCCCAGATAGGGCTCCCGGGAGAAGACGTCGACCTGGGTGAACGGGCGCGGACGAGGTATTGGGCTCATGGGGTGATTCCATCACGATGCGCCGACGGGGTGTCACCTCGCGCCCGGGCCTCACACGGCGCGGCCAGAGACAACATGTCCGGCGCACACGCGTGCCGGACGGGCGTCCGGCACGCGATGCCCCGCACCCCCGGTGGGCTCACCCCCGCCGCAGCACCACCCCGCGGCGGGGCTGCAGCACCAGGTGGGACCCCGCCGCCCGACCCCGGACGTCGACCATGCCGCGCGGCACCCGGACGCGGCGGCGTCGTCGGCGGTCGGCGTTGAAGTTCACCGCGGCCCAGCCGTGCGTGAACTCGCGCCACCACGTGTGACCGCGGCGCACGGGGTCCTGCACCGGCGCGCCGAGATCCCAATCGAGCTGCGCGGTGTGCTGGGTGCGGCTGTAGTCGTCGTGCGCCGTGGCCGCGTACGCGCCGCGGCCCGCCCCGAAGATCCAGAACGCGGCCAGACCGTACTCGACATTGGGGTGGTCGTCGTCGCCGTCCGTGGGCACCCGCAGGATGCTGATGCCCGGCCCGTCCGCCTGGGGCAGCTGCGCCTCGGTGGTCTCCGGGTCGAACAGGTCCACCGGGCTGAAACCCAGCCACACCTCCTCGAATCCGCCGCCGTAGGCCGCGTGGCTCGCCCAGCGGCCGGGCTCGCGCCGCGATTCCGCGATGTTCGGGACCAGGATCTTACCGACCTCGTTCAGAGCCGTGCCCGCGGCATGCACCAATTCGCCCGCGCCGTCGCGGAAATCCGCCATCGTCCGGGCATGACGGATGGGCAGGTCCAGGCCGTAGTAGTCGTCGAACACGTCGTTGTCCGCCATCACGCCGTCGAACGGCGAATCCCGCAGCTCGGCCACGACGTTGCGCACCCAGCGCTCGCGGTACTCGGGCGACCACACGGTCATCTGCCAGTGTCCGCCGTAGCGGGCCCACTCGATGCGTTCACCGTCCAGGCGCCGCGCGAACCACCGGTCCGGGGCCTCGGCGTACGAGACCCCGGAACTGTGGATCGGGCCCGGTTCGTAACTGCGGGTCGAGGACAGGCACTTGTAGCACAGCACCGTCATGTCCGGGCGGCGCCGTTTGAGGTCCGCGGCCGCCGCCGTCTCCCACGGCTGCAGGATCGCCGCCCGGTAGTGCTGCGCGGCGAAGTCGAGCTGCTCGGAGCTGATCGGGCCCCCGTACCGGATCCAGGCGCCGACACCGCTCACTCGCCCGCGCCCGCCAACGGCGCCTCGAGCGCCGGTTGACGCAGGTCCGAGTACTCGAAGTTGCGCTTCTCACCCATGTTGCCGAGCATCCGGTAGATCTTGTTGTAGGAGGACATGACCTCGTGGAGCTGGAAAAAGTCCTCCACGCGGCCGCGGGCGTTGGTGCTGTAGGAGCGGTAACGATCCACGTTCCCGATCACGGCCTGGACCTTGTCCGCCATGGCCACGATGTCACCGGGTGCGAGCAGTTCACCGCACGGTCCCCACGTACGGCCGTCGGGGGTCACCAGGTCGTCGCCCACGAGCTGGCTCATGCCACCCACGTCCGAACCCACGGTGGGGATGCCCGCGGCCATGGCCTCGAGCACCACGATCGGCTGGCCCTCGTTGTAGCTCGGGAGCACCAGGAGGTCGAACCGGTCGAGCATGTCCCGCACGTTCACGGTCCCGTGGATGGTCACGAGGTCGTGGAGGCCCAGGGCCTCGATCTTCTCGAGGCACGCCTCGTAGTACTCGGGCACATGCTCGGTGGGGCCCAGGACGTCCAGGTGGATGTTGGGGTACCCGCGATCCCGCAGGATGTCCATGCTGGAGAGCAGATCCATGAGTCCCTTGATGGGCACCACGCGGGCGATGTACACGAGTCGCCAGGTGTGCTCCTCCGGGGACTGCGCAATGCGCTCCACCGCGGCCTGGCGAGCGTGGTACTTCTCCTCGAACTCCTCGATGATCATGCCGTTGGGCAGCACCACGGACTTGTCCACGTCCGCGCCCAGGCTCGCGGCCTCCGTGATGGCCGTGGGGTAGAGGTAGGTCACGAGCTCGGCGCTCGGGTAGCAGAAGTGCCCGATCTCGATCCACCACGCCATCCACGCCCGGTCCTCGGCACTGACGTCAAACGTGCGGTAGTCCTCGGACGTGATCGACAGCGCCATGTTGCGGTCGAGCAGGGTGTTCACGGTGTCGCGCACGTACAGGTTGTGCTCGGTGAGCAGGAACGACGTGCCGTGATCGCGCGCGGCCGCGGCACCCAGCAGGGACGCGTAGCCGGTCGTGTGCGCGTGGTACACCCGGGCCCGGGGCATGGTCTCGCCCAGGATCGCGTGGGCCAGGGAGAAGAATCCGCGCAGCAACCAGAACGATTCGGACAGGGAGAGCCCGAGCTGCGGCATCCGCTCCGTCAGCGCATGCAGGAACTCGCGGGAGCCCAGCACGGCCCACAGCGGGTACTGCCGGGTGCGTTCATTGAGCCCCTCGTCGATGAGCTCCCACAGTGGCTCGGTGTCCCGGGCACCGGCCAGGGCGTAGATCGCGTCGAAGATCCGGTGGGACAGCACCGTGCGCTGCTCAGCGGTCATGCCCAGATCCTTGGGGCGCACGGACATGAAGTCCTCCCGGTGCTCCTGCATGCTCAGGTAGACCACGCGGACCCATTTCACGTTCTCGGGCATGGAGTAGAGGTCCTCCTGGGGTGCCTCGGAGTCCCAGGAGATGTGGATGATCCCGTAGCTCAGGTCGGGGTTCCCCGTGACGATGTCGTGGACGACCGCCGAGACCCCGCCCTTGAGGAAGGGGTAGGTGGATTCCATGACGATGGCGACGTCCACGTCCTCGTACTGCTTCTGGCGCTGTTGCGCGGCGGGGGACAGACGGGTGGGTTCCGCGACGGCCACGGACTTGGTGGCGCGGTGCTTGGCGTGTGAGCGCGTGAAAGGGTACATGTCAACTATTCCTCACGGGATGAAAGGGTCCGGGGTCGCAATGTGGCGACCAGCAGGGACGTGCAGTGGGGGCCGAGACCGGGCAGGACTGCGCCCGGGCGCGGCGGATGCGCTTGATAGGAAGCGCTTACGTGGACTGCGTTACCAGGACGTGGCGTGGCGCCAGAAAAGGGTGTACTCGGGCTGGGCCCAGTGACGCTTGTACAGTGCCCAGGCACCGGCGACCAGCACCAGGTCCGCGAGCAACAGGAGGGCGTACGCCCCGTTGGTGGAGAACACCGCGAACGCGAGGATGCTCACGACCAGGTGCACCGCACCCAGGGCCTGGGCCGTGATCTTCTCCCCGATGTAGTCCAGTTCGTAGCTCAACAGGGTGAGCATCATGAACGTCCATGAGGCCACGGCCACGGTCACCGCGAGGAGGACGTGGTGGGGCTGCAAGCCGCCCAGTAGCAGGGCGGCAGCCAGGGTCAGCACCATGCCCACCGCGCCGGTGCGCAGGACGGAGCGGTCCACCACGTAGCTGAGCAGCGTGGAGCGGGAGGCCAGCACGGGCAGTGTTTCCTTCTCGATGGCCCGGTGCAGTCCGCTGACGGCGCGGTCCACGTGCGGGGCCATGTTGACGAAGTAGAAGTTGTAGGCGAGCACTGCGGGGAGCATGGCCATGAACACCACGATCACCTGGAAGGCCCCGTCCGTGGCCAGGAACAGCACGAACTTGTCCGCCCACAACACCGATCCGAGCAGCAGTCCGCGCAGGGCGTCCGCGGCGAAGTTGCGTTGGTCCAGGCGTTCGAAGACCCGCACGTGGGACAGCTGACGGCCCATTGCCGCGATCTGGGTGGCCGCGGCGACCAGGGGCGGAAGGATCCACACGGTGGGAACCACGGCCAGGGCCAGGGCGTAGGCGCCCCATGCCACGGCCCATAGGCCGCGGCGTTCTCCCACGTTGGCGAGGACCAGGGACTGTACGAACAGCACGTGCGCGCCCAGCAACAGCAGGTAGGCGCCCATGGCCTGCCAGGACCAGCCGGTGGCCAGCCACAGCGGCAGTGCGAACAGCGCGGCGAGCGGGAGGGTCTGCAGGAACATGGCAGGCCATACCTCGCAGAAGCACCGGGTGATCTTCTGCATGTCCCGCTCGGCCATGAGTTCACCGATCGCGCGGTACGCGGGCATGCACGCGGCCTGCGCGAGCCAGGGCACGGTGATGGACGAGGCCAGGACCACGTGGGTCAGTTGGACCTCACCCACGGTCGCCTCCGCCATGCGCGGGCTCACGAGCGGGAAGACGATGTTCAGGAAGATCACCGGCGAGAGGTAGAGCAACAGCTCCACCCCGCCGCGGGAGCTCCCGGCGGGTTCCGATGCGTGCTCGGCGCCCACCGGACGGGAGCCGCGCAGCACCAGGAATGCGGTGAGCAACACCAGCAGTCCGCCCGCGATGACCAGGACCTCGGCGTGTGAGCCTAGGAGTTCAAGCACCACGGGGACCAGCCCCGTGAGCAATAGGGCCACGACGATCGTGGCGGTACGAGTGCGACTGAAAGAATCGTGCACCAAAGTTCTCAGAGCTGTCACAGCTGTCCCCCGGAGATCCTGGCACTTCCCGTCAGCCCCCGCTGACGAGAATTCCCCCATGCAAATGATGTGAAGGCGATGAGGCCAGTTCCGCTGTCGCCGCAGTGAATATATACAGTTCATGTGTGCACTAGCAAACCAGCAGATGAATTGTGTCTGAACCGGAGGGGCTTGTCGTCAGTGCTTGTCATCGTGGAGTTCACCGGCGCACCGGGGGCTGATGGCGGATTACCGGTTAGCTACGCGATCATGACCGGAATGTATATCGATTCAGATAGTGAATGATTATGCATAGGTTTCTCTGTGCCGCTGCCGAGTATCGCCGGGCCGGAACATGTCCCGCGAAGAGGCTCGGAATGGGTTTCCGGGATCCGGGTCCGTGGGGAAATGCAGAACACCCGGACCCACGATTCGTGGGTCCGGGTGTTCATGTGGTCGGGATGACAGGATTTGAACCTGCGACCTCGTCGTCCCGAACGACGCGCGCTACCAAGCTGCGCCACATCCCGATGTCACACGGCAGAGCCGCGAACAACTGCTCCAGCATAGCGGCAGCACGGGAGGAATGTGAAATCCCCGAGTCACCGAAAACGTCCGAGCGCGGTGTCAGCGGCTGACCCGCTCCAGCACCTGCAGGACGTGTTCGTAGGGTTTGCCCGTGGCCTCGGTCATGCCTTGCTCACACGTCCGATTCAAAGATGCATATGCATCAAAGTCTCCGGCCTGTACCTCCGCCGCCTCGGGAGCCGTGGCGGCCGCCGTGAGCTCGGGATGCAGCATGCCGCGGTCGCCCGCGTACCCGCAGCACCCCCACGCGAAAGGAACGGTGGCGTGTTCGGCACATGCGCCAGCCACGCGCAAGAGGTGATCGTTGATCCCCAGTTGCACGGACGAGCACGTGGGGTGCACCGCGAGCGCGCCCACGGGCGAGGACACGGTCAGCCGGTCCAGCACGTTCTCGGCCACGAACTGCACCGCGTCCACGAACCGCAGTCCGGCGTACCGGGGCGAGTTCGCCGCTAGTTCTCGCATGGTGACGAGCCCCTCGGTGCACGAGGAGGCATCACACACCACCGGGAGTGTGCCGTGCTCGGAGGCCTCCCACAGGGTCTCGAGGGTCCGCCGGGACATGGTCTCGTATCCGGAGGGTAGGCCCTTGGACTTCCACGGCGTGCCGCAGCACGTGGAGGTGATGCCCTCGGGAACATGTACGTCCACTCCGGCGCGCTCGCACAACATCAGGAACGCCTCGGACACCGACGGTCCCTCCCCGTGCACCGTGCCGAACATGGCCCCGATGCACGCGGGGAAGAACACGGCCCGGGCGCGGTCGGCAGGGACATTCGCGGGCGCCGTCGTCAATCCGGCACGGGAGCGACCGCCCGCGGGCAGACGAGGGGAATAGCCGGGGACGGTGTCCGTCCCGAGCGCGGCGCGGGCCACCGACGTCGCACTGACCGGGAGCGCGGCGGGCATCCGCCGGGCCAGGGACAGCGCGAAGGCCGCACCAGGAACGGTCACGGGCCACGCCCGGGCGAGCCCCGCCCACACGAGGTCCGCGACCGCCGAACGATTCTCGCTCCGCAGCCTCCGGACCAGGTCACCCGTGTTGATGTCCACGGGACACGCGGTCACGCACATGCCGTCCACCGCGCACGTCTGCAGCCCGTCGTAGTCGAACTCGCGCCGCATCCGCCCGGCCAGCTCGTGCTCACCGCGCGCTTCGGCGTCCGCGATCTCGCGGCGCCCCACGATGCGCTGGCGCGGCGTGAGCGTGAGATCCCGGGATGGGCACACCGGCTCGCAGTATCCGCATTCCACGCACCGGTCCACCTCCTCCTCCACGGCCGGCGCGGTCTTGAGATCGCGCAGGTACGCGCGCGGGTCCTCGGTGAGGATCACCCCGGGGTTGAAGCGGTTGCCGGGATCGATCAGGGCCTTCAGCTCCACCATCACCGAGTACAGCTCGTCCCCGTACTGCCGCCGCACGAACGGGGCCATGATCCGCCCGGTCCCGTGCTCGGCCTTGAGCGAGCCCCCGCGGCCGAGGACGAGCTCCACCATCTCCTCGGTGAACTGCTCGTAACGGCGTAGCGAAACGGGATCATCGAACTGCTCGTTGAGCATGAAGTGGACGTTGCCGTCCTTGGCGTGGCCGAAGATCACCGAGTCCCGGTAGCCGTGGGCGTCGAAGAGTCCGGTGAGCTCCTCGCACGTGCCGCCCAGCTGGTCCACCGGCACCACCACGTCTTCGAGCAGCGCGTTGGTGCCCTGCGGTCGGTTGCCCGCCACGGTGGTGTAGAGCCCCTTGCGCACGGTCCACAGGCTCGCGCGCTCGCGGGGGTCGGTGGTCAGGGCCACCGGCCCGGCCAGCTCGAGCGCATCGAAGGTGGACGCCGCCGCCTCCGCCAGTTCCCGCACACCTGCCGCGGTGTCGTGCTGGTACTCCACGAGCAGTGCGGCCTGCTGGCCCACCGGGATGTCCATGATCGCGGGCGGCGCGAGTCCGGTGCGCTGCGAGACCGCCAGGGACGTGGCGTCCATCAGCTCCAGGGTGGCGCACTGCGAGCCCACCAGGTCCGGAACGGCACTCGTGGCGGCCACCACGGTGGGGAACACCAGCAGGCCGGTGGCCACGTGCGGGTGCACGGGCACGGTGCGCAGGGTCGCGCTCGCCACGAACCCCAGGGTGCCCTCCGAGCCGATCATGAGGTGCTCCAGGATGGCCACAGGGTCCTCGTGGTCCAGGAACGAGTTCAGTCCGTAGCCCATGGTGTTCTTCATGGCAAACAGTCGCTGGATGGTCCGCACGGACTCCGGATTGCCCCGCACTCGGTCCCGCAGCCGGAGCAGGCCCTCGAACAGGTCGGGCTCTCGGGCCCGCAGCTGCTCACCAGCATCCGGGGCGGCGGTGTCCAGCACCGTGCCGGAGGGCAACACGAGCACCATGGACTCCAGGGTGCGGTACGTGTTGAACTCGGTGCCGCACGCCATCCCGGAGGAGTTGTCGGCCACCACTCCGCCCAGCGTGCACGCGGACTCGCTGGCCGGATCCGGGCCCAGCGCCCGCCCGTGCGGAGCCAGCCGCGCATTGACCTGACGCACGGTGACCCCCGGTTGCACGCGCACGCGGGCACCCCGATCCAGGACCTCCACGCTCTTGAAGTGGCGGCGGACGTCCACGAGGATCTGGTCCGTGACGGACTGCCCCGACAGGGACGTGCCGCCCGAGCGCAGGGTCAGGCCAGCGTCCGTGTCCGCGGCCGCGGCGAAGATCCGCCCCACCTCGTGCGTGTCCCGTGGGCGCAGCACCGCGCGGGGCTGCATCAGGTAGTGGGAGGCGTCGTGGGCCACCGCGCGCCGCTCCAGCTCCCCGGTGACGACGACGCCGCTGCCGCACTCCCGTTCGATCCTCGCCACCGCGCGGTCCAGCGGAGAGTCGCTGGGAGCCGGGGCGGCGTCGTCGGGTCGGCGCGTGGGGAGGGGGAGTCGAATCGGTGCCATGGGAAGAACCTTAGTCCGTGAGCGTAACCAGAACGGCCTGTGGTGGGCAGAAAAGCCGCACCGGGGCGAAGCGGGACTCGCCCAGGCCCTGGGAGATGTTCACCGGGACGCCCCTGTGGGAGATCAATCCCTTGCACATCGCGGGATCCAGGTCGCAATTGCTCACCAGCGCGCGGCCCCCGGGGAGGCAGACCTGACCGCCGTGGGTGTGACCCGCGAAGACGATGTCCGCACCGTGGGCGGCGAAACGGTCCAGCGTGCGCACGTACGGCGCATGCGCCACGCCGATGCGCACGTGGGCCGGCCCGTCCTGCTCACGCGGGAAGCCCGGGTGCCGGTCGAGGCGCAGGTGGGGGTCGTCCACGCCGGAGAAGTCGATGACAGTGTCGGCAATGTTGAGCCGCTCGGCGCGGTTGATGAGCCCGGTCCAGCCGCGTTCGTCGAACGCGCGGTGCATGTCCTCGGTGGGCAACCGCGGGGCCTCGTCCGATTTCTCGCCGCTCGTGGTGCGCCACAGGTAGCGCGCGGGATTCTTGGGCTGCGGCGCGAAGTAGCAGTTGGACCCCGGGACGTACACACCGGGGAACGCGAACAGCGGCTCCAGGATCTCGAGCAGATACGGCAGGGCGCGCAGGTGCGAGAGGTTGTCACCCGTGTCGATCACGAGGTCCGGGCGCAGTGCGGCGAGCGAGTGCACGAAACGCTTCTTGGCCTCCTGCCCGGGCACGGTGTGCAGGTCGGAGATGTGCAGGATCCGCACGGGCCGGGAGCCCTCCGGGAGCACACGCACCGTCTCCTGGCGCAGTTGGAATCGACGCCGCTCCCCGAGTGAGGCCCACGCGAGCGTCCCGGCGCCAGCGGCGAACAAGCCCGCTCCGGCCGCGGCGAGGGAGCGGGCGACCGGGGCGGATGCGGTGGAGTCCGCCACTACTTGCGCGCCGACATCACGCTGGGCGTCGGCGAGGAGAACCGGGAGGTGTCGTAGTCGGGGGCCACGGTGCGCATGTAGTTCTGCCACTGGCCACCCGCGTACGTGGCACCGTCCACCCACTCGGTACCCGAACCGCCGGTCCGCCCGCCGATGCTCAGGCCGTTGAGGGAGCGGGAACCGAACTCGTAGTTACCCACCCACGAGGCGGTCGCGAGGCCCTTGGTGTAGCCGAGCATCCAGGTCTGGGTCGAGTTGTCGGTGGTGCCGGTCTTGGCGGCGGAGGCATCCGGCAGCCCGATCGAGCGCTGGTACCCGGAACCGCGCACGAGCACCTGCTTGAGCACCTCGTTCACGCCCTGGGCCACCTCCTTCTTGATCACCTGCTGGCAACTGTCACCGGGGACGTCGTAGTTCTTCCCGGTGTAGTCCACGACCTTGGTGACAGCGCGGGGCTCGCACATCACGCCGTCGTTCGCAAAGCCGGAGAAGGCACGCGCCATTGTCATGGGGGAGATGTCCACCGAACCACCCAACAGGGAGGACAGGACGGTGGTGTCCACGGGATCACCGGTCTTACCGTCGTGGATGCCCATGGCCTTGGTTAACTCACCGATCTCGCACAGGTCCAGGTCCGCGGCCATGGCGTACAGCGCCGAGTTGATGGAGTTGTAGATGCCGTAGTCCACGTCCATGACCCGGTCGTATCCCTCGGTCGCGTTCTGGAAGCTGAACCCGTTGCCGTCATCACCCGGTTCGATCTTGTACCCGTTGGGCAGGCACGAGGCCTTCCAGCGGAAGTCCGCGGGATAGTGCAGACGACGCGCGTCCACGCTCGCCTTGATGCCCTTGCCCGCGTTGATCCACTGGGCCAGGGTGAACGGCTTGAACGTGGAGCCCACCTGGAACCCACCGGCACCGCCCATGGAGCTGTCCACGTTGAAGTTGTACGTGGTGTTGGAGGTGCCCTCCGCGGCGGAGTAGTTGGTGTTCTGCGCCATGGACACGATGTGACCGTTGCGCGGCTCCAGGGAGACCAACGCCGTGGAGACGTTGTCCGGGTTGTCGTCCTTGGGCTGGGTCGCATTCACCTGGGTGTCCGCGGCCCGCTGGGCCTTGGGGTCCAGGGTGGTGGTGATCGTCAGACCACCGCGCTGCAGCGTGGCCAGGCGCTCCTCCGGCGTGGCACCGAACGAGTTGGACTGCATGACCTGGTTCTCCACGTAGTCACAGAAGTAGGGAGCGGTCCGCGCGGCCGAGCACCCGGAACTCGTGGGGTGGATGTCCAGGTTCAGGGGCTCGCGGGCCGCCTGGTCCGCTTGCTGCTGCGTGATCGCGCCGGTCTGCACCATGGTGTCCAGCACCACGTTGCGCCGCTGCACCGAGGCCTCCGGGTTGACCTGCGGATCGTAGTAGTTGGGGGACTGCACCATGCCCGCGAGCGTGGCGGCCTGCGCGATGCTCAGCTGGGAGGCCGGGATGCCCCAGTAGTACTCGGAGGCCGCCTGCACACCGTAGTTCTGCCCGCCGAAGAGCACGATGTTGAGGTAGCCCTCCAGGATCTCGTCCTTGGACTTCTCCTGCTCCATGGACAGCGCGAGCTTGATTTCCTTGATCTTGTCCACGATGCCCTTGTCCGCACCGATGGTGCTGGCCTGCTCGCCGGCCCGGACCTGCTGATCGATGATCAGGTTGTTCACGTACTGCTGCGTGACGGTGGAGGCACCCTGGCGGTTGCTGGGGCGCAACACGTTATTGCCCATGGCACGCACGATGCCCCAGGGGTCCACACCGCCGTGGTCGTAGAAGTCGCGGTCCTCGATGGACAGCAGCGCCTTCTTCATGTTGGGGGAGATCTGGTTCAGGGAGACCGGTTCCCGGTTCTGCGCGAAGAACGTGGCGATCTCGGAACCGTCCTTGGCCACCACGGTGGAGGAACGGGAGAGGGGGCCCATTTCCATGTCCGCGGGAAGGGACTTGAACCAGCCGATGGACGCGTTGGCGGCCAGTCCGGCGGCCGCGGCGGGGGGAACGAGGAGTCCGGCCGCCACCACCCCGGCAACCACCGACACGGCGATGAACGCCACGATGTTGCCCAGTACCGAGGTGGGCTCGGAGCCCGAGTTGTTGCGTGATGCCATTGGGCCAGTCTATAGGCCGGGTCCTGTGCGAATCGTGTACCGGTGAGGGGGGCACACGGCCCGCGAACCTCGTGCGGGAACGCTCCCGGCGCGCTGCGGGGGGCGGGACCAGTAGTGTGGTGGCCATGACCACATGGGAATACGCCACCGTTCCGTTGATGATCCACGCCACCAAGCAGATCCTGGACAACTGGGGTGAGGACGGCTGGGAGCTCGTGACCGTCCTGCCCGGCACGCAGGCCGCGGACACCCCCGCGGGCAACGTGAACGCCCCCGTCCAGACCAACCCGATCGCCTACTTCAAGCGGCCCAAGAACTGACCCGCGGGGAAGAGGACATCATGGACAAGAGCTACGAAGACCGGCTCGCGCAGCTGGGTCTGGAACTGCCGGACGTGGCCCGGCCGCTCGCGGCCTACGCCCCGGCCGTGGTGAGCGGGAAGCACGTCTACACCGCAGGCCAGCTGCCGCTGGTGTCCGGGTCACTACTCGAGACCGGCGTGGTGAGCGATTCCGGCGCCGAGGGGACCGTGTCCCCGGAACGGGCCGCCGAGCTCGCCGAACGCTGCGCGCTCAACGCCCTGGCCGCGGTGAAGTCCCAGATCGAGGACCTGGACCGGATCCAACGCATCGTCAAGGTCACGGGTTTCGTGGCCTCCGCGACCGACTTCTACGGTCAGCCCGCCGTGGTGGACGGCGCGTCCACCCTACTGGGCCGGGTGTTCGGGGACGCCGGCGTGCATGCCCGCTCCGCCGTGGGTGTCAGCGTGTTGCCGCTGAACTCCCCGGTGGAGGTCGAACTGATCGTCGAGTTCCACTGACGATGAGCGGGGGCCGCGGGAACGAACGCATCTTCGCGGTGCCCCGCGCCTATTCCACGGCCGCCCGGGCCTGGATGGAACGGGGGTTGGGGCTGCACGGTTCCGCCCCCCGCCACGGCGCCGCCACCGTGTTCGTGCGGGACGGCGAGCACGGCGTGGAGACCCTCATGCTCCACCGCCCGGGCCGCCAGTCCATGGGCACGCTCTCGTTCCCCGGCGGGGTGTGCGAGACCAGCGACGACGAACCCCTGGACTGGCACGGCCCCACCCCCGCGCAGTGGGCCCACAAGGTGCTCTCGGAGGACATCGGCCGCACGCGCCGCAGCGTGGTGGCCGCCGCGCGCAAGGTGTTCGTGGAGACCGGGATCCTGCTCGCGGGAACCCCGGGTCACGGTGTCGCAGAGAGCGTGGACGGCGCGGACTGGATGACCTCGCGGGAACGGCTGGCAGCAGAGGAGTTCTCCTTCGCGGACCTGCTGGCCAAGCGCAGTCTCACGTTCCACAGCGAATGCCTCCGGCCGCTGTCCCACTGGATCACCTCGGACTTCATCCACCAGCGCGTGGACCTGCAGTTTTATTCGGCGGCCGTTCCCGTGGGCCAGCGCCCCGTGCCTCTGGCCACGCAGCGCGGTGTGGCGTGGCTCGATTGGGTGGACGCGCGCGCCCTGTTCGAGGACCCGTGGTCCACACCGGTGCCGGAGCTGTTCCGGCGCCAGTCGGAGGAAGCCAGCCTCACCGACGACCCCTGGCACTTCGACCTCAACGAGCTCACGACCCCCGGGGTGCAGTGCGCCCTCGAGGCGGTTGCGCACGCCGGCTCGGCAGTGGCGTTCCTCGCGGCCCGGCGGGACCTGCGGGTCAAGAGTCCCCGACTGGATCTGCGCGACGGCGAACCCGTCCTCGTCCTGGACGAGTAACCTCCCGGGTGGGTCGCGTCCCGCGCGCCCTCACGCACCCCGTACGCATCCCGTGTGAAAGGCGACGGCGCCCGTGGCGGGTGCCACGAGCGCCGTCGGCGGAAGAACCGGTGTCAGCGGGAGCGCTGCTTGAGGCGCTGCAGGTCCAGGATGACCACGGCGCGCGCCTCGAGGCGGATCCAACCGCGCTGGACGAACTCGGCCAGGGCCTTGTTCACGGTCTCGCGGGAGGCACCCACGAGCTGGGCGAGTTCCTCCTGGGTAAGCTCGTGCGCCACCAGGATGCCGTCCGTGGCGGGGCGGCCGAACCGGTCCGCGAGGTCCAGCAGGGCCTTGGCCACGCGGCCGGGGACGTCCGAGAACACTAGGTCCGCGAGGTTCTCGTTGGTGCGGCGCAGGCGCCGGGCGAGCGCCTGCAGCAGCTGCGCGGAGACCTCGGGGGAGCGCTGGATGACCTTGCGCAGGTTCTCGTGCTTGAGCCCGTCCAGGCGGGTCTCGGACACGGCGGTCGCGGAGGTCGAGCGGGGGCTGGGGTCGAACAGGGCCATCTCGCCGAAGATCTCACCGGGACCCATGACGGCCACGAGGTTCTCGCGACCGTCGCTCGCGGTGCGCCCAAGCTTCATCTTGCCGGAGACGATGAAGTAGAGCTGGTCCCCCGGATCACCCTCGTAGAACAGGGTGGCACCGCGGGAGAGGTTCACCTCGGTGATCTCCTCGGTCAGAGCGGCGAACGCCTCATCGTCCAAGGAAGCGAACAGCGGAGCGCGGCGTAGGACGTCTGTATCCAAGGTAAAACTCCTCACGGATTGCGGATGAGCCCGGACAGGGGCACATGATCTGAGTACGTTCCATCGTAACGAATTTCACACCGCCCGGGTCCACCCCGGTGGTTATGCCCGGTGTGAACGCGCTGCGAATTCCGGGTGTTCCCGCTCGTGTTCATCCACCGTTCACGATCCACGATTTACCCAGCCCCCCACCGTATGCTCGGCTGAGCACGCACCCGATCCCCGCGTGTTCCCCCTCCGTGAGGACTTCGATGACTCTGTCCCTGAACATCCTGGACGTGCTGCTGATCGTGGCGCTGGTGGCGTATCTCGTCGCAGGGCTGAGCCGAGGGTTCTTCCGCTCGTTCGCGTCCCTCGTGGGGCTAGTGCTCGGCGCCGTGGTGGCGTTCTGGGCCGGCCCCGTGGTGTCCGCGTACGTCTCGGACGAATGGCGGATCCCGGCCGTGCTGCTCACCGTCCTCGTGGCCCTGGCCCTGGGTCAGTGGCTGGGGTCGATCGCGGGTAACGCCCTCGCGCGGATCACCGAGAGGACGGGACTGGGGATCCTGGACCGCGTGGGCGGCGGGGTGCTCAACGTGGTCGTGGCCGCCCTGGTCATGGGGCTCGTGGGTTCGCTCGTGGGTCAGCTGGGCCTTCCCGCACTGTCCCAACAGGTCGCGTCCTCGCAGGTGCTGCGCGGTATCGAGCGGGTCACCCCGGAGCCCGTGCGCCAGGCCATGACACAGACCCGCAACGCGATCAGCGGCGCCCAGGGCATCCGGCAGCTGGACGAACTGCTCTTCCCGTCCCAGGCCGCCCCGGACCCCACGGACACCCCGGACACCCAGAGCGTCGCGGACGCGGGCCAGTCCGTGGTCCAGGTCTACGGCACGGCCGCCCAGTGCGCCCAGAACCAGACGGGTTCGGGATTCGTGGCGCAGCCCGGCACGGTGGTGACCAACGCCCACGTGGTCGCGGGCGTGGACCAGCCCGTGGTCCAGACGCGCGACGGTCGCGTCTACCGTGCGCAGGCCGTGCAGTACGACGCCGCGTCCGACCTCGCGGTGCTGCGCGTCCCCGATCTGCCCGAGGCACCCCTGGCCCTGCAGGGTTCGGTGACGAGCGGACAGACCGTGTCCTTCGCGGGCTACCCGCTGGGTGGTCCCTATACGCTGCGCCCGGCCACGATCCAGGGTCAGGCGGTGGCCCCCGTGCAGAACGTGACCACGGGGCAGACCCAGACCCGCAGCATCATCCAGATCGCGGGCAATGTGGAGCAGGGCAATTCGGGCGGTCCGCTGCTCAACGCGGACGGTGAGGTCGTGGGCGTGGTCTTCGCCAAGGCCGTCACGGACCAGGTGGGGTATGCGATCCCCGTGGCTCGTGTCACCGAGATCCTCGCCGCGGCGGGGGACTCCACGGAGTCCGTCCCCACGGGTCAGTGCGTGGTGTCCTGAGCGGACATCCTGTCGGTAGCAGCTGAACACCGACAAGCAGCGGCTGAGCACCGATGACCGGCGGTCGAGCACGGACGAGCGGTGGCCGGGTACCGAGTGCGCCAGCAGGGAGGCGCGGTCCGGGGCCAAGAACGCATTCAGGGGATCACGCAGCGGGCGCAGGTCGTACTACACGTCGTGGAGGTACTGCGGTTGCCACAGGGCAGTGACGAACCAGTCCTCGTCCGCCATGCGCCGGTCGACCGTGTCGATGATGGCCCGCGGGTCACCGATCTCCTGGCGCCACCTCAGTACACCTCATGGCCGCCGGGCAACCACGCATCGGCGAACAGCTCCACGTCCCCGGCGGCGGCCACCTGGTGGAAGGACTCGTCGATGTGCCTGTACACCAGGGGCACACCGGACCGTGGATCTGCTGCGGTCAGGGTGCGTCCTAACTCTCGATGTTCTTACCCAGTTCGTTGGCGATCACCTGCACACCCAGTTCGTACCCCAGGACACCGGCACCGGCGATCACGGCCGTGGCCTGCGGTGACACGAAGGACGTGTGCCGGAAGGCCTCCCGGCGGTGCACGTTGGAGATGTGCACCTCCACGATCGGCATCTCGCACATCTCCAGGGCGTCGTGCAGGGCCACGGAGTAGTGGGTCAGCGCCGCGGGATTGATCACGATCCCGCACGCCTCGGTGCGCGCCCGCTGGATCCAGTCCACGAGCTGCCCCTCATAGTTGGACTGCTCGAACACCACGTCCAGCCCGTACGACTGCGCGCGGACGCGCACATTGCGTTCGACGTCCGCAAGGGTCGTGTGCCCGTAGATCTCGGGCTTGCGGGTGCCCAGGGTGTTGAGATTGGGCCCATTCAGGACGTGGATCGGCAGCTCACTCATGGCTCCATTCAACAACACGGTCACGTGGAGCGACACGGCACCTCCGAACAAGGCGGCGCCGACCAACAGTGCGGCACCGACGAACAGTGCGGCGTCGTCGAACACCCTGACAACACCGGACGACGCCGCCACGATGACCTCTTCACGCGAGGCACCGCAGCGGCGTCGTCCGCCGGGGCCGGGGTTACTTCTGGCCGAGCGAGTCCACGATCTGCTGCATGACCGTCTGGTCCGCGAGCGTGGAGACGTCACCCACGGGACGGTCCTCGGCGACGTCCTTGAGCAGACGGCGCATGATCTTGCCCGAGCGGGTCTTGGGCAGCTCGGGGACGATCAACACCTTCTTGGGCTTGGCGATCGGGGAGATCTCCCGGCCCACGTGCGCGCGGATCTCCTCGGCGAGCTCGGCGGCGTCCCGGTTCTCGGCGGTGGCCTGGTCCGAGAGGATCACGAAGGCGAAAACCGCCTGGCCCGTGGTCTCGTCCTGGGCGCCCACCACGGCGGCCTCGGCCACGGACGGGTGGGAGACCAGCGCGGACTCGATCTCGGGGGTGGACAGGCGGTGGCCGGAGACGTTCATGACGTCGTCCACGCGACCCAGGATCCAGACGTCCGCGTCCGCGTCCCGCTTGGCACCGTCGCCGGCGAAGTACTTGTCACCGAACTGGCCCCAGTAGGTGTTGACGAAACGGTCGTCGTCCCCCCAGATGGTGCGCAGCATGGACGGCCACGGCTTGCGGACCACCAGGAAACCGTCGGTCTCGTTGGGCAGGGAGTTGCCGGCGTCGTCCACGACGTCCACCGCGATTCCCGGCAGCGGGACCTGCGCGGAACCGGGCTTGGCGTGGGTGACCCCGGGCAGCGGGGAGATCATGATCGCGCCGGTCTCGGTCTGCCACCACGTGTCCACGATGGGGCAGCGCTCGCCGCCGATCACACGGTGGAACCAGGTCCAGGCCTCGGGGTTGATGGCCTCGCCCACGGTGCCCAGCAAGCGCAGCGAGCTGAGGTCCCACTCGCCGGGGATCTCCTCGCCCCACTTCATCATGGTGCGGATGGCGGTGGGGGACGTGTAGAGGATGCTCACGCCGTACTTCTGCACGATCTCCCAGAACCGGCCGCGGTGCGGGGAGTCCGGGGTGCCCTCGTAGATCACCTGGGTGGCGCCGTTCACGAGCGGCCCGTAAGTGATGTAGGTGTGGCCCGTGACCCATCCGACGTCCGCGGTACACCAGTAGACGTCCGTCTCCGGCTTGAGGTCGAACACGTTCTTGTGGGTGAATGCCGCCTGGGTGAGGTAGCCGCCGGTGGTGTGCAGGATGCCCTTGGGCTTGCCGGTGGTGCCGGAGGTGTAGAGGATGAACAGCGGATCCTCGGCGTTCTGCTCCGAGGGCGTGTGCTCGGTGGAGGCGTTCTCGGTGACCTCGTGCCACCACACGTCACGGCCGTCCTGGAACGCGACGTCCTCGCCGTTGCGCTTGACCACCACCACGTGTTGGACGGAGCTCCCGCCCTTCTCCAGGGCGGCGTCCACGGCGGGCTTGAGCGTAGTGGGCTTGCCGCGGCGGTAGGAGCCGTCCGCGGTGACCACGAGCTTGGCCTCGCCGTCCTCGATGCGCGAGCGCAGGGCGTCCGCGGAGAAGCCGCCGAAGACCACCGAGTGGATCGCTCCGATGCGCGCGCACGCGAGCATGGTGACCACGGCCTCCGCGATCATGGGCAGGTACACGGCCACGCGGTCGCCCTTGCCCACGCCGAGCGCCTCGAACGCGTTCGCGGCCTTGGAGACCTCGTCCTTGAGCTGCGCGTACGTGTAGGACGCACTGTCCCCGGGCTCGCCCTCGAAGTACAGGGCCACGCGGTCCCCGTTGCCGGCCTCCACGTGGCGGTCCACGGCGTTGTACGCGGCGTTCAGGGTGCCGTCCTGGAACCACTTGGCGAACGGCGGGTTGGACCAGTCCAATACCTCGGTGAACGGGGTGGACCACGTCAGCAGCTCGCGGGCCTGGTCCGCCCAGAACTCCTCACCCTGCTCCTCGGCTCGCGTGTACAGCTCCGCGGTGGCGTTGGCCTGGGAGGCGAACTCCTCGCTGGGTGCGTAGGTCTTCGACTGGGATGCTGCGGATTCCGGGGACATGGTGCTCCTTACCTGGGCCGTCTCGTGCCGCTCGCGGGCACGTGGTGCAGTTCACATTCTCGTTCTCCAGCGTAGTCGAGGTTCCCGCCCGTGCTCGATCCATGGCGGCCGGTGTCGCGCGCACCGTCACGGCGGCCGCGCGGTTTGACCCCCGCCACGGCGGCCACCATGATCGAGGACATGGACTCCCCGGCCGCCGCTGCCCACGTGCGCTTCGTGCCCCCGCGCCAGGCCGAGCAGGCGGCCGCGCGGCGTCGTCGTACCGGGGGCGAAACGCGGTTGGCAACGACGCGGCGCGCGCGGCGGATCCAGCGCGAGCTCGCGCGCAGCTATCCGTACGCCGTGGCGGAATTGGATTTCGACGACGCGTGGCAGCTGCTCGTGGCCACGGTGCTCTCCGCGCAGACCACCGACGTGCGCGTCAACTCGGTGACGCCGGGGCTGTTCGCCGCATACCCCGGGCCTTGGGAGCTGGCCGAGGCGCCGGCCGAGGACGTCGAGCAACGGGTGCGCTCGCTCGGGTTCTACCGGTCCAAGGCGCGTTCCATTCAGGGGCTGGCCACGCGGATCGTGGACGAGTACGACGGCCGCGTCCCGGGTACGCTCGCCGAGCTCGTGACCCTGCCCGGCGTGGGGCGCAAGACCGCGAACGTGGTGCTCGGCAATGCGTTCGGGGTCCCCGGGATCACGGTGGACACGCATTTCGGCAGGCTCGCGCGCCGCTTCGGCTGGACCGACCAGGAGGACCCCGTCAAGGTCGAGACGGACGTGGCCGCCCTGTTCCCGCCCGCGGTGTGGACCGAGCTGTCCCACGAACTGATCTACCACGGGCGGCGGATGTGCCACGCGCGCAAACCGGCGTGTGGAGTGTGTCCGGTCGCGGATCTGTGCCCCTCCTACGGCACGGGCCCCACCGATCCACTGGCCGCCCGGAAACTGTTGGCCTACGAACTCGCCCCGGGTCGCGAGGAGCTGCTCGCGGGCTTCCTGGCCGGGCGCACGCGCCGCGAACTGCGCGCCGACGGACACACCCTCGGCGCGTGAAAGGACTTCGCATGACCCCCTCCGACCCTCACGGTGCCGACCCCCGTGATCAGCTCGTGGAGCTCGCCCGGCACGGTGATTCCGTGATCATGCACGACCGCGAACCGTGGCGGATCGGCGAGCTGGACGAGAACCACCGGCACTCCGCGGTGCTCATCCTCTTCGGCGCGCTGGACGCCGTGCCCTCGCACTACGCCGAGCACACGGACGGGCCGGGACGTGACCTGGACGTGCTGCTCGTCCAGCGCGCCGCGACCCTGCGTGCCCACCCCGGCCAGGTCGCCTTCCCGGGCGGGCGCCTCGATCCGCCCGACGGCGAACCCGGCACCTTCCTGGACGTGCCCGGCGGGCGCGTGAGCGCACCCCATATCCGGGCGGCACTGCGGGAGGCCCACGAGGAGACCGGGGTGGACCCGGACGGCGTGGAGGTCCTCGGTGCACTGCACCCCGTGCCGCTGCCCGTGAGCAACCACCTGGTTACGCCGGTGATCGGCTGGTGGCGCAGTCCGTCCCCCGTGGACGTGGTGGACCACGCCGAGTCCTCCCTGGTGTTCCGGGTGCCGGTGCTGGACCTGATCAACCCCGCCCACCGGTACTACGCGACCGTGACCCGCGGGCAGCACACCTACGAGTCCCCGGCGTTCGACGTGCGCGTGGCGGGCGTGGCCGAGCCCATCACCGTGTGGGGGTTCACCGGCGTCATCATCGACCGCGTGCTCGACTGGCTCGGCTGGTCCGTGGAGTGGGACCGCTCGATCAAGCGCCCCGCGCCGAGGTTCGGGCCGAAGGCGTAACCCTTTCAGCGCCGTTCACCCTCGGTCCCCGTCGAGGCGCATGGTGCGGACGGTCCGCGAGGTCACCAGCAGGACGCTATTCAGGAGCGGGACGTCTCAGCGTAATGCCGGTGCGCGCAGCCGCGGTCACTTCGCATCCGCGTACGACGTCACTACCGTCGTGGCCACCGGGACCGCCACGGGTACCCTGCCGAACACCGTGATCACCGCTTGTTCGGCCGCCTGCGTCACGAGGTCCCGCACCCGGGGCGCATGCTGCTCGGCACAGTGGACCATGACCTCGTCGTGCAGAAAGAACACGAGCTGTGCGTCCAGGCCGGCGTCGTGCAGACCCTGTCGGATGTGTCCCAACCACGCGAGCGCCCACTCGGCGGCCGAGCCCTGGACCACGAAGTTCCGGGAGAACCGGCCGTGACCGCGCGCAGCCTGGGTGGCCCGGCGCTCGCCGGCCTGGGTGGCCGTGGCGCGCTGCACCTCAAACCATTCCGCCCCGGGAACGGGTGACCAGCGGCCCAGGTAGGTGCAGACCTGGTGCCCCAGCTCGCCCACGCGCGCGGCGTGTTCCACGTAACCCACGGCGCGCGGGAACATCCGGGCCAGGTGAGGCATGAACCGCCCGCCGGCCCCGGACGTCGCACCGTACATCGCGCCCAGCAGCGCGAGCTTCGCGTGCGCCCGCTCCTTTAGTTCCGAACCGCGTGCCTCGCCCTGCAGTGCGATGGACTCGTAGAGGTCACGGTCGCGGGACGCCTCGGCCAGAGCGTCGTCGCGCGCGAGGATGGCCAGCACGCGCGGCTCGAGCTGGGCGGCGTCGGCCACGACGAGCGCGCGGCCGGGATCCGCGCGCACGGCGCCGCGGATGTACTTGGGGATCTGCAGCGCACCGCCGCCGCGCGCGGCCCATCGTCCGGTCACGACGCCGCCCACGACGTACTCGGGGTGGAAGCGCTCCTCCCGCACCCATGTGTCCAACCAGTGCCACCCGGTCGCGGAGAAGATCCGGGAGAGTTTCTTGTACTCGAGCACCGGTTCCACGATGGCCACGCGCTGCTCCTGCGGCCGGCCGTTGACGAGGGCCCAGTCCTGCAGTTTCCACGCGCGCGTGGTGTCCACGTCCACCCCGGCGTTGCGCAGGGCCTTGAGCAGCTCCACGGGGGAGTCCGGGTTGAGGGTGGGGGCGTCGAGCACGTCACGTACCTGCCGGGCGAGTTCTTGCATGCGCGCGGGCCGCTCCTCACCGACCGGACGGGGGCCGAGCAGCTCCTCGAGGATCTCCTCGTGGGCCCGGGGGCTCCAGGGGACGCCGTGGTGGCGCATGTCCGCGGCCACCAACGCGCCCTGGGACTCGAGGGCCAGCAGGCGTTCGATCCGCCGGGGATAGCGCGCGGTCTCGCACGCCCGGTTCTGCGCGGCAAGCTCCGCGATCAACTCGTCCGTTCCGGGCCCGCGCTGCTCGACGACGGCGAACAGCGACCCCTGGCTGCTCGGTTCGGCCGGGGCGCGCGGACCGGGCACGCGGCGCGGGTCCGCGGGTTCGATCACGGGACGGTAGTCGAGTGGGCGGGGTTCGTCCGAGGTCGGATCGGGCGCGCCGGATCCGGGGGCGGTCGCAGCCGTGGCAAGGATCGTGGCGCACAGTCCCAGGTCCCGGCAGCGGGTCACCCACACGCCCGCGGCGAGCAGCAGTGCGGCGGGGACGGAGGTCTCGAGCCACGTCCACACGGGAGGCACCACGCCCGCGGCACGTGCCGCGTTCTCGCGCCGGGCGACCTCGAAGGCGAGGCCCTCGTCCGTGACGGTGTGCGGCTCCCCGGCGGGCTTGCCGTTCGCGGAGACCAGCCGCAACACCCAGGACCCGGGCTCTGCGGCGGCCACCACGATGTGCATGCTCCCAGTATGGGGCGTGGATCGGGTACGCCCGGGCCCCTTGGCGGAGCCGCGCGGGATAGGCGTAGCGACCTGCATCACAGAGACCTCATGACAATTGAATACGCGTCACTTCGAGGAGCGACATGAACGTTCACAACGAGGTGATGGATCCGGAACGAACGGGACTGGGTGAACCTCATCCCGTGCAGATGATCAGTCCCAGCGGCGAGCGTCTGTCCCCGAACGGATACGAGCTCGATACCCTCGAGATGACCGACCTGATGACCATGTACCGATCCATGGTCCTGTTACGCAGATTCGACCAGGAGGCCACGGCTCTCCAGCGCCAGGGCGAGCTGGGACCGCGGCCCAGGCACCCCGGGGCCGAGAACACCACCACGACCCTGGCCGCTGCCATCAACCGGGGACTGCGCAAGGCCCTCGAGGACGATCCCAGGGTCGTGCTGTTCGGGGAGGACATCGGCGCGCTGGGCGGGGTCTTCCGCATCACGGACGGGCTGCAGAAGGACTTCGGTGACCAGCGGGTCATCGATGCTCCCCTCGTGGAAGCGGGCATCGTGGTGACCTCCGTGCGCAAGACGGGTCGTCTCGTGATCGTCCATGAAGCGCCCACGAGTTTCGGTGTGGGCGCTGAGATCGCCGCGCGGGTCGGGGAGAAATGCTTCTACGACCTCGAGGCACCCGTGATCCGCGTGGGCGGGTTCCACACCCCGTACCCGGCGTCGCGTTCCGAGCACCACGACTTGCCCGACGTGGACAGAATCCTCGACGGGATCGACCGGGCTCTCGAGTATGCAGGAGAAGATCATGAATACAGCCCAGTTCAAGCTCCCCGACGTCGGCGAGGGCCTCACGGACGCGGACATCCTGACCTGGAAGGTCGCCGCCGGTGACGCCGTGAAGGTCAACCAGGTGATCGTGAAGATCGAGACCGCCAAGTCGGTCGTGGAACTGCCGTGTTCCACCGCGGGATCGGTGGCGGCGCTGCTCGCCCCGAGGGAGCCACGGTGGAGGTGGGGACGCCCATCATCGACATCGTGGCCGAGGACGCCGCGGCGGACGGGAACACCGGTGCACCCGTTGCCCCGGCCGGTTCTGCACGGGAGTCCGGCCCCCAGACCGGCGCGCAACCCGCGGCCGATGCCGAGGGTTCCGGCGCCACCCTGGTCGGGTGCGGGGCACGGGAGGACACGAAGCGTCGCGGGCGACTCGGGCGACGTCGTGCCCTTGCGGAGCAGCGGGCGGCCGAGCCGGCGGGGCCAGCACCTTCCGGTCCTATGGGTCTCCACGAGAACGTGGGTGCCCCGCAGCGTCTTGAACCCTCGGTGCCGCCCCCCCCGGGGACACCCGTGCCCGTGCCACACCGCCCGTGCGCAAGCGGGCCAAGGACGCCGGAGTGGATCTCGCCGCGCTGACCGGAACGGGTCCGGCCGGCGAGGTCACCCGCAGGGACCTCGCGCAGCACCTGGTAGGCACCGGTGGTCTCCCGGAGGTCGCGCCGACGACGTCGCCCGGCGTCCCGGAGGGCGACGAGACGTGGACCATCCCGTTGAAGGGCATCCGCAGGGCCACGGCGCAGGCGATGGTGGCTTCTGCGTTCACCGCGCCGCACGTCACCGAGTTCCTGGACGTGGACGTCACGCGCACCATGGAGCTCGTGGCGCGCAGCCGCGGTGCGCCCGGGTCACCCCCCCCTGGCCGTGCTCTCGCGCGCTACGTGCTGGGCCCTGCACCGGACTCCGGAGCTCAACGCCTCGCTGCAGGGTGAGCAGATCACGGTCTGCCGCCGCGTGCACCTGGGGATCGCCACGGCCACGGACCGCGGTCTCATGGTCCCCGTGGTCCCGGACACGCACGCGCTGTCCGTGGGCGAGCTCGCGCTGCGGATCCGCGTGGGAGACTCGGGGCCATGAGTGCTGAGCCGACTGAGACCCACGACGTCTCCTGGGCCATGCAACTGGTGGTGTACCGGGATCGTGGGCGCCCCGCACGGGAGGTGGACGTCGCGGAAGCGGCGGCGCGCGCCGTCGTGATGCTGCTGGGCGACGAACGCAGCGCCCCGGGTGGGCCATGGCACGAGGCCGTGCGGACGTGGCGGGACGTGCAGATCCGCAAACTTGTGCGGCGCGCGGACGGCAAGCGCTGGGAGGACGTGCAGGCGTTACCCGGGGTCACGGTGGCGCAGAAGGCGCCGACTACGGCAGCGGACGAGCACGGCACCGCGGCCGTGAGGGCGTTCGTGCCCGCACCCGTGCAGCCCCTGCCCAAGCAACTGCACAAGCTGCAGGTGTCCGGCACGCAATTCCCGGCCGTCGGGGCCTCGGCCACGCAGAATGCCGTGGTCACCGTGGAGGTGGCCCCGGGACTCGGGATCTCGAGCGGCAAGCTCGCGGCGCAGTGTGGGCACGCCGCGCAGCTCGCGTGGGAGGCCATGCCCGAAGCAGTGCGGGAACGTTGGCGCGTGGACGACTACCGGGTGCGCGTGGAGTTCCCCTCGCGGGAGGAGTGGGGCGGGGCCGAGAGGCCGGTCACAGTCACGGACGCGGGGTTGACCGAGCTGGACGGCCCCACCGACACCACCCGGGCGTGGTGGATGGAACCCGCCTGAGCGGCGGCTCAGCTGAGAGCCGGGCCTCATGGGGCATGCACCGCGCCCGGTCGGGCGGTGCTCAGGTCACGCTCGTGTGCGTGCGCTCGGCCTCCTATGCCACGCCGCGGAACAGCACGGACAGGTTTGTCTCGCTCCCGGCCAGGCCCCACAGTTCCAGTGGCATCCGAGGACGCGAGGTCGCCACGATCTGCGACGCGGTCTCCGAGACGGGTCGCAAGACGAATCGGACGCGCGCGCCCCACGACGAGAACGTGATTCCCACCGAGATCCGCCCGCCCTGCGCATCGAGTTCGCGCAAGCCCAGTTCCGCGTGCTGGGCGCAGGCACGCTCGACCAGTCTCGGAAGTTCGGAGACGGGCACCGGTACCGTGAGTTGCCCTTGGCTGCGGGCACCGCATGAGGTGATGATGTAGTCCTCGCCCCGCTCGGTCTGCGGGCGCAGAGCCAAGAACCCGGGGATGATGATGACGGCCAGGAGAAGCAGAGCCACCACTATGATGCTGACCCGGCCCCAGTGGAACACCCAGAGCAGCAGGGCGAGCACCAGCAGGCAATAGAGCACATTCAGGATCAGCGCCGCGACGGCCGATGTTCGTGTCACAGGGTTGAGGTCCATCAGCTCATGGTGGTGCTTCCCCGGACAACTGTGCACGACCGGTGACCGTTCCGTAATACTCGGCGAGCACGCACGACGGGGGAACCCTCCGTCCCCGCGGCGGGCGATCTGCACAGCACCCGGCACGCCGCGGCGGGTGCCCGCAACGCTGCACAGTGCGGGCCAGCGGGCGCGGAACGTGGGTGTCACCGGCCAGGTTGGTGCCATGAACACCGCATCCATCACGGCTCCCGTCGACCCTCCGGGCGCCTCGCGTCGAGCCCGCCGCGCGGCCAGTCGGTCTTACGCAGCCTTTGACAGTGGCGATGGCGATCAGGGGTGTGGTCCGCTCCCTGCCGGGCCGGTCCCCGCGGATCGCGAGTCCCCGATCGCGGCGCGCTCGCGGGCCAGCGCAGCGGGGGGACGTGCACCGAGGGGAAGCACGGCGACGGGCAGCGTGCAGTTGCTCAGCACCACCCCTGACCTCGTGGAGGCCGTTGAGGCCGTGTGTATCGGCGCCGGGGTTGCGCTCAGGGTGACGGACGACGGTGCGGGGGCGCGAGCGGCGCCGTCAGACGTCGTGCTTGTGGATGCCGCCTGGGCCGGGGACGTCGTACCCCGCGGGGCGGTGGTCGTGGCGCTCACCGAACACGCCGACGCGTGGGACACCGCGGTGAGGTTCGGGGCGTCCGCCGTGGTGGTGTTACCGCACGCGGCCGCGTGGCTCGCGGACATGATCTCCCGCTCGTCCGATTCCGAACTGCCACGCACGACCGGGCGGGTGTACGGCGTCGTCGGCGCTACCGGGGGAGTGGGCGCGTCCACGGTGGCGTGCTGGCTCGCGGGGCACTTCGCGGCCCGGGGGGTGGACACCGCGCTCGTGGACGGTGACCCCCTGGGCGCGGGCCTCGATCTCGCGCTGGGGGAGGAAACCACCGACGGGCTGCGGTGGCCCGAGCTCAATCAGTTCTCGGGCACCGTGGCGGCCGATCAACTGTGGGCGGCCATGCCGCGCCTGGATGCCCTGCGGTACCTCTCATGGGATCGCCACGCGAGCCTAGCGCACACCGTTCCGATGGCCACAGTGATCGCCGCGCTGCGTGGCGCCGCTGCGGTCCAGGTGGTGGATCTGTGCCGCTCGGACCTCGAACGGCAAGCGCGCTGGTGCGATGCCGTGCTGGTCCTGGCTTCCCGCACCGTGCGCGGGATCCTGGCCGCGGAACACACGGTGCGGCGTTGCGCACCCGTTCCCGTGGTGAGTGCGGTGTGCGGGGTCAACGTCGCGGACGTGGATCCCCCGGTCGTGGCCGAGGCCACCGGCGTGCCGTGCGTCGCGGCCGTTGCGTTCGACGCTCGCGTGCCCCAGCACCTCGACGACGGCACCGTCCTACGTCGCGGCCGGCACACCCGCCACGCGAAGACCGTGGCGCAGATCGCCCGGGCATTGGAGGAGCTGTCATGACGGTCTCATGCACGGTATCCCACGATCACGACGCCGCCCGGCCCGGTCCGCGCGACGCGTCGGGGTCGGAAGTAGTCGACCACACCGCAACCCGGTCCGGCCCGTGCGTCACGCCAGGGCCGGAAGCTGCCGCGCACGACGCCGCGTTCGTGGACCAGGTGCGCGAACGCCTCCTGGCCGAGGGCGGTCCGGTCACCGACACCAGGATCGCCAAGGCCGTGCGGGAGACGGGCCGGGTGCTCGGGGCCGTCGGCTCCGTCCGAGCCGTGCAGCACGTCAAGGCGCAATTGACCGGGCTCGGGCCGTTGGAGCCACTACTGCCGGCGACCGGACTGAGCGACGTCTACGTCAACGGCCACGAGAACGTCTTCGTGGAGACCCACGACGGGGTCCAGCGTGTCACGAGCCCGTTCACGTCCGAGGCGCACGTGCGTGCGCTCGCGGTGCGGCTCGTGACCGCGGCCGGGCGAAGGCTGGACGACGGCCACCCGTGCGTGGACGTGCAGACCGCCACCGGGCTACGGGTGCATGCCGTGATCCCGCCAGTGTCCACGTCGGGGACACTGCTGTCCATCCGTTTCCGGGCCCGGCAGCGGCTGTCGCTCGCGGATCTGGTGCACTCCGGGACCGTGCACCCGTTCCTCGCGGACGTCCTCACGGATGCCGTGGCCGCACGGGCGAATCTCATGATCAGCGGCGCCACCGGTTCCGGAAAGACCACCGTGCTGTCCGCGCTACTGTCCCAGTGCGCGCCGGGACAGCGCCTCGTGCTCGTGGAGGACGCCGCGGAGCTGAACCCCGATCATCCCCACGTGGTCGGCATGCAGTCCCGGCAGGAGAACGTGGAGGGGGCCGGTTCCGTGGACCTCACGGACCTGGTCCGGCAAGCGTTGCGGATGCGCCCGGATTGGCTCGTGGTGGGGGAATGCCGTGGCGCGGAGGTCCGCGAGTTGCTGACCGCCCTGAACACGGGGCACTCCGGTGCGGGAACCGTGCACGCGAACTCCGCGCGGGCGGTTCCGGCCCGGCTCGCCGCCCTGGGGTCCCTCGCGGGACTCAGCCGTAGCGCCGTGGATTTGCAGGCTGCCAACGCGCTGGACCTCGTGGCCCACGTGAGCCGCACCCCCGCCGGACGCAGGCTGGATTCCCTGTGCACTCTCCACCTCGAGGACGGTGTGCTGAGCACCCGGCCCGCTCTGACCGTGGAGTCCGGGCATCCGGTTGAGGGGCCCGGGTGGCCACAGCTGGCACGGCTGCTGGCCCGAGGGCGTGACGCATCATGATGCTCGCGTTTCTCCTCTTCGTCCTCACCGCGGCCGCGTTGCTCGTCTGGAGCAGTGGCGGCGCGCGCGGGGGCAGCCTCGCAGTACCCGCACACCGCTCGGGTGATGACGACGCCGACGGCGGTGCCGAGCGTTCGGTGGGCCCGGGCGTGTTCGCACGGTGGCGTCGTCGTGATCGTGCCGCGGAAGCGATGCAATGGGTGACCGTGGTGCGCCGACTGGCCGCGCTGCTGCAAGCGGGGCGGGCACCCGCCCGGGTGTTCGGCGAACTGCCCGCGGTCTCCACGGGCTCGGGACCCACGGGGCGGTGGATCGCCCGGATGTGCGGGGACGTCCACGCCGCCGCCCAGGTCGGGATCCCGGTGTCCGCCAGTCTGACGCGCTTCGCGAGTGCTCCCGTGCCCGTGGGTGATCGCGCCCTCGCAGCCACCGCGCGGTCCGTGTGCGCCCAGCTCGCCGCGTGCTGGGAGATCTCGGAGCGTTCCGGGGCGCCCCTGGGACGCACGCTCTCGGGCGTGGCGGAGTCCCTAGAATCGCAGCTGGACGCGCAGGCCGCCCGGGACAGTGCCCTGGCAGGACCGCGGGTTACGGTGCGGACGCTGTCGTGGCTGCCCGTGCTCGCGCTGGGGCTCGGTGTGCTCATGGGCACGGATCCGATCACCACGCTGCTGACCACGTGGTGGGGTCGGCTCGCGCTCGCGGCGGGTGCCGCCCTCAGCATCGCCGGGCGATTGTGGACCCGGGCCCTGATGCATCGCGCCGAAGTGGAGAGCGCGTCATGATCGGGGCGCTGATGGCGGGTGTTCTCGCGGGATGCGGTGTGCTTGTGTGGCTTTCTCCCGGCTCGCGGCTGCGAATCCCCCGCGGACGACGACGTTCCCCGCGTGAGCTCGGGTCGTCCCGTTCGGGGTTGAATGGTGGGTTTCTTCGTCCTGGCTCAAGGGCCACGTCGACCGTTCACGGCGGATTGGCCCGGGGCGGGGACATCGGATCGACCGGGGTGAACGGGCGGTCGTCTGGGTCATCCACGACCCCGGGAGCGACCGGGGATGCTCGGAGTGTGGCAACCTGGGCAATGCCGGCGGACGCATCGCTGGGTCCCTCGGTCCGTGCAGCAACTGCGACGGCGGCGTCGATCCCCCCTCTACCCGCCGCGGCACTCGTGGAACTCACGGCATGCCAGCTTGAGACCGGACTGCCCCTCGCGGAGGCCGTGTCCGTCCTTGCGAACAGCTGCGCTGGAGCTATCCACCAGCAGCTGGGTCGGGTCGCGGCCGCCCTGCGACTCGGGCTCCCGTGGGACGCGGCGTGGCCCGCGGATCAAGAACTGTCCCGGGACATGCGCGACTTCCGCGACGCTCTCGAGTTCACGGCCACCTCCGCCACGGCCTCGGCGTCCGTCCTGCGGGGTCAGGCGGACCTCGTGCGGCGAGCGCAGTACCGTCGCGCTGAACGGGCGGCCGAGGCGCTCGCCGTGAAGCTCGTGCTGCCGCTCGGCCTGTGCTTCCTGCCCGCGTTCATGTGCTGGGGTGTGGTCCCCGTGCTCATGAGTTTGCTGCCCAGGGTCTTCGGATCATGACCGGCCACGCGCGCCTGCACGGCGCTCACGCTGCGGGGAGGGGGAGGGGGCCGCCCGCAGGATGCTGCGCCCCGATCTAGACACGTATTTGCAACCTTCCACTTGTCACGAAGGCGGGTGCGCGACACCGCTGCCATCTCACCCCTCAACACATCACGAACACCCAACGAACAGGAATACCACCATGTCCACGATCACGCTTCCCGCCTGCACCACCGCGTTCGACGATCCCACGGAGATCCCCGTGGAGGATGCGACCCAGTCGATGCCGACCGCCGAGGTGCGGCCCCGCACCGCCGTCGATCCGGACGACCCGGACCTCGGGGCGTCCACGGCGGAGTACGCGGTCATCGTGCTCGCGGCCGCCGCGTTCGGCGGCGTCATGGCCGCGGTGCTGTCCTCGGACTCCGTGTCGGGCATGTTGCTCGGCATCATCCAGAAGGCCCTGGCCGTCTGAACCGCGCACCCACCGGGCCCGGGCCGTGGGAGGGCCGCGTAGGACCGGCCACCCTGCGGCCCGGGCCCGGTGCCAGAACCGCATACACCCGAACCACTCCGAGCCCCCGGGCCCGCCGCGCTTCTGTTCCGGCGGACCCGTTCGTCGGAGTGGGGCCACCACCACGCCGCCCGGAACTGCCACGGTCCCCAGTTACACCGTGGTTCGAACACCGTGGAGTGCCGGTGAGCGAGCGCGTGGCCGTCGGTAGAAGGAGGACTCCCATGAGAAGGTCAAGAACCGTGCCGGCGCACGATCGCGCCGAAGCCTCACCGGGACAGCCGGAGCACCCACCACGACATCCGGATGCCGGAGCGGTCACGGTGGAAACGGCCGTGATTATGCCCGGTCTCGTCCTGCTCCTGGCCGTTCTGCTCGCGGCCGCAGCTGCCGGGATGACGACCGTGCGCTACGAGGAAGCCGCCCGGGCCTCCGCGCGCGCCGCCGCCCGGGGAGAAACCGCCGAGGTCGTGGAACGCACGGCGCGTGAGATCGCCGGGGACACCGCCGTCGTCCGGGTGAGCGTCGCGGACGACCGGGTCACGGTCGCGGTGAACGGCCCCGCCCCGGGGATCCTGGGGACGTGGAATGATTGGCGCTTGCAGGCCACGGGCAGCGCGGCCGTGGACACCGCTCTCGGAACCACCGGGGGTCCGAGCGCCGGGCCGGGGACGCTTGATCATGCGAGGCCGTGACATGACGTCGGACGAGGTGCACGAGCATCATCGGACTCGAGCAGTGGGCGCGGGGGATCATCGCGACGAGGGGTCCGGCACGGTGCACGGTCTGACACTGGCCGTGACGCTGTGCTTTGTCCTCGTGGTGGTCCTGCTCGTCGGGCAGGCCGCGATCCTCACGCACCGTGCGGCCAAGGCGGCGGATTTGGCAGCACTCGCCGCGGCCGACGTCGCTCGCGGCCTGAGCCCCGGCGTCCCGTGCGATGTGGCTGCGCGGGTGGCCGCCGACAACGGGGCGCAGTTGTCCGAGTGCGCGGTGGTGGCCCCTGAGAACACGATCGTGGACGTCACCGCGGTGATCGAGTTGCCGCAACCCCTCGCGTCACTGGGCCCGGCCACCGGGGTGTCCCGGGCCGGACCGCCGCCGGGGGAGCCATGAGCTCCGGGAACTTCACCCCCGGAGCAGCCATCAGCCCCGCAGCAGGCGCCCGCCCCGGAGTGGTCCCCCACCTCGGAGTAGTCAGCCATTGCGGGACGGCCACCCGCCGCGTGACAGCCGCGAGCGCATCACGGCGCGAAGGACAGCACCCCGTTGAGCAGCTTGAGCGCCCCCGCCTTGTCGAGTGGATTGTTGCGGTTGCCGCACTTGGGGGACTGCACGCACGAGGGGCAACCGGACTCGCATTCGCACTGCGCGATCGCGTCCCGGGTGGCGGTGATCCAGTGCCGGAACATGTCGTACCCGCGCTCGGAGAAGCCCGCACCGCCGGGGTGGCCGTCGTGCACGAAGATCGTGGGCAGTTCGGTGTCCACGTGCAGGGCGGTCGAGAGCCCGCCCACGTCCCACCGGTCACAGGAGGCCAACAGTGGCAGGAGCCCGATCATCGCGTGTTCCGCGGCGTGCAGGGAGCCGGGGATGTCCGGTTCCTCGATCCCCATCGCGGCCAGCTGACCCCCGGAGACCGTGAACCATGTGGCCGTGGTGGACAACTGGCGGGGCGGCAGATCCAGGGGCTCCTCACCCGCCACCTCGTTGGACGCCACCAGTTTGCGTTGATAGCTGACCACCTGGGTGGTTACGTCCACGGCCCCGCGGTGGATGCTCACGGGACCCCACTGCATCGAATCGCGCACGTCCCGCACGCGGACCTCGGTGATGTCCCGCGCGACCGTGTAGAAGTCCGGGAACGCGCGGCGCACCGCCGCCACGTGCAGTTCCTCGTCCAGTTCCTCCACCAGATAGGTTCGGCCCTGATGCACGTAGACCGCGCCCGGGTGGGCTTGGTAATGCGATTGCGGAGCGCCCATGGTGCCGAGCACCGAGCCGGTCTCCGAGTCGATGATCTGCACGGGACCGCCGTCCCCGGAACGGATCGACACCATGGTGGCGGGCTGTTCGGACCGGGTCCAGAACCACCCGCTCGGGCGTCGGCGCAGGTGCCCCGCGCCCGTGAGGGAGTCGACGACGTCGCGCGCGGTGGGCCCGAACAGCTCGAGTTCGTCGGGGCGCAGGGGCAGTTCTGCGGCGGCCGCGCACAGGTGCGGTGCGAGCACGTAGGGGTTGGAGGCCTCGAACACCGTGGCCTCCACGGGGACGTCGAAGATTGCCTCGGGGTGGTTGACCAAGTAGCCGTCCAGGGGATCGTCACCGGCGATCAGCGCCGCCAAGGCGTGCTGGCCCGCCCGCCCGGCGCGGCCGATCTGCTGCAGGAAGGACGCGCGGGTGCCGGGCCACCCGGCGACCAGGACGGCGTCGAGCCCCGCGATGTCGATCCCGAGCTCGAGTGCGGACGTGCTCGCGACCCCCAGCAACCGCCCGTCCCGCAACTGCTGTTCCAGCTCGCGGCGTTCCTCCGGCAGGAATCCGGAACGGTAGGCGGCCACGCGATGACCGAGCGAGGGGTCCACCTCCTCGAGCTGCCGATGGGCCGCCTGTGCGATGGTCTCCGCGCCGCGGCGGGAACGGATGAACGCGATCGTGCGGATCTGACGCAGCACCAGGTCGGTGAGCATGTCGGAGGCCTCGGCTGTGACCGTGCGGCGACGGGGCGCGCCGTTGTCCGAACCGCCGGGCGACTGTTCCGGCTCCCACAGCACCACGGTGCGCGAACCGTGGGGCGAGGTGTCACGGGTCACCGCCGTCACGTCCTGTTCGGACGCGCCGATGAGCTTGGCGAATGACTGCTGCGGGGACGCACTCGTGGCGGACGCCCCCACGAACACGGGGGAGGCCCCATAATGCGCCGCGACCCGGACAAGTCGGCGCAACAGGACGGCCACGTGCGAACCGAACACCCCCCGATAGGAATGTGCCTCGTCCACGATCACGAACCGCAGCCGCCGGAAGAACCGAGACCAGCCGATGTGATGCGGCAGGATCCCGTGGTGGAGCATGTCCGGGTTGCACAGGATCACGTCCGCGTGCTCCCGGATCCAACGGCGCTCGCCGGGATCGGTGTCCCCGTCGTAGGTCGCCGCGCGAACGTCCGCGAAACCGAGTGCACGCAGGGACGTGAGCTGGTCCGCGGCCAGGGCCTTGGTGGGCGAGATGTAGAGGGCCGTGGCCTCGTCCGGATGGTGTAGCAGGCCGGGGCGTTCGGCCACCACGAGTTTGCCCCGGTGCACGGCGTCGAGCACGAGGGACTGGTAGACCAGGGACTTCCCCGAAGCGGTGCCCGTGGCCACGATCGCGTGTCGCGGAGCGGTCAGCGCAGCGATCTGGTGCGCGTACGGTTCATGGATACCCAGCCGTTCATATGCGCTGACCACATCCGGGTGCAGCCATTCGGGCCAGGGCGCGTGGGTGGGTTCGCGTTCCGGGATCTCGCGCACATGACGTACCTGCTCGGGGCGGGGTCCGCGTCCGAGCAGGTCCACCATCTCCTGCGAAGTCGTCACCGTGACATTGTGGCCCACACCGGGCGGGGACGACGCCGCCCGGCCACCAATGCGCGGGGCCCGCCACGCGTCGTCGGCTCCCTGCCTGTGCGGGGACCCGGTGCCGGAATCCGATGCGGGGACGACACCGCCACCTGGCCCACGTCCCGCACCCGCATGGAATCATGGGGGTATGAGCAACGCTGAGCACCCGCACCCCATGAACATCGCCCACGAGCACGATGACGCGTCCCAGGTCCCGCCCATCACCGAGCTGAGCGAACAGGAGAGCTGGGAGCTGCTCAAGCAGGCACGCTTCGCGCGGCTGGCGACTCGCGACGGCGACGAGATCGACATCACCCCGCTGAACATCGTGACCGACGGCGAGAAGATCTTCTTCCGCTCCGCCAAGGGCACCAAGGTCCTGCACCTGCAACTGAACCCGAACGTGACGGTCGAGATCGACCGCGCCGCCGGTTCACAAGCGCACTCCGTGGTGGTGCGCGGCACGGCCGAGATGATCACGGACACGGACCGGATCGCGTACGTGGAAGAGCTTGGTCTGCGACCGTGGTTGGAGACGGAGAAGATCGAGTTCGTGGAGATCACGCCCACGCGCATCACGGGTCGCGCCTTCCGGTTGGGTCACTGACGGGTGGCCTCTTCCTGTCCCAACGACGCCGCTCCCGGGCCCGCGTTCAGCGTGGTCCCGGATGCCCCGCGCTCCGATGACCCGGCGCTGATCGCCCGCCTCCACGACGACCTCGTGGCCGCGGGGTTCACGGTGGACGGGGTCACGGACCTCGTGGGCGAGCAGGCCATGTCCGCGTGGTCGCGGGACCAAGCGGTCCCTGCCCGTCGCGCCCTGCAACGGCGCTCGCAGGACCTCCGTTCGGTGCCGGGCGGTGCGGAAGATACTCACTCCTCACCGCGCGGCGTCGGCAACGCTGCGGATTCCGCGGGCCATGACGTCGCCGCGTTGATCACCCTCGCCGCGTTCTTCCTGCTCGGGGACCCCGTAACGGCCACGTCGCTCGACGCCGCGCTGCCCTCCGTGGGCGCTTCCGGCCTGCAACGGTTGGGTCTGGTCGAGGCCAGCGTTGAGCCGGCCGATGGTGCCGCCGATGCCGCCACCGAGTCGGCCGAAGGCGCCGTCGACGCCGCTGCGCGCGGGCTCGGTGAGAACTGCCCGTCCCACGCGAACCCGGACGAGAGCGCAGCGGCGGATACCCCAGCGCCCTGCGTCACAGTGCGCTCCGCGGTGGATCTGCGGCCCTACGCCACGGATTCCTCGGCCGAGCTGTACGTCGCGAGCGACCTGGGTGCGTTCCAGCGACCGGGCGTGTTGCGCCATGACCACGTGCTGGGCATCGGGGGTGCATCGCTGACCCTCGTGCAGTCCACACCGCGCCGGCCCGTGGACACCGCCCTGGATCTGGGGACCGGATGCGGGATCCAGACCTTCCACCTCTTGGCCCACGCGCGCCACGTCACGGCCACGGACATCTCCGACCGCGCCCTGGCCACCGCGCGGTTCAACCTGATCCTCAACGCCGAGGCATTGGACGTGGACCCGTGGGACTTGCCCGCCCGGGTGAGTCTGGAACGGGGGAGCCTGGTGGAGCCCGTGGCAGATCGCCGGTTCGACATGGTCGTGTCCAACCCGCCCTTCGTGATCACGCCGCGCAGCCCGGACGAACACGCCGAGGACCGCTTCACCTACCGGGACGGCGGTCTGCCGGGGGACCGGCTCGTGCGGGAATTATTGGGCGCGCTGCCCACCGTGTTGAACCCGGGGGCCACCGCACACCTGCTCGCGAACTGGGAGATCCCGCGCGATCCGCACGAGGAGCCCTCGACCACGTGGTCCCGCGGGCCGGCGTCGTGGGTGCCGCCGGGAACCGGCGCGTGGCTCGTCCAACGTGAAGTGCAGGACCCGTGCGAGTACGCCGAGACCTGGTTGCGGGACGCGTCCCAGCAGCGTGACGTCGCCGACTACGAACGTGCCTACGCGGCCTACCTGGACGACTTCGACTCCCGGGATGTGGCCGCGGTGGGCTTCGGCATGGTGTGGTTGTACCGCCCGGGTGAGGAAACACCGGATATTGCACCGCGGATCTTCGAGACCGTCCCGCACCCGATCCAGCAACCCATCGCCCCGGCGCTCGCCGCGGAGTGGGAGCGCATGCTGCGCATGGCGCGCGACGAGGCGGACCACGGCGCTCGCGGCCCGGCAGCGGCGTCGGGCACCGATCCCGCGTGGCTCGCGCGGCACTACACCGTGGCGCAGGACGTGACCGAGGAACGCCACGGCACACCCGGGGCCCCGGACCCGGCCCTGATCCTGTTGCGGCAGGGGGCGGGACTGCGTCGGAGCGTGATCCTCTCGAGCGAGGCGGCGGGCTTCGCGGGCGTGTGCGACGGCGAGCTCAGCGCGGGGCAGATCCTCACGGCCCTCGGATCGCTGCTGGGGTGGCAGGACGGCCCGGCACCCCAGCTGCTGCGTGAAATCAAAGGCCTGATCACACATGGCTTCCTGACGGAGGTGTAAGACTGAACCCATGAGCGAGAACCTGAATCCCTTCCGGGTCATGGATTCCCAGCGGGTCTGGGAGTTGTTGGGCGACATGCCGTACGGCCGCCTTGCCGTCCAGGGCGCGGGCCTCGTGGACATCTTCCCGGTCAATCACGTGGTCAATCAGCGCAAGATCTATTTCCGCACGTCACAGGGCACCAAGCTGGCCAGCCTGGTGGTGAACAACCACGTGGCATTCGAGGTGGACAAGGTCGAGGGCACCCACGTTGAATCCGCGGTGGTCCACGGCCGGGCGCGCCGGTTGGAGACCCGGGCGGAGGTGGAGGCGGCGGAACAATTGCCGCTGACCCCGTGGGCACCGAACTACAAGTTCCACTACGTGGTCCTGGAGCCGGACGACGCCACCGGACGCGAATTCACCATGGGTGAGGAACCGGATCACGACCTGTAGTGATCCAGCGTGTCGTACGCTGACGTCCCGGGCACGGAGTGAACGCGGCGCGCGGAGGAATCGAGCGCCGTCGCCCACGCCCACCGGCCGATCAGCATGAACGGCCAGCATTGAACACAGACCCGCCCCGCAACCACGGGTCATGACGAGGAGCACCTTTGGCATCCAAGGCCACCAAGAACGCCGGTACGGGCAAGAGCCTGCTGATCGTGGAGTCACCGTCCAAGGTGAAGACGATCGCGGGGTACCTGGGGGACGCCTATGAAGTGGAGTCCTCCATGGGCCACATCCGTGACCTGCCGCAGCCCTCCGAGCTGCCGACGGACATGAAGAAGGGCCCGTACGGCAAGTTCGCGGTGGACGTGGAGCACGAGTTCGACCCGTACTACGTGGTCAACCCGGACAAGAAGAAGAAGGTCACGGAGCTCAAGCGCAAGCTCAAGGACGCGGACGCCCTGTACCTGGCCACGGATGGTGATCGCGAGGGTGAGGCGATCGCGTGGCACCTGTTGCAGGTGCTCAAGCCCAAGGTCCCCGTGTACCGCTTGACGTTCCCGGAGATCACCCGGGAGGCCATCGAGCGCGGGTTCGCGCAGTTGCGGGAGATCGACCAGGACCTCGTGGATGCCCAGGAGACCCGCCGCATCCTGGACCGGCTCTACGGCTACGAGATCTCCCCTGTGCTGTGGCGCAAGGTTTCCTCGGGGCTCTCCGCCGGGCGCGTGCAGTCCGTGGCCACCCGCCTGGTGGTCCAGCGCGAACGGGAGCGGATCGCGTTCGTGCCCGCCGACTACTGGGACCTCACCGGCACCTTCTCCCGGCCCGAGGGGCAGGACGCCGGGCGGGCCTTCACCGCGCGGTTGAGCTCCCTGAACGGCCGCCGCGTGGCCACCGGCAAGGACTTCACGGACCGCGGCGAGCTCAAGGCCTCCGGGCAGAACGCCCCCGCCGCGCTGGACGAGACCGTGGCCACGGCGCTCGCGGCCGGATTGCAGGACGCCGAGTTCTCGGTCCGTTCGCTCGAGACCAAGCCCTACACGCGCCGTCCCGCCGCACCGTTCACCACCTCCACGCTGCAGCAGGAGGCCGCTCGCAAGCTGCGTTTCACCTCGCGCACCACCATGCGGGTCGCGCAGCGGTTGTACGAGAACGGCTACATCACGTACATGCGTACCGACTCGGTCGCGCTGTCCGATCAGGCGGTCAACGCCGCGCGCTCACAAGCCAAGGAGCTCTACGGCGCGGAGTTCGTCCCCGCCTCCAAGCGCGTGTACGCGTCCAAGTCCAAGAACGCGCAGGAGGCCCACGAGGCCGTGCGCCCCGCGGGGGACACCTTCCGCACCCCGTCGCAGGTGCGCTCGCAGCTGTCCGTGGACGAGTTCAAGCTCTACGAGCTGATCTGGAAGCGCACCGTGGCCTCCCAGATGGAGGACGCCAAGGGCAGCACCGCGACCGTCCGCCTGGGCGCCACGGCCACCTCCGCCGCCGGGGAGCATTCCGGGGCCGACGCCGAGTTCTCGGCTTCCGGGACCGTCATCACCTTCCGGGGGTTCCTGGCCGCGTACGAGGAAGGCCGGGACGTGAACCCGGATCTCGCCCATGAGAACTCGAAGCAGTCCGAGAAGTCCGAGGACAAGCGGCTGCCCGTGATGGCCGAGGGTGACGCCCTGGACGCCTCCGAGGTCACCGCGGACGGGCACACCACCACGCCCCCCGCCCGCTACACCGAGGCCTCCCTCGTGAAGACCCTGGATGAACTGGGGATCGGGCGGCCCTCCACGTACGCCGCGACCATCTCCACGATCATGGACCGCGGTTACGTGCAGGTGCGCGGCTCGGCGTTGATCCCGTCCTGGCTCGCGTTCTCCGTGGTGCGGTTGTTGGAGGAGCATTTCTCCGACTACGTGGATTACGACTTCACGGCGGAGCTCGAGGAGGACCTGGACCGGATCGCCCGTGGCGAGGCCGAGCGGGTCAAGTGGCTCGAGGGGTTCTACTTCGGTGACACCGCCTCCGAACCAGGACTCAAGCCGCTCGTGGACGACCTCGGGGAGATCGACGCCCGCGCCGTGAACTCGATCCCCGTCACGGACGAGATCACGTTGCGCGTGGGCAAGTTCGGTCCGTACCTCGAGACCGGTGGCACGGTGGATCCGGAGACGGGGGAGCTGACCGACCCGGTGCGCGCGAACGTCCCGCTGGACCTCGCCCCGGATGAGCTCACGCCCGAGAAGGCGCGGGAACTCATGGAGATCGGCAAGGCGGACGGCCGTGAGCTGGGCGTGAACCCGGACACCGGTCGGATGATCGTGGCCAAGGACGGCCGTTACGGTCCCTACGTCACGGAGGTGATCCCGGAGCCCACGCAGGAGGAACTGGACGCGATCCCCACCGAGTACTACAAGAACGGAAAGCCCAAGCCCAAGAAGGTTGAGCGGCCCAAGCCCAACACGGCATCCCTGTTCTCGTCCATGAACCTGCAGGACATCACCCTGGACGACGCCCTCAAGCTGCTGTCCCTTCCCCGGGTACTGGGTGAGGACACCGACGGTGAGACCATCACGGTGCAGAACGGGCGTTACGGCCCGTACCTGAAGAAGGGCGCCGACTCCCGGTCGATCGGTTCCGAGGACCAGATCTTCACGATCACCCTTGACGAGGCCAAGACCATTTACGCGCAGCCCAAGCAGCGCGGTCGCCAGGCCGCCAAGCCCCCGCTCGCGGATCTGGGCGCGGATCCCCTGACCGAGAAGCGCATGGTCATTAAGGAAGGCCGCTTCGGCGCGTACATCACGGACGGGGAGACCAACGTGACGGTCCCGCGTGCCGAGGCGATCGAGCAGATCACCGCGGCCCGCGCGTCCCAGTTGCTCGCCGAGAAGCGGGCGAAGGGCCCGGCGCCCGCCAAGACGACGTCGCGCTCTCGCAGCTCGGCCAAGAGCGGCACGGCCAAAAGCGGGACGGCGAAACGTTCCACGGCCAAGGGTGCGACTACCAAGAGTGGCGCGGACAGGAAGACCACGCGCAAGACCGCCGGCGCGGGGCGTTCCGCGAGCAAGTAGGACCGGTTCGTGCGGCGGCGTCCCGGCGGCGTCGTCCCCGCGGTCGTCCCGAAGCCCCGCGATCCGGTCCGGCCCAACGGCCCCCACCCAACGCCTCCACCCAGCGAGCGAAGGAACTCACATGCGGCTCTCCGTCCTGGACGTCGGCTCCAACACGGTGCACCTGCTCCTGCTGGACGTCTACCCGGGGTCGCGGCCGGAACCGTACGCGTCCCACAAGATGGCGCTACGGCTCGTGGACTACCAGGACGACGACGGTCGGATCACGGACGAGGGCCGTGACCTGCTCACCGGGTTCGTGGTGGAGGCGCGTGACTTTGCCGTGGAGCACCGCGCGGAGGACCTGCTCGCGTTCGCGACCTCCGCGATCCGGGAGGCCACCAACGGCAACGCCGTGCTGGACCACGTCCAGTCCACGTCTGGGGTCACGCTCACGGAACTGTCCGGGGACCAGGAGGCGGCCGTGACGTTCTCCGCGGTGCGCCGCTGGTTCGGCTGGGGCGCCGGACGCGTCCTGGATTTCGACATCGGCGGAGGGTCCTTCGAGATGGCGATCGGCACCAACGCGTTGCCCACGGTCGCCACGTCCGTCCCGCTCGGTGCGGGTCGGCTGTACCGGGCATATCTCGCGGGGTACGACGTCGCACCCCCGGCCCGCTTCAAGGCCTTGCGCAAGCACGTGCGCACCACGCTGCGTCCCGCCGTGGACCGGATCGCCGCCGGGGGACAACCGAATCTGGTCGCGGGCACGTCCAAGACGTTCCGCTCGCTCGCGCGGATCTGCGGGGCGGCGCCGTCGGGCCAGGGACCGTACGTGCAACGCGTCATGCACCTGGAGGACCTACGCTTGTGGACGCGGCGCATGGAGGCCATGACCGTGGCCGAACGCGCGGACCTGCCCGGTGTCTCCGAACACCGTGCCGCGCAGGTGGTGGCCGGGGCGATCGTCGCGGAGACCGCCATGGACCTGCTCAAGGTGGAGTCGCTGCGGATCTCCCCGTGGGCCCTGCGGGAAGGACTCATCCTGCGGCGCATGGACCGGCTGCTGCGGGACTCCACGAGCTCGACCGTCGATCCCAAGGACCTGGTGACCAGCTCATGACCGACACACCCGTCTACCGCCCGCACGTGGCCCTGTCCACGAGTTCGCTGTACCCGCAGGGTGTCCCCGAGACGTTCGACGCCGCCCAGCGCCTGGGCTACGACAGCGTGGAAGTGCTCGTGACCCACGAGCGCATGAGTCAGCTGACCCACCAACTGCTGGACAACATCCAGAAGTACCAGCTGCCCATCTCCACGATCCACGCGCCCACGCTGCTGTTCACGCAACAGGTGTGGGGCAAGGCGTGGACCAAGATCCAGATGGCCGCCAAGCTCACGCACCAGGTGGGCGCGGAAGTCGTGGTGGCCCACCCGCCGTTCCGGTGGCAGCGCAAGTACGCGCGCAACTTCGTGGCCGGTGTGCGTGAGGTCTCCCGGATGACCGACACCAAGATCTCCGTGGAGAACATGTACCCGTGGCGCGTGGGCGGGCGTGAGGCCGTCGTCTACTCGCCGCATTACAGCCCCCTGGGTCAGGACTACGACTGGGTCACGTGGGACTTCTCCCACGCGGCCACCGCCAAGATGGATTCGCTCGCGGCCGTCAAGGAACTCGGTTCCCGGTTGGGCCACGTGCACCTCACGGACGGTTCGGGTCAGACCATGGCGGACGAGCACCTCCTGCCGGGGCGGGGCGTACAACCGGTCGCCGAGACCCTCGAGTACCTGCGTGAACAGCGCTGGCAGGGTGTGGTGGGGGTCGAAGTTTCTACACGCAAGACCAAGGACGCGGACGAGCGGGACGAGTGGCTCGCCGAAGCCCTGTCTTTCGCGCGCCGCCACATGACGGTGGAGGGCTAGCCCGTCGGACCCCGGACCCGGTGCACCGCGGCGGGCCGGTGCCGCCACCCCTTCCGCCTCACACCGCCTTGCACCGCCACCCGTCCAGGGTGGCGCGCACATCTGCGCTGCGATACGCACGGTTTCGGCCCCGAATCCGCGCGTTCTGCAACGAGGATGTCCCGGGCCGCACCGGCGTGGGAGCGGGCTGAGGTTGCCGCCTCCGCCCGGTCACCAGGGGCGGATACACATAAGTCCCGGAACAGCCGCCTGGACACGGGATCCGTGTCTTTTCGGGCCATGAATGTTCGCAGCCGCGGGGCGCGGTGCTTCCCCGGCCCCGTATGGAGTGCTCCCCGCCGACCCCCACGGCACGGAGTCCCATCCGGCGCGCTCGCGGGGACCGTCCGCCGCGCGATACCGTTCAAGGAGAGTTCCGTGACCGCAACAACACCCCGTGAGCCCTACTGCGCGGCAACAGCACGAGAGGGCCCCGGGCGGGTGTGAAAGGACTGATGGCATGAGCGAGCTGACCCTGGCGTTCCTGGGAACCGGTTCCATGAACGGTGCGATCCTGCGAGGGGTCCTGGCGGGCGGCACCGAGAAGGGGGTGGTGCGCGCGACGACCCGATCGGCGTCGTCGGGGGAGGAGCTGCGTGACGAGACCGGCGTGACCGTGTTCGCGGGCGAGGAAGACGCGGAGGCGAACCGCACTGCTGTGAAGGGCGCGGACGTCGTGCTGCTGGGGGTCAAGCCGTACGCGATCCTGGACCTGGCGCGCGAGATCGCACCCGCTCTGGACCCCGGGACCGTGGTGGTGTCCGTGGCCGCCGGTGTCACGCTGGACGCCCTGCAGAAGGCCCTGCCGCAGGGGCAGCCGGTAGTGCGCTCGATGCCCAATACGCCGTCGAGCGTGGGCCGTGGCGTGCTGTCCGTGACCCCGGGTGAGCACGTGTCCCGTGAGCAGCTGGACGCGGTGAAGGACGTGCTGGCCGCCGTGGGCACGGTCGTGGAGGTGCCCGAGAACCTGATCCGCGCGGTCACGGGTGTGTCCGGCTCGGGCCCCGCGTACGTGTTCTACCTGGCCGAGGCCATGCAGCACGCGGGGGAGCAGCTGGGCCTGGACCCGGAGACGGCGCGCGTGCTCGCGAAGGAGACGGTCTCCGGCGCGGGCGTCCTGCTCGCTCCCGACGACGCTGATCCCGCCGCCCTGCGCAAGGCCGTCACCAGCCCGGGCGGCACCACGGAGCAGGCGATCACCACGTTCGACGAGAAGGGCCTGCGCGAGATCATCACGGCCGGCGCGGAGGCGTCCGCGACGAAGGGTGACCACATGGAGAAGGAATACGGCGGCGAATGACGTGAACCGCCCGGCCCACCACACGAGACCACGCAAGGCGGTAGCACCATGAGCACGTTCGGCATCGAGGAAGAGTTCCTGCTGGTGGACCGCGGGGACAACCTCCCCGCACGGCCCACGCCGGAACAGTCGGCGCAACTGACGTCGCTGACCGCTGGCGGCGGTGCGGCCACCCCGGAATGGCTCTCGTGTCAGGTCGAGGAGACCTCCCCGGTGTTCCGCGACGCCGCCACGGCAGTGGACTCGCTCGTGGAGTTCCGCACGGCGCTGCGCGAGGCCACGAACGCCATGGGCATGGACGTGGTGGGCGTCGCCGCAGCCCCGGACCTGCGGCCCGAACCCGCGCAGATCACCCACGACGCCCGCTACCAGCGACTTGCCGGCCAGACCCCGGCCATCGCGGCGGACCAGTACATCAGCGGGATGCACGTGCACCTGGGGTTCCCGGACCTGGAGGTCGCGGTGCGTGCCCTGAACGGGCTGCGGGGCTGGTTGCCCGTGCTCGTGGCCATCGGTGCGAACTCGCCCGTGTGGCGGGGCGTGGAATCCGGGTTCGAGAGCTGGCGTTCCATCCACTACCGCCGCTGGATGACCAACGGCGTGCCGCCCCACTTCCAGGACCTGCACGACTACGATTCGCGAGTGGCCATGCTCACCGCGTTCGACGCCGTGGAGGGCCCCGCGAGTCTCAGCTGGCTCGCCCGGTTGTCCCACCGCCACGGCACCCTGGAGATCCGCGCGTGCGACGTCCAGTTGGAGGCCCAGGACTCGGTGGCCATCGCGGTGCTCACGCGCGCCCTCGCGAACTACGCGCTCGAGACACCGCCCGCGGTCGCGTTCACCCAGGAGTACCTGGACATCGCACTGTGGCAGTCCGCCCGGTGGGGGCTGAGCGGTCGGCTTTTGGATCCTGTCACGGCCACCCTGGTCCCGGCCGAGGAACTCGTGAGCACCCTGCTGGAACGGGTGAGCGGGCACTACACCTCGCAGGAGGACCGTCGCTTCGCCGAGGCGGGGGTGCGCCACATCCTCGAGCGCGGTAATGGGGCGAGCCGTCAGCGCCGGGCGTTCGGCCGCGCCGGCGTCCCCGGGATCATGGCGCTCGCCACGCGGGCCATGACGGCCGCGCCGTCGGATGCTGAGTAACGCGGGGTAGCATCACGCGCGTACGCCGTAGCGTGGGACGACGTCGCTCGCGGGCGTCGGTCACGCCGGTCACCCAGGAGGGCGTGCCGGTCGACGCTGACCGGCGCCGACCGGCGTCGGGCCGTGATGCCGGATCACAACGGCCCGCCGAGACGCAACCGGGTCAGGGGCGTGCGGCGAACCGTTCGATCAGGTCAACGTGCCCGGACACGATGAGCAGGTCCCGCGAGCTGACCGTGGTGTCCGGGCGGGCGTAGGTGAAGTCCTCGCCCGGGGACTTCACACCCACCACGGTCACGCCGTACTTGGAGCGGATGTCGGACTCGCCCAGCGTGAACCCCTGCGTCTCCCGGGGCGGGTACATCTTGACGATCGCGAAGTCGTCGTCGAACTCGATGTAGTCCAGGAGCCGCCCGGAGACCAGGTGGGCGGTGCGGCGCCCGGCGTCGGCCTCGGGGAAGATCACGTGGTGGGCGCCGATGCGCGCGAGGATCTTGCCGTGGGCGGGGGAGATGGCCTTGGCCCAGATCCGGTCGATCCCCAGGTCCACGAGGTTTGCGGTGGTCAGCACCGAGGACTCGATGGACGTGCCCACACCCACCACGGCGGAGGAGAACTCGGCGGCGCCGAGCTGGCGCAGGGCGTCGATGTCCGTGGCGTCGGCCTCGACCACGTGGGTGAGCTGGCCGGACATCTTCTGCACGAGGGCGGCGTCGCGTTCCACGCCGAGGACCTCGCGCCCCTGCTGGATCAGCTGCAGGGCCGTGGCCGAGCCGAAACGCCCGAGGCCCACCACCAGGACGGGGACGGAGTGGGAGGAGTTCTTAGCCAATGATGGGCCTCTCTTCCGGGTACGTGTAGAGCCGGCGCCGCGAGCGCAGGGCCAGGGCCGTGGCCACGGTGTTGGTACCGATGCGGCCGATGAGCATGATGACGGACAGCACGTACTTCCCGGCGTCCGGGGCGCCCGCGGACACACCGGTGCTGAGACCGCACGTGGCGTACGCGGAGATGACCTCGAACAGTACGTGGTCCAGGGGCATGTGGGTCAGGGCGACCATGATGCTCGAACCCAGCAGCACCACGGAGGCGCCCATCATGATCACGGAGATCGCGATGCGCAGCACGGAGTCAGGGATGGTGCGGAAGAACGCGATCACGGACTGGTCGCCGCGGGCCTCCGCGAGGATGGCCAGGAAGACGACGGCGAGTGTGGTCACCTTGATCCCACCGGCCGTGGACGCGGAACCGCCGCCGGCGAACATCATGGCGTCCGTGAGCAACAGCGTGACCTGGGACGTGTTGGTCATGTCCACCAGGTTGAAGCCGCCCGAGCGCATCATCACGGACGCGAAGAACCCCTGGAAGATCCGCTCGGGGACGGACTGTCCGCCCAGGGTGTCCGGGTTGGCCCACTCGATGGCCGTGAACAGCACCCACGCCAGCAGCAACAGTGCGGCGGTGGTGACCACGGTGAGTTTGGCGTTGAGGTTCCACCGGGTGAACCGGAACCCCACCTGACGCAGCACCAAGATCACGGGGAAGCCCAGGGACCCCACGATCACCCCGATGCACACGGGCAGCAGGATGAGCCACGCGGTGGGCCCGGCGTGGTCGTAGGGCACGAGCCCGTCCGTGTGGGGCGTGAACCCGGCGTTGTTGAAGCTCGAGATCGCGTAGAACACCCCGTGCCACAGGGCCGTTCCCAGGGGTTCTCCTTCGGCGAGGAACCCCACGGAGAGCACGAGCGCCAGGGCGGCCTCGATGCTCACGGAGGTGATCACAATGATCTGCAGCAGCGAGCCGACCTCACCCAAGCGCCCGATGTTGAGGGCCTCCTGAGTGATGAGCTTGGACTTGAGCCCGAGCTTGCGCCCGATGGCCAGCGCCAGGATGGACGTGAGCGTCAGGGTGCCCAGACCGCCCACTTGAATGGCGATCAGGATGACTACCTGGCCGAACACGGACCACTGCGCGGCCGTGGACACCGTGGTCAGTCCGGTCACGGTCACGGCGGAGGTCGCGGTGAACACGGCGTCCACGAACCGGGTCTCCTGACCGGGATTGGCGGACAAGGGCAGCCACAACAGGGCCGCGAAGCCCAGGTCCACGATCACGAACACGATCACCGCGAGCCGCGCGGGCGAGGAACTCGCGATCTGGTCCACGAAGTCCCGGATGCCTCGCGCCGTGCGTGTGGTCAGCGGTTCATCGGAGGGCGCGGGGGATGCAGGCTCCTCGACGGCGTTGGGTTGTTCGAGCTCGCTCACGGCACCTCCTCGCGGGATCCGATGGACGGTCGGGTCACGCGGAATCCTACGGTCCCGCGGGGGTGGATCGGCGCAACGACCCCCAGTATCCCCCGTCACAGTGCGCTGCAGCGACTGCCGCACGCGCGTGAGTGTTCTAATGGAGGTGTGAGCTCCGCGACAACGGGCAAGGATGCCGTCTACCCCACCAGTGTCTACTGGGATCCCCGGCTGCTCCAGTACAACTTCGGGGACTACCACCCCATGAGCCCCACCCGCCTGGACGCGACCATGCGGTTGGTGCAGAACCTGGGCCTGGACACCGCGCCCAACGTGCGGGTCACCGTCCCCGAGGTCCCGGACGACTCCGTCCTGGAACTCGTGCACACCAAGACCTACGTGCAGTCCGTGCGCGCCGTCTCGGAGGACCCCACGCGGCAGATCCCCGAATGCGGTTTGGGCACCGAGGACACTCCCGGCTACGAGGGCATCCACGAATCGAGTGCGCGCCTGGTGGGCGGCAGCTACCAGGGTGCCGTGGACCTGCTGAGCGGTTCCGTGGTCCACGCCGTGAACTTCGGCGGTGGCATGCACCATGCCGCGGCGGACAAGGCCTCAGGTTTTTGCGTGTACAACGACTGCGCCGTGGCCATCCAGCATCTCTTGAACAACGGAGTGCAGCGCGTGCTCTACGTGGACGTGGACGGCCACCACGGGGACGGCACCCAGTCGATTTTCTACGACGAGCCCCGCGTGATGACCGTGTCCCTGCACGAGACGGGCCTGTCCCTGTTCCCGGGCACGGGCTTCGCCAACGAGATCGGCTCCGGGGCGGCGGCCGGCACCGCGGTCAACGTGGCCATGCCCACGCGCGCGGACGACTCCCAGTGGCTTCGAGCGTACGACGCCGTGGTCCCCCCGATCGCGCGCGAGTTCCGTCCCGAGGTGATCGTCTCCCAGCACGGCTGCGACTCCCACTTCCAGGACGAATTGACCCATTTACGCATGAGCGTGGACGGGCAGCGTCAGATCGCGTTGGCGGTGTCCGAGCTCGCGGCGGAATTATGTGAGGGCCGGTGGATCGCCACGGGTGGCGGCGGGTACGACTGCCACGACGCCGTTCCCCGCTCGTGGGCGCACCTCGTGGGGGTCGCCTCGGGATACCCCGTGGACGTGAACACGCCGGTCCCGCAGGCGTGGCGCAGCTACATGGCCGAAAAGTACGGCGGGCGCCCGCCCGAGCGCATGGGCGACGACGTCGACATCTGGTGGCGCTCGTGGGAGATCGGCTACGACCCCAGTGACGAGACCGACCGCAGCATCATGGCCACGCGCAAGGAGGTCTTTCCCCAGTGGGGACTGGACCCCTGGTACGACTGACCCTGGCAGGGCTGACGCTGGTGGGACCGACCCGTGACGGGAAGGTCTGATTGGGTCGGGGTGGGCAGCCCGTCTAAGGTGAATCCCATGTCCCACGACGCATATTCCGCCTTGTCCGACCCCACCCGACGCCGCATCCTCACGGCCCTGTGCGGCGGGCCCCGGCCGGTGGGCGAACTGGTCACCGCGCTCGAGGTCTCCCAGCCCACGGTGTCCAAGCACCTCAAGGTCCTGCGCGACGCCGGGATGGTCACCACGCGCGCCCAGGGACAGAAGCGCTTCTACAACCTCACCGCCGAGCCCTTCGTGGCCGTGCTCGACTGGGTGAACGAGCTGGTCGCCGCCGCGAACGAGGCGGACACTCCCGTGACGGATACGCGCGAGTCCGCCCCGGCCGAGGGCGATGAGCCCGCCATGGCGAACGACGTCGCTGCGCAGCTGGCCGTCGACGACGCTGCGCAGCTGACCACGGACGCCTCCGCCGAGTCGACCGACCATGACGCCGCACCGTCGCCCGAGGACGCCCCGCGCCCGGAGCCCGTACGTGTCGAGGCCGCTGACCTCGACGCCGCCCAGGAACCTGTGCGCGAACCCGAGCGGTCCCTGCCGTGGTTCACGGCGGAGGTCACCGACGTCACGACGGAGGCCGCGGAGGCCACCAACACCTCGGACGATCCCGAGGTCCTGGACATCCCCGCTCCCACGGTCACCCCCGGATCCCCGGTCGATGACCCTCGTCCGGAAGAAAATTCAGGCGAAACAGAGACGCCCGCAGAAGCCGAGTTTTTCGACGAATCATCCCAGGAGTCCGAGAAAGTCGTGCAGTTCAGCTCGGGAGTCACCGAAGAAGCTATCAATTCCGCTGATCCGGACGGCCTGGCCGGCGAACGGGAGGCCCAGGTCACAGGGGATAGTCTGGACGACGGTGCCCACACCGAGCCCGTTGCGCAGCCCCGTGCCGCGCATGATGCCGAGCCCCACGATGCAGAGCCCCGCGCTGTCTCCCCGGAGACGAACTCGCCCGAGATCGCGGAGCTCATCCGACCTCGCGGGGCCGCGCATCGCCGTCAGAGTGGTCTGCTGTCCACTCTGACGGGTTTCCGGCGCCGCAACCGCGGTTCACGCCGCGGTTGAGTGGGAGCCGCAGACCTTTCAAGAGGGCAGGAGAGACATGCACGAGAAACTGATCCCCATCCGACAGATCGTCACGGCGCGCAACCCGGGTGAGTCCGAGTTCCACCAGGCCGTGGACGAGGTCTTCGAGTCGTTGGGTCCCGTGGTGGCTCGCCATCCGGATCTGTTGGACTCCGCGATTGTGGAGCGTATCTGCGAACCCGAACGTCAGATCATTTTCCGTGTGCCGTGGATGGACGACCAGGGCCAGGTGCACATCAACCGCGGGTTCCGGGTGGAGTTCAACTCCGCGCTGGGTCCTTACAAGGGTGGCTTGCGGTTCCACCCGTCGGTGTACCTGGGCATCGTGAAGTTCCTGGGTTTCGAGCAGATCTTCAAGAATGCGCTGACCGGCATGCCCATCGGCGGCGGCAAGGGTGGATCGGACTTTGACCCGTCCGGGCGCAGTGACGCGGAGATCATGCGGTTCTGCCAGTCCTTCATGACCGAGCTGTACCGCCACATCGGTGAGTACACGGACGTCCCCGCCGGTGACATCGGCGTGGGCGGGCGTGAGATCGGGTACCTCTTCGGTCAGTACAAGCGCATCACCAACCGCTACGAGTCCGGTGTGCTCACGGGCAAGGGCCTGTCCTGGGGCGGTTCGCTCGTGCGCACCGAGGCCACGGGCTACGGTGCGGTGATGTTCGCGGAGGAGATGCTCAAGACCCGCGGGTTGGACCTCGAGGGCCGGGACGTGATCGTCTCCGGTTCGGGCAACGTGGCGATCTACGCGATCGAGCGGGCCCAGTCGCTCGGCGCCAAGGCGCTCACGGCGTCGGACTCGAGCGGTTACGTGGTGGACAGCAATGGCATCGACCTCGAGCTGCTCAAGCAGGTCAAGGAGGTTGAGCGGGCCCGGATCAGCGAGTACGCCGAACGGCGCGGCTCGAGCGCCCGATTCGTCTCCGACGGTTCGGTGTGGGACGTCCCCGGCACGGTCGCGCTGCCGTGTGCCACGCAGAACGAGCTCAACGGCCGTCAGGCCAAGACCCTGCTCGAGAACGGGATCGTGGCCGTCGCCGAGGGTGCCAACATGCCGTGCACCACCGAGGCCGTGCGTCGGTTCCAGGAATCGGACGTGCTGTTCGCGCCGGGTAAGGCCGCCAACGCCGGTGGTGTGGCCACGTCCGCGCTCGAGATGCAGCAGAACGCGTCCCGCGACTCGTGGAGCTTCGACTACACGCAGCAACGCCTGCGGGAGATCATGCGCGGGATCCACGATCGCTGCGCGGAGACCGCCGAGGAGTTCGGGATGCCGGGCAACTACGTGGCCGGTGCGAACATCGCGGGGTTCCTCAAGGTCGCCCGGGCCATGGTGGCCCAGGGCATCATCTGAGCACGGCCGCGTCCGGAGAGCGGCGCGCCGGGCGCCCGACCGTGCCATACGGCGGTCGGGCGCCGTACGACGTTTAGGGTGGGGTATATGGCAACGCATCGAGAGGTTCTGCAATGGCTCGAGAACGAGCTGTTCGACGCAAACCTGGTGCTGGGTCAACGACTGCCCACCGACAAGGACCTGGCCGCGATCTTCCGGGTGTCCCGCAACTCCATGCGTGAGACCCTCAAGATCCTGGAGGCCCAGGGCATCGTCAAACTCTTCGAGGGCCCGCACCGCAGCATTCTCCCCATCCTGGTGCGCGAACCGGCCGCGTCCGCGGGTCCCGCACTGCAGTTGCACATAGCGACGTCGCAGCACCCGTTGCGTGACATCGTCCAGACTCGCGTGATGCTCGAGACCTCGGCCCTCGAGAACGCCGAGAAGCACAGCATCCCGCGCGAGGAATTGCACGCGATCATGGCGCAGATGGACGAGGACCTGGGGCTCAAGCAGTTCCACCACCTCTACGTGAGCTTCCACATCGCGCTGGTCAAGGCGGGCGGCAACGCGGTGAACGCGGCATTGTTCACCGCCCTGCGGGACTCGATCTACGAGTACACCCTGGCACTCGTGGGTCATGTGCCTCTGTGGAGCACCACGTCCAGCCGCATCCGCGCCGAACACCGGGCCATCGTGGGCGCCCTCGAAGCGGGGGACCACAACCTGGCCGCCCGCCTCGTGGCCGAACACATCACCTACCAGTACGAGGAAGCCGGCGTGGACCCGGACGACTCCCGCGCCTCGGTCGCGGAACCACGCTCGCTGGACCGTGTGGCGTCGTCCCGGGACAAGCGCACGGCCACGCCGCGGGGGCGTTCCGTCACGGAGCAGGACGGGCGGCCAGAGCAGGACGAGGAACTCGACGCCGATCGCCGCGCGAGCGCCTGAGTGCCCGTTTTCGGGCCCGGCGGGGTCGCACGGTAAGGTAGGCCAGTAGTTTGCCGTTAAACGTATGTTGCCCCCGCGTTAGCAGGGGCGGGGCGGTGTTCACCCGCGGCCCCCAGCAAATACCACTGTCCAGAGAACTGTGAGGGATCCTATGGGTTCGGTCATCAAGAAGCGCCGCAAGCGCATGTCCAAGAAGAAGCACCGCAAGCTGCTTCGCAAGACTCGTCACCAGCGCCGTAACAAGAAGTAAGCGCGCCCGTGATAGGCCCCGTTCCCGCTATGGGAACGGGGCCTTCACCGTGTGCGCAGTGTCCGCGTGCGTAGCATGGGCCGCATGACGCAGCAGCCCGTGAGCCCCGACCGTCTCGATCCCGCCCGTCCGGCCGAACCGGGCCCCGCCGTGCAGGCGGAACCCGCAGCGGCGACGACGCGCGGGACGACGCGCGGGACGACGACGGCTCCCGCAACGGCGACGGCGCGTGGAACCGGCGCGGGCGCCGGTGCCGCGGGGCGGCAGGACGGGCGCGAGCGACGTCGTACGCCCCTGCTCTCCGGCGCGGACTGGACCCGCCCGCGCCCGGCGCACACAGTGACGCTGCTGACCAAACCGGGATGTCATCTGTGCGAGGACGCGCGCGAGGTCGTGACCGGGGTGTGCGAGCAGACGGGCAGCGAGTACCGCGAGCGGGACATCACGGGCGATCCGCAGCTGCTGCGCGACTACGCCGAGTACATCCCCGTGGTCTTCGTGGACGGAGCCCCGTGGGACCGGTTGCGCATCGACGCCGCCCGGTTGCGCGCCGTGCTGTCCTGACGCGCAGTGCTGTCCTGACGGGGTCAGTTCCGTGCCGAGGGGGCCGATTGGGGGCTGACAGCGGGGTTTGAGACACTGGGGGCATGCCTTCAGCAACCGTTCACCTCCTGCGCCACGGCGAGGTCCACAACCCCGCGCACGTGGTCTACGGGCGGCTCCCGGACTACCACCTGTCCGAGAAGGGCGCTCGGATGGCCGAGGCGGCCGCGGCGGACCTGGCCCGGCGGGTCCAGGATGGCGATCGGATCGTTCTGCTGGCGTGCTCGCCGCTGACCCGCACGCGGGAGACTGCCGCACCCGTGGCCCGCGAGCTGGGGCTCGAGGTGCGCACGGACGAGCGGTTGATCGAACCGGCCAACCACTTCCAGGGTCTGCACGTGACCGGGCGTGAGCTCGCCAAGCCCAAGCACTGGCCCTACATGCTCAACCCCTTGCGGCCCTCGTGGGGTGAGCCCTACAAGGCGCAGGTCGAGCGCATGGCACAGGCCGTGCGGGAACTCGCCCGGGACGCGGTGCGCCGCGGTGGCGACGGCGCCCAGGCCGTGGCCGTGTCCCACCAGTTGCCGATCTGGCTCACGCGGTTGTCCGCGCAGGGCCGTCCGTTGCCGCACGACCCGCGGCGGCGTGAGTGCAACCTCGCGTCCCTGACGTCCTTAACGTTCGAGGACGTGGACGCCGCGCAGGTCCCGGAGGTCTCCTACCGGGAACCCGCCGCCCACCTCTATCCAGGCGTCAATCAGCTTCCCGGGTCATAATTGATCTCTCACCCCACGACCTCTTCCCAGGTGTTCTCCCCGTGACTTCTCCGCGTTGTTCATCCGCCCGTTCCCTGCCTGCCCGTGCCCGAGTGCGCACGGGAGCGGTCGCCGTGGTGGTGTGTCTGGGGCTCGCGCTCGCGGGGTGCTCGTCCTCGGGCAACGACAGCCTCGCCCAGCAGGCCAACGCCGGCGGCGAGAAGGGCTACGTGGCCGGTGACGGTTCCGTGAGCGAGTACGCGCCGGAGCAGCGCGGGGAGCCCGTGCAGTTCGAGGCCGAGATGTTCGACGGCAGCACCGTGAGCGCCGAGAGCCTGCGCGGCAAGCCCGCCGTCGTGAACTTCTGGTACGCAGGGTGCGCGCCGTGCCGCGCGGAGGCCCCGGACCTCGTGGCCCTGCACCACGAGTACCAGGACCGCGCGCAGTTCCTGGGCGTGAACCTGCGCGACCAGCAGCCCACCGCGGAGGCGTTCGAACGCAACTACGGGGTGGACTACCCCTCCGCGTCCGATCTCAACGGGGCCGTGCTGCTCGCACTGAGCGACTACGTCCCGCCGCAGGCCGTCCCCACGACCCTCGTTCTGGACGAGCAGGGTCGCGTGGCCGCCCGCGTGCTGGGCAAAGCGGACAAATCCACCCTGGACGCCCTGATCAAGGACACGGTGGCTGAGTCCGCATGAACGGCAATCCCTTCGCCGAGGTCGTCCTCGACGGTTCACTGATTGCCGCGCTGCCCGTGGCGCTGCTCGCGGGATTCGTCTCCTTCGCCTCACCGTGCGTGCTGCCCCTAGTACCCGGGTACCTGGGCTACATCACCGGGCTCACCGGGGTGGACCTGCGGGAACAACGGCGCGGGCGGATCCTCACGGGCGTGGTGCTGTTCGTCCTGGGGTTCTCCGCGGTGTTCGTGCTGATGTCCGTGGTGCTCGCGCAGCTCGGCGCGTTCGCGTGGTTGTTGGGCCAGCAGTGGATCATGGTGGTGCTCGGGATCCTGGTGATGCTCATGGGCGTGGTCTTCATGGGTGGTTTCTCGTGGTTCCAGCGTGACCGCAAGATCGAGCGCCGCCCGCCCCCGGGGCTGTGGGGTGCGCCCCTCCTGGGGATGGCCTTCGGTCTGGGGTGGGCCCCGTGCATCGGCCCGACCTTCGCCGCGGTGCAGGCGCTCGTCTACGTGGACGGCGCGTCCACCGGCAAGGCCGTGGTGCTCACCACCGCCTACTGCCTGGGACTGGGCGTCCCGTTCGTGCTGATCGCCCTGGCGTTGCGCCGGGGCATGGGGGCCATGTCCTTCTTCCGCAGGCACCGTCTCACGCTGCAGCGCGTGGGCGGTGCCGTGCTCGTGCTCATCGGGGCCGCCATGGCCACGGGCGTGTGGTCCGCACTGGTCTCGTGGGTCCAGTCCGAATTCGTAACCGATTGGGTGATGCCGATATGACCGAGACGCGCATGCCACGCCCGAAGAAGGCGCAGCGTTCCGACGTGGAGGTCCCCTCACTGGGTCCCCTCGGCATGGCCCGGTGGGCCTGGCGGCAACTGACCAAGATGTCCACGGCCCTCGTGCTGTTGTTGTTGCTCGCGATCGCCGCGGTCCCGGGATCCCTGTTCCCCCAGCGGGTCCAGGACCCGGACGCGGTGACCAGCTACATCGAGGCGAACCCCGCCATGGGTCCGTGGCTGGACCGCCTGCAGCTGTTCGACGTCTTCTCCTCCTACTGGTTCTCCGCGATCTACCTCCTGCTGTTCATCTCGCTCGTGGGCTGCGTGCTCCCGCGCGCCGTCCAGCACTTCAAGGCGTGGCGTTCCAAGCCGCCGCGCACCCCGCGCCGGATCTCCCGGTTGCCGCAGTACCGCAAGGTCATGCTGGGCGGGCGCGACGGCGCTGCCGCACCTTCCCCGGACGACGCCGTCGAGCAGGCCGCCGCCGCCCTGAAGAAGCGCGGCTACCGGGTGCAGACACAGGACCTGGGCTCCGCGGCGCCGTCGGTCGCGGCCGAGCGCGGGATGCTCAAGGAAGTGGGCAACATCCTCTTCCACGTAGCGCTGCTGGGCGTGTTGGTCTCCGTGGCGATCGGTGCCCTGTTCGGGTACAAGGGGCAGAAGATCATCGTGGAGGGGGAGTCCTTCGTGAACACCCTCGTGGACTACGACTCCTTCAACCCGGGGACCAATTTCGACCCGGACTGGCTCAACCCCTTCTCGGTGCGGCTCAACAACTTCCAGGCCACGTTCAATCGGGACACCTCGGATCCCCGGCACTACGGTCAGCCCACCGACTTCAACGCGGACCTGACCGTCACGGACGAACCCGGGGCCACACCCCAGGACGTGAACCTCGCGGTCAACAAGCCCCTCAACGTCAACGGCACCAAGGTGTACCTGGTAGGCAACGGTTACGCGCCCGTGATCCGCGTGACGGACGGGGAGGGCAACGTGGCCTACGAGGGCCCCGTGGTCACGGTCCCCTCGGACTCCGTGTACACGTCCTCGCTGACCCTCAAGGCCCCGGACGCCCGCCCCGATCAGCTCGGGTTCGTGGGGTTGTTGTTGCCCACGGCCGTCTCGGAGCCGGGGGAGATCCCGCGCTCCGCGGACCCCGCGCTGAACAACCCCGCGCTGATCCTGTCCTCGTTCTACGGGGACCTGGGCCTGGACAGCGGGCAACCGCAGAACGTGTACGTGCTCAACACCGAGAACCTCACGGAACTGAACTCCATGACTTCGGCCAACGGGCCCATCCTGCTGGACGGTCAACACCGCGAGGTGCAGTTGCCCAACGGCAAGGGCAGCGTGGAGTTCCTGGACGTGAAGCGCTACGTGGGTCTGGACGTGCACAGCGACCCCGGGCGGATCCCCGCGTTCATCTCCTTCGTGCTCGCGTTCATCGGGCTCATCATGAGCCTGTTCATCGCGCGCCGGAGGGCGTGGGTGCGGGCCACCACCACGGAGGACGCCAACGGGGTGCGGTGTACTGTTCTGGAGTACGGACTGTTGGCGCGTGGCGAGGACCACCGCTTGGGCGCGGAAGCGGAAAAACTGACAGCTCTGTGGACGTCATTGTGGGAGGACCGCGGCGTGCGGGAGTTCCACCTGAATTCGAAGGCGTGAACTAATGGGTAGCAACATCAACGTGACCTTGGGCAACTGGAGCGAATGGTTCATGCTCCTGGCCGCCATGACCTACCTGGTGGTGTTCGTGGCCTTCGTGTGGGACATGGCCTCCCACTCCAAGACCCTCGGCCTGACTGAACGTGCCCGGCGTGACACCGCCGAGGGCGAGGCCAAGGAACTCGTGGGCGCCACGGCCGCGCATTCCGGGGCCCGGGCGGCGGGTTCCGCCACGGTCGGTTCCACGGTGTCGCGTTCCGCGTTCACTCGCTCTTCCGCCGGGGGTGCGTCCGGCGACGGCGCGGGGACCGGTGAGTCCGTCGCGGATGAGTTCCGGACCTCGGCGGATGGCGCCAAAGGCGTGAACGAGTTCGAGGCGCTGGACTACCAGCACAACAGCCGCCGCCCGGCTGCCCGTGTGGCCGTGACCCTCATGGTCATCGCGTTCCTGCTGCACGCGTTCGCGGTGGTCTCCCGCGGTGTCGCCGCGGACCGTGTGCCGTGGGCCAACATGTACGAGTTCTGCACCACGGGCGCCCTGGTGGTGGCCGGCGTGTACCTCGTGACGCTGTTCTTCAAGGACCTGCGCTTCGTGGGACCCATGGTCTCCGGCCTCGTGCTCATCATGCTGTGTCTGGCCACGATCGCGTTCCCGACCCCCGTGTCCCCCTTGCAGCCCGCGCTGCAGTCCTACTGGCTCATCATCCACGTGTCCATCGCGGTCGCGGCCTCCGGGATCTTCACCATCACGTTCGCGATGGCCGTGCTGCAGTTGCTGCAGTCCCGCCGCGAGAAGAAGCTGGCCGCCGGCGAGGACGCCCGTCTGGGCTTCCTGCGGGCCGTGCCCACGTCCGTGACCCTCGAGAACTTCTCGTTCCGGCTCAACTCCGTGGGATTCGTGTTCTGGACCTTCACCCTTGCCGCCGGTGCCATCTGGGCGGATCAGGCCTGGGGTCGGTTCTGGGGTTGGGACACCAAGGAGGTCTGGACCTTCGTGGTGTGGACCGTCTACGCCGCCTACATGCACGCGCGCGTGACCCGCGGCTGGAACGGCAATCGTTCCGCGTGGCTGTCGATCGCGGGCTACCTGTGCGTGGTGTTCAACTTCACGGTGGTCAACACGCTGTTCCCGGGCCTGCACTCGTACTCGGGCCTGTGAGTCCTCCGCGGGCATGAGCCCGTGACATGAGTTCGCGAAACAGGTGAGCCCCGTCCCTCATGGGGCGGGGCTCACGTCATGTTCAGTGGGTATCTCGGGCTCGTTAGCGGGGAGTGGAACCACCGGGACGCGAGTCGTCGCCGCGCGGATCGTCGGGGTCCAGGCCGTCCGCGTCGGGATCGTCCCGGGGGGCGTCTGAGTCTTCCGAGTGGGAGCCGCTGCGGGGGGCGGCGTCGTCCGGGTCGTTCGCGCGGACATCATCCGCCGGGTGGTCGGGGGAGGGAGCAGCGAGGCGCGGGTCGGAGGGATCCAACACCGGTTCCTCGGCGTCGGGGCGTTCGCCCGGGGCGCGACCGGTGCGCTTGAGTTCGTTCTCCCATTCCTGGAGCTTGCGAGCGCGTTCCTGTTGCTTGCGCCGCTCCTCGAGGTTGCGCAGGAACTGGGGGTCGTCGTCCGGGCCGCGGCCGCGCTGGGGTTCGCGGGCGGCGTCGTCCTTGCGGGGGCGGCCGAAGAAGAGCCACAGCACCGCCCCGACCACCGGCAACAGCAGGATCACCAACAGCCAACCCCACTTGGGAATGGCCCGCACGGCGTACTTGTCCGACTGCGCGCACTCGATGAGCGCGTAAATGATGACGCCCACAGCGAGGGCGCCTGCTCCGATGATCAGGATCGCTCTGCCCATGCGGATCATCCTAGGGGAGTGGACTGGGCAGTTCCTCTTCGGGTCAGCGCGGCGGGTGGGGGAGCGCGTCCCGTCCGGATCGGGCCCGGGCAGGAAGGCGCCCTGACCAGGGCCGGGGCCTTGAGCGGGGAGGGCGTCCGAGGCAGATGCCCCGCACGGGCAACGTCCTGTCCAGATCGGGGCTTCTCGCAGGCAACCACGGTGCCCGGGAAGCACCCAGGGCGGGCCCGTAGAATGGTTGGGTGAACTTCGTGAAGTATTCCCTGCTGCGCCTGGGCATCCTGGTGGTGCTCTTCCTGCTGTGCATGTACCTGGGGCTGGGGTTGGTCTTCTCCGGGATCGCGGCCGTGGTGGCGGCCTTCGCGATCTGCTACATCTTCTTCCCCAAGCTGCATTACGCCGCGGGCCAGGACTTCCACCGATGGATCTCACGCACCCCCAAGCCCACCAACCGGGTGGCCCTGGAGGACCAGGAGATCGAGGACTCCTACACGGACCGCGAGGCTCGCAAGGACGTCTGAGCGTCCGCCCGCGGGGTTCTGGCCCGGGGCACTTCAGCGGTCGCGATGGCGCACACCCGGAGCACGACGCCATGATTCAAGCGGCGGGGAGTGTCAGCCCAGGTACTGGTGCACCAGCACTGCGATCGCGTAGAGCACGGTCACTCCCAGGTTGATGAAACCGCACTGCTTGAGCACGGGGATCAGCTCGCGCCGGTCGGTGGTCCTGAGCACGGTCACGGCCGCGCCGATGGCCAGTGGCGTCACGGCATAAATCAGGAGCACCCACGGGTTGTGGGGCACGAGCAGCAACGGCAGGACCATCCCCACGAACAGCTCCGTGGTGAACGTGAGCCGGGCCTTCGGATCGCCCAGACGCACGGCCAAGGTCTTCTTGCCCACGGCGCGGTCCCCGGGGATGTCCCGGACATTGTTGGCCATGAGCAGCGCGCACGCGAACAGCCCGGTGGAGATCGCCAGGACCCACGACTCCAGGTTGAGCCGCCCGGCCTGGGTGATCGTAGTACCCAGGGTGGCCACGAGGCCGAAGAAGATGAACACGAAGAGATCGCCGAGTCCCATGTACCCGTAGGGCTTCTTGCCACCCGTGTAGCCCCATGCCGCGAGGATCGCCAGGACACCCACCGCGGCGAGCCACCACTGGTGGGAGACCACCACGAGCGCGATGCCCGCGAGCGCGGCCAGCCCGAAGCACACGAACGCCGCGGTCTTGACCTCGCGGGGGGATGCCGCACCGGAGCCGGTCAGACGCAACGGGCCCACGCGATCGTCGTCCGTCCCGCGCACGCCGTCCGAGTAGTCGTTGGCGTAGTTCACCCCGATCTGCAGGAACAGCGCGACCAGCAGCGCGAGGACCGCGGGGCCCAACCGTGCGGCAGCCATCCACTGGGCGGCGGCGGTGCCGGCGATCACGGGGGCCGCGGCCATGGGAAGCGTACGCAGACGTGCTCCCTCGACCCACTGAGCTGGTGTGGCCACGGTGCAACCTTTCGAGAACGGGGACGGGTTCGTGTCATTGTTTCACGCGCTGTGCACGTGCACACGTTCCGGGGACACGATGAGCCCAGGCGGTCTCAGCGGCCCGGCCGTGGAGGCGGTCGCGGATTCCGGTCGGGCGCTGGGGCGCCTGAGTGCGTCAGACATGCGCGGTCTCGCCGAGCCCAAGGGATGACGACGGCGCGAACGCGGTAAGCCGCCCGGTCCGGTTCAGCCCACCACCATGGCGGTGACGCGCTGGTCGGGATCCCACCGTCGCAGGCCCGTGATCTCGACCGCGCGCGGTGCGGGCACGTCTGCGAGTACTTCCAAGGCCTTACCCACCTGAGACGCGGTGAGTCGCTTACCCAGGGTCAGGTGCGGAACCCACGGGCGCGCCGGGGGTCGGGACTCCGCCGCGATCCGTTCCAGCTCGCGGACGGCCTCCGTGACCCCGGGTGGCACAATCACCGACTCCGCGAGCACGAACGGCCCGTGCCCCACAGCGAGCAACCCAGGGATGTCCACGGAACACGGCAACAATGCGGAGAACACCTCCCGTGCTCGGGCCAGGACGTGTTCGGGCATCGAGGGCGCGGACAGTGCGGTGATGTGCGGGGCGTTGGACGCACCGCGATGCGTGGCGAGGCTCGGTAGACCGGCCCCGTGCAGTGCCGCCCACCGCGAGCGGATCAGATCATCTGAGGCGGGGGAGAGCACCAGGTCGAGGGAGTGCGCGGGCATGATGTCACCTCGTCCCGTCCGTGGGGTCGTCGCGAAGGACCGCCCGGCCTGTCGCGGTCGGCAGCCACACCCCGGCCCCGTGGAACGCCGGCGCGCTATACATCGGGGCTCGCGAACAACGCTTCGGCGGAACGGCGGTCGGGTTTCCCCGTGGCCAGCATGGGCAGTTGCGCCACGTGACGCCACAGCTTGGGCACCGCGGGGGCTCCGAGCCCGTCCCGGATCGCCGAGGACAGTTCATGCTCCACGGCCTTGAGGTCCGAGCCCTCCCGCAGCGCGATCAACGCCGCGACCGCCTGCCCCCACTCCGGGTGCGGCACCGCGAGCACGAGTGCCTGGCGGACCCGCTCATCACGCTGCAGTTCGGCCGCGACCAGTCCCGCGGAGACCTTCACACCGCCGGTGTTGATGACGTCGTCCGTGCGGCCCAGCACCCTGAGCGTCCCGTCCTCCCGCAGCACACCGAGGTCGTCCGTGCGGTACCAGCGCACGCCGCCGATCACACGGAAGTGGTCCGCGGTCTGGGCGGGATCGTCCAGGTAGCCGTCGGCCACGGCCGCCCCGCCCAGCCAGATCCGGCCCTCCCGGCGCTCGTTCGGGTCGGGTACGGCGCTGGATGGTGCGCCGTCGGGGACGATCCCGGCGGTGACGGCGTCGAGCGCGGCGTCGTCGTACACGCAGCCCCCGCACGTCTCCGACATCCCGTATGTGCGCACCACGTGCACGCCCTCGTCCGCGGCGCGCGCGGCGAGGTCGGGGTACAGCGCGGAGCCGCCCACGAGGACGGCATCGAAGCGGGCGAGGGCGGCGACGGCGCGCGGGTCGGGTGCGCCGTCGCGCGGGTCCAGAATGCGCTGCAGCTGCGTAGGCACCACCGAGACGTAGCGCACCGGATGGGTGAGCCGCTGCGCGGCGTCCGCGAACGCGGCGGGGGTGAAATGCTCGGTGGGCATCGCGACCGGGCGCGTGCCCGCAAGCACCGAGCGCGCCAGCACCTGGATGCCCGCGACGTAGTGCGCCGGTAGGCACAGCAACCATTGACCGGGGCCTGCCGTGGCACGCTCGGTGGCGCGACCGGAGGCCGTGAGAGCTTGCGTGCTCAGCACGGTCTTCTTGGGGCGCCCGGTGGAGCCGGACGTCGCCACGACCACCGCAGGGCCCGGTCGGGACAGGGCTGCGGTCAGGCGCGGTACGAGCTCGAGTGGGTCCCCGGGGACGGGCCCGTCCAGGGTGACGACGTCGCTCGGCAGCGCACGCGCCTCGGGTGCCGGCACGGGCTCACCCGGCAACGCGGGATCATTCGGATAATCCGACATGCCGTGATGTTCAGAAGTAGTAGGGGAACGCGGACCAGTCGGGGTCGCGCTTCTGGAGGAAGGCGTCCCGGCCCTCGACGGCCTCGTCGGTCATGTAGCCCATGCGGGTGGCCTCGCCCGCGAAGACCTGCTGACCCACCATGCCGTCGTCCGGGAGATTGAACGCGTACTTGAGCATCCGCACGGCCTGCGGGGACTGAGCGGTGATCTTGCGGGCCCACTCGACGCTCGTCGTCTCGAGGTCCGCGTGCGGGACCACCCGGTTGACCGCGCCCATCCGGTGCATGTCCTCGGCGGAATATTCATCCGCGAGGAAGAAGATCTCTCGTGCGAACTTCTGGCCCACCTGGCGGGCCAGCAAGGCGGAACCGTAGCCGGCGTCGAACGAACCCACGGTCGCGTCCGTCTGCTTGAACTTGCCGTGCTCGCTCGACGCGATGGTGAGGTCGCACACCACGTGCAGCGAGTGGCCGCCACCAGCGGCCCAACCGGAGACCGCGGCGATCACGACTTTGGGCATCGTGCGGATCAGGCGCTGGACCTCCAGGATATGCAGGCGTCCGGCGCGGGCCGGGTCGATGGAGTCCGCGGTCTCACCCTCGGCGTAGTGGTAGCCGTCCCGGCCGCGGATGCGCTGATCGCCGCCCGAGCAGAACGCCCACCCGCCGTCCTTGGCGGAGGGGCCGTTGCCCGTGAGGATCACGGCGCCAACGTCCGAGGACATCCGGGCGTGATCCAGGCTGCGGTACAACTCGTCCACGGTCCCGGGACGGAATGCGTTGCGCACCTCGGGCCGGTCGAACGCGATCCGCACCCACGGCAGATCCCTGACCACGTCCCCGTCCCGTTCCACCCCGCGGTGGTAGGTGATGTCCTGCAGGTCCTCGAAGCCCTGCACCGGACGCCACTGCTGCGGGTCGAAGATCTCGGATACCTGCTCGGGAAGCTGCGCGTTGGTCATGGGTACCACTCTAGGCAGGTGGCCGGGGCGCCGTCCCACTCGGCGTCGGGTCCGTTGACGTCGCTGTGCCCGCCGCCGCTGCTCGGTCGTGGCCGTTCGAGCGGCCCGCCATCGCGACCGCGCACGCCCCGACGACCACGGCCACGAACGTCAAGGTGAGGAACGTGAAGGTGAGCATTCCCGTCACCGCTGTCACCACCAACAGGATGACACCGGCGACGATCGCGCCGACGCCCAGTGCGCGGCCACGTTTCGCGGTCGAGTCCATGCCCACCTCTCCGTCGGGGGCTGCCCACCCTATCAACCGCGTCCGAGGGCTCGGCCATACTAGAACCCATGAGTGCCGCCCCGTTCGACGTCCGCCGGATCGGCCGGGGCCTGCCGTTCGCGGAGTCCGTGCCGGCTCTGCAGGAGGCGCTGCGCGGGGGCGCGGCCGTGGTGCAGGCCCCGCCCGGGACGGGCAAAACCACTCTCGTGCCGCCGATGGTGTCCAACGCGGTCCGGGAAAACCTCGTAGGGGCGTCCGGTGCGGATGCTGATCCCGTCACCGGCCGCGTCGTCGTCGTCCAGCCCCGCCGGGTGGCCGCTCGGGCCGCCGCGCGCCGGCTGGCCGCGCTCACGGTGACGGAGCCGGGCGGCGTCGTCGGCTGGAGCGTGCGGGGCGAGCGCAGGACGTCGAAGGCCACTCGGGTGGAGTTCGTGACCCCCGGCATCCTGCTGCGCCGACTGCTGCAGAACCCGGAACTGGCCGGGACCGCGGCCGTGGTGCTGGACGAGGTGCACGAGCGGGGCGTGGAGTCGGACCTGCTCGTGGGGATGCTCGCGGAGCTGCGGCAGCTGCGGGAGGACCTCGTGCTCGTGGCCATGTCCGCCACGGTGGAGGCGAAACGGTTTGCAGCCCTGCTGGGAGGGGACGCGCCCGCTCCGGTGGTGGACTGCCCGTCCGCGCTGCATCCGCTCACAGTGGAGTGGGCGCCGGGCCCGCAGCGCCTCGACGAACGGGGTGTCACCCCCGCGTTCCTGGCTCATGTGGCCCGCACCGCCGCGGCGGCTCATGCCCGCGCCGTGGCCACCGACCCGACCGTGGACGCCCTCGTGTTTCTCCCCGGCGCCCGGGAGGTCTCCCGTGTGGCGGCCGAGCTGCGCGGCCTCACCGACGCCGAGGTCCTGGAACTGCACGGTCAGCTAAGCCCGCGCGAGCAGGACCGCGCCGTCGCGGGCCGCGCGCCGGGGGAGCGCCCGCGCATCGTGGTCACCACGTCCCTCGCAGAGTCCTCACTCACCGTCAACGGCGTGCGCCTCGTGATGGACTCTGGTCTGGCCCGCCAGCCCCGCCGGGACGCCGGGCGCGGGATCTCCGGGCTCGTCACGGTCTCGGCGTCCAAGGCGTCGGCCGAGCAGCGCGCCGGCCGCGCCGCTCGCCAGGGCCCGGGCACGGTGGTGCGCTGCTACGACGACGCCGCCTGGGGCGCCATGCCCGCCCACTCCGTTCCCGAGGTGCGCACGGCGGACCTCACCGCCGCGTGCCTCGCGCTCGCCGTGTGGGGCTCACCGGGAGGTGAGGGGATGGCCCTGCCGGACCCGCTGCCGCCCCGTGCCCGCGCGGACGCCGAAGCCGAGCTGACGCGCCTCGGCGCGGTAGCCGAGGACGGCCGCGCCACCGGCCTCGGACGCCTGCTGGTCTCCCTGCCGGTGGAACCCCGCTGGGGTCGCGCCCTATTGGACGGAGCGGACCTCGTGGGTGCTAGAACGGCGGCGGAGGTCATCGCCGCCGTCTCCGACGGCGTCCGCGTGCCCGCCGCGGACGTCCCCGCGCTGGTGCGCGGGCTGCGTTCCTCCCGCGGTGGCGAGTCCGCTCGGTGGCGCCGCGAGGCGCAGCGGTTGGAACGGATGGCGGCGCACCCCGCGCTGGCGGGCGACGGTGCGGCGGAGGGAGCCGAGGAGAACACGGACGCGCCGCCCCGCGGGCCGGAATCGGACGTGCCCGCCGACGTCCGGGAGGGTGTCGTCGTGGCCCTGGCGCGGCCCGAGTGGATTGCCCGGCGGATGGACGCCCACGGGGACCAGTGGCTGCTCGCCTCCGGAACACGCGCGGGGCTGGAGACCAGGAGCCCGCTGCGTCACCACGAGTGGTTGGCCGTCGCCGAACTGACGCGCGCCGCGGGCAGGGTTGCCGCGGGCACCGGCGCGGTGATCCGTGCGGCGGCACCCCTGGACCTGGCGCACGCGCAGCTCGCCGCCGGTCCGCTTGCCCGCACTGAGACGCGCGCGAGCTTCTCGAACGGTCGCGTGAGCACCCGCGAGGTGCGTGCGGTGGGCGCGATCGAGCTCTCCGCCACGCCCGTCCGCGCGGATCCGGACACGGCCGTGCCCGCCATCCGCGCCGCGCTCGCCGCCGAGGGCCTGGACCTGCTGCCGTGGGACGACGCTTCCCGCGGGCTGCGCGCCCGGCTCGCGCTGCTGCGTCGTCACCTGGGGGAGCCGTGGCCCGCGGTCGACGACGCCGCCCTGGTCGAGCGCGTGACCGAATGGCTCGCCCCCGAACTGCGGGACGTGGCGCGTGGCGGGTCGCTGCGGTCGATCCGCGTGGTCGATGCGCTGCGCAGGCTGCTGCCCTGGCCGGAGGCGGCGCGCTTGGACGAGCTGGTCCCCCAGCGGCTCATGGTTCCCAGCGGGAACACCGCCCGGATCGACTACCCGGCGGTCTTCTCGGAGGACGAACCCGCCCGTCCGGCGGTGGTCGCGGTGAAACTGCAGGAGTGCTTCGGGTGGGCGCAGACGCCGCGCGTCGTGGCCGGGCGTGTGCCCGTGCAGTTCCACCTGCTCTCCCCGGGGCGGAGCACGCTCGCGATCACCGATGACCTCGCGTCCTTCTGGTCGGGGCCCTACGCCCAGGTCCGGGCCGAGATGCGTGGCCGCTACCCCAAACACCCCTGGCCCGAGGACCCGTGGAACGCGGTGGCCACCGCGAAGACCTCCAGGGCGCTGCGCAGGGACGGGTGAACCCACCCCCGGTTGAGATCAGGTGTGAGCTGGGTTACTGTGGGGTCACCGTTTACGCCCGAGCGCATCACCGTGCGCCGCGGCCCGCGCATTCGAGGGATGTCGAGGCCGCCGGGCACCAGGACTAGCAGACAACCTGCACCAACCGCCCCATCGTTCAGGTTGGTCCGTGTGTTCGGCTGACCTGCGCCACCCCGATTTCCCGCTCACCCGGATCGGTGCACCTGCCCGACGCCCACGTGTTGGGGCAGTCGTGACACGTCGGGCCCCGGGCGGCGCCCGGGACTCGCGGGGGCGTGTCCGTTCTCAGACACAGATCGCGAAGTGACTCTCATGACCACCACCACTGCGGAAACCACCATGACCATCGATCCCACCGAGACCCCCGCTGTGGGCCCGGAGCTGGCCCGTTCGTGGCTGCTTGTCAACGGCTCCCACACGTCCCGTTTCGACCAGGCCGCGCAGAGTGCCGCGGACGCCGTGGTGCTGGACGTCGAGGACTCCGTGGCACCCGCGGACAAGGCCCAGGCCCGTGAGAACGTGATCGCGTGGCTCGGCTCCCGCAACCAGGAGGGTCAGGTCAACCGCGCGTGGGTGCGCATCAACGGCTTCGGCACCGCCTGGTGGGAGGACGACCTCCTGGCGCTGAGGGACGTCCCCGGCCTGGACGGCGTGATGCTGGCCATGACCGAGTCCCCCGAGCACGTGACCCGCACCGCAGAGATACTGCGCGGCACCCGCATCGTGGCCCTGGTGGAGACCGCCCGCGGGGTGCAGAACCTGCAGGACATCGCCACCGCGCGCTCCACGTATCGCTTGGCGTTCGGGATCGGCGATTACCGCCGTGACACGGGCTTCGGCGAGAATCCGATGGCGCTGGCGTACACGCGCTCGCAGTTCACCATCGCCTCCCGCGCCGCGAACCTCCCGGGTCCCATCGACGGCCCGGCCGTGGGCGCGCTGGGTGCCAAGCTCGCCGAGGCCACCGACGTCACGGACGAGTTCGGCATGACCGGCAAGCTGTGCCTCATGCCCGAGCAGACCGCCACGGTCAACGAGGGCCTGTCCCCGTCCCTGAGCGAGCTGTCCTGGGCCACCGAGTTCCTGGGGGAGTTCGAGGCCGAGGGCGGTCAGATCCGCAACGGTTCCGACCTGCCCCGACTGGCCCGGGCCCGCAAGGTGTTGGGGCTGGCGTCGGCATTCGGGATGCGCTTGCCGGAGGGCTACGACATGCACTTCGAGGCCCCTACCGACACCTACCACTGCTGACCTGGGCAGGGCGTGTGGCCCGGACCCGGGAGCGCCTTCAAACGTGGCCGTGGCCTGGGAGTGTCTGGAAAGTCGGCCGAGGGTCCGCGTTGAAGCACACTCGAAGAGCGCAGCCCACGACGGCGCGGGACACCACCGCCCCGACGTAGGCTGCTCATTGCCAGGCATCGCCGTCGCGGCCGAAAATGGGGTGGGGACCGCGCGGTGCCCACCGCGCGGGACGCCACCGAACGGCGTCGCCGTCCCCGTCAGCTGATCCGGGTTCGTGGGTCCCCCGCGGGCGCGGTCGGACCGAGCGCGTCGAATGGAGAATGAGCCGTGAGCCCGTCAAACGAAACTACCGTGCGCCGCACCAAGATCGGGATCGTGGGGGCAGGATCCGTGGGGACATCCCTGGCCTACGCCGCGATGATCCGGGGCACGGCCACGGACATCGCCCTTTACGACCTGCAGACCGCCAAGGTGGAGGCCGAGGCACTTGACCTCTCCCACGGCCAGATGTTCGCCCCGGGCGTCCGTGTGGAGGGCTCGGACGACGTCGCCGTGCTCAAGGACGCGGACATCGTCTTCGTGACCGCCGGCGCCAAGCAGCGCCCCGGGCAGACCCGCCTGGATTTGGCCGGTGCTAACACCGCGATCCTCAAGTCGCTCATGCCGCAACTGGTGGAGCAGGCGCCGCAGGCGGTCTTCGTGCTGGTGACCAACCCGTGCGACGTGCTCACCGTGGTGGCCCAGCAGATCACCGGGCTTCCCCACCAGCGGATCATGAGCTCCGGCACCGTGCTGGACACCTCCCGGCTGCGCTGGTTGATCGGCAGCGAGGCGCAGGTGAACACCAGCAGCGTGCACGCCTACATCATCGGTGAGCACGGGGACAGCGAGTTCCCCGTGTGGTCCTCCGCGAGCATCGGTCAGGTGCCGCTCAGCGAGTGGGAGGTGGACGGGCGCCGGCCCTTCACCACCGAGCGCCTGGACGAGCTCAAGGACCAGGTGGTCAACGCCGCCTACCGCGTGATCGAGGGCAAGGGCGCCACCAACTACGCGATCGGCCTGGCCGGGGTGCGTATCGCGGAGGCCGTGCTCAAGGACCAGCAGTCGGTGCTGTCCGTGTCCACCGTGCTGGAGGACTACTACGGCGTGAGCGGCGTGGCCCTGTCCGTGCCATCCGTGGTGGGGGGCGCCGGTGTGGGCCAGCAGCTGCGCATTCCCATGGGCGAGCCCGAGAAGCAGCAGCTGCGCGCGTCAGCGGGGACCATGCGGTCCTCGCTGCACGACCTCGGCTTCTGAGCCCGCGCGCCCCGGCGGAACGGGTTTCGCAGGAATGAACGACGCCCTCGCACCGTGCGGTGCGAGGGCGTCGTCCGTCTGCGCCGCGGCGCAGGCCGTGGAACTCAGACGGTCCCGGGGGTGGTGCCACCGGCGGCCGCCTTGGCCGCGGCGGTGGGATCGGCTTGCTCGGGGTGGTGGACCAGGCGGAGAGTCTCGTCGAACTCGCGCTGGATCTCGGGGTTCTCCCGGTGGGTGGCCAGCGAGACGATGATGCCCACCAGACCACCCAGGATGAAGCCCGGGATGATCTCGTAGAGGTCACTCCACGGGGTGTACTGCCACAGGAACACGGTCGCGGCACCCACGACCATGGCGCTGATGGCGCCCGCGTTGGTGAGCTTGCGCCAGAACAGGCTCATGAGCACCACGGGGCCGAAGGCGGCACCGAAGCCGGCCCACGCGAAGCCCACGAGGTCCAGGATGGTGGAGTTCTGTTCCCACGCGAGAGCGGCCGCCACGAGGGCCACGAGCAGCACGCCACCGCGGCCCAGCCACACCTGCGCCCTGGGGGACGGGGTGCGCTTGGCGGCCAGGTTGTAGAGGTCCTCCACCAGCGCGGAGGAGGAGACGATCAGCTGCGAGGAGATCGTGGACATCACGGCCGCCAGGACAGCGGCGAGCACGAGGCCCGCGATCAGCGGGTGGAAGAGCACCTGGGACATGTCCAGGAAGATGGCCTCCGGGTCCGTGGGCTCCTGGCCCGGGCGGTTGCCGTAGTAGGCCATGCCCACCAGGGCGGTGCCGATGGCACCCAGCACCGTGAGGATCATCCAGCCGATTCCGATCCGGCGCCCGGACTTGGCGTCCGCGGGGGTGCGCAGCGCCATGAAGCGCACGATGATGTGGGGCTGGCCGAAGTAGCCCAGGCCCCACGCGAGCGAGGAAATGATGCCCACCGCAGTGCCGCCCGCGAACAGGGACAGCGCGTCGGGGTTCACGTTCTCGATCCGGGTGGCCATCTCACCGGGCCCGCCCACCAGGAAGATGCCCACGATCGGCACGAGCAGCAGCGCGCCCAGCATCAGCAGACCCTGGAACAGGTCCGTGTAGGACGCACCCAGGAAGCCTCCGAAGAATGTGTAGAGCACGGTCACCCCGGCCACCAGGAGCATGCCCGTGAGGTAGCTGGTGCCGAACGAGGACTGGAAGAACACACCGCCGGCCACCATGCCGGAGGAGACGTAGAACGTGAAGAACACCAGGATGATCACACCCGAGATCACGCGCAGCACGCGGGTGTTGCCCTTGAGGCGGTTGTCCAGGAAGGACGGGATGGTGATCGAGTTGTGGGAGACCTCGGTGTAGGCCCTCAACCGGGGAGCCACGATCTTCCAGTTGATCCACGCACCAATGGTCAGCCCGATCGCGAGCCACGCCTCCACGAGACCCGAGAGGTACACGGCACCGGGCAGACCCATGAGCAGCCATCCGGACATGTCCGACGCGCCGGCCGACAGCGCAGCCACGCCGGGCTTGAGGTTGCGCCCGCCCAGCATGTAGTCGTCGAGGTTCTTGGTCTTGCTGTTGGCCCACAGGCCAATGCAGATCATGGCGATGAAATACGCCAGGATTGCCATGAGTTGGTACGCCTGATCGGACATACTCGAGCCTTCCGGTACGGGGTCGTTGGACTGCGCCCACTGTATAGGGGAGGTGACGCAGATCCCATGTGAGCCGTGTGAGACGGTTCACAACCCTACCGCTCCGGAGGCCCTACGGACGCGTCACCGGCCACGGTGTGAAGGTCGCGGGTTCGCGCCTCCATGAGCTCGGGTCCCAGCAGTCCAGCACGTCCGCGGTGGTGCGCACGGGGTGGACGATCCCCAAAGAGCCGGCGAGCCACGCGAGAACGTCCTGCGCCGTGTACCCGATGTCCTCGAGCTCCCCGAGCGTGACGGCGCCGTCCCGCTTGGCGAGCCGCGCCCCGGCGGGACCGAGCACCAGCGGCACGTGGGCGTACTCGGGAACCCGGTGCCCCAGCAGCCCCGCGAGATACGCCTGTCGCGGAGCGGACGACAACAAGTCGTCCCCGCGCACCACCTGGTCCACACCCTGTTCGGCGTCGTCCACGACCACGGCCAGGTTGTACGCCGGCGTCCCGTCGTTGCGCACGAGCACCATGTCGTCCACGGCTCCCGTGTACTCGCCCACGAAGTGGTCGTGCACCGTGAACTCCCGCGTCTGCGCCCTCAGCCGGATGGCGGGGGGTCGCTGGGTACGACGTCGCGCGCGCTCGGCCGCACTCAGGTTCCGGCACGTGCCGGGGTACGCGCCCGGGATGCCGTGGGGAGCGGAGGCCGCCGCGTGGATCTCTTTGCGCGTGCAGAAGCACTCGTACGTGAGGCCCGCCTCGGTGAGGTCCTGTACGCGGTCCAGGAATCGGGGAATGCGTTCGGACTGGTGGTCCACGGGGCCGTCCCAGTCGAGGCCGATCGCCCGCAGATCCGCCACGTTGCGCTGTGCGGCCCCCTTCTTGACCCGGTCCAGGTCCTCCACGCGCAACAGGAAGCGGCGCCCCGTGGCCCGCGCGAATCCCCATGCGGCCAGGGCCGTGCGCAGGTTTCCCAGGTGCAGGTCCCCCGACGGCGACGGCGCGAAGCGGCCCGCCGGGGTCACGGGAGTGTCGGGGTTGGTCGAAAACACGCGGCACACAGTAGCACCGCCCCGCCGCGGGTTCCCGTCGCGCGGGGCGGCCGGAGCGGCGTCGTGCCCCATGCCCCGGTGGCTTGCGGCGATACGTAGAGGGTGCGGGGTTGCCGATAGAGTGAGCCCCATGGCACGCACCCAGGAGTTGCGCCCCGGCGTCTATGTGATCGGCACCGAGAACTGGAGATTGAACTCCGGTCTGGTGCTGGGCACTCAGCGCGCCCTGGTGATCGACACGGGTGCGGGGCCTCGCCAGGGCCGGGAGATCCTGACCGCGGTGCGTGAGCTCACGGAGCTGCCGCTCACCGTGGTGAACACGCACGCGCACTACGACCACTACATGGGTAACGCGGTTTTCACGCGCGCCGGGGCCACCGAGTTCTGGGCGCACAAGGCGTGCGCGGCCGCGATGGCGGAGGTCGGCGAGTACCAGCGCAGTTTCGTGAGCACGCAGGAACCCGAGATGGGTGAGGGCCAGGGCATGGACACCCAGCTCGTTATGCCCACCAACACTCTTCCGGGGGACGGTCGCAGGCCTTCCCTGACCCGGATCGACCTGGGGGAACGCCCCGTCACCCTGTTCTTCCTGGGCCCCGGTCATACGGACAACGACGTGTGCGTGGGCGTGGACGACGTCGTCTTCTGCGGTGATCTCGTGGAGGAGGGGGCGGACCCCAACTTCGAGGACGCCTACCCCCAGGGCTGGGTGGAGTCCTTGCGCGCGCTCGCGACTCTGGAACGCTACCGGGTGTTCGTGCCGGGCCACGGTTCGCCCGTGACCGGCAACTTCGTCTCCCAGCAGGCGGACACCATGGAGCTGGCCATCCGGCGCGCTCGGGACGTGGGCCTCTCCGGTGAGGGCCCGTCCACCGCCTCGATGTACCGCTTGCCGTACCAGGCCGGCGTGGCCAGGGTTTTCCTGGACCGATTGGCGGCGATCTAGCCGGTCGTCACTCCCGGACGTCCGATAGCAGTTGCGTTCGTTGTCACCGGGCCGCCGTCACCGGGTCGTGTCGCGCAGTCGCCGCGCCACGAGCGACCACCCCAGGGCCGCGGCCGCCGCGATGCCCACGTACCCCGCCGTGAGCGTGACCCGCCCGGCGAGCGTGCCCGCCACGGTCGGGGAGGGCCACCAGATTGCTGCCGCGAGCAATGCCGCGGCCAACACGGTCAGGGTGATCGCGGTGCCCAACCGGGGTCGCGCGGGGAATCGCGGGCGGTACACGGGCGCTCCGTAGGGGGCGGGCTGCGACCACGTCGGCTGGGGCTGCTGGTGCCCGTACTGCGCGTGCGGGTACCCCTGCTGAGCCTGCGGGTACGATGCCGCCCGCTCCTGCTCACCACGCTGCTGTTCCGCGAACTGCCGCTCAGCGCGCTCGTGGGCCGGCGGAAGATAGGCACTCTCGCCCCGGTCCTCGCTCCATTCGATGTCCTGGCGTCTACGCGAACGGTTCTTCCGGAACTGCCGGTAGAACTGGAGCGATGCCGCTCCGGGACGGGCGTCGGTACGGGAGAGAGCGGCGTCGACGGCGCGTGCCACGAGGGTTGCCACGACACCCCACCCGCCCACGATGAGCAGCGCGGCCGCGGCGTCCGTGGGACGGTGCCAACCGTTGAGGATGGTGAGCATGCCAGTGACCGCCGCTATCAGGGCTCCCCAGCGCCCCGCCCTGGCCCGCAGGTGGGGAGGCGCCACGAGCAGCACGGCCATGAGCGCGGAGGCCGCCGCGGTCGTGTGACCGGACGGGAACGAGTTGGACGCGATCTGCTGGATCCCCAAATCGGGTTTGTCGAGCACCCCGTGCTTGAGGAACTGGGTGGTCACGTTCGCAGCGAACGCCGCCCCCGCGGCACATACGGCGGCCGTCCAACGGCGGTAGCGCACGGCCCACACGAGCGCAAGGACACCGGCGGCCACCGCCCCGAGCTCCGGGACGTACTGCGCGAGGACGAGGGCCGCGCCGGGAAAGTAGACATTGCGGTCGGCCTTGGCCTGGGCCAGGGCGACCTCGTCGAGTGCCTGACCCGTGACCGTGTGCAGACTGCCGTACGCGATGAGCATGACCAGACCCCACAGCACCGCGAGCGCCAGGAAGGCACCGACCACGGTCCGGGTGGTCACCGAGCGGGCGGAGGTCCCGGCCGATGGGCCGGCGAACTGCGGATAGGAGGCCTCGGGGCCGCGGGGGGAGGGGGCGTGGGACACGGAAGACTTACCTCACCGATAGAAGGACAGGTGGGCCCACCCGGGTGTGGCGGGCCCGTCCCCATGGTGACACGTTCCGCCCGGACGGTGCTGTGAGTTCCGGGGTGGGCCGCCCGGGCCGAGAGCGCCACCAGGGTGGTCCTCAGTGAGCGAACGAGTTCTGGGGCGACATCCGGACCTAGCGTGCTCATTGGGGCGAGTTCCGACGGCGAGATCTGCCAGATATCAAAAGCGTTCGGTAACTAATCAATATGGATTTCGTCCGAATGGTCGAATTGCGTAGTCCTACCCTTACGACAACGCCAGTTTCATGCTAGCCGATCCAGTTTTTGAGGCGGATGTTGTCTGTAGCGGCTGAACTGCTTGTGAGTTACCGAGTGAGATCCATATCGTGTGAGACAAAACACAGAATGTCATTCCATTCCTCCCAGGAGATATCATGCAGTTTCATGTAGATGGCTATCAAACCGGTGATCCCATGACTATGCCCGCTCAGGGCTCGGGGGTGGATCGTCCCGCCGAGTTGCCCGACACCATGGACGTGCTGATCGTGGGGTGCGGTCCCGCCGGGTCGATCACCGCAGCACAGCTGTCCCGGTTCCCGGAGGTCAACACCAGGTTGATCGAACGCCGGGGACACCGATTGCCGTTGGCCAATGCGGATGGCGTGCACTCCCGGACCATGGAGACGTTCCAGGCGTTCGGCTTCGCCCACGAGATCTACGAGGAAGCGCACACCATCACGGACATGGCGTTCTGGAAGCCTGATCCCCAGGACCCGGAACGTATCATCCGCGAGATGAGCACCCGCGAATTGCCGGAAGAATTCAGCGAATGGCCCATGATGCTGATCACCCAGGTGCGCATCATCGATCATTTCAATCGGTCCATGAAGAACGCGCCCACTCGGATGGAACCGGATTACGGCTACGAATTCGTGGACATGGAAGTCGCCCCCGAGGAAGAGAACCGCGAATACCCGATCACGGTGACCCTGCGCCGCACGGCCGGACCCGACGAGGGCCAAGAGCTTCAGGTGCGTACCAAGTATGTGGTGGGGGCGGACGGCGCTCGGAGCAATGTGCGCAAGTCCCTGGGGTATCGACTGCATGGCAAGCAGGCCAACCATGCGTGGGGCGTGATGGACATCCACGCGGACACCAACTTCCCGGACGTTCGCAAGAAGTGCACCATCAAGTCCTCGACCGGTCGCACCATCCTGCTCATCCCGCGCGAGGGCGGGTTCCTCTTCCGGCTCTACGTGGATCTGGGTGAAGTGGCGGAGGGTGATCGCTCCGTGCGTGAGACTCCACTCGAGGACGTGATCGCCACTGCTCAGCAGATCATGAGCCCGTACACGCTGGATGTGAAGAACGTGGTGTGGCACTCGATCTACGAGGTGGGTCACCGCGTTTCCGACCATTTCGATGACCGCGCCTCGGAGAAGACCTCCAGCCAGGACCCCCGCGTGTTCATCACCGGGGATGCGTGCCACACGCACTCGGCCAAGGCGGGGCAGGGTATGAACGTGTCCATGCAGGACGGGTTCAACCTGGGGTGGAAACTGGGCCACGTGCTCTCCGGAAACAGCCCCGTGGAACTGCTGCGCACCTACGCGGAGGAGCGCAAGGACATCGCCCATCGTCTGATCGAGTTCGACAAGGCATGGTCCACCCTCATGGCGCAGCCGAGTGACCAGTTCGAGAACCCCAACGAACTGGAGGATTTCTACACGAAGAACGCCGAGTTCAACGCGGGCTACCTCACCGAGTACGAGCCATCGATGATCACGGCGGACACCAAGCACCAGGAACTTGCTGAGGGATACCCGCTCGGTAGGCGTTTCAAGTCCGCCATGGCGGGCCGTGTGTGCGATCTGGTGCCCATGCACATCGGGCACGATCACTTCGCGGACGGTCGGTGGCGTGTCTACGTTTTCGCTGACGACGCAGCTCCGGGAGTTTCCCAGACCCTCCAGGATTGGGCCCACTGGGCTGAAGGATCACTGTCGCCCGATCTGTTCGACACCAAGTTGATCCACCGCCAGCGGCACACCGAATTCGATGTCTCGGACGTGCCGGAGGCGTTCAAGCCCAAAACCGGCACGTTCCGACTGACGGACATGGAGAAGGTGTTTGGCACATTGGAGGGACACGACATCTTCGAAGAGCGCGGTATCAGCGCGGACGGTGCGGTGGTAGTGGTCCGCCCCGACCAGTACGTGGCCGGCATCTTCCCGCTGGGGGACACGGCGGAGATCGAGGAGTTCCTCTCAGGCGTATTTCCTTCGGTGCGCTCCGCGGCAATGATCAACGTCTGAGTCCCAGCCGCACCAGCGTTTCTTCACGTGCTGACCGGCTGACACTGGCGCCTCGGACCTCTCGATCCGGGGCGCCAGTGCATGTCGCGCTTCGCGCCTTACATTCCTCGTCTGCCGTCGACCCACGATGCGATGTGCATGCGGGTCGTGACGTCCAACTTGGTGAGGATGCGACCCACGTGGCCGTCCACGGTGCGCGGCGAGACCACCAGTTCTTCGGCCACCTGTCTGCTGGTCAGCCCCCGAGCCACCAGTTGAGCGACCTGCCATTCCTTGCGGGTCAGCGGTTGGATGTCCGTCTCCTGATCGGCATCCTGCGGTTCGGCGAGTGCCACCGCGATCGCTTCCTCCTTGGTCAAGCGCTTGTGCTCGAAGGGTGAGGAATCCGACGTTCCCGGTTCGAGTCCTTGTCCGACACGCTTGGCGGAGGCCCGGGAAATCTCGTCGATGTGGGGCCCGAACGCCCGGATCGTGGTTCCCAGACTGCGCCACACGGAGGCCGCGGCGCCAGAGAGTTCCACGGCGCGCGGGAAATCACGGGTGGAAGCGGCAACCCACGAGAGCAGTTCGGTCGTCAGGGCTGTGTAGATCGCGTCGTGGAAGTTCTTCTGGATGGTGAGGGCGTCCGTGGCGGCCGCTCGAGCTGCCGAATGATCCCCCATCATCCAGAGGCCGATCCCGCTGATCCAGAGAGAATACGCGCGTGTCCAGAGCTCGCCGTGCTCCGCGGCGGATTTAATGGCACGGTCGCACGTGGCCAGGGCGATCCGGGGATCGCCGTGGAAAACCTGCGCCATACCAAGTTGAAATTGTGCCGTGAGCCTCGCACTCAGATCGCCCACGCGGTCGTGGGCGGCTACTGCGCGTTCATAGTGAACTATCGCGGAGGAGAGGTCCCCTGTGAAGATGCCGTACAAACCGCTCCAGTGCTCCGTGTGAGCAAGCAGGCCGTCGTCCCCGAGGGCCGTGGCTACCGGTCGGCATTCGGCGAGGTATTCCGCGCCAGCTTCGTGATCGCCTTGCAACAGGCTGACCCAGGCGACCACCCACAACGCGGATCCTCGTTCGTGTCGTTCCGGGGCGTCGTCGTACTCGCCCAGCACACGGTCGAGCCAAAAACGTCCTTCGCTGAGGTAACCGTCCGACACCCAGTGGTGACGCAACGCCACCGCCAGGCGTGCAGCAGCGTTGATCTCACCGGGGGTGGCTACGGACCACTGCAATGCCGCCATGCAATTGGGGCGTTCCGTGCGAGCGCGCAGGATGAACTCACCCTGGCGCGGAGTAGACCACTGTTCGACCATGGTTTCCGCCCGGCGAAGAAAGCAATCCCGGTGACGACGGCGCAGCTCAGTGGCCGCGCCGTCGTTCAGCCGGTCGGCGCCGTATTCACGCACGGTCATGAGCTGGCGGTAGCGCACTGCCTCCCCGTTGCGTTCGGTGAGCAGGATGGACTTGGCCACGAGGCGATCCAACAAGTCCAGAACGAGATCCGGGACGAGACCATCGAAACTGCAGATCTCCTCGGCGGCTTCCAGATCGAAACTGCTGGGGAAGACTGACAGCCGTTGCCACAGCACCTGCTCCTCCGGGGTGCAGAGCTCGTAACTCCAGTCGATCAACGCTTGGAGTGTCCGGTGCCGGGGCTGAGCAGTGCGAGACCCGCGGCTCAACAATCGGAAGCGCTGGTCCAGGCGATCGAGCAACTGGGTCACGGACATGCTCTGCAACCGCGCAACGGCGAATTCGATGGCCAGTGGCATGCCGTCGAGGCGCGTGCACAACTCGATCACGGCCCTCTGGTTCTCGGGAGTGACCGCGAAGTCACCCACCACGTTCCGTGCACGGTCCACGAACAAGGCAATCGATTCGAAGCGTTCAAGGTCCTGAACCGCATGGTCGTCCTCCACGGAGGGTGTCGCCAAGGGAGGCACGGGATAGACCGCCTCGCCGGCCATGCTCAGGGGCTCACGGCTGGTGGTGAGGATCCTCACCCCCGGGGCCGTGGCCAGGACTCGGTCCACCAACTCCCCGGCCCCGGACAGCACGTGTTCACAGTTGTCGAGGAACAGCAACAACTCCTTGTCCTTCAGGTAGTCCGTCACTCGTTCCAGCGCCCCGCGATTCGACTGGTCTTGAATGGCCAGGGCGGAGGCGACTATCGGGCTGATGGGGGCACCGGGGTTGAGGGATCCCAGATCCACCATCCACGCACCGTCGCGGAAATGGGTCTGCAAGCGCTGACCGACTTCCATCCCCAGGCGGGTTTTGCCCACGCCTCCGGGACCCGTGAGGGTCGTCAACCGCGAGCGGGACACCGTGGCCCGCGCTTCCTTCAGTTCCCTGCGACGTCCCACGAATGAGGTCGAAGCGGTACTGCTCGTCGCAAAGGACTGACTACCTACGCGGTTAACCATGCCCATCATCTTCCCGCGGCGAGGCCCGGAACAGAACTCACGAACCCTTACGGCGTACCCACCAGCCCGGCCCCGTCAGCTGCGCGTACGCGTGAAGGACGAGATCCGGGTGATCTCCCGGCCCACGATGAGCGCCTGCATCGAGTCGGTGCCCTCGTACGTGGAGACCACCTCCATGTCGGTGAGGTGACGGCCGATGTGGTACTCCAGCAACAGCCCGTTGCCGCCCAGCATGTCCCGGGCGGTGCGGCACATGGCCAGGGCTTTGCGGGAAGTGGTCATCTTGACCATGGAGGCCATGGCGTCCGTGAGTTGGTCGCGCTCCTGCAACTGCGCCATGCGGGTGCACAGCAGCTGCATGGAGGTCAGGTCCGAGAGCATGGTGGCCAGCCGCTCCTGCACCAGCTGGTAGCTGGCGATCGGCATCCCGAACTGTTCACGCTCCAGGGCGTAGTTCGCGGCGATCTCGAACGCCGCCATGCCGTGCCCCACGGCCTCCCACGAGGCACCGCCGCGGGTGGCCTTGAGCACCTTGTTGACGTCCTTGAAGCTGTGGCAGTTCTCCAGCCGGTTCTCCTCGGGGATCCGCAGGTCCTCGATCACGATGTCCGCCTGGTTGATGGCGCGCTTGCCGATCTTGCCGTCGATCACGGTGGGGAGGTAGCCCTGCGGGTACTCGCCGTCCTCCTGTTTCTCCACCACGAAGCATTTGACCTGTCCGTCCGCCTCGTCCCGGGCATAGAGCACGATCACGTCCGCGGCGTGGCCGTTGCCGATCCACCGCTTGTGCCCGTTGAGCACCCAGTGGTCCCCGTCCCGGCGCGCGGAGGTCTCCAGGGACACCGAGTCCGAGCCGTGGGTGGGCTCGGTGAGCGCGAACGCACCGGTCGTCTCGATCTTCGCCATGGTGGGCAGCCACCGCTGGCGCTGCTCCTCATTGCCCAGCATGTAGATGCTGCCCATGCACAGGTTGGAGTGCACGCCGAAGAACGTGTTCACGGAGCCGTCGATCCGGCCCATCTCACGGGCCACCAACCCGGCGGCCTGGCGGGAGAGTCCGGGGCAGCCGTAGCCCTCGATGAACGTTCCCACGACTCCCAGGTCGGCGAGGCCCTTGAACGCGGGGAGGGGGTGCTCGCCGCGCTCCCAGAACGCGTTGATCGCGGGCAGCACGTGCTCCTGACCGTAGGCGCGCACGCGGTCGCGCAGGGCGATCTCCTCGGCGGAGAGTTCCTGGTCCAGCAGGAAGAAGTCGGGGTTCTCGAGCAGTTCGCTCATCACGGGTCCTTTCGGTGGCCGGGAGGCGGGGCTCCGCCTCGCTGCGGCGCGAGATTCTGGTGTGGGGAGGGGCTACGCGCGGTTCGGGGCCGCGCCCGGGGAACCGGCGGCGCCGTCGTGCGCGGCGGCGGGCACTGCACCGACGGCCGTGCGGTCCGGTGCGGTGGCGTCGTCGTGGGCGGCGCGACGGGAACGCAGCCAGGCCATGACATCGGTGCCGTCCGCACCGAGGGCGGGCGGGGCCTTGTCATAGCGCACCGGGGTGCGACTGAAGGTCACGGGGTTCTTGATCAGGGGCACGGCCTCGTCGCCCTCGCCCACCTGCACCACGGGGTCCAGGCCCAGGGAGGCCGCGTACTCCACGCCCTCGGGGATGGTGAGGATGGGGGCGCACGGCAGGCCCTCCGACTGCAACCGGGACGCCCACACCTCGGCGGTGTCCGAGGACAGCGCCTTGTTGAGCAGCGGGCGCAGCTCCTCACGGTGTTGGTTGCGGTTCTCCACGGTGTCGAAGCGCGGGTCCTCCGCGAGCTCGGGCAGGCCAAGCACCGTGACGAAACGCCGGAACTGGGGGTTGTTGCCCACCGTGATGATGAGGTCCTTGTCCGCGGTGGGGAACGGTCCGTACGGGAACAGACTGGGGTGATCGTTGCCCATGCGCTGGGGGTCGTTGCCGCACGCCGCGTAGCCCGTGGTCTGGTTGACCAGGGAGGACAGCGCGGAGGAGAGCAGATCCAGGTGGATGTGCTGGCCCCTGCCGGAGACGTCCCGCTCGTGCAGGGCGCCCAGGACGGCCACTGCGGCGTGCAGCCCGGTGAGGACGTCGAACATCGCCACGCCCGCCCGCTGGGGTGGGCCGTCCGCGGAGCCGGTCACGGACATGAAGCCCGAGACGCCCTGGACCAGCAGGTCGTAGCCCGGCAGGTGTGCGCCGCGGTCCGTGCCGAATCCGGTGATGCTCGTGTGGATGAGCCCGGGCCACCGCTCGGCCACGGCCTCGGGATCCAACCCGTAGCGGGCCAGCCCGCCGGGCTTGAAGTTCTCTATGAACACGTCCGCGGCGTCGATGATCTCGTAGGCGGTCTCCAGGTCCGCCGGATCGCGCAGGTCCAGCACGATGGAGTGCTTGTTGCGGTTCACGGAGAGGTAGTAGGTGCCCACCCCGTCCCGGCTAGGCGGCTTGTACCCGCGGGTGTCGTCCCCGGTGGGGCTCTCCACCTTGACCACGGTGGCGCCCATGTCCGCGAGCAGCATGGTGCAGTAAGGCCCCGCGAGCACGCGGGAGAAGTCCGCGACGACCACTCCGCTGAGCGGCCCGGAGGTCGCAGGATCCTGGGTGAGGGACATGAACGCTCCACTGGGACGGGGACTGTGTTTCACCCCACACAATCACCGTCATTAGGTTCTGTCCAATACAAGAAGAGCGGTGGACTGATGCGCGTGTGGCAACAATCACGTAGGCTCCGCCCATGGAAGTCCACGAAGCCAAGGCGTTCCTGGCGGTTGCCGAGGAACTGCACTTCGGGCGCGCCGCCGCCAACCTGCGGATCGCGCAGCCACCCCTGAGCCGGCTCATCAAGAGCATCGAGAAGTCCCTGGGTGCTCAGCTGTTCGAGCGCAGCACTCGGCAGGTCTCGCTCACCCCGGCCGGGGCGGCCCTCCTGGAGCCCGCGCGCGAGCTGGTAGCGGCCTCGGAACAGGCCCGCACCGCGGTGGCCAAGTCCATGACCGGAGAGACCGGGCGCGTGCGCCTCGGGTTCGCGGGAGCGTCCATCAACCGGCAGGTGGGGGAGCTGGCCCGCCACGTGCGCACCCACCGCCCCGGGGTACATCTGGAGCTGCACGGCTCGCAGTTCTCCCACACCGCCATGCAGAAGGTGCTGGGCGGCTCCCTGGACGTGGCCATCGGGCGGTGGGATTTCATCCCCTCGGAGCTGCGCTCGTCCGTGCTGGGCCACGAGGAGGTCATGGTGGTGCTGCCCAGCAACCACCCGCTGGCGGACGCGCCCCGGGTGGAGATGTCACAGCTGGCCGAGGAGTCCTGGGTGATCCTGCCCTCGGGTCCGGGGGCCGCACTGCAGAACCGGCTGACCTCCCTCGCCACAGCGGCGGGCTTCGTGCCACGCGTGGCCCAGGTGGCGCCGGACTCGTGGACCCTGGTGGTGCTCGTGGCCGCCCAGATCGGCTGCGCCCTGAGCCTCGACACCGTGCGGGACAACGTCGCCTCGGACGGCGTGGTGTTCCGGCCCCTCGCCCAGCCGCAGCGCCCCCTGGACGTGCAGCTCATGTGGCGCGCGGCGGACCCCAACCCCGCGCTGTGTGCCGTGGTGCGCCTGGCCCAGAACCTCTACGGGGACCCCCGCGGCCAGGCTACAGAGGTCCCCGGAACCTAGCGGGTCCTACTCGTAGTCGTACCAGCCGTGGCCGGTCTTTCGGCCGTAGTCACCGGCCTCGTACTTCGCCTTGATGGACTCGGCCGGCAGGGACGCGGGGTCACCGGTCTGCTCGTACTCGGCCAGCCGGATCAGGTAGACCACGTCGATGCCCACCATGTCCATGAGCTCGAAGGGGCCCATGGGGTGGTTCAGGGCGGTCTTGGCGGCCACGTCGATGTCCTTGTAGTCCGCCACCCCGTCCTCGTAGAGCTTCAGCGCCTCCGTGCGCAGGGCGCCGAGCAGGCGGTTGGCCACGAAGCCCGGAACCTCCTTCTTGAGCTCCACGGGGGCCTTGCCGATCGAGCGGGCCAGCTCCATGGCGGTCTCCACGGTCTCACGGGAGGTGCCCTCGTGGGGGACCACCTCCACGCACTTCATCACCAGCGCGGGGTTGAAGAAGTGCACGTTGCACACCTTCTCCGGGCGGTGGGTGGCGTCCGCCACGCGCGAGGAGACGATGTTCGAGGAGTTCGTGGCCAGGATGGTGTGCTCGGGGCACACGGCGTCCAGTTCCGCGAAGACCTGGCGCTTGATGGTGAGGTCCTCCACCGCGGCCTCGATCACGAAGTCCGCCTGCGCGGCGCACGCGTCCCGGTCCGTGGAGAACGTCAGGCGCTCGAACGCGGCATCGACGTCCTCCTGGGTGCGCCGGCCCTTGCTGACGTCCCGGTCCATGCGGGAGTGCAGCTGCTCGGAGGCCTTGTCCACGGCCTCCTGCTTGATGTCCACCACGTCCGTGTCGTACCCGGCCAGGGCGCACACCATGGCGATCTGGGAGCCCATGGCCCCGGCGCCGATCACGGTGATGTGCTGGATGTCCTTCAGGGGGTTCTCGCTCACTTGCTCACGTCCTTCTGTGCGTTCTGCGGCGCGTCCTTCTGTGCTGCGCTGTAGAAATCGGGGGTCCGCTTCTCCAGGAACGCGGTGGTTCCCTCGGCCTTCTCGGCGCTGCTGTAGAGCACGGACTGGGCCAGGCGTTCCAACAGGATCCCGGTCTGGTGGTCCACGTCGAAGCCGTGGCGGATCACGGTCTTGGCCAGCTGGATGGCCAGCGGGCCCTTGGCCATGATGGCCTGCGCCGTCTCGCGGGCGGTAACCAGCAGCTCGTCCGGCTCCACCACCTCGGTCACCAGCCCCATGTCCAGGGCCTCGTCCGCCTTCACACGTCGCCCGGTGAGCACGATCTCGGTGGCCCGGCCCAGGCCCACGAGCTTGGCCAGGCGCTGCGTGCCGCCCGCGGCGGGCATGATGCCCAGCCCGGTCTCGGGCAGCGCGAACTGCGCATTCGTGGAGGCCACGCGGATGTCGCATGCCAGGGCGAGCTCGTGCCCGCCGCCGAACGCGTAGCCGTTCACGGCCGCGATGGTGGGCTTGGGGAACTGCTCCACCTTCTCGTACACGCCCTGCATGGTGGCCTTCAGTCCGTCCTTGGGGGTGCGCACGGCGAGCTCGTTGATGTCCGCGCCCGCCACGAACGCCTTGTCCCCGGCGCCGGTGAAGACCAGCACCTGCACGTCATCGTTCTCGGCCAGCTCCGCGAGGGTCTCTGTGATGGCCCGCAGCACGGTCGCGTTGATCGCGTTGCGCACCTCCGGCCGGTTCACGGTGACCAGGGCGATCCCGTCCGTGACGTCCACGGTCAGGACGTCGGTGTTCTCTGCGCTCATGATGCGTTCTCCTTCGTGTTCTCGTGCGGGGCGTGCGCACCCGCGGGGGCACCACCGGTGCCGTGCGTGCTGTGCGTGCCGCGGGCGGCGTCGGGAACCTCGGCTCCCTCCGGCACCCGGGTGATCTGCCCGGTCTCGGGGTCGACGACGGCGCGCGGCCGGCTCAGGCGCGCGAGCACCGCGGCCGCGACCACCAGCGCCAGACCGATGAGCGTGACCAGGGCCCCAGGCAAGAACATCATGAATCCGCCCACCGCGAGAACCACCCGCAGGTACAGGGGCAGCTGACGTTCCACGAACGTGAGCCACCCGCCCATGGCCGCGGCGATCGCGTAGACCGCCACGAGGCTGGAGAGGAAGGCCAGCACGATGTGCACCGGCTCCCCCTGGGCCACCAGCGCGGGGTTGAGCGCGAAGCCGAACGGCACCACGTACTTCACCGCGCCGAGCTTCATGGCGGAGAAGCACGTGGCCATGGGGGAGGCCTTGGAGATGCCCGCCGCCGCGAAGGCCGCGAGCCCCACGGGCGGGGTGATGTAGGAGACCGAGGCCCAGTAGATGACGAACAGGTGCGCGGCGATCGGGTCCACGCCCAGAGCCGTGACGGCCGGGACCATCACGATGGCCAGGAACACGTACGCGGCGGAGATGGTCAGGCCCATGCCCAGGATGAAGCACACCACGGCGCCGGCGATCAGGATGAGCACCACGTTGTCGCCCACCAGGGCCACCAGGTCGCGGGACAGGGACAGGGCCACGCCCGTGGCGGTCAGCCCACCCAGGATCAGGCCCACGCCCGCGATGATGCCCACGATCTGCGCCAGCGTCTTGCCCACGTCCACGCCCATGTCCACCCACTGGCGGGGGCCGAACGTGACGCTGGGCTTGACCAGGGCGATCAGCAGCAGGATGGCCACCACCCAGTACGGCACCCGGGCCTCGGAGTCCGTGGTGAACAGCAGCGCCGTGAGCACGGCCAGGGCGCCGAGGTAGGGCCAGCCCATGGCCAGGGCGTGGCGGGCGCGCGGCAGCAGGTTCTTGGGCGTGCCGCGCAGGCCACGCTGGGCGGCGTAGCCGTCGATCTGCAGGAAGATGCCCAGGTAGTAGAGGATCGCGGGGATGGTGGCCGCCACCAGGATGGACGTGTACGGCACGCCCACGAAGGAGACCATCAGGAACGCCGCGGTGCCCATGATGGGCGGGGTGATGGAGCCGCCGGAGGATGCGGTGGCCTCCACGGCCCCGGCCACCCGGGCGCTGAACCCGGAGCGCTTCATGGCCGGGATGGTCATGGGCCCCGTGGTCAGCACGTTGGACACCGCCGAGCCGCTCATCATGCCCATGGCCGCGGAGCTCGCCACGGCCACCTTGGCGGAGCCGCCGCGGTAGCGGCCGAACACGGCCATGGACAGCTCGTGGAAGAAGTCCGCACCGCCGGTGTGCTGCAGCACCACGCCGAACAGCAGGAAGCCCACCAGGATGGTGCCCGCGGTCTGCAGGGGCAGGCCCAGCACGCTGTCCACGCCCATGGTGTGCACCTGGGCCAGGGTGGGCAGGTCGTAGGAGATGCCCTGCAGGAAGGACAGCGGGATGATCCCCGCGAACAGCGGGTACACGGAGAACAGGAACGCGATCACGAGCACCACCAGACCGGCGGCCCTGCGCAGGGTTTCCAGGATCAGGGCCCAGAACACGAAGCTCAGCACGGTGGCCAGGGTGGGGGCCATGTACTGCCAGCCGTACTCCTGGATCTCGATGCCATGCACCGCGAAGTACGCGCTGGTGCCCACCACGGCCAGCAGCAGCAGGACGTCGTACCACGGCACGCCCCGCCGCTGCCGAGCCGCGGCCCCGGGGGCGTGCTTGCGGATGGGCGTCACGATGAACACGATCGGCACGAACACCGCGATCAGCAGGTACAGGAACGAGTTGGTGGGGATGGTCACCCCGCCCACGTTCCAGAAGAACACCTGGTTCATGGTCAACAGCACGCCCACCACGGTCAGCACGATCACCAGGCTGCGCCAGAACGGCGTCAGCCGCGGGCTCGCGTCGTGCAGGGAGACGTCCGAGGGCATGGTGGGCTGGGCGGCGTCGTCGCCCCCGTGCGGGTGCGTGGCGGTGATCTCAGCGCCGGTGCGGGGGTCGATGGCCGGTCCGGGGGTGGTGATGGGGCCAGCGGTGCCAGCGGAACCCGAGGCACTGGCGGGGCCGGCGGCGTCGTCGGTCTGGTACGGGGTGCTCATGCGTGGCCTCCGGAGGGTGCGGTGGTGGACGAGGCGCCGGGCAGGGTGCCGGGGGTGTCCGGGAGCTCGGGAAGGTTGGCCTTCTTCCAGTCCACCCACTCCTTGCGCGCGGACTTGGGGTCCTCACGGTCCTTGTGGTCCTGCCAGAACGCGGGCCAGGCCTCGTGCATGCGGCGCTCGCGCTCCAGCAGGGCGTCCTGGCGGGTCTGCAGGTCCTTGCTCCAGCGGCCCTTGCTGGTGAGGAACTCCACCATGGCGTCGTGGAACGGGATCACCAGGGGCGTGAGCTGGATCTGGTTCGTGCCGAAGCGGTGGGCGTCCGGGGTGGTGTCCTTGTAGTCCGGGTAGTAGCGGTCCATGTCCGCGACCAGCGCGGCCACCTCCTCCGCGGGGCGGTCCGCGCGGGCGACCACCGGGATGGTGTACTGCATGTTCACCGCCGTCTCGCCCTTGGCCAGGCCCGCGCCCTTGGAGAACTCCCCGGGCTTGACCATGGGGGCCAGCTCTTTCCACGTGGCGTACTGGTCGGGTGTGCCGCCGCCCAGGTTCAGCCAGCGGATGGGGTACTGGGACGCGAGCTCAGAGACGTTGGCGCCCACCACGTTCTGGTACAGGGTGTCGATCTGCCCGGTCTTCAGCGCCTCGATCTGGCCGCTGTAGGTGACGTCCACCATCTGGACGTCCTTGCCGGTGAGGCCGCCGAAGTTGAGGATCGCCTCCATCTTGCGGTTGATGGACGTGCTCGCGATCAGCTTGGGGAACTTCTTCCCCTTGAGGTCCGCCACGGTCTCGATGCCGCTGTCCTTGCGCACCAGCACCCCGTAGTTGCCCGGGGGAGTCCACACCAGGCGCAGGGCTTGCGGGCCCCACTGCTCCGAGCAGTACTCGTCGTTGCCCTCGAACGCGTAGTAGTACTCGTCCCCGGTGCGCGAGTACTGCGCGGTCCCGTTGATCAGCGGCGCCAGGCGCCCGATGCCGGTGTCCGAGGTCATCAGCCGGATCTGCCGGCCCGTCTTCTGGGTCAGCGTGTTGGCCACCGCGGCGAGGTCGTTGTACGTGCCCGTGCCCACGCCGTACGTGGACCACACGAGCTGCTGGGAGCCCCCGGCGGCCTTCGAGCCGCCCGAGCACCCGGCCACACCGGCCAGCACGGGTAACGACGCCGCTGCGGCCAGGAGCGCGCGGCGGTTGAGTGTACGGGGCATGGGGCCTCCACTGAACGGGTCCGACGGATCGCCCGGGTCCCGCGCCTCTCGCGCGTGCGAAGGGCCGGACAACCGGAGGTTCCCATTCATACAGTGCTGGGGTGATCCAGAACACTTACTCGCGAGTTTCATGACGAACGGGTATCAGTGGTGGTCGGGGTGGGCAACGCCGGGCCGGGTTGCGATACGGGCGGGTGCCGTTGCCGGTCGCGGGTGGGGTGGAGCGGCTTGCGCGCGCCCGGCTCAGCGCCCGGGGCGGGTCGTCGGTCAGGCCCCGTCCCGGGCGTCCGCGGGCACTCAGTGCGACGCCGCCGGGGCGCCTCCGTGAGCCACGTTGCGCTGGTGCGCCTGCACGTCCGCGAGGAGACGACGCCGCTGCAGCTCCACCGTACGACCGTCACCTCGGTCGGTCCGAGGGTTCGATCGTCCGCCGGGCCGGCGTCGGAACGTGGTCGTACCGCGGGCAACTCTGGCCGACTGGCCAATCGACCCATGCGGCGCGCTCCCCGATAGGCTCCGGCCATGGACACTTCCGCCCTGGACTACGCCGTGACCGAGTGCAAGGCACTACTCGAAACCCGGTTTCCGGACGGGTCGGAGCACGGCGCGGCGGCCATGCTGCTCGAGGACGGCGCCGTGGTCACCGGAACCGCCCCGGACATGCCGAATGCCGCGGTCGAGGTGTGCCACGAGATCGAACCGTGGGGTGACGCCCACCCCGGCTGGCTGCGGTGACGGGATGCCCCGCGGGGAAGTGGGCCCGGCATAGGCTTCCCTCATGAGCACTCGAGGAATGAGCGTGGGGGAGCCAGCGGCGTCGTCGGCGGTGGCGCCCGAGGAGGACATCGACCGTTTCGACGCGGAGGCCCGGCGATGGTGCGCAGAGGCCGGGGCGTAGGTGCGGGCGGAGGGCAACCGGTCGTCGGACACGCACCTGCTGTCGGTGCCGCTGCCCGAGGAGTGGGGCGTGGACCTGTACCTCAAGGACGAGTCCACGCATCCCACGGGCTCGCTCAAGCACCGCCTGGCGCGCTCGCTATTTCTGCACGCGCTGTGCAACGGGTGGGTGCGCAGGGGGCGGCCGGTGATCGAGGCGTCGAGCGGGTCCACGGCGGTGTCCGAGGCGTACTTTGCACGGCTGATCGGGGTGCCGTTCATCGCCGTCATGGCCCAGGGGACCAGCCGTGACAAGATCCGCCTGATCGAGCTGCACGGCGGTCGCTGCCATTTCGTGGAGCGCCCGGACCAGGTGTACGACGTCGCTGCGGGCCTCGCGCGCGAGACCGGCGGTCACTACATGGACCAGTTCGCGTTCGCCGAACGGGCCACGGATTGGCGCGGGAACAACAACATCGCGGAGTCGCTGTTCGCGCAGATGTCCCAGGAGCGCTATCCGGATCCCGCGTGGATCGTGGCCACGGCAGGCACCGGCGGGACCTCCGCGACGATCGCCCGCTACGTGCGCTACACCGGCCGCCAGACGGGGGTGTGCGTGGCGGACCCGGAGAACTCGGCCTTCCTCCCGGCCTGGCGCGAGCAGGACCCCTCGGTGACGACGCCGCTCGGGTCCCGGATCGAGGGCATCGGCCGGCAGCGCGTGGAGCCGAGCTTCATGGGCTCGGCGATCGACCGGATGATCCGCGTTCCCGACGCCGCCGCGGTCGCCGCGATCCGCCACCTGGACACCCTGATCGGTCGCAAGGCCGGGGCCTCCACGGGCACGGGGCTGTGGGCGGCGTTCCGCATCATCTCCGATATGGTCCGGGCGGGGGAGCGGGGCAGCGTGATCGCGCTGATGTGCGACCCCGGGGACCGCTACCTGGACAAGTACTACTCGGACGAGTGGCTGGCGGGGGAGGGATTGGACATCGCCCCGTACCTCGAGCGGTTGGAGGGGTTCATGAAACTAATAGTCTAATTGACAACTCCACCCCTAAAACCCTCCCCCGTCACGCCACTTACGCCAATAAGTCTGAGTAATATGCGCAACCATCCGTGCATCCTGCGGGACGACTAGGCAGCACAAGATGACTTCGAGTCGAGTTTCAAACTAGCTCCAATTTCACGTGCAACCCTTAAATGAATGTCATAGACTGCATGGAGATCTTAAGAGCCACGGGACTCGCGTTTGGCCAAAACTTGCGCATCTACTTTAGCAACTTCAGGTCACTGGGGTTTTCCATAACAGCCAATACCTCATTGCGTCGCGCCGCGATTGGTCCGTATAGGCCACCCGAACGCGTGGTAACCTGCCGTAATAACCCCTTTGACATAAGATCCTCTATAATTTGAGGAACAATTTCTCGAAGTTGGAGAGGTAGCCCACGCGTCAAAGCGCTTGACATTCTTGCGCTGCCCTTCTGTTTATATACTTTTCGCAAAATTGTCAAAGCAACCTTATCCTCAGCGGGAATGGCCAAATCAAGAATCCCCGCGTTCGTGTAACTGCTCGAGACGAAGGTATCAATCTCCGTGCCGAGAAAATTATTAGATAGAGACTCGGGAATCGAAGGAAGGCCGACTAACTCTTGTATCAAGCAATTGCGAAATTCTGGCACTGAAGAGGTGCTGGGTTGTGATTCTGAAATGTCCACACTTTCAAAGACGCACTCGTTGAATTGCATATAATCGATGAAAGCCCCGCCGCCAGTTGTCAGCGAGGGTATGAAAATTTCCCTTACCATGGGTCTGCCCAGCAGCTTCAACTGTGCTTCCATGAAATCTGCAACTAAGCAGAGCTCGTAAAGAATGGCATCAAACTGCAGAAGATCGACTCGGTGCTTCACTGTTGACATGACTTGTCCGGGACTAATGGATTGATCTCGAAGCTGTAGCACTGCCACGGCAGCCGAAATGGGGCCGGTAACCCAGTTCCAAGGACCAGATTTAGTCAAAGGGTGAGAAGTGTTATACGGGTTGGCGACATAATCTGCCAAATCAAAGCCAAAGGCAGCATCCGCAAGAGACTGATCAATAAAACGCCGGTATTCACCTTCACTCCCAACATTACCGGAGGTCGGGTCGAATGGGGATGGTTCGGGCCGCAACCCAGGGAGTCGTTGTAGCAGCTGCAAGCCCTCTTGTTCGGGCTCATAATTGCATACATCGAGAAATGCCGACTGCATATCACTCAATGAGATGGGACCTAAACCCTTGTCCTTGTCGCGGCCGAGTGTTGCCACGCGAGCTATAAGTCGCATTACATTATCAGCCGTGATGGACGGAATTCTTTCCGATTCGCGCTGTGCAATCTGGCTAAAAAGCCGGTGCCACGCGTCCGACTCTGCATGTTCAGACATAAAAAAGTCCTGCGACAGGCGGTTCTCTTCATGCAAGTATTTTACAAGTAAAGGTCGTCGTGGGAGCCAAGAAGGAATTTCAAAATCGGTTTCACGAATGAGGTTTTCAACATCCTCATCCGAGAACTCATCGACCCTGAATACCGTCGCATCAGGAAGGCCTAGGACTTGCCGCAGCTCTCTAATCCCGGAGAAATACTGCATTCTACCCGAAACTATTATTCCGCTGTCCTTGGGGGTTTCAGCTATAAGTCTTCGAATAGAGTTGAGGGCACTCTTTCGTACGTTCCGTAAGTCACGGGCGCCGCCCACCCACCTGCTAGGGATTAGTTCGTCGAAGCCATCCAGCAGCAAGTCGCACAATCCGGAGCGCCAAGCCGAGATCAGCGACATGTCACCTGCAAACCCTACTTCCTCCGCATGCCGACGAATAATCTCCACCGGGGTATTTAATCCTTGCATGTCATTTATATTTATATGCAAAGGGAACTTGTTTTTAACTTGGTTCTTGAAGTGCAACGAACGGAGCTTTTCAAAGGCTTGCCGGAGAGCTTCGCTCTTGCCTCCGCCGTAATCGCCCACGACAAGTATGCGTTCGCCAGCCGAAAGTTTAGATACTAATTCCGCTAACCCAATGGTTTCGGCTGGTTCCTCTCCTATAAACCGCTGTGGAACGTAAGGATAGCTGCGGCGGATTTCGTGTCCACGCACCTCCTGCATGTCCGTGCTCCCGAATGGAGCCAGTCGCCGTTTCTGCACGTACTGCTCTGAGTTGATTAGCCGAGATCGTAATGAGTCAACGCTGAGCGCGAACAGCTGCAAGCCTTCTCGTTGGGCGATCTCCTTAATTGCGGTCCTTTGCTCCGCCGTTGGTTCTTTCTGTGTCACAAAAAAACCTCGGGCGGCCTTGTAAAGATTTTCAGGCTTTCGAGATAGGTCCTGAATTAATTCGGCGATTTTCCTTCCATCTTTTATAGATTTTTGTTTGCTTTGTGAAGTGGTGAATTCATAGACGTCGATGTTCGAGTCGCCAATAAATACCCCATCTCGTTCCTTTCCTGAGTGCATCTCAGCACCTTGGGTTCCCGAAGGATCATGGATTGCTTGGACGAGCCGCAGGGCTCTTAATTCAAATTCTCTACCGTCTGCATCTTGGTTATTCATTCTTCACCACTTCTAGCCAATTGTTCGTTTAGCAAGTATTAGTAAATAGTCGGTAATCTCATACTGAATTAACTGAAAAATTCAGTGATGGAGATTGCCAGGATAGCCGCAAGTCCATCGCAGTTACATATTACGGTCGGATTTATGTCTTATTTGCACGCTATACTTAACTCTCATTTTTACTTTTCACGGTGAATACGTTCGCGCGCAATCACGCCTATCAAGTTTGTCGGACACCGTGTCCGCCGCCGCGAAAGACTGTCTGATAGGGGCGCGGCCGGGGGCGATGCTAGCAAAGTGTTAGGCTTCTTGTCCGTCATGCAAACATCCAACTACAATCTGCCTCGTAGAGCTAGGGTCAGGGTCCATCCAATGTGATTATCTCGAAAAAAATGCGGTCTAGATGCCTTCCAGCCCCTATCCAGTGGGGTGTGTTGGCATAGGTTGAGGTGTTGATCCTTATGTGGTCTTCTGGTTGAGGTTCTAGTCATCTGTTTCCCTCCTCCTTCGACCGATGGCGTGCGTGTTGTTGTCCATTGCTGCTATCTTATACGAGCGGGTGGTTCTTGGCCGTCGCATCTCCTATCTTTACGGGTTGGGGGATTAATCGTGTAAGCGGACTTAGTTGCGCTGGCTTAGAATTTGAGGGACATGTCGAAGATCCCATATTGCCGTTATGCAGTGAGTCGGTAGTGCCGGGCGCATCGCTGTCTCGAGTGACCACATCGTATACGACGGACCGCCGACTTCCTTGATTAGACTTATGCTACAGGCCTGCTCTCAAACTATGCGTCTCAGAGCGGCGTGTGGCCGATTAGCTCCCCTGACCGCCCCTAGGTGTAGGAGGGCGTGACGTTGTTGACGCGGGTTGGGGTGCGTGAGGCCGGGGGTTGATCGCCGCAGGCGGTGTGAGGCCGATGGTAGTTGAAGTGGTTCACCCACACCCCGATCGCCTCCCGGCGGGCCTGCTCGCTGGGATACGAGCGGGCGTAGAGCACCTCATCGGCCAGTAGCCGGTTGTAGCGCTCGACCTTCCCGTTGTGCCGGGGCGTGTAGGGCCGGATCCGCTGGTGCCGGCTGGCCAGTGCTTCCACGGCCCTGGTGAAGTCCCGGGCGGTGTAGTTCGCGCCGTTGTCGGTGACTACCCGGTGGATGCGGGTGATGCCGTGGGCGGTGAAGAACACCCGTGCGCGGCAGAAGAACCCGATCGTGGTGGCCGCTTTCTCATCATCGAGGGCCTCGGTGTAGGCCAGACGGGAGAAACCGTCCACGGCTGAGTGGAGGTAGGTGTACCCGACGCGTTGCTTGTGGGCGCGTTTGGAAGCCAGGGCCTGTTGGGAGCCTCGCCCGTGGGCCCACCAACCACCCCCGTCGGGAATCCGCCCAAGCTTCTTCACATCCAGGTGGATCATGTGCCCGGCCCACCCGGCCCGGATGCGTTGGGGTGCCCGGCGCAGGTTCTCCCCGTCCGGGGTGAGATCACGTAGCCGGGAGATCCCGAGTCGGTGCAACCACCGGCCCACGGTGCGCAGGTGCAGCTGGTATCCCAGTCCCTGCAGGTGGTGATGGATCCGGCGAGCTGACCACTTCTTCTGCCGCCGCAGGGAATCAATCTCGGCAATGAGATCAGAGCTGATCTGGGATGGATAGGATCCTGGTCGGCTGGAGCGGTCATGCAGGCCCGCTTCGCCTTCGGCGCGGTAGCGGGCCACCCAGGTCGCCACGGTAGGACGGGAGACACGGAACTCCGCGGCCACATGGGCCTAAGCAACACCGTCGCGGAGATGACGGTGCACCATACGTAGTCGGCCGGTCGGGGTCAGGGGTGCATTAGCGTGGGTCATGAACGGGCTCTTCCAGACAGGTGGGTGGTGTAGGAACTTCCATCCTGTGACGAGGAGCCCGTTCCTCATCTCACCGCCACACCCGTGACAAGAACCTCATGCCCCACAACACCTAGAGACACGATTGGCGGAGAAGCTGTTCCACGTAGCGCCGGTCTCGCTGGTCGCCACCGGCATGCCAATCGCCTCTTGGTGCCTGTCCCCGTTCACACCGGTCGCCAGTAGCGCGACGGCCTGGATCATCCGCCCGCTCTCGCGGACCTTCATGGTCAGTGCGTCGGCGGAGATGAACGTCAACGGACCAGCCTCTTCCAAGGGCGGGTGATGAAACTGTTCCACATGCTCGTCAAGATCGGCCGCCATCCTGCTGGCCCGCGAATTCGAGAAGCTGAGGATATCGAGGGTCTTTATCAACTTGGGGGTATCCCCCACTGTGGGCAACGCGCGGCGCGCAGCGGGGGGCGTGCGACGGGTCGAGACGCCGACGAGGTAACAGCCCGTGACCACCGTGGCTAGCGCAGATTCTGAACGCTTGCGCCGCCGGCGCAGCCATTCGGGGAAGTAGGTGCCCGTGCGGAGCTTGGGGATCGTATCGTCGAGGGCGCGGACCCGGGTATCGAGGTTGGGGTGGCGGTAGCCGTTGCGTCGGGCAACCCGGCCGTACTCCGCCCCCGATAACAGCATCGGCATCCGCCTCGAGTAGGACATTCATCATTTCCTGCAGCAGGCTGCGCATTAGTTCGGGAGAGGTCTCGGCTAGGGCCTCACCGAACAGGCCGGCAGAGTCGACAACACGGGGGGCGGTCATCGTGGGGACTCCGTTCGAGGATTTTTCAGAAAACAGACTCGAAGGATTACGCGGTGGCCGCCCCCATGTCCGAGACGATCACGACGGGGCCGCCGCCCTACACCTTTATTGGGGACTCAACCTAGCCTTCCATCTTTAGAATCATGAGAGGGATGAAGATCTACCCGCCGTTACGGGGCCAACCACCACTCATCGTCGATACCCCCCCGCACCACAAGTGCTCGCGGTGAATGCGCAGAATCCACCCTGGTATTACGGAGCGCCCGTTGTTTAAGCTCCGCATTCTTGACGCCCTCCTGGCCGACAATGCCACCGCATTCCCCTTGTGCTCCTCGTTAGCCCCAGACCGCGTAGAGACGTACCAACCCTGCCAATCGGCTCGGCCTTGGCCAGCCATTCGTGTTCCTGGTAGCGGGTCATGCCGACCATGGCCGTATTTGGGAGACCCACGGTTCCACTATCGTGCGGCAACAGCAGATCTTCGTCTTGTAGTGTTACCCGCCGTTAAGTATTGCGGGTCCTGTGGCGATTGGCGTGGACACCCCGCCCGGCGACGAGGCGACGCGTCCTCTTCGCGCAGTAGGCGACCACCCGCTCGAGCGGTCCCTGCCCCAGAGTCCGTTGCCAGATGACCGCGAAGACGGCGGCCACCAGTACGTGCACGAGGTACCAGAGGTAGGGGGAGTCGTAATGCAGCTCGAGGGACAGCGCCAGCAGGTGCGCCGAGTACAGCGTGAGGGTCATCGACCCCATCGCCGACAACGGCAGTAGCCAGTCCCCGATCTTCTGGCTGATGAGCAGGAACACCCCCAGCACCGCCAAACTCAGTCCGAGGCTGGTCGCAATGGCCAGCGGGGTGTTGGAATGCGGGGTCGTGATGGCCAGCCACCACCCGGTGTCGGTTGGTAGCGAGTCGGTACCCCACACCAGGATCTCGTCGAGCGTGGACTCGCTCAAGCGCGATGCCTCCTGCAATACGGAGTAGCCCCCGAGGCCGTAGAGGAGCACGGCGGACACGAGCTGGGCCAACACGGTGAGCGCGACGCCCACGATCACCAAGCGGGCCTGGGTGCGCACTGCTCGCAGATCCAAGCGGCCCAGCCCCATCCCGACCAGCAGATACGTCATGTACGGCAGCGCCGGGTAGTTGCCGGTCAGCAGAAGCTGAGAAAGCGTGCCCGCGGGGTTGCTAAGGACGTTGGGCAGGGTGGGGTTGTAATACCACCATTCCGGCAGAACATCCAGCATGCGCTGCATCAGCAGGGGGGAGAGGATCCCGAACGCGGCGGCCCAGATGAACAGCGTCTTGGGGCGGGCATGCAGGAACGGGATGGCCAGGATGAAGAACATGCCGTAGTAGAACAGGATGTTGTAGGCGGGGGGATCCTCCGGCATCGCGGCGTTGACGGTCATACCCACCGTGACGATCAGCAGGGCGCGGACTAGGACACTCACCCGGTCAGCGGTCAGGGCTCGCTCCTCGCGTGGTTGCCGGGCGCCGGAGCCCAGCGCCAGGCCCACTCCGGCCAGCAGCGCGAACAGGGCCGCCGAGTGCCCGGAGAACAGTCGCCAGGACCAGCTGGCCTCCCCGGTCTGCTCGTTCCACGCGGGCAGCAGGTGGATGGCCATGAGCCCGATCAGTGCCAGCCCCCGGGCGGCATCGATCCCCACCAGTCGCCGCTTGCGTGGCGCCCCGTCCGTTGCGGTTGCCACGTCCCCCGTGCCCCCGCGTCGTGTCGTATTCACTCGTACTCCTGAGTTCTCCCCGGCCTCGCGGCCCCCTAACACGTGCTTTCAGGGATAAGCCCTACCCTGCCCGCGACCGTTCCCACAAATCGAACGCCATGGCCAGTTCCACCAGATCGGTGGGTGGAAGCTCCTGGAGCCGTTTGGCGATCGCCTCGGACTGGCGGTTCTGATTCCACACGGAATCCTCCAGCACAAGACGCACCTGCGGGGAATGCGAGAAGTCCACCCTGGTGTTGTTGCGCGCCTGTTGCTGCAGGTCCTTGTTCTCGGCGGCCTCGCGGACCAGTAGTTCCACCGCGCTCACCTTGTGCTCGTCGCTGGCGTCCATGCCTCCGAGGAATCTGTTGACCTTCTCCACCAGCTCGGCCTTGGCCGCCCGCTCGCGTTCCTGCTGGCGGGTCATGCCGGCCTCGGTCATGCCCTGCAGCCCTCGGGCCTCGCCGTCCTCCAGTTGCAGGTCCTCGTCCCGCTGCTTCTCCAGCCGGTAGTGGGTGAGGACGACGTCGTCCGCCGTCACCGTCTCGCGCTCGCCGCCGTCCAGCTGCTCGCGCAGCAGTCGCGCCAACAGGTCCGCGAACACCGAGAGCTTGAGGTAGTACGCGTCCCCGAAGTTGAGGATCTGGGAGAAGAACGCATAGGACTTCGTGTACTGGCCCAGCAGGGAACGGAACTCGTCGAGCTCGTCGCGCGCTGCGGCGTCGTCGTCGTACACGGCGCGGGACCAGCGGTTGGTGAACCGCTCGACCGCCGGCACCAGCGCCGAGGTCAGCGCGCCGCGCTTGCCGTTCCTGTCCGACCACGCCGCCCACACCTGGTCGACCTCCGCGGGCGTGTAGATGTTGGCGGCATCCAGCTTGGTCATCTGTTTGGCCACGAGGTCCGGGTCCGAATCGGTTTCGATGCGCGCGTCCTCGTAGTAGTCCTGGAACGCCGCCAGGATCTGGGCGGGGTCGTTGACGAAGTCCAGCACGTACGTGTTCTTCTTGCCGTCCGCGCGCCGGTTGAGCCGCGACAGCGTCTGCACCGCGGCGATCCCGGACAGCTGCTTGTCCACGTACATGGCGGTGAGTAGCGGCTGGTCGAAGCCCGTCTGGTACTTGTTGGCCACGATCAGGATGTGCTGGTCGTCCTGGCCGAACACCGCGGCGAGATCCCGTCCGCGCAGTTCCGGGTTCATGGACGCCTCGGTCACCTCCGGCACGACCGCGTTACCGATCGCGGTAACATCCGGATCCGGCAGCGAGCCCGAGAATGCCACGAGGGTTTGCAGCGGCAGCTTCTCGCGTTCGATGTGCTTCTGGAACGCCCGCTGGTACTTCACCGCGGACGCACGCGACCCCGTCACCACCATGGCCTTCGCGCGCCCGCCCAGCTCCTTCTTCACGGTGTGCTGATAGTGCTTGAGGATCACGTCCACCTTGGAATCCACGTTCGTGGGGTGCAGCTCCACGAACCCGATGTACGCGCGCGTCCCCTTGCGCACGTCCACCTCGTCCTCGGTCGACGACGCCGCAGTCCCCGTCCTGCCCTCGGGCACCGTCTCGGGGTCCGCACCCTTGAGGGCGATTCGGGCGGCCATCTCGTACGTGGTGTAGTTCTTGAGCACATCCAGGATGAATCCCTCCTGGATGGCCTGCTTCATGGAGTACAGGTCGAACGCCTGTCGCTTACCGTCCGGACCCGGGGTGCCGAACAGATCCAGGGTCTTGGCCTTGGGGGTTGCGGTGAACGCGAAGTAGCTGATCCGCCGACCGTCGTCCGCCTGTGCGGCCATCTGGACCAGGGCGTCCTGGTCCGCGCCCGGCTCCAGCTCGGTTTCCTCGCCCGTCTGCGCCGCGGTCGGGTCGTTGCGGTACAGCAGGTCCTTGACCGACGACGCCGCCGCGCCGGTCTGCGACGAATGCGCTTCGTCCGCGATCACCGCGAAGCGCTTGCCCTCGAACGTGCCGCCTTTTTCTCGGATCTTGGCGAGGGCGTACGGGAAGGTCTGCAGGGTCACGCCGATGATCTGCGTGCCCGCCCGCAATGCCTCCAGCAGGCGCTCGGTTTTGGAGCCCTCGGAACCGGAGGTGATGGGTTCGAAGGTTCCCGTGGTCACGACCAGCTGATCCACCGCGTCCTGGAGCTGGCGGTCCAGCACCTGCCGGTCCGCAATGACGAACACGGTGTCGAAGACCTTCTCGCCCTCGGGCGTGTGCAGGGACGCCATGCGGTGGGCGGTCCACGCGATGGAGTCCGTCTTGCCCGAACCCGCTGAATGCTGGATCAGGTACTTCTGCCCCGGGCCCTCAGTCCGGGCCGCCTCGGTCAGCTTGGTGACCGCGCGCCACTGGTGGAAGCGGGGGAAGCGGATTTGGCTGGACTCGGTGACCCGCCCGGTCCGGGGATCGGTTTTCTTCTCGTGGTTCACGTACACGAACTTCGTGAGGATCGTGATCCACGTGTTTTTGTCCAGGATGTGCTCCCAGAAGTAGGACGTGGCCACGCCGTCCTGCGACGGCGGGTTGCCAGCTCCGTTGTCATGCCCCTGGTTGAAGGGCAGGAAAAATGTGTCCGCGCCCCTGAGCTGGGTGGTCATGTAGACGTCGTTCTCGGTGAGTGCGAAGTGCACCAGTGCACCTCGATGCGGGGTCAGCAGCGGTTCACCGGCTGGCGTGCGGTCCGTCTTGTACTGCTCGATGGCCGCCTGCAGCGACTGCGTGAAGTTCGTCTTGATCTCAATGGTCGCCACGGGCAGCCCGTTGAGGAACAGCACCAGGTCGATCCGGTCGCTCTTCCGCGTCGAGTAGCCGACCTCCTGCACCACCCGCACCCGGTTCTTCGCGTAGTGCTCTGTGATCCGGGGGTTGCGGTGGTCCGCCGGGGGAGCCGTGAGCATGCTGAACCGCTGCGCCCCGGGCACCGAGAAGCCGCGACGAAGCGTACTGAGGGTGCCACCGCCGGCCTTTTCCGACTGCTCCAGCTGAGATGCCAGGCGATCCAGAATCCGGCGCTCGCCTTTGGCCCGCGCGGCGTCATCCCCGTGCTCGGGCACGATCCGCGCGTACTGCTCCGGCTGGGTGTCTTGCAGCCACCCGAGAACGTCCTCGGGGAACATCGCCCGTTCTTTGTCGTAGCCCTGGGAATTGGGGGAGTGGTACCACCCGTGCCCCTCCAAGTACTCTGCGATCTCCCTCTGGAACGGCTTTTCCTGATGCGGTGCGCTCATGCGTACTCCCTGTGCAGACCCTGCGCGACGTCGTCCTCGATCTGCTCCGCCGCGGGCTTGTTCTTAGCGGTGACGTCGATTTGCCCGGTCACCGCCGCGGTAATGAGGGCGGCGCGCCGCTCGCGGGACAGAGCAATGATTCTCTGGAGTTCGCTCGACAGCCCTTCTGTGGTTGTGACGAAGTCTTCACACTGTTGCGCGACTCTGCGTTGCTCTTGCAGCGGAGGAAGCGGAATTTCAAGTTCGCGAACGTCTTCCAGACTCAGCTGAATTTTCGTGCCCCCGTAAGACTTTTCTGCAATTTGAGCTTTCACTTTTGATGAAAGGAGAGCATAGGCGACGTACTTTGGGTCAGCGAGGTGATTGTTTGGACGGATCAAGCAAACGTGTTGGCTCGTGTAGCCGCCTTCGATGGATTCGTCCGCAAGTGCGACGGAGCCCAGATCAGCTGTGATGGACATGAGGATATCACCCATCTGAATCTTAGCTCTCGCTCCTTCTGCATCCTCGACGCCAGCAACAAATTCCATGTCCTCGGAGAGGATGCGAACGTGATTTCGTGAGATATTCGTGATTCTGACGAAAGGATCGCCGCTTTCGCTGAGCAGTGAGGACCAATTACGTGATCCGCTGGTTAGGTACGTCGCGAGGCGCCTCAAGGGGACTCTCTCTGTACCCTGCTCTATCGCTCTATCTATGGCAGACCATCGACGTTCCGATACAAGGTGTAAGATTTTGTGCTGATCTTCAACGAACGCATCGATTTCGGCGGTCTCGTGGTCGAGGTAGTCCGCGATCTGCTGCTGCTCACCAGGGTTAGGAGCTGGGAGAGAAATGTTAAGCAGCTCTGACGGGTTGATAGCTGGGTAACTCACGCCCACCGATCTAGACACAACAGCATCGATAAAGCGTTGGGATAACGTGGCGTACTTCAAGAACTTTGAATCAATTCCCCGGGGCCGAAGTACACCAAATCCCGTCGACGCAATTGCTGATTCAGGGGGATCTACGACGTGCGCGATGGCTCGTAGGTACGTTCGGACAGTGGAGACAATGACGTCTCCGGGACGCACTACACGCCTTGCTCTTGATGGAGCTTCCTCAAAACGCATTGGTTCTTGCCACCTGATTGGCTCCCCTTCTGACACATCGGACAATTCTGCGTACCGAATCAGGGCATCGGGATTGAAATCTTCGGGCAAAATTTCGTCGTTCAATGTCACCGTGTAGCGTAGCTTCTTGGATTTGAAGCTCACCGCTTCACCTCCTCCAGCCGCGCGCGGATGCGACCCAGGACCTCGTCCAGATCCTGATCGATCTCTTCCAAGGGTCTCGGCGGCACGTACTCGTAGAAGTGGCGGGTGAAGGGGATCTCTGCACCCTCCTTGGTCTTGGACTCGTCGATCCAGGCGTCGGGGACGAAGGGCTTGACCTCACGTTCCAGGTATTCATGGATGTCCTGGACCCAGGGGACGTTCTCGGTATCCCGGAGCGTGGGGTCCGGTTCCGGGTCCTTCACACGGTTGGTTTGCAGCTCGCCGTCCTCGTCCCGTTCGCTCAGCTCATTCACGATGGCCTTGAGCACCGCGGGCTTCACCTGCAGCCCGGCCTCGACCAGGACATCGAGAAGTTCCGACGTGAACGCGCTCTTGTTGGTACTGACCTCACCGGCCGCGCGCTGGGGCCGGGTGTGGAGGGCGGAACGGAGCGCGGCGGCGTCGTCGTCGGGGAGCTTGGCAACCGGCTTGGAGGCCATAACGCGCTCGATGCGCTCGGCGGTAAACGCGAAGTTCAGGCGCAGTGGGCGCTCGACCGTGATGGTGCGGTAGAAGAAGTCCTCGGTGCGGAAGATCTTGGAGTGCTTGGACTCGGTGAACGCGGCGTAGAGGTCGGTGATTTCCTTGATGTTCTCCTTCGAGAGTTCCTTGCGCTTGGAGCCCACGGATTTGCGCATCTTCACGAACATGCCGGTGGCGTCGATCAACTGGACCTTGCCGCGGCGTTCGGGGGCCTTGTCCTTGGACAGGATCCAGACGTAGGTGGAGATACCGGTGTTGTAGAACATGTCCGTGGGCAGACCGATGATCGCTTCGAGGTAGTCGTTGTCCAGCACCCATTTGCGGATGTTGGATTCCCCGGAGCCGGCACCGCCCGTGAACAGGGGGGAGCCGTTGAGCACGATGGCCGCGCGGCCGGCCGACTGGTTCTCCTCCGTGGCGCTGGGTTCGCGCATCTTGGAGATCAGGTGCATCAGGAAAAGGAGCGAGCCGTCCGAGACACGGGGCAGGCCGGGGCCGAAGCGGCCGGCGAAACCTGCGATCTGATGTTCGGTCTCCACGGCCTTGCGGTGCTGCTTCCAATCCACACCGAACGGTGGATTCGACAGGCAGTAGTGGAACGTGCGGTTCTCGAACGCCGGGTTGGTCAGGGTGTTGCCCAGGACGATGTTGTCGATGGGCTGGCCCTTGACCACCATGTCGGCCTTGCAGATCGCGTAGGAGGCGGGATTGATCTCCTGGCCCAGCAGGTTGACCCAGGCCTCGCTGTTGAACTGCTTGATCTTGTTCTCGGCGGCGGAGAGCATGCCACCGGTGCCGGCGGTGGGGTCGTAGACGTCGCGGCCGATGCCGGGGGTGGTGAGCTCCTCGTCGTCGTGCAGCAGCAGAGTGACCATGAGGTCGATGACCTCGCGCGGGGTGAAGTGCTCACCCGCGGTCTCATTAGACGCTTCCGCGAACTTGCGGATCAGTTCCTCGAAGATGTGACCCATCTGCTCGTTGGACACCGCATCCGGGTGCAGGTTGGCCTTGGTGAAGTGCTGCAGGACCTGCAGGAGCAGATCGTGCTGGGCGAGGCCGGAGATGGTCTGCTCGAACTCGTACTTCTGGAAGATCTCGCGCACGTTCTCCGAGAAGGCGTTGACATAGTCCCGCAGGTTCTCCTCGAGGTTGTCGGGGTCACCCTGCAAGGTCTTGAGGGTCTGGCGGGAGCGGTTGAAGAAGTTGTAGGTGTGCTCGTTGCCGGCCTGCTTGGTGCGGTTGCGGATCATCGCCAAGGGCGGCTCGGTGTCCACGTAGGTGGGGCCGATGGCCTCCAGCACATCCTCCTTGGTGGGGGCGAGCACCGCGTCCAAGCGGAACAGGACGGTGAACGGCAGGATCACATCCCCGTACTGATGTTGCTTGTAGGTGCCGCGCAGGATGTCCGCGGCACCCCAGATGAAGGAGGCGTGGTTGAACACGGTGGGTGGCTGCCTTACTCGGTGGGGCGGGGGTTACCGTGCAGTCTACGAGGGGGGCAATGAGAAGCTGTTCTCTTCGCGGCTTTTTGTGAGCTGAAGGTTCTCGGATCTGGTGCCGGCCAACCAGCGGAACCAAATGGGTCTGTTGCATGAATTGGTGACAGTGTGACCTGCCCCTGTTGGAGACCCTCTGTGGGCTCGCGGGTTTGTACCTTGCCGTGAAGCACCCGGACAGGTAGTACGGCCGCCCGCAGTTCGGCGCCGCGGAGGCCGCGGGCGGCGTCGTCGATGGCCCGCGCGAACGGACGCGCCGCCGGACAGCGGGCAGGAACATCTGTGGTGCAGAACGACCAGAAAACAAGGAAAAACCGTGCGGATCGCGGCATGGATGTAGTGGAGAGCGTTTGCCGCGGCGCCAGAGGGTGAGGAGGGGCAAGCCGACCTCCCCGAGGGTTCACCCTCCCGTCACCCCTACGTCGTCCGGCACACCCCGCAACCTTTTGATGAGTAACTCAAAACATGACATAGTGAAGCTATGACCTCGACCACTCTGACCGATCAGCCCGGGGGACGGGAGAACGGCGGCGGCGCCGTCGTGCCCGTGCCGTGGACCGATCGGATCCGGGCGGCCGGACTGCGGGTCACCAAGCCCCGACTGGCGGTGTTGGACGCGCTCGAGCGCCACCAGCACGCCACCGCGGACGAGGTGCTCGCCGACGTGCGCACGGCATTGCCGGAGATCACGGTGCAGTCCATCTACGTGGTGCTGCACTCGCTCACGGACGCCGGACTGCTGCGCCAGCTGGACCTGGCGAACTCCCCGGCACGGTACGAAACCCGGGTCGACGACAACCACCACCATGCCGTGTGCACGGTGTGTGGACGCATCGAGGACGTGGTCTGTGCCGTGGGGCATGCACCGTGCCTGACCCCCAGCGAGACCCACGGGATGAGCATCCACGTGGCCGATGTCGTCTACCAAGGCGTGTGTTCCGACTGCTCGGCCCAGCGGGCCGGTGCGACCGCGCTGCCCGTCTAGACCCCTGAGCTCCGGGAACCCATCCGGGCCCCCGGTTCACCCACCCATCCCAACCCCATCAAGGAGTACGCGATGACGGAACCCACCCCGCACGCCACCGGGTCCACGACCCAGGCCGGCATCCCCGCGGTCAGCGACCGCAACTCGCTGACCACGGGCCGCGACGGAGCCATCGTGCTGCACGACCACCACCTGGTGGAGACCCTGCAGCACTTCAACCGGATGAATGTTCCCGAGCGTCGTCCCCACGCCAAGGGTGCGGGCGCGTTCGGCACCCTGGAGATCACCGAGGACGTCTCGCAGTGGACCAAGGCGGACTTCCTGCAGCGGGGTAAGAAGACCGAGATGCTGGCCCGCTTTTCCACCGTGGCTGGCGAGCTGGGCTCCCCGGACACCTGGCGTGACGTCCGTGGCTTCGCCCTGAAGTTCTACACCGAAGAAGGCAACTTCGACCTCGTGGGCAACAACACCCCGGTGTTCTTCGTACGCGACCCCATGAAGTTCCCGCACTTCATCCGCTCCCAGAAGCGTCTGCCGGACTCCGGCCTGCGTGACGGCACCATGCAGTGGGACTTCTGGACCAACAACCCCGAGTCCGCACACCAGGTCACCTACCTCATGGGTGAGCGCGGTCTGCCCAAGACCTGGCGTCACATGAACGGTTACAGCTCGCACACCTACATGCTCGTCAACGAGCAGGGCGAGAAGTTCTGGGTCAAGTGGGCCTTCATCTCCCAGCAGGGTGTAGAGAACCTCTCCAACGAGGAGGCCGAGCGCCTGGCCGGTGCCGACGGTGACATCCACCGCCGCGACCTCTTCGACGCCATCAAGAACGGCGAGTTCCCCAAGTGGGACCTGTACTGGCAGATCATGCCGTACGAGGAGGCCAAGACCTACCGCTTCAACCCCTTCGACCTGACTAAGGTCTGGCCCCAGAAGGACTACCCGCGGCACAAGGTCGGCACCATGACCCTGAACCGCAACCCGGAGAACTTCTTCGCGGAGATCGAGCAGGCCGCGTTCTCCCCGGCGAACATGGTTCCCGGCACCGGCAACTCCCCGGACAAGATGCTGCTGGGCCGCAACTTCGCGTACGCGGACGCCCAGCTCTACCGCATCGGCACCAACTTCCAGCAGCTGCCGGTCAACCGCCCGATCAACGAGGTGCACACCTACAACTTCGAGGGCCACATGTGGTACAACCACTCCGGCGCTCGTCGCGTGTACGCCCCGAACTCCTTCGGTGACTCCTGGTCGGACGAGACCGGTCCCGTGGACAACGGCTGGGAGGACGACGGCGCTCTGGTCCGCGAGGCCTACACCTTGCGTCAGGACGACGACGACTTCGGTCAGCCGGGCACCCTGATCCGCGAGGTCTTCAACGACGCGCAGCGCGCGCAGTTCGTGCAGACCGTGGCCGGCGCCCTCGAAGGTGTCGAGGAGCCGGTGCTCTCCAACGCCTTCCAGTACTGGAAGAACGTGGACGAGAACATCGGTCAGCGTATCGAGGAGACCGTCAAGTCCAACGCCGCCAACCCCGAGGTTCCGGGCATGGGCGTGGACGAGGACCCCACGAGCAACTCCGAGATCAGCGAGTAACGCTCCGGGGGTGAACGGACCCCGGGTGAGTTCGGTGGGCCCGGGCGCGGTGGGATGATGACCGTGCGGGGCTCCCGGCCGCCGAAGGCCACCCACCCCTGACGTTCACACGCGTGCGAACACCCGGTCAGTGATCCTGGCCGGGTGTTCGCGCGTTCTGGGTCCAGGGTGCCCGCCCGGGGGCGCCGACCCGGACGCTACTTCAGCTCCGTGACCGGTCGGAACTCGTACCCCAGCTTCTTGATGCCGGTGACCGTCTTCTTGAGGTACTCAATGTCCAGGTATGGGTGGAAGAAGAAGCTCGCGGTAGATTCGCGCACGGTCAGGTTCGCATTGGCCCGTGAGACCAGGAACTCCGGGGTGCGGGCGGCATGGTTGTTCTGCTCGCCCTCGGTGATGTTGCCCAGGTTCTCGGGGTACACCGTTCCGCCGTAGATATCGCTCACCGTGAATGGGAGCTGCTGGCTGTAGGACTTACCGGCTTCGGAGGGTTGCCCCGTGAGGATGCCCGCGTAGTAGTCGCCCTGTTCGTAGCGCGCGTCGTACTCCTGGGCCATGGCCACGTACGAGTTCACGGAACCGCCGTAGTGCGGTGTCTCGAAGATCGTGGGCTCACCCAGACCGGCGTGCTCCATCACGGAGCGTCCCGCGTCCAGGCGGTCCTTCCACTCGTCCACGTCGTCCTGGGCCACGCGGCCCGCGGGCGTGATGTAGGAGTCGTTGGTGCACTCCTCGAACGTGTAGGGCGCGGTATCGGTGGACGTGCACCCGAACTGGTAGAACTCGTAGTCCTCACCGGAACGCCCGCTGTACGGGTTGTCCATGGTGCCCATCTGGTGCGTGGTGCCGTGCTGGATGAGCGTGCCACCCTTGCTCTGCATGTACTTCAGGGCGTCCACGACCTCGGGCCGGTCGGTGAGGCTGAGCCCGTACCAGTCGGAGCCGTCCTTGTTCTGCCCGATCTGGATCGGGATCACGGCCACCTGGAACGAAACGTTCTCGGACGCGAGGTAATCGGCCACGCGGCGCAGGTCCTTCGGGTTGGACTCCGGGCCCACGTCCTCCAGGCGCACCGCGGCCTGCTTCACCGCGGGGGCATCCGAACCCACGAGGTCGTAGAAGAGATCCGTGTAGACCAGGTACACGTCGTTCGCGTCGATGTAGTCCAGGGGCACCTCGGCCAAATACGTGAGGTTCGCGGAGCGGATGGCCCACGGGGCCTGCGGGGAACCGTTCGGCGTGCACGAGGTGGGCTTACCGTGCTCGGTGCACTGCGACGTCGCCAGGACCTCCAGCTTGTCGTTCGTGCCCGTGAACGGGACCACGATCTCAGGGGCACCCTGGGTCTCCCGGTGCACCTTCTCGCCCTGGTACTCGACCGAGGTGACCTTGGAACTGTCCACCGTGGTCGCGGCGCGGGGGTCCCAGCCGTACTTGTCCCGGAACTGGGCGTTCTGCGCGTCGTCGGGACCCGCGAGGGCCTCGATGTTGCGGCCCAACCACATCACGGGCTTGTCGGTGGAGCGGACGTCGTCCAGGAAGGCCTGGGGGAGCGGGACGCGGTGGTCTGCGCCGATGTACACCGCGGCGTCGTAGTTCTCGACCATGGCGTCCGTGTAGTCGGCCACCGGCTTGAGTTCGGTCTTCCCGAAGTGTGTGAGCAGGTTGCCCGTGGCGATCGCGTACATGGCGTTGGCGTCCGCGGCGGCACCGGTGTTGTCGTAGAGCACGCCGTGCGTACCCCGCAACCGTCCGCGCCAGCCCGGCGCGGACGATCCCGTCAGCCCTGTCCCATGATCTCGAAATCGTGGAACAGGACCTTGGCGTCCTCCGTGTACAACCCGATCGCGCCACCTCGGTAGGGAGTCTCCTCGTCCGTGACGGTGGCCAGTTCGGTTCCGTCCACTGTGACCGTCATTCTGGGCCAGTCCTGCGTGATCTCCACCCGGTAGTCCCTGCCCACCGGGAAGGTCCGGTCCCCACCGGAGGCGATGAACCGCTGCGCCCCCGGATAGGCCGGGTCCTGCTTGGAGATCTCCCAGCCGTTGGGTTTGAGCGCCACCGCGTAGAAGTGGTCGTTGTCGCGCAGGTTCCACTGCACCCAGCCCACTTCCCACGCATTGGGTTCGTCATTGCGGCGCAGTTGCTCCTCGGTGCGCACCGTGACGGCGAAGTCGGCGTCGTCGTAGTTCTCCACCGTGTGCACGAGCGCCCCGTGGGTCACGATGGCGGCCTCGGCCGTGTGGGGTTCCAGCAGCACCTGCCGGTCGTTGCCCTTCACGGTGCCGTAGCCCGTGTACATGACCTGCCAGCGCCCGTGCACCTCCCCGTCCGCCCACGGCTGCACGCGCCACAGGTTATTCATGACGGCCATCACCGCGAGCACCAGCACGATCGTCGCGACGAGTACGACGACGCCGCGTTTCCTCATGCATGGGCCTCCACCGTGAGCTCCCGGGCCGAGGAGTCCACCTGCTCCTGGTTCTCGACCACGCGTTCCGTCTTGGCCCAGCCGTTGTGGCCGCGCACCGCGCGCCACGCGGCCTTCCAGCCGGCCACATACCACAGCACGGCGTAGAGCACGTAGAGGTGGACCAGGCCCACGGCCTTGACCGGGTTCAGACCGCTGTGACGTTCCTGCGACCAGTACACCAGCCCGTAGAGCAGCGCGGGTCCGAACGCGATCAGGTAGGACGAGAGCCACCACCCGGAAACCACGGCGTGACCCGTGACGATCCCGACTGCGAGGTCCAGCACCCAGAAGGCGAACGCCAGGGACAGGAAGGACGTAAGCAGCAATAGGAACGGGCTCGTCAGGTGGTACAAGAGATCCGCCCGGCGGCTGCCGGTGAGGTCCCGCAGCACCCACGGCACCAGGTTCCAGGACTGCAGGTGGCCCTGGAACCACCGGGTGCGCTGCTTGACCCAGCGCTTGACGTCCACGAGTCCTTGCTGGTGCACGGACGCGGTGGAGACAAACTCGGTCTGCCACCCGTCCATGAGCAGTCGCACGCCCAAATCCAGGTCCTCGGTGAGGCTGCGCGACCACGGGGACACACCCAGCCCGTCGAGCGCGGAGAGCCGGACGAACTGGCCGTTGCCGCCGAGTCCCACGCTGCCCAGGTGTCGGCGGCCCCGTTGGAACACGTGGGTGTAGAGCACGAACTCGAGGTCCTGCATCCGGGCCAGGAGGTTCTGCTGGCGGTTGTTGATCCGCACGCCGACCTGCACCGCGCCCAGGCGGTTGTCTTTGAACAGGGGCATGACGTCGTCCAGGGCGTGCGGGTCCAGACGTCCGTCCGCGTCCATGACGCACACGACCACGTCAGCATGAGACGTCCCGGCGATCAGATCGCTCGTGCGCAGGTACTGGATGGCGGCGTTGAGCGCCTCGCCCTTCCCCTCGCGGGCGTGGGGCAGGGTGCGCTGGAACAGGTGCACGCGCGGGTCCGGGAACGAGCGCACGATCTCGGCCGTGCCGTCGTCGGAACCGTCGTCGATCACCATGATCTGGACGTCCGGGTGGTCCAAGCCGACGAGCCGCTCGAGGCTGGGCCGCAGGACGCGTTCCTCGTTGAGGCACGGGATCACGAAGACCACCTTGTGGTGGCCGGGGACGGTGGCGATCTTCACCCTACGGTGCTGAGAGTGCTGCGGTTCGAAGCGGGAGAGCACCAGGATGAACATGCCGTACAGGACGCTCAGGGCCACGAGGACCACGGCGAGCACCAGGATGAGGTCGATACGATGACCGAAGACCAGGATCACGGTTCAGCCCTTCACCTTCAGCGCGTGCCGACCGTGCGCGGGCAGCTCCTGGTACGGCTGGTCCTCGGCGGCGGTCACGGGCGCCATCTCGCGCGGGTGCGCGGCCTGACGGGGCCTGCGCCGGATCTGGTGCCACGTGGTGATGGCGCTCGCGATGGACACCGTGCTGAGGAAGAACAGCAGGTACGCCAGGAACAGCACCATGGCGATCATCAACAGCACGCGGCTGCCGCCCTGCAGGAACGCCTGCAACGTTTCCCCCACGGACGCGATTTCGGACAGCGCAAAGACATGCAACACGAATCCCCCGATTCCCCCTGTGGTGTCGCGATCATCCCCCCGGACTCACGACACCTGTGACCCATCCAGAATACGTCGGGCACAACTATGCGTTGTGGCACGTAATTGCGACTGCGAACGCTTTGTGGGCCGAGCGGCCCACGGAGGTGTGGGGTCTCCGGGGAAGCCTTCCGGCGCGCAGTGGCATAAAAGGTGCGTTTCGCATGTAAACAGATGCATTTATATAGAAAGTTGTGGGCTCAAACTCTATGCAGTAACGCCAAACAGGGGACAGTAACCGGCGTTGCGATCAAGGCGGACACGTACCCTAGGGCCATGCTCTCTTCGGTCACGCCCATACCCCCACTGTCCGATCTGCTCGATACCGCTCGGGTGGTCTCCCTGCCCATGCGCGTGCGGTTCCGGGGGGTCACCGCCCGGGAAACGGTGGTCTTCCACGGCCCGGCGGGTTGGGGTGAATTCGGTCCCTTCACCGAGTACGAGGACGCCGAAGCGGCGTCGTGGTTGCGCGCGGGCATCGAGGTGGCATGGACCGGGTTCCCCGACCCCGTGCGCACCCGGGTGCCCGTCAACGCCACGGTCCCGGCCGTCCCCGCCGAGCGCGTCCCGGAGGTCCTTGCGGGGTACGGCGGCGCGGTGCACGCCGTGAAGATCAAGGTCGCCGAACGCGGACAGAGCCTCGCGGACGACGTCGCTCGCGTCGCCGCCGTGCGCGCCGCCCTCCCGGACGCGCAACTGCGCGTGGACGCGAACATGGGCTGGAGTGAGGACGACGCCGTATGCGCACTCACCACCCTGAGCGAGTTCGAGCTCGCGTACGCCGAGCAACCCGTGGCCACCGTGCCGGGGCTGGCCAACGTGCGCCGTCGGCTGCGGGACGCGGGGAACAAATTGTTGATCGCCGCGGACGAATCCGTGCGCAAGGCGCAGGACCCGCTGGCCGTGGCTCGGGCCGACGCGGCGGATCTGATCGTGGTCAAGGTCGCACCCCTGGGCGGGGTACGCCGGGCGCTGGAGATCGTGGCGCAGGCCGGGCTGCCCGCCGTCGTCAGCTCCGCGATCGACAGCTCGGTGGGGATCCGGGCGGGCGTGGCACTCGCCGCGGCGTTACCGGAGTTGCCGTACGCGTGCGGGCTCGGGACGCTGTCCCTGATGACCGCGGACGTCACCGCCGAGCCCCTGCGCCCGGTGGACGGCTACCTCCCGGTGCGGGACGTGGCGGTCTCCGAGGATCTGCTGACGGAACACGCGGTCACGGGCCCGCGCCGTGACTGGTGGCTCGAGCGGATCTCCCGCACGTACGAGGTGCTGCGGGGCGGGGACATTTAGACGGCGGAAGGGGCCGACACTACGCATGGGTAGGATCGGCCCCTTCTTGGCAAGTCCGGTTCAGCGACGGGCAGCCGGAGTGGGCTCCTCGGTGGCGGATTCAACCAAAGGAGTATCGATATGGGGCTTCAAGCGCGAGGCCGCGAAGGCAGCTAGAGCTACCACGACCGCAACCCCGATGTAGAGCTGGGTCGGTGACCAGCCGCCGTCGAGGAGGGTGCCCACCAGAATGGGTGCCAGAATGGCTCCCACCCGGCCAATTCCGAGACCCCATCCGACACCGGTTGCTCGCACCTCCGGCGCATACGTCTGAGGCGCCACGGTGTAGAGTCCCGCAACACAGCCGTTGATGAGCATTCCCACGACAACACCACTTAGGAATGCGAGAGCCGGAATTGATGTAGTAGTAATGAATGCCACCAATAGCACGGCCGCAAGAATAGTGAACACCACGAGCGTGTTGCGCGCGTTACGCCGAATGGTCAGAACACCGTAGATCAGCGAACCGAAGGTTCCACCCATGGTCAGCATCAGGCCCCCCACGATGCCTTGTTGCTCCGTCATCCCGGATTCAACCAGAAGTCTCGGCGTCCACGAATTCGCGAAGTAGAAGCCGAACATGATGACGAAGAACGATACCCATAGCAGGATGGTCGAAATCCGGTACCGGCCACCAAGCAGCTGCGTCACGCTACCCTGTGACGAATTGGTTGTGGTGGGTGCATCCCCCAGGAAAACGTCTCCCTTGAGCCCGATCCGTCGGGCAATTCCAGCCAACTTCTCTTCGGCATTCTTGGGGCGTCGGACACGGTAGTAATCAACAGATTCTGGCAGGATCACCAGGATCAAAACGGCTGCGAACAATGTCACAAGGCCGCCGGCAAGGAACACGGAGCGCCATCCGAAAGCGGGAATCAGCTGGGTGGCGCCCATTCCACCCAGTGTGGCACCCACCCCGTAGCCAGCGGTGTAGATACTGATGGCCATGCCGCGATTCTTCACATTGGAGTACTCGCTGGTGATGACCGTAACCGTTGCGAGGATGCCGCCCACACCCAGCCCGGTGATGACTCGCCATGCGCCCAGCTCAAGGGCGGAGTTCGCCGTGGCGGAAAGGAACAAACCTACGGCATTGATGCCAACCGCGACCAACAAGATCTTGCGACGTCCGAAGCGATCAGCGAACGGGCCCAGCAAGAGTGATCCAGCAGCCATGCCGATCAGACCGGAACTCAGCAGCCAGCCCAGCTGGGCTCCTGTGAGTTCGAACTCCTTGGAGACGGAGGTCGCGGTGAAGGCCATTGCCAACACGTCGTACCCGTCGAGGGCGTTGAGAAACGCGGCTAGTGCAACAATGACCCATTGATATGCCGACATCTTGGAAATGTCGATCTTACGGCGAATGTCCAAAACATGCCTTTCAGGGAACGTCGATGGTTACGAGGGCTGACTGTGCGGGGTTTCCCGGAGTTGAATCCGGTCGAGTTGCTACTGCGCGGGAGACGCAGCAGCACATTGTGGCGTTCGGGGCCTTCTGGCGGTCGGAATAGAAGACGTCTCGATGATCAACTTCCCCGGAAAGCTCCAGAATCTTCACCTGACAGACACCACACTCTCCCCGGCGACAATCCGACATGGTGTCCACACCTCCGCGTTCCAGCGCTTCGAGCATCGACTCATCCGAATTCACGGTGGTCCTGAAGTTCAATCGGGGAATATGGACTTCGAAGGGCTCGGCCTCGTACCATCCACTGTTCCCGAACGTCTCGTACCTCAAATTGGTAGGGTCCAGGCCGTTATCGGACCACGCCCTGCGGACAGCATCCATCAAGCGAATGGGTCCGCACATGTACAGCTCGGTGCCATCGGCAACGCTGCTCACGAGATCAGCGACATCCAGAGTTCTCCCCCGATCATCCAGGTGAACCTCGATACGGTCGCCGTGCAGCGCCTTCAAATCCTCCATGTAGGCATGGGCACTGCTGCACGGTGAGGTGACAGTTCTATTGTCAAGCCGCGAGGTCCACGGCTGGGTTCATGATGGTCTCGCATTCCATCGGGGTCAAACGGCCCAGGCGAACCTGTCGGCGGCGCCGGTGGTAGGTCTGTTCGATCCAGGTGATAATCGCGATCCGCAGCTCGTCACGGGTCCGCCAGCGACGGCGATCGAGGACGTTCTTCTGCAGCAACGCGAAGAAGGATTTCCGCGCCGCGTGGCCGCATTGACCAGTGCGTTCACCGCGAGGCGGGCCTTCATTCGGGAATCCATGGAGTAGCCCACGATCCGCCCGCAGAACGCGTCCTTACGAACGACGTCTTCGCGGAACTCTCGGGGATATGGAGCGGGCTTTGTGCATATCCTTCCAGGCCGCCCGACGGGCAAGCCAGACCAGATGTCACCTCCCCCGTACAGCAGTCCCGATCCATGATGAGGGGCCGAGGTGGCTCGAACTTGCCCCAGCGCGTAAACGGGGGTTGAAACCCGCCCCTGTATGCAGCCCGGGACCCAAAGTCGCCACAATGCGGCACGCGGCGCGCGGGGCCCCGAAGGTGGTCCGTGACGGACGCGCAATTAACCCGTCGTTCGCCCGGTGGTTGCTTGGCGATCACGCCGTGATGGTGGGCTGAGCAGCGGAACCACTCGCTGACATGCATCAACGCATGTCCCACCCAGGGAGCCACGCCATGACCCAAGCGCCCGAACGCCGTCGCCTGTTGCCCATGCTGGGCCACGTCAACGGCAAGCGAAGCCCGCTCACGTGTGAACTCAAGTGCGGTAGCCAGTGCATGACCCCGGACGCGAACACATCCGGCAACGAGTACGTGCACGACGTCATCTCCGCAGCTGTCAGCCGCCGTGCCGCCCTGGGTCTGGGGATGGCCGGGGCCGTGACCGTGGGTGTGGTCGCCGCGACCGCCCAGCCGGCCGAGGCCACCTACGCCTACTGGGGTCAGGGCCGTGCCCGCCTGGACTTCACGCCCATCAAGCCCGTGGACATGACCGTGGACGACCTCTCGGTGCCCAAGGGCTACGACTGGTCGCCCATCATCCGCTGGGGTGACCCCCTGTTCTACGACTCCCCGGAGTTCGACCCCAAGAACCAGACCCCCGAAGCGCAAGCCAAGCAGTTCGGGTTCAACTCGGACTATCTGGACATCATCCCGGACCCGAACGGGCTCACGGGCGTGCTGGTGAACAACCACGAGTACACCAACGAGAACACCATGTTCCCGGCGGGCTACGACAAGACCAACCTGACCAACATGGTCAAGACCGCGATCCAGGCGCACGGCATGTCGGTCGTGGAGATCTCCCGCACCAAGGTGGGGGAGCCGTGGACCTATGTGCGCGGTGGCGCTCGCAACCGTCGCATCACGCTGACCACCACGTTCGTGATGGACGGGCCCGCCGCGGGGTCCGATCTGCTCAAGACGCAGGACGACCCCACCGGCAAGCGCGTGCTGGGCACCCAGAACAATTGCTCGGGCGGTGTGACACCGTGGGGCACGGTGCTCTCCGGTGAGGAGAACGTGCACCAGTACTTCATCACCTCCGGCACCGCCGAGGAGAAGCGCTACGGCTTCCCCACGACCATGCCGTCCCGCCGCTGGCCCGAGGTGGAGAAGCGCTTCGACGCCCGGATCGAGGGGTACAAGAACGAGCCCAACCGCTTCGGTTGGATCGTGGAGATCGACCCGCAGAACCCCAACTCCGCGCCCATCAAGCACACCGCGCTGGGCCGCTTCAAGCACGAGGGCGCGAACGTGCGCGTGGGTGACGACGGCACGGTGGTCGCGTACTCCGGTGACGACGAGAAGTTCGAGTACATCTACAAGTTCGTCTCGTCCCGCAAATACCGCAAGGGCGACAAGGCCCACAATATGAAGTTGCTCTCCGAGGGCGACCTCTACGTGGCCCGGCTGCGCGGCAACTCCCAGGCCCCCGAGATCACTGGGACGGGCCAGCTGCCCCGCGACGGCGAGTTCGACGGCACCGGCGAGTGGCTGCCCCTGCTCAAGGGTGGAAAGTCCATGGTCCGCGGCATGTCCGTGGAGGAGGTCCTGGTTTACACCCGCCTCGCCGCGGACAAGGCTGGCGCCACCAAGATGGACCGCCCGGAGGATGTGGAGCCCAACCCCCACACCGGCAAGGTGTACGCGGCGCTGACCAACAACTCCGATCGCGGCAAGCCCGGCAAGGCGGACGTGGACGAGGCCAATCCCCGCATCGGCAACCGTGACGGGTACATCCTGGAACTGACCGAGCGCAATAACCGGCCCCAGGCCACGCGCTTCGACTGGAACCTGTTGCTCGTGTGCGGTGACCCCACCAAGGATTCGGGGACGTACTTCGGCGGGTTCCCCAAGGAGAAGGTCTCCCCGATCTCGTGCCCCGACAACGTGGCCTTCGACAAGGCGGGCAACCTGTGGATCTCCACGGACGGTGCGCCCTCCAAGATCGGCTACAACGACGGTCTGTTCAAGGTGGACCTCCAGGGTGCCAATCGCGGTCGCGTGCAGCAGTTCCTGGCCGTGCCGCAGGACGCGGAGACGTGCGGTCCCGTGATCCACGACATCGAGGGCATGGTCTACGTGGCCGTGCAGCACCCCGGTGAGGACGGCACGTTCGAGCAGCCCCGCTCGTACTTCCCCGACTACGTGCTGCCCACGCGCGCCGGGGCCGGCGAGTTCTCCATGCCGCGCCCCGCGGTGGTCCAGGTCTTCCACAAGAACCGCGAGGACCAGCCCGAGTTCCCCGGTGGCGTGAGCGACAAGCCGGGTAAGGGCCGCAACCAGGACAAGCGCCGCAAGAACGGCAAGAACGGCCCCAAGTACCGCGGGTACCAGGGCAAGAGCAATGCCGAGCTCAAGCGCCGCGCTCGCCAGGCGCCCAAGTCCTTCGAGGGCTGAGCTCGTAGCACCACCGCACGCGCGGGCGGGATCGCGGGGGACCGCGGTTCCGCCCGCGTCGTCGTGCCCGGGAACAGCGGGCGACGACGCCGCGGTGTCGGCCGAGCGACGTCGGCCTGTACTCGCGGGTGACCAGGGGGAATGCCGGCTATGTGACGTGTTTGTGACGGTGAATCGCTGCACTGAGGGCTCGCTCGGTACGTTGGAGCGACTTGCCTCCCCCTCACCCAAGGAGCACCCATGACACCCTCCGTCGACACCCAGGACCAGGCCCCCGCCGCGGCGTCCGGCCGCGTGCGCGGACCCCGCAAGGGCACCGATCTGGGCCAGTGGAAGGTCAGCGGCCGCACGCCGCTGAACCACAACGAGGAGTTCAAGGCGGAGGAGAACTCGCTCAACGTCCGGCAGCGGATCATCGACACGTACTCCAAGACGGGGTACGCCTCGATCCCCGCGGACGACGTCCACGGGCGGTTCCGCTGGTTGGGCCTGTACACGCAGCGCAAGCAGGGCGTGGACGGTGCGTCGACCTCCAAGCTGGACGCCGAATCGCTCTCGGACGAGTACTTCATGCAGCGCATCCGCCTAGACGGCGGACAGCTGACCACGGAGCAGACGCGCGTGCTGGGTGGTATCTCCCGGGATTTCGCGCGCGGCACCGCGGACGTGTCCGACCGGCAGAACATCCAGCTGCACTGGCTGCGCATCCAGGACGTCCCCGAGATGTGGGAACGCCTGGACTCGGTGGGGCTCACGACCCTCGAGGCGTGCGGTGACACCCCCCGCGTGTTCCTGGGCAGCCCCGTGGCGGGCGTCGAGGCGGATCCGATCATCGATCCCACGTCCGAGCTCGAGGCGCTGCGCACAGAGTTCGTGGGCAACCCGGACTACGTGAACCTGCCGCGCAAGTTCAAGACCGCGATCACCGGCAGCCGCACCCTGGACGTGGTGCACGAGATCAACGACGTCAGCTTCGTGGGGGTCAACCACCCGGAACTCGGTCCCGGTTACGACCTGTGGGTGGGCGGTGCACTGTCCGTGTCCCCGCGGTTGGGGGAGCGCCTGGGTGCGTTCGTGGCGCCGGAGGACGTCGTGCCCGTGTGGGCCGGGGTCACTGCGATCTTCCGTGACTACGGCTACCGCAAGCAGCGCACCAAGGCCCGGTTGAAGTTCCTGCTCGCCGAGTGGGGCCCGGAGAAGTTCCGCCAGGTGCTCCAGGACGAGTACCTGGGTCGCGAGCTGCCCGACGGTCCCGCCCCCGAGCGCGCCGTGGGTCACGCGGATCACGTGGGGGTCCACGAGCAGAACGACGGCAAGAAGTACGTGGGCTTCGCGCTGACCGCGGGTCGCCTGAGCGGTGACGCCCTCGTGGCGCTCGCCGACGCCGCCGAGGCCGCCGGTTCCGGCCGGATCCGGTTGACCCCGCACCAGAAGGTCCTGGTGCTGGACGTGGCCCCGGAGAACGTGGATCCCCTGATCGAGGCGCTGCGCCCGTGGGGGATGCACGCCAAGCCCAGCCCGTTCCGCCGGTCCACGATCGCGTGCACCGGGATCGAGTTCTGCAAGCTCGCGTTCGTGGAGACCAAGGGTCTTGCCGCGCGGGTGATCGACGACATGGAGCAGCGCCTCCAGGATGTGGAGATCCCCACCCCCATTTCCCTGCACATCAACGGGTGCCCCAACTCGTGCGCGCGTATCCAGACCGCGGACATCGGCCTCAAGGGCCAGTACATCGGTGAGGAGTACGTGTTCCAGGTGCACCTGGGCGGCGGCCTGGCCTCCCCGGACCGCGAGGAGGGCGGCCTGGGCCGCACCGTGCGCGGGCTGAAGATCACCGCCGACGACCTGTCCGACTACGTGGAGCGTGTCACCCGCACGTTCCTCGACGAGCGCGAGGCTCACCAGAGCTTCGCCGAGTGGGCCCTGAACGCCCAGGAGGATTCACTGACATGACCAGGACCGACACCGCAGGCAACAGCGGCGCGGCGGACGCGGCGTCGTCGTCCGCTCACACCACGACCATCGAGCAGGACCCCGCGGCCGCTTCCCCCGGACGCACCCGCTCCGTCGAGGAGCTCAAGGCGCTCGTCGAGGAGGCGCAGCAGCGCTTCGGACTGCGGGATGCGGACCCGGACGAGGTGCTCGCGTGGGCCGCCGAGACCTTCGGGAAGAAGCTCGCGGTCGCGTGCTCCATGGCCTCCGACACCGTGGTCCCCGCCCTGGTGAGCAATCACGTCAAGGACGTGGACGTGCTCTTCCTGGAGACGGGCTACCACTTCCCGGAGACCCTCGAGACCCGCGATCGCTTCGCCTCGGACTGGCCAGTGAACGTGCGGACCCTGCTGCCCGAGCTGACCGTGCCCGAGCAGGACGCCAAGTACGGTCCCAAGCTCCATGACCGTGACCCGGGCCTGTGCTGCGGGATGCGCAAGGTTGCGCCGCTGGACAAGGCCCTGGCCGGCTATGAGGCCTGGGTGACCGGGCTGCGGCGCGAGGAGACACCCCACCGCGCGAACGCCGCGCCTGTGGAGTGGGACGAGCACCACCAGATGGTCAAGCTCAACCCCGTGGTGGATTGGAGCTTCGACCACGTGGTCGATTACGCCGAGCAGAACCTCGTGGTGGTCAACCCGTTGCTGGGCCAGGGCTACCCGTCCATCGGGTGTGCACCATGCACGCGCAAGGTCGCGCCCGGAGAAGACCCCCGCGCCGGTCGTTGGTCCGGTGTGGGCAAGACAGAATGCGGGATCCATCTATGACCACGACCACCTCCGAATCCGTGACACTCTCCCAGCTGCAGCGCCTCGAGGCCGAGTCCATCCACATCTTCCGCGAGACCGCGTCCGAGGGCGAGCGCCCCGTGCTGTTGTTTTCCGGCGGCAAGGACTCGGTGGTCATGCTTCACCTGGCCGCCAAGGCCTTCTGGCCGGCCCCCATCCCGTTCCCCGTGCTGCACGTGGACACCGGGCACAACTTCCCGGAGGTCCTGGAGTTCCGGGATCGCACCGTGGAGCGGTTGAAGATCCGTCTGGAGGTCGCCAAGGTCCAGGACTACATCGACGACGGCCGCCTGGCCGAGCGCCCGGACGGTACCCGCAACCAGTTGCAGACCGTTCCCCTGCTGGAGGCGATCGCGGAGGGCAAGCACGACGTCGTCTACGGCGGCGCCCGGCGTGACGAGGAGAAAGCCCGCGCCAAGGAACGCATCATCAGCCTGCGCGATGAGTTCGGCCAGTGGGATCCGCGTAACCAGCGCCCTGAACTGTGGAGCCTGTACAACACGCGCCACCGCCCCGGTGAGCACGTGCGGGTGTTCCCGCTGTCCAACTGGACCGAGTTGGACATCTGGTCCTACATCACCGAGCAGGGCATCGACCTGCCCCCGCTGTACTACGCCCACGAGCGGGACGTGATCAGCCGCGACGGGATGTGGCTCGCCGTGGGTGAGTACGTGAGCCCGCGGGAGAACGAGACCGTGGAGCAGCGCACCGTGCGCTACCGCACCGTGGGTGACATGAGCTGCACGGGTGCCGTGGAGTCCCCGGCCACGACCGCGGAGGAGGTGCTGGCTGAGGTCATGACCAGCACCCTCACCGAACGCGGGGCCACCCGCGCGGACGACCGCGTGTCCGAGGCCGCCATGGAGGACCGCAAACGAGAGGGCTACTTCTAGAGATGAGCACCGAGAACCGAGCAAGCCTGCTGCGGATCGCCACGGCCGGCAGCGTGGACGACGGCAAGTCCACGCTCGTGGGCCGCTTGCTGCACGACACCAAGAACATCCTGGTGGACCAGCTCGACGCGATCGAACGGGTCAGCCAGTCCCGCGGCCTGGACGCCGCGGACCTCGCGCTGCTCACGGACGGGCTGCGGGCCGAACGCGAGCAGGGCATCACGATCGACGTGGCCTACCGCTATTTCGCGACGCCCGCGCGCAGCTTCATCCTCGCGGACTGCCCGGGGCACGTGCAGTACACGCGCAACACCGTCACGGGTGCCTCCACCGCGGACGCGCTGATCGTGCTCGTGGACATCACCCACGGGATCATGGAGCAGACCCGGCGCCACCTGGCTGTCGGGGCCCTGCTGGGAGTGCCGCACCTGATCGTCGCGGTCAACAAGATCGACCTGTTGCCCGATGCGGAAGAAGCGTTCCGGGAACTGAGCGGACAGTTGCACGAACTCGCGGACGACCTGGGTGTGCTGGACCTGCGGATCATCCCGGTCTCCGCGCTGCGCGGCGACAACGTGGTCGAGGCCTCCCAGGACACCCCGTGGTACGACGGTCCGTCCCTGCTGAGCTGGCTCGAGAACCTCCCGGACTCGTCCGAGCTCACCCAGGCGGAACGGTTCGCGCTGCCCGTGCAGTGCGTCATCCGCCCGCAGGCCGCCGCACTGTCCCCGGAGTTCGTGGACTACCGCGGCTACGCGGGCCAGATTGCCTCCGGTTCGGTGGCCGTGGGGGACAAGGTCGCCGTGCAACCGGCCGGGCGCACCACCACGGTTGAGCGCATCGACGTGGCCGGGGCTCCCGCCGAGTACGCCGTGGCCGGGCAGTCCGTGACCCTCACGCTCGCGGACCAGATCGACATCACGCGCGGTGACCTGATCGCGGAACCGGCCGGGGCGCCGTCGGGCACTAAGTCGGTGGAGGCCGTGGTGTGCTGGCTCGACGACGAGAAGCCCCTGCGCGAGGGCCAGCGCGTGCTGCTCAAGCACACCACGCGCGTGGTGCGCGGGATCGTGGGTTCGCTCGACGGGCGGCTGAACCTCGAGAGCCTCGCCGCGGAATCGGTGGAGTCGTTCGAGCTCAATGATATCGGCCGGGTGACCGTACGCGTGGCCGAACCGCTGTTCACCACTGCGTACACGCAGTCGCACGCGCTGGGCTCGTTCCTGCTCATCGACCCACAGTCCGGTCGCACGCAGGCCGCGGGCATGGTGCAGGACGACAGCGTCAACACCCCGGGTGTGCTGGGTAACCTCCGCGCGGACGCGGGGGAGTGGGCCATCTGAGCCGTCCCTGAGTGACCTTTGCGGCCCCGGTCCACGTCGTCGACGACGGCGCGGCACCGGGGCCGCTGTGCGTGTCGGTGCCGGTCGATACGCTCTGAAGCGTGATCAGCCCCAGCCTCGTCTCGGCCACCGCCGTCCTGCGCGCCCTCGCGATGCGCGGGATGGAACACCTCGTGGTGTCCCCGGGGTCGCGTTCCGCGCCGCTGGCATATGCCGCGGCCGCAGCGCAGGCCAGCGGTGCACTGTCGGTACACGTGCGGATCGACGAGCGCGACGCCGCCTTCACCGCCCTCGGCATCGCCCGCTCCACGGGCCTGCCGTGCGCCGTGGTGACCACGAGCGGGACGGCCGTGGGTGAGCTGCTCCCGGCGGTCATGGAGGCCTCCCACGCGGGGGTCCCCCTGGTGGTGCTCAGCGCGGACCGCCCGCCCGAACTGCGCGGGACCGGCGCGAACCAGACCACGCAGCAACCCGGGATGTTCGCCAACTTCGTGCGCGCGGCCGTGGACCTGCTACCCCCGGACGATCCGCAGTTGTCATGGCCGCAGCAGTGCGAGGACGTGGAATCGTTGCTCGATCACGTCCTGGCCGCCCTTCCCGGCAATGAGCAGGATCCGCCCGGACCCGTGCATGTGAACGTGGCCCTGCGCGATCCGCTGTACCCCGTGTGCGACGACGACCACCGTCACCTGCGCAGCTGGGCCCGCGACCTCGCGAGTGAGGTGCGGCCCGTGCGTTCCGGGGGTGCCGCGCGGATCCGGGTGCACCCGTGGTCGGTGCTCCTGGAGCCGTTCCTCCCGCCCGCCGAGTCGGTGCGAATCACGGAGTCGGCGCCATGGAACGAGCCCGTGCGTGTGACTTCCGAGGCCGACGGCGCGGATATGCGTTCCAATGCCGCGCGGCGGGTGTCTTCCGACTCTGAGTCTTCGGCGCCCCCGGCACCCTCGGCGACCGCGGGCACCGCGCATCCCCTCATCTTTGCCGGCGACGGCGCGGGGCCTACCACCGAGCGTTTCGCGCTGGAGCATTCGTTGCCCCTGCTCGCCGAACCCTCGTCCCAGGCGCGCGCGGGAGAGGCCGCCATCGCGTCCTACGAGAGCGTGCTGGACTCACCCCTCGGTGAGCGCGTGGACTCGGTGATCCTCGTGGGCCGCCCGACCCTGAGTCGCCGTGTCTCGGCGCTGCTCAAGCGCCCCGACGTGCGGGTGATCGCCGTGCGACCCGATCCCGCTCCGTGGTTCGAGCACGGCAGGCGCCCCGAGGACGCGGTGGGCTCGTTCGAGGAGGCGGCGAGCGCCGTCGGACCTGCGGAACCCGGGTGGCTCGAGGCGTGGCGCGAGGCGGGAGCCGCCGCCGACGCCGCGGTGCTGCGGTTCGCGGACGACCAACCCTCGCTGACGCGCCTGCACGTAGCGCGGGCAGTGTGGGACGCAGCGTGCGCGGACGGGTCGGTACTCGTGGCGGGGTCCTCCAACATCGTTCGGGACCTGGATCTCGTGGCCCGCGCCCGGGGGCCCTTGGCGGTGATCGCCAACCGCGGGCTCGCGGGGATCGACGGGACCGTGGCCACCGCGCACGGCGTGGGACTGGGGACGGGGCGGCCCGTGCGTGCCGTCATGGGGGACCTGACGTTCCTGCACGACGCCGGGGGACTGCTCCTGGGACCCGGCGAACGCGTTCCGGACCTGCACATGATCGTGGTCAACGACTCCGGCGGCGGGATCTTCCAGACCCTGGAACACGGGGACCTGGGCCGGGACCCGCGTTACACCGCGACCGTGGAGCGCTTCTTCGGAACCCCCCACACGGTGGGGATCGCGGAGCTGTGTGCGGCGTACGGGGTCCAGTACGTGAGCGCGGACACCGCGATCGAACTTGCCGCCGCGCTCGCCGCACCCGTGGCCGGCCGGCGGGTCATCGAGGTCACACTGGACCGGCAGAGCCTGCGGGACTTCAACGTGGCCGCCAGGGACGCCGGTGCGCGAGCGGTGCGGGAGTACCTTGAGGGCGAGCCCTCCGAACGGGAGCATCGCGCGGGGGAGTGAATGCCACTCGGCGCTCACATGTTTTTCACCGTGCGCCGTGCGTACCGTCCCGGGCCGGCCGCGGCCGTATGCGCCGCCCATGGTGTCCGGGGCGCTCGTTAGCATGGCGTCATGACTGAGCAGAGCACTCACACGACCACCGTCCGCACCGCGCTCGTCACGGGCGCCACCCGCGGCATCGGCCGGGCCATCGTGCAGGACCTCGCACGGGACCACATCGTCTTCGTAGGCGGACGTTCCGCCGACGCCGTCCAGCGGGTCCGCGACGAACTCGCCGGGCTGGGTCCGGGGACCCGGGCGTTCACCGCGGACGTGAGCTCGGACGAGCAGGTCGCCGCGGCGTGGGAACCCCTGCGGGACGAGTTCGAGGGGCTCAACGTGCTGGTCCACTCGGCCGGGATCGCACCGCAAGCGCGGGTGGAGGAGGCCACGCGGGAGCAGTGGGAGCGGATCTTCGACATCAACGTGATCTCCGTGGCCCAGCTGACCCGGTTGACCCTGCCCCAGCTGCGCGTGGCTGGCGGTGACGTCGTGGCCATCAACTCGGGCTCGGGGTTCACCTCGGGCCCGTCGGCGGCGCTGTACTCCGGGACCAAGTTCGCCCTGCGCGCCCTGACCGACGCGCTGCGTGAGGAGGAACGCGAGAACGGCGTGCGCGTGAGCTCGGTGCACCCGGGGCGCGTGGCCACGGACATGCAAGAGGAACTGCAGGCGTACATGGGCAACGAGTACCACCCCGAGGACTGGATCCGCCCCGAGCAGATTGCCGCGGCGGTGCGCACGGCAGTGGACGCCACGCGGGATTCTCAGGTCGAGGTGATCTCGGTGCGGCCCTCCGGGATGGTGAACCGGGGCTGACCGCGGTTCATCGCCTCCCGCAGGGGCCGCTCATGACGTCGTGATCGGGTGGGCGCGCTGCATCGGCGCGGGATGCGCGCCCCGAGGGATGCCGGCCGACCCCGCCGGGACCACCGTGAACGCCGGTGAATAGGCGTCCTCACCATAGGGTGCGTGTTTCAATCACGCCGATTCATTCACAATCCGGGAAAGAGGCACCCCTGGTAAAACCCAGGGGTGCTCCCAGTGCCATGGGTCACACTCTCGGTCAGGATCGAGGTCGAGTCATGAGCGCCACGTCGGTGCTCAACTCGGGCGCGGTGATCGGCGGCATGCTCGCCTCCAAGCTCGCGGACCGTTCGGGCCCGCAGCGCATCGTGGCCACCACGTTCGTGCTCGCGGCCATCACCCTGGCGCTTATGACCTCCGCGTTCCCGCTGCCGGTGCTGTTCATCGTCATCGCGATCGCCGGTGTGGGCACCCTGGGTACCCAGGTGCTGATCTACGGCTTCACGTCCAACTACTACATGACCAAGCACGTGCCGCCGGCGTGGCCTGGGGCTCCGTCCGCCTGGGCGGGATCTTCGGCCCACTCATCGGCGGGTGGCTCCTGGCCGCCAACCTGGGAGGTGCCACCGCGTTCTACATCTTCGGTGCCGTGGCCCTGTTCGGTGCGCTCGTGACCATCCTCGTGCCGCGTCAGCGCACGGTGGAACAGGCCAAGGCCACGGCCGAGGAGATCCTCGAGACCCAGGACATCCCGGGGTCCGCCACCGACATCCCTGTCACGGATCGCGTCTGATCCACCGATCCGGTCGGGCACCCGCTCGGCACCCGTGTTCCACCACGACGGCGCCGCTGTTCTTCCCGAACAGCGGCGTCGTCATCGTGTGCTTCCACGCGGCGTCGCGCCCCGCCCATTGCTGCGGGATCACGGGGGCGGGGCCCCGTTTCACGGGAGTCGACGGGCGGATTACTCCGGGGTGTCCACCGTGGTGGGGTTGAGGACCCGGGAGAGGAACGTGCGGGTGCGCTCGTGCTGGGGTGAGCCGATGATCTCGCGGGCGGGGCCCTGTTCCACGACCACGCCGCCGTCCATGAACACCACGCGGTCGGCGACGTCGCGTGCGAAGGACATCTCGTGGGTCACCACGAGCATGGTCATCCCGTCATCCGCGAGTTGGCGCATGATCGCGAGGACGTCGCCCACGGTCTCGGGATCGAGAGCGGAGGTGGGCTCGTCGAACAACATCAGATCGGGGTCCATGGACAGCGCCCGGGCGATCGCCACGCGCTGCTGCTGACCGCCGGAGAGCTGGGTGGGCCGCTGGCCGGCCTTGGCCTCCAGACCCACGCGTTCCAGGTTCGCCAGGGCGATGCGCTTGGCCTCCTCCTTGGAGCGCTTGAGCACCTTGACCTGAGACACCGTGCAGTTCTCGAGCACGCTCAGGTGGGGGAACAGGTTGAACTGCTGGAACACCATGCCCACGCGGCGGCGCATGGCGTCCACGTCCAGATCTGGGTCCGTGACCGTGAACCCGCCCACGGAAATGGTCCCGGACTGCGGGGACTCCAGGAGGTTGAGGCAGCGCAACAGGGTGGACTTGCCGGAACCGGAGGGCCCGATCAGACACACGACCTCACCTGTGGCCACGTCCAGATCGATCCCGCGCAGCACCTCGAGGTCCCCGTAGGACTTGTGCAGCTCGCGCACGTGCACCGCGGCGGAACCGGAGTGGCCCCGGTCGGACGCGGCAGCGGCGTCGTCGGAGGACGCGCGAGATACACCCGGGGACCGGGCAGCGGAACGGCCCGGACCGGTCGCGGCAGCGCTGGGACCTGCAGTAGAGGCGGCGTCGTGCTGGGAACCCCGGGCGGGATCCGCCCCGGGGGTCGCCGACGGGTCGGAGGATGCGGGATCGGGGGAGGCTGCGGAAGTGGACACTGGGAGCTCCTAGGACTTCTTGACCCGGTCGGTCTTGGTTTCGAAGTGGCGGGACAGAAGCCCCAGCGGCACGGTGATGATCAGGTAGCAGATGCCGGCCACGACGAGCGGGGTCAGCCCGGCGCCGGCGTCGGAGATGCCTTCGCGGCCGAACTTGGTGAGTTCGTACTGCTGCACGCCCATGCCCAGCAGATAGACCAGGGAGGAGTCCTTGGTCAGCAGGATGACCTCGTTGGTCAGCGGCGGCAGGACGATGCGCAGGGCCTGGGGGATCACGATCGTGACCATGGCGCGGGTGTGGGACATGCCCAGGGAGCGGGCAGCCTCGTACTGCCCCGGGGGCACGGCCTGCAGACCTGCGCGGAGGGACTCGGCGATGTACGCGGCGGCGACCACGCCGAGCGCGATCATCACGGTCACGTAGTGGTTGAAGCGGAAGCCGAAGGCCAGGGGGATGCCGTAGCCCAGGGCCAGGAACACGAGCAGCGCGGGCACGCCGCGGAAGAACTCAATGTAGAGGGTCGCGATCCACCGGTAGGGCGCCACGGAGGAGAGCTTCATGAGCGCGAGGACCACACCCAGGGTCAGGCCCACCACGAAGCCCAGGACCGTGTAGATCAGGGTGTTCTTCAGCGCCACGGTGATGATCCCGGGGAACTGGTTCAGTGCGACCTCGGGGTTGAACACGCGCTGGTAGAGCACGTTCCAGTCCGCGAGGAACACGAGTGCTACCAGTACGACGACGAGTACGGCGTACTGGATGCCCCGCGACAGCTTGGCGCGCTGCCGGGTGGTCATGGCCATGGATGTCTCCCTGTCCGTGGGTTGCCCACATATGCGTGCCGGGCGGTATCACACCGCCCGGCACGGATGTCCTGCTCTCGGGGAGTGGAGCCTACAGGCCCATCCACTCCTTCTTCATCTTGTCCATGGTGCCGTCGCTCGTGATGCGGTCCAGGGTCTTGTTCACGGAGTCGAGGATCTCGGTGTTGCCCTTCTTCACGGCCACGCCCAGGTTCTCGTTGGTGTCCACGGTCTGCACGACCTCGAGGTCCGGGTTGTCCTTCGCGCGCTTGGACAGCGTGGAGATGTTCCCGGACACGGCCTGCACGCCACCGGACTCGAGGGACTGGAACATGAGCTCCACGTCCTCGAACTGCTGGGTCTTCAGGTGCTTGTCCTTGGCGAACTGCTCACCGGAGGTGGCCTGCTGTACGCCCACGGTCTTGTCCCCCACGGAGTCGAAGTCGCGGATCCCGGAATCCTTGGTGGTCAGCAGGGCGATCTGATCGTTGAAGTACGGCTTGGAGAAGTCCACGGACTGCTTGCGGGCGTCCGTGATGGTGATCCCGGAAATGGCGGCGTCGCACTGGTCGGTGTCCAGCGCCGCTCCGGACTCGAGGGTCTCGAAGTTCGCCTGCACCACGTTCTTCTCCCGGCCCAGGTCCTTGGCGATCTCGTCCCCCAGGGACATGTCGAAGCCCACGATCTTGCCGTCCTTCTCGAACTCGAACGGCGGGTACGGAGAGTTGGTGCACACGGTGAACGTGTCGGAGCCACCGGCCTGGGAGCCGCCCCCGGAGGTCGATTCACAACCGGTCAGTGCCAAGCCTGCGGCGGAGAGGACGGCGAGCGCGGGAACGAGTCGGCGCAGGGTTGACATGTGTGCTCCTCGGGGAGATGTGGGGTTCCGGGTGAAACTCGTGGCGATTTTACTACGGGGTGCCCGGATCGGCCCGGAATCCCTTTACTCCCGGTCCCACCGTGCGGGCAGGGACTCGAGCATGGGGCGCAGTTTCGCCCAGGTCTCGGCGAGCTCGGCGCGCGGATCGGATTCGGCCACGATCCCGCAGCCGGCGCTCACGCGCGCCCGATGCGCGTCCAGCTGCACGGCGCCGCGCAGGGCGATGCCCCACTCGCCGTTACCCGCGCCGTCGAGCCAGCCCACAGGGCCGGCGTAGAGCCCACGGTCCATGCGTTCGAGGTCCTCGATCACGGCCCCGGCGGTCTCGGTGGGCGTCCCGCACACCGCGGCGGTCGGGTGGACGGCCTCCGCGAGTTCGAGGGCCGAGGGCAGGGTCCCGTCCACGCCCGCACGCAATTGCGCGGTGACGTCCGACGCGAGATGCCACACGTTCGGCAGCGCCAGGATGAAGGGGTGCTCGCCGCCGGAGACCTCATCCGCGTACGGGGACAGCCCCGTGATCAGAGAGTCCACGGCGAAGCGGTGTTCGCGCTGTTGCTTCTCGGACCCGCCCAGCTCGGTACCGGCGAAGTCCTCGGGGTTGGCGCCGTCCGGCAGGTCCTGGCGGTCCAGGGTCCCGGCGAGCACACGGGCCGTGGCGGTGCCGCGATGCACCCGGATGAGCATCTCGGGGGTCGCGCCGAGCAACCGGCCCGCACCCTCCCCGTCGTCCGGGCCCTCCTGCTCGGAGCCTTCCTGCTCCGGGCCCAGGCGCACGCAGTACGTCCAGCACGTGGCGAAGCGTTCGCTCAACCGCCCCAGCACCGCACCGAGTTCGATGGGTTGCCCGGTGTCCACGACCACGTCCCGCGCGAGCACGAGCTTGTCGAGCTCCCCCGCGCGGATCATCCCCACGCCGTCCGCGACGGCCTCCATCCAGCGCTGTTCGTCCAGGGTCCCGGGCACGGCCGTGGGGTACGACGACGCCGCTGCGTCCGGTTCCTCGGGCCGCGCCACCGCGGGTGCGGCGCGCACGAGGCGACGCCACGCGGCGCCGACGTCCTCGACCGTGGGTTCGGACGGTCCGGTGGAGATCAGGGTGAGCCACGCGCCATGGGCGTCGGTGCCGATCACGAGCTCGGGGACCATGAGCCCGGAGTCCACCGTGGAGGACGGCGCGAACGCGAACGCCCCGAAGGCCAGCAAACCGGTGCCGGGGCGCTGCACGGAGTCATGCACGGTCGCGTCCTGGCGAAGCTCGTCCCACCACACGCGCGCGGAGGTGAACCGGGTCCCGCCCCGCACGCGGTAGGCCGCCACGCGACCGAGGCCGACGATTCCCTTGCCGCGCATGATCCACGTGGCCGGGTCCGCGCTGCCCAGCAACCGCCGGACGTCCGGGTTGCGGGCGAACTCTGCTGCCGCGGGAACCTCGGACAGGGGAAGGGTGAGCGCACTCAGGCGGGGCGCGGGGAACTCGGGTGTCATCGTCCTCAAGCATAGGACGCGCGCGTGGGCGCGGCGGTGTCGGTCGGGTGGGACCGGGACCGGCCCGGCTTCCTGCCGAGTCCGTGGGCGGAGCGACGACGGCGGGCACGGCGTACGTGGCGAGGCCCGCGCCACCGCATGGATGGCGGCGGTCGCGGCGACGGCGGGGACAGCGGCGTCGGCGGGCGATGACACAATGGGCGGGTGGTCCGTCCAGCACGCGGGCGCGCCGACATCACAAGGAAGAACACAGGAAGCGGAGGGCCGCGGCGCAGTGAAGGTCTTGATCAGCGGGGGAGGCCCCGCCGGTGCCACGGCGGCGTACTGGTTGGCGAGCCAGGGGATCGCGGTGACCGTGCTCGAGAAGAGCGGCTACCCGCGGGAGAAGGTGTGCGGGGACGGGCTCACGCCGCGGGCCGTGCGCCAGATGCAGCTCATGGGCTTGCCGCACGGCGCCGCGGAGGGTTATAAGGCCAACAAGGGACTGCGACTCGTGGCGTCCGGGCGCACCGTGGAGGTCCCGTGGCCCGAACTGACCGATTTCCCGTCCTACGGACTCGTGCGCACGCGCGCGGGTTTCGACGAGGACCTCGTGCGGCACGCCCGGCGTGCCGGTGCGCACGTGATCGAGCACCGCACGGTGCGGGACGTGCTGCGTGATGACACCGGGAGGATTGTGGGCGTGCAGGCAGCCGTGATGGACCCGGCGACCGGGCGACGCACCTCCGAGACGGAGGAGCACCGCGCGGACCTCGTGCTCGCCGCGGACGGCAACTCGACCCGCACCGCCGTGGCCGCGGGTCTGCACCGGCGCACGGATCGGCCCCTGGGCGTGGCCGTGCGCACGTACTACCGTTCCCCGCGCTCGGAGCTCGACTGGATGGAGGGGTGGCTCGAACTCGCGGACGGCACGGACCCCGAGCGCTCCCTGCTGCCCGGCTACGGCTGGGTCTTCGGCGTGGGGGATGGCACCGCGAACGTGGGCCTGGGCATCCTGGACACCTCGCCCGCGTTCGGTAAGCTCGACTACCGCGCGGTGCTGCGTGACTGGGCCGCGTCCATGCCCGCCGAGTGGACCTTTGACCCGGAGCACCAGGTGGGCCGGGTGGGTTCGGCCGCGCTGCCCATGGCCGGCAACCGCACCCCGCACTACGTTCCCGGGCTCATGCTGCTCGGGGACTCCGCGGGGCTCGTGTCCCCGTTCAACGGAGAGGGGATCTCCAACGCCATGGAGTCCGCGCTGTTCGCGGCGTCGTGCATCGTGGACGCCGCCGAGGCCAACGGGCCCCAGCAACGGGAGAACGCGCTCGCCCGCTACCCGCAGCTCGTGCGCGCCGAATGGGGGGCCCATTTCACGCAGGGCCGGGCGCTCGCCGAGCTCATCGGCCACCCGGCGATCCTCACCGCGGGCCTACGGGCGGGGATGAGCGTCCCGGCCATGATGCGCTTCGCGGTGCGGGTCATGACGGAACTGTCGGACCGGCCCGCCCGGACTGTGACCGATCGCGCGATCGCGGTGCTGGACGCACTGACCCCCGCGAGCTGAATTGTCGATAGAGTGGTGGATCGTGACTGACCCCAGCCGCCCGAATGACTCCCTGCGCTTGCCCGAAGGGTTCGAGCTCATCGCCCAGGACTCCCACCTGGGCCCGCTCATGCTGCGCAGCCTCGATCGGATCGAGCAGCGGCTGGCAGAGTCCGTGCACTCCGCGGACCGGATCGCGGACGTCACGGCCCGGCACCTGCTCGACGCCGGCGGTAAACGGGTGCGGCCCCTCCTCACGCTGCTCGCGGCGGAAGTGGCCGGTGAGGTCACGGACGAGGTCATCGAGGCCGCCGCGGTCGTGGAACTGACCCACCTGGCCTCCCTCTACCACGACGACGTCATGGACTCCGCCCCCATGCGCCGGGGCGTGCAGACCGCGCACACGGTGTGGGGCAACACCGTGGCCATCCTCACCGGGGACATGATCTTCGCACGTGCCTCCGCCATGGTCTCCGCCCTGGGCCAGGAACCCCTCATGATCCAGGCGACCACGTTCGAGCGCCTGGTGATCGGGCAGCTGCAGGAGACCACCGGTCCCGCCCCGGACGAGGATCCCGTGGCCCACTACATCAAGGTGCTCTCCGGTAAGACCGGTTCGTTGATCGCCGCGAGCGGTCAGTACGGCGCCCTGCTGGGCGGGGGGCCCCGCTCCGTGGTGGATCTCATGGTCGTCTACGGCGAGAAGGTGGGACTCGCGTTCCAGCTCGCGGACGACATCATCGACCTCACCGGCCACCCGGACGTCTCCGGCAAGATACGCGGTACGGATCTGCGCGAGGGCGTGGACACCCTCCCGGTCCTGCTGTTGCGCCGCGACGCCGCCGGCTCCGACCCGGCCGCCGCGGCCTCCGCGCGCGAGCTGCTCGAGCTCGTGGACGGGGACCTGTCCGACGACGCCGCCCTGGCCCGCGCCGTCGAGGCCGTGTCCGAGCACCCCGCGGCTGCGGAGGCGTGGCAGATTGCCAACGACTGGGCGGACGAGGCCATCGCGGCTCTCGAACCGCTCGACGATTCCGTGGCCAAAGCGGCACTGATCGAATTTGCGCACGGCGTGGTGCATCGCAGGGGCTGAGTTCTCAGTAAGCTTGGCGCATCCGTAATCCACTTGCGCGCCACGAGGGCTTCCGCGTGCGCGCCGATGGGATTCGTCCCGCGTGAGGTTCATCCATGTCCACAGACACGACACGTGGTCGCGCCGCGAAAGAAGCATTTTCCGGGCGCACCATGTTCATCTTCGCCGCCATCGGCTCCGCCGTGGGGCTCGGCAACATCTGGCGGTTCCCGTACGTCGCGTTCGACAACGGCGGCGGCGCCTTCATCATCCCCTACCTGGTGGCCCTGCTGACCGCCGGTATCCCGCTGCTCATGCTCGACTACGCGGTGGGTCACCGCTACCGCGGGTCCGCCCCGCTGTCCTTCCGACGGCTGCACCCCAAACTCGAGACCATCGGGTGGTGGCAGCTGGCCATCTGCGTGGTGATCGCCGTGTACTACGCCCTGATCATCGGATGGGCCATGCAGTACACCGTGTTCTCGTTCAGCAAGGCGTGGGGGGACGATCCCGCGACCTTCTTCATGAGCGACTACATGCAGGTCTCGGACGAGGTCACGATCGGCTTCGACTTCATCTGGCCGGTGTTCATCGCCACGGCCATCGCGTGGCTCGTGCTGCTGATCGTGCTGATGATGGGCGTGCAGAACGGGATCGGGAAGATCAACGTGGTGTTGATCCCGCTGCTCGTGGTCATGTTCTTGATCATGGTGGGCATGGCCCTGACGCTGCCGGGTGCCGCCGCGGGTCTGGATGCCCTGTTCACCCCGTCCTGGTCCGCACTGGGTGATTCCTCCGTGTGGGTCGCGGCCTACGGGCAGATCTTCTTCTCCCTCTCGGTGGGTTTCGGCATCATGGTCACCTACGCGTCCTACCTCAAGCCCCGCTCGGACCTCTCCGGCTCCGCGCTCGTGGTCGGTTTCGCGAACTCGTCCTTCGAGATCCTCGCCGGTATCGGCGTGTTCGCAGCACTCGGCTTCATGGCCTCGGCCTCCGGGACGGAAGTCGCCGACGTCGCGACGTCCGGGATCGGTCTCGCGTTCATCGCCTTCCCGGCCATCATCTCCCAGGCCCCGTTCGGCACGCTGATCGGTGTGCTGTTCTTCGGTGCCCTGGCGTTCGCCGGGTTCACGTCCCTGATCTCCATCGTGGAGGTCATCGTGGCCGGTTTCCGCGACAAGCTCGGGCTCTCGCGCCCCGCGGCCGTGGCCCTCGTGGTCATCCCGCTCGCCGCGATCTCCCTGCTGTTCTTCCCCACGACCACGGGGCTGAACCTGTTGGACGTCGTGGACGCGTTCGTGAACAACTTCGGCATTGTGGCCGCGGCCCTGGTGTCCGTGCTGTTGCTCACCGCGGGCTTCTCGGCGCTGCCCACGCTGCGTGACCACATCAACTCGGTCTCGTCCTTCAAGCTCGGGCGCACGTGGATGATCATGGTGGGCGGTGTGACCCCGGTGATCCTGGGCTACATCCTCATCGACCAGCTCACCGAGACCGTGTCCCAGGGCTACAACGACATGCCGCAGTGGTTCGTGAACACGTTCGGGTGGGGGATGGCCGTGGCCCTGATCGTCTTTGCCTACCTGCTGTCCCGACTGCCCTGGTCCCGGCGCACCGCGGAGGCCCTCACGAGCCCCGCCCCCGCCATCCAGGACGCCTACGTGGACCGCGGCACCCTCGCGCGCCACAAGCCCCTGTCCCACTACCAGGACACCGCGACCCGCACCCCCGCACTGGGCCAGGACTTCTCCCTGCGCGCCATCGAGGACGGGACCGTGGTGCAGCGTCAGGCCCCGTGGGCGCATGCCGGAACGGGTCACACCGACCCTGCCGGCGACGCCGCGGGCCGGTCGTCCGCGCAGGTCCAGCCCCGCCGCTCGGAAGGAGAACTCTCATGAGCACCATTTCCGTCGTCATGATGATCGTGGCCATGGTCACCGTGTGGGGTGGCCTGCTGCTCGCCCTGATCAACATCAAGCGCTCGCCCGAGGAGGTCGACGAGCTCGACACCCCGTCGGAGGGCTCCCGTGAGGACGCCGGGCACCGCGCCGCCACCGACGGTGACCCGGGATCCCGGGTGAACGCCGGCGCGGCTCCCGAGTCGCGGATCTGATTCCCGCGGTCCCATGAGAGAAGGCCACCCCTGGTCAGGGGTGGCCTTCTCTCGTACCGGGACCCCGGATCCGGGAGGCAGGACACGGGACCCGGGACCCAAGCCACGGGACCGAGAACGATGCCCGGACCCGGACCGCGGTCGGACCGCGCGGCGTCGGTAGCGTGGGACCGGATGCGTTCAGCGGCGGGGGAGACGGGGCGCGCGGGGTGCGCGGACGGCGTCGAGCACGAGCAGCACCACGGCGAGCCACACGAGGCCGAAACCGACCCAGCGCTCCGGGGGCATCTCCTCGTGGAAGACCAGGACGGCCAGGATGAACTGGCCGATCGGCGCGATGTACTGCAGCATGCCCACGGTGCTCAGTGGCAGCCGGGCGGCAGCGGCACCGAACAACAGGAGGGGCACCGCGGTGATCACACCGGAGGACAGCAGCAACAGGAAATGGCCGGTGCCCTCGGAGGCCAGGGTGATCTGGCCCTGGGCGCCCAACAGCGCGACCGCCACGAGCGCGAGCGGCGTGATCATGGCGGTCTCCCCGGTGAGGGTGATCAGCGCCGGGTAGCGCGAGCCCACTCGGGACTTGACCAGGCCGTAGAACCCGAACGTGAACGCGAGGCCCAACGAGAGCCACGGCACCGCGCCGTAGAACACGGCCATGATCACCACGGCCAGCGCACCCACGGCGATCGCGGTCCATTGCAGCGGGCGCAGCTTCTCGTGCAGCACCAGGACACCCAGCAGGATGGCCACGAGCGGGTTGATGAAGTACCCCAGGGACGCCTCGAGGGTGTGCCCCGTGGTCGTGGCGACCGTGTACAGCAACCAGTTGCCGGCGATCAGCACACCGGCCACCGTGAGCGCGAGCACCGCCGAGCCGTCCCGGAACAACCGGATGAACCGGCCCACGGAGCGGGTTACGGCCAGCATCAGCAGACAGACCACCAGGGAGAAGACGATGCGCAGGGCCACGATCTCGTACGCCGTGGCCGGGGCCAGGACCACGAAGTACAGGGGCAGCAACCCCCAGATCCCGTACGCGGCGAACCCGTAGCCGAAACCGGCCCGGGCCCTCTTCTGCTGGTGAGGGCCCGGGCCGGAAGTCGCGTTGTCAGTCACCGTCCGATCCTATCCCCGGTGACCGCCGCGTCGGTTCGCGATCAGAGGTCGAAGAAACGGCTCAGGAAACCGCGCTTCTTCTTGCCCTTCTTCTCCGCCTGCTCGTTGGTCTCGACCTCCTGGCCGTCCACCACGGCGGGGGCGGAGATGTCGTCCTCAGCAGCGCCGGGGCCGGCGACGGTCTCGCGGGCGACCACCGTCTCCCGCTCGGCCCGCTCGCGGGCCACGGTGTCCTCGGAAACGTCCCGCAGGACTGGCTGCTCCGTCGCGGGTTCGCTCGGTTCCGGCGCAGTGGGTTCGCGCGTGTCCCGCGCCGCGTCCTCGTCCTGCATCCCCGGCTGGGCCGCGGCGAACTCGGGGTCCGGGATCCGGGACATGGCCGTGGTGTTGGGGTGCGGGGAGGCCTGTGGGCCGGCGGTGGCCGCGTCCCCGGAGGGACCGGGCAGCACCGTGGTCTCCACGCGACCCGGCTCGGCGGGTCCGGAGGTGGGTTCCTGGTCGAACGGGCGGTCCGGGTCCCGCACCTCGCTCGCGGGGACGGCCACGTCCCCCTCGGGCTGCTCGGGCTCGGGCGCCTCGATCTCCTCGCGGGACAGCTCGCTGGGCAGCGGCTCCTCCTGCTCGGACGCGGACGACGCCGCTGCGGCGGCTTCTTCACGCTCGCGCCGCTTGCGTTCGGCGGACTCCACGCGCTGCTGCTCACCGAGCTGCTCGGCCTGGGCCACCGCGGCACGGCGGTCCTCGAGCAGGGCCTCGCGGTGGGTCTGCGCCTGGTGTTCGAGCTCGCGCAGTTCGTCCTCGCCCACGGAGGGCTCAGCGGGTTCCACGCCCGTGATCTGGTGGTCGTCGAACCAGAAGCGCTGAGCGCCGTCGTGCACGGTGACCACACAGGTGGCGTCCGTGTCCCACTCCACGTGGGCGCCGCGCAGCTTGGCGTAGCTGGCTACGGCGAGGTTGTGGTCCACGGCGGTGTCCGTGGTCAGGGATTCCCCGATGACCTGCATCATGCGCTGCTCCGTGAGTCGGGGCAGCTCGAACTCGGGGCCGTCCAGCAGCAACCACGCCGTGATGTTGCCACCGGCGCGCGCGGGATAGTGGGCGTAGAGACCCGTGACGGCCTTGGCGGCCAGGGTCAGCCTGCGGGCCAGACCGTCCTCGAGGGGCAGCTCGTCCGTGGTCAGCTCGGAGACCTCGTGACGCTCACCGGCCTGCTTGGCCTGCACGGCGGCGGAGACCACGCGCGGGTTGAAGTGCCCAAGCTCCTGCCACGACCACACGAAGGACCCGCGGGACGCAGATTCGGTGCCCAACAGGTAGGGGGTCAGGGTGACGGGAGGCGTGGTTTGCAGGGTGAACGACGGCGCGGAAAAGTCCACGTCCCACTCCGCGCCCTGGGACAGTTCCGCCAGCACTGCCTGGTATTCGGTGGAAAGGAAGATCGACGCGTCGATCAACTCCTGCAAAGTTTTCGTCATGGGTCCAGGCTAACAACTGGCGCGGACGCCAGCGCGCGCCGGACGGCACGTCGGTGCCTGTGGGGCCCCTGTATCTGCCCGCGGCACGTACCCCACGACGACGCCGCGGCCGCACCGAGCGACGTCGCGCCCCGCGGCCGTGTTGGGACCTCGCACGCGAGCGGTTCGTTAGGCTGGGGGCGCGCGGCGCCCGGCAGCGACCGGGGGAGATCGCGCGAACTTATAGCGAGCGGACCCGTGGCTCACGGGTCGAAGGGACACCACACCATGACCTCTGAGCCTCGGCCCGAATCGACGACCCCCGCACCCAGTGAGCGTGAACTCGTGGCACGGGTGGGCGAATGGGTGATGTCCGTCCTGCGCACGGAACCGGGCTGGGACACCATGCTCGTGGAGTTCAAGCCCCAGGGCGGGCGGGTCCATCTGCGGGTGGTCGAGAACAGGGACGGCTCCGTGATCCCCGGGGCGGCAGGGCCCATCAAGCAGGACAGCCCGGTGCTGGAGACGATCGCGCAACTGCAGCGCAGCTGCGCGGTGCCCGGGCGGGGAAGCTGGTTCACCGCGTCCGTGAGCATCGCCGCGAGCGGGTGGCCCGAGCCCACGCTGCACACGAGCGCGTCCTACAATTTCCGGGAGCTGCCCCGCCCCTACGCGGACGAGGGCGCCTACACGGGTCGGGACGTGCTGGCTCAGCTGACTGAGTTCCCGCGTACCCAGGAGCGCACGCCGCTGTGGGCCTTGGAACTGGCCGATGAGGCCGGGGTCGAGCTGCCGTTCGCACCGACCTCCGAGGACGACTCCCACGGGGACGTGCACCCCCGGTTGCGCGCGGCGGCCGAGGCGTTCACTCGCGAACCCGGGGAGCGGACCCTGGCCGGGGCCCTGCGCGAGGCGTTGGCCGGGACCGTGCTGCTGGACATCTCCGGATCGGACCTGGTCCCGGGGGAGGACGGTCAGCCCGTGGGGCCGCAGTCCCACATCCGGGTCCAGGCGGTCGCCCAACCCGACGGTGGTCGCGCACTGGCCGTGTATACGACCGCCGAGCAGGCCCGCGAGATGTTCACCCGCAGCAACAAGAACCCGGATCTGGCCGAACCCGTCCTGCTGCGCCAGCGCGCGAGCGCGATGATCGAGATGGTCGCGCAGGACACCCAGTACGACGAGATCGTGGTGGACCCGGCGTCCGAACACGCCCTGCGGATCCCCCGCCAGCAGATCGAGTGGGTGGGCCGCTCACCCCACAACGAGGCACTCAAGCAAGCGCTGCTGGACAATGCCATGGCGGACGTCCTGGGGGCCCTGCTCAACCCGAACGGTTACCTCATGCTCGGCACCCGGGACGAGGGGGAGAACGCGATCCCGGTCATGGTCCAACCCTCCGAGGAGGGCGCCGCACCGGATACCCTGCTGGTCTTCACGTCCGCGGCGGAGGTGGCCGCCCTGGACCCGGCGCTCACGGTGCGCTCGGCCCCGTCCCGGAAGATCCTGGAGTTCGCGCTCGAATCGGGTGCGGCGGCCATCTGCCTCAATGCCATGGCCCCCGTGGCCACCCTGCCCACGGCGCAGCTACGGGAGATGCTGGAGCTCGTCACGCAGCGCGAACAGGGCGGTACCTCGCAGCCTCGCGACTGAGAGGTCGGTGGGTCGGAATTGCGGCGCATCTCGTCCGCAGTTTCCACACCCGCGGGGCGTGTCCGGGGGTGCGCCAGGGCTGTATGCCAGGGCCGCGCGTCAGGGAGCCGGTGTCAGCGTGGCTCAGCGGGCCTCGGTCGCGCTCGCCGCGAGCTCTTCCTGGCAGCGGGGGCACACACCCCGGTAGACGACCTCCGCGGCTAGCAGCTCGAAGCCGTGGTCCTGGGACGGCGTGAGGCACGGGGCATGGCCCACGGCGCACGGCACGTCCTGGACCACTCCGCAGCGCACGCAGTACGCATGGTGGTGGTTGTCCCCGGTGCGGATCTCGTAGCGCGCGGGGGATCCGGGCGGCTCGAACTTGGACACCATCCCGATCGCCGCGAGGTCCGCGAGGACCACGTAGACGGACTGGACGGACATATTGGGCAGCACGGAGCGGACCTGCTGCACGGTGTCCTCGGCGGTGGCGTGCGGGACCGCAGACACGGCGTCCAACACGGCAAGACGTTGTTTGGTGACCCTGCGCCCGTGCGAGCGCAGATGCGAGGTCCACGCATCCCGCGACGGGTGCGGCGCGGCCTGAACGGTGGTCTCCATGGGATGATTCTATTCTTATTCTGAGCCACTCACAATAGTCGCGGTTACGGCGCTCCCACGCTGCCGACGCCGCCGTCCCCGTCGACATGTCCGTCCCCGCCCGCGGCCCCGGGGCACCGCCGTGGTCCACTCGCGGCCCGCCCGCCGCGTGGGGCCGTCGCGGTCCGGGACGGGCGCGCGGAAGGCCGCGCGCAGCGGCGTCGTCATCCGTGACGGGACCCGCGAAAAAAGTTTTCGGATCTCGCGTCATGATTTCCGATCCCGTGCGTCTACGTAGTGGATCCCGCGCGGGCTGCGCGGGATCCCGGACGGTCCGATCGCTCTGGGACCGGCGAACCGGTGCCGCGATCACCACGGGGACACATCGCGCGGCACGCGGCGGGTGAGAGCGTCTCTTTGCCGGACGGGCTGTCCGGCGCGGGGGAGGGAGATGGCACTAGGAGACGGGGGTGGGACCGGCGTGGGGGCGCCGGTCCCGCCCCCGGCCATGACCGGGCCGGCGCGGTGACAGCGGGAACGCGGGGGGAGGGGCGGGGTCGCGGAGTGCCGCGCAGCGCCCGCGGCTGTCACAATGGAGGTACCGAGTTACTTCCAGTGGGCAGAGAGCGCCATGTCACACAGAGCAGTTCCCGGCACCGGGGACCACCCGGGCCAGGGCGGCCAACGCATCAGCGACGAACACCTGTTACGCGCGGTCCGCGAAGGTGACTCGCATGCCTTCGCCACGCTCTACGAACGGCACCGCGGGGCGGCGCTGGCCGTGGCCCGCATGCATTCCCGCAACGAGCCGGAAGCGGAGGACCTCGTCTCCGAGGCGTTCACGCGCGTGTTCGCGCTGCTCAAGGAGGGCAAGGGCCCCCGGGAGTTCCTGCGCGCCTACCTCGTTACGGCCGTGTCCCGGCTCGCTGCGGACCGCGCCAACGAGCTGAGCCGCACGCGTCCCGTGGACCCCCAGCCGGACGGGCCGCTGGACCGTGTGCAACTGTTCGAGGACACCGTAGTGCGCCAGGTGGACTCCGTGGTGGTGGCCCGCGCGTTCGCGTCCCTGCCAGAGCGCTGGCAGGAAGTGCTGTGGTACCTCGAGATCGAGGGGCGCAAGCCGCGTCAGGTGGCCTCCGCCGTGGGCATTCAACCCAACGCGGTCTCCGCGCTGGGCACACGCGCACGGGAGGGACTCCGCACCGCCTACATGCAGGAACACGTCTCGGTGCGAGCACTCGAGGACTGCGGCGAGTACTCACGACAGCTCGGTGCGTTCGCGCGCGGTTCCCTGACCCCGTCACGCACCAAGGTCGTGCAGGAACACCTGGACCGGTGTCCCCGCTGCACCGCCGAGTACCTGCAGCTCCAGGACCTCGGGATCGGGATGCGCGGTTGGCTCCTGCCCGTCCTAGCCGGACTTCCGTTGTGGGCCGGCGCGGGCGGTCGGCTCGTGGACGCGCTCGCCGGCACGTCCCTGGCGGGCTTCGGGGCTGCCGCGTCCCAGGCTCCGGGAGTCGCGGGGACCCCGGCTTTCGATGGCGCGGCGGGGAGCGCCATCGCAACCTCCGGGGGTCCGGGTGCCGGCGGCTCCGTGGCCGGCGCGGGCGCCTCGTCCGGGGCTGCAGCCGCAGGGCAGTCCACGGGGATTGCTGCGTTCGCATCGTCCGGTACGGGCCTGGCGATCGCCGCGGTCGGCGTCCTGGTTGCGGCCGCCGCGGCCGTGGGGATCGTGGCCGTGTCCAACTCGCCGGACGATCCCTCGGGCGGTGCGCCCGCCGTCGCCGTCCCCCCGGATGTGAACTCTTCCGACGGCGACGCCGCTGCGTCCGGCGCCCGCGGTTCTTCCGAGACACCCGCAGCCGGTCGCGACGACGATGCGGACGGCAGTGATTCCCGCGATGGGGATTCCGCCGGTCGGGACTCGGACGGCGGTGCCGCCGATGGTGGAGATTCCGCGTCCGTGGCTCAGGGGGACTCGGGCGGTTCCGACGGTGGAGGGTCCGTGGCCCTCGGCGATTCCGACGCGTCCCGCCCCGAGCAGGCCCGCGAGGACGTCCCCCAGGGACAAGGCCCGGACGGCCAGGCCGGCCGCAATCAGGGTGACTCGCAAGGTCGCTGGCCGGGCGGTGCGCCACTGCCCGGGGACCCGGGTGCGCCGGGCAACGGAGCGGGCGGTGCGACGTCGTCCTCTGCCCCCGACCTCGGCACCGATCCGGACGTCCCGCCCACGCCGTCGCCGAGCCCGTTCCCGGGTGACGCGGACCCGGGAGGGAACCCCGCGGACCCGGGCGAGGGAACCTCCCCCGCGCCGTCGGACGCTACGCAAACACCGGTCCCGTCCCCCTCGACGGGGGTGGCACCACCGCCCCCGACGACCACGGACCCCGGCTGCGAGGTGTCGTTCGGACTGGGAGGGTGGGAGATCATCTGCCTCGACGGGCTGCCCCCCGCTGCCCACATTTCCCCCACTGCCCGCGCCGCCGTTGCCGCCGTCCGCATTGGTACCGTCGGTATCCCTCAACATTTTCTTGCCCGGCTAGACCCCACAGGAGAACACTGAATGCACCGCCATTACAACGGACTGAAGACCGTGCTGCTGTTGGGCGGTATGTGGGTGGTGTTGCTGGCGATCGGCTGGATCATCGCCGGGGCCACGCGCAGCTCGTTCTTCATCATTTTGTTCGCAGTGATCGGGCTGATCGGTACCGCATACAGCTACTGGAACTCGGACAAGCTCGCCATCCGGTCCATGCGGGCGGTGCCCGTGAGCCCGCAACAGGCACCGGCCATGTACCGGATCGTGGAGGAGCTCTCCCGCCGGGCGGAGCAGCCCATGCCGCGGCTGTACATCGCGCCCACCATGAGCCCCAATGCGTTCGCCACCGGACGCAACCCGGACAACGCCGCGGTGTGCTGCACCGAGGGGATCCTGCAGATGCTCGACGAACGCGAGCTGCGCGCGGTGCTCGCCCACGAACTCATGCACGTGTACAACAGGGACATCCTGACCTCGTCCGTGGCGGCCGCGGTGGCGGGACTCATCACGTCCGCCGCGCAGGTGCTGCAGTTCGCGGCCATCTTCGGCGGCGGGCGCGGTGACGACAACCGCGGTGGCAACATGCTCGTGGGGTTGCTCATGGCGTTCCTCGCACCCGTCGCGGCCACCGTGATCCAGCTCGCCATCTCCCGCACGCGCGAGTACGACGCCGACGAGGACGGCGCCAAGCTCACCGGCGACCCCCTTGCGCTCGCCTCGGCACTGCGCAAGATCGAGGGCGGCGCGTCCCAGCGGCCCATGAACCCGGAGGACCAGAAGGTGGTCAACACGTCCCACCTGATGATCGCCAACCCGTTCCGCGGCGGTGCGGTCTCCGGCCTGTTCCGCACCCACCCCTCCACCGACGACCGCGTGCAGCGGCTGCAGAACATGGCACGCAACGGCGGGTTCTACGGCCGCTGACGCGGCGTTCGGGTTTCGACGTCGTGGTGGGCGTCGCGTGCGACCGGCCCGTCGCGTCGTCCCACGACTGCGGCCCGCGTGTCCGCCGTCGTGCCCGGGGGGGGCGAACCCCGTACGGAAGAAGCCGTGATCCCCGCTCGGGGCTCACGGCTTCCTGGTCTGCGGATGCGGACCGGCGTGTGACGGGCGTGGGGCCGACGCGGTGCTGGCGCAGCGCCGGGGCCGGGTCACGTCAGCGGTAGTTCACGAACTGCAGGTCGACCTCCACGTCCGATCCCTTGAGCAGCGCGATCACGTCCTGCAGGTCGTCACGGGACTTGGACGAGACGCGCAGTTCATCACCCTGGATGGTGGCCTTGACACCCTTGGGGCCCTCGTCACGGATGAGCTTGGTGATCTTCTTGGCCTGGTCCTGGGCGATGCCCTCCTTGATAGAGCACTCGATGCGGTACTCCTTGCCGGAGGCGTAGGGCTCGCCGTCGTCCAGGGACTTCAGGGAGATCCCGCGCTTGACCAGCTTGGACTGGAAGACGTCCAGGACGGCCTGGGCACGCTCCTCCGAATTAGCCTTGATCAGGATCTTCTCGCCGGAGAAGTCGATATCCGCGCCCACCCCGCGGAAGTCGTAGCGCTGGGCCACTTCCTTCTGGGCCTGGTTCAGGGCGTTGGACACTTCCTGCTTGTCGACCTTGCTGACCACGTCGAATGATGATTCCGAAGCCACGGTTGTCCTCCTGGGTGTGTTGGGTGCGTGATGTCACCCACCAGCCTAATTGCCCGCGATGAGCGCATTCGTGCCGGAACCGGGCGGATCGGTGGTGATCGGGCTCCCCGCGCAGTTCGCGATCACCCGCGTGGGGGCACCGATGTCACGCTCCCGGCCGTTCAGGGGTTGTGGGGGGCACCCGCGCTGATTTGGGGGACGGGGGGTGTGCTGTGTAATGTTGAGGTGCTCCCGCACGGCGGGGGTGCAATGCGCTCTGTGCGCTCTCGGCAGGTTACCCGAGCGGCCAAAGGGGGCTGACTGTAAATCAGCTGGCACTGCCTACGGGGGTTCGAATCCCTCACCTGCCACCCACGGGGATGAGCGATCATCCCGAAGGGGCTCCCCGGATGACATGATCCGGGGAGCCCCTTCTTTCGTCCCAGGGCCCTGCTGCAGTCGCGACTTCCTTGCCAAGCTCCGCGGCTCATCCGCCCTCCGTGCCGACCGCATCGAATTCCTAGTGGAGCACAAGCAGCTGAGGGCGCCCATTTCTGCTTTAGCTCAGTAAAAGCCGCAGGATGGGGCGTGATGTGTCGGGGCGGAGCCCATGGATGTGGGCAGCGGGGTGGGTGGCAGGTGCGGGAGTTCCGAGCAGCGCGGGTGGGCTCAGCGCAGCGCCGGGAGGACCTCTCGACCGAGCAGTTCCACGGTCCGCAGCGCCGCGTCGTGGGGCAGGCCGTTCACGTCCACGCGCACGAGCACCCGATCCAGCTCCAACGTCTCGCGCATGGCCCGCAGCTTGGTGACGACGTCGCTCACACCGCCCACGAGCAGCGCACCCTCCGGCCCGCACTGTTCGCGGAACTCCTCCGGTGTCCACGCGGGGTCGTCGGCGCTTGCGGCGCCGAAGGTTCTCGTGCTGGCGGCGAAGTGTGGATAGGCGAGGGTGAGGGCGTCGGGGGAGCGGGCGTCGTCGTCGTCGGACACCACGAGGCCCGGCAGCAGCAGGCCCACCGCGCCGCGCGTGGAGTGCCTGAAGCCGCGCAGCGCCTCCCGGTACGCCTTGACGTACGGCACGAGCTGGTCCCAGCGGCCTTCCATGACGTTGAGCATCACGCCGATCCCGTGTCCCGCGGCCCGCAGCACCGAACGCGGCGAGCCCGACGACGCCGCCCACACCGTCTCGCGCGTCCCGCCCACGGGCGGTGGCAGGGTGACGCCCGCGGCCTCGGGACGGTGGACGCCCGCGAGATCGGTGGGGCCGGGGGCGAGCAGCTCGAGCAGCTGGTCCAGGCGTTCCTCGAAGATCTGCTCCTGGTCGAGCGGATCCACACCGAACAGCCGCAGATCCCGGTCGGTCCCGCCCTGGCCGGCCACGAGCTCGGCGCGGCCACCGGAGACCGTGCCCAGGCTGCGCAACTGCTCGGCCACGCGCACGGGATCCACGGTGGTCAGGACGGAGGCGGCAGCGCACAGGGTGACGCGCGGGGCATGGGAGCTCAGGGCGGCCAGCAGCTGCAACGGATCCGGGTTGACGTGCTCCGCCCCGTGGCCCTCACCGACGGCCACGATGTCCAGGCCCACCCGGTCCGCGGTGCGGGCCAACTCGATGAGCTGCAGGAACCCCTCCCGCGGACTGGGAAGCTCACCCGTGTCGGGGTGGGGAGCGCGTTCCCCCCACGTGGCGATACCGAGTCTGAAGGTCACGGGTGGCTCCTCACGGGTGATTCTCGGGAATGCCGACGGCGCGGCGCCCAGGGCGTTCCTTGAGCCCGCAGTGAACGTTCTGGAGCCCGGCGGAACGGAGTCCTACGCTGGTTTCATGGCTACTGTAGACATCACCCAGGACACCCTGGGCCAGACCATTTCTGACAACGACATCGTGTTGCTGGACTGGTGGGCGGACTGGTGCGGACCGTGCAAGCAGTTCGCACCCACCTACGAGGCCGCCTCCGAGAACAACCCCGAGATCGTATTCGGCAAGGTGGACACCGAGGCCGAGCAGGGCCTGGCCGCCGCCGCCCAGATCTCCTCGATCCCCACGCTCATGGCGTTCCGCGAGGGCATCATGGTGTTCTCGCAGCCCGGCGCGCTTCCCGCATCCTCGCTCGAGCAGGTCATCGACGCCGTCAAGAACCTGGACATGAACGAGGTCCGCGCGGAGGTCGAGAAGCAGGCCGCCGAGGCGGAGACCGGCGCCGCGGGGGATCAGCAGAACTGATCCTGAGTTCCACGGCGTATGTAGACCCGGTAGTGGCGCGCACTTCTCGTCATACACAGATGATGTGATGCCCGCGCCACACGGCACACGCCCATGAAACACGGAGGGCGGCTCCCGAAGGAGTCGCCCTCTCCGTATATCCGGTCTGAATGCCCGGGCCGCTTGTCCGGCGGGATGTGGGACCCCGCCGCCCGTCAGTCGTTCTTCCTGCGGCCCGTCACGCCGCGGAAACCCCCAGCAGGGAACCGATGAGGAAGGTCGCACCCAGGGCCAGCGCACCGCCCACCACCACGCGGGTCGCGGCACGGGCCACGTGCGGGGTGTCACCCAACCGGGCACCGAGCGTCCCTGTGAGCGCGAGCGCCACGAGCACGGCCACGAACGTGACGGGGATCCGCCATGGGGCGGGCGGGAGCAGGATGGCCAGCAGCGGCAACAATGAACCCAGCAGGAACGCCACCGCGGAGGAGATCGCGGCACCCCACGGGCTGGGAATGTCATCCGGGTCAATCCCGAGTTCGGCATCCAGGTGGGCACGCAACACGTCCTTCTCGGACAGTTCCACCGCGACCTGTCGGGCCGTGGTCTCGCTCAACCCGCGATCCCGGTAGATCTGCGTGAGTTCGTCGAGCTCGGCCTCCGGCATGGCCTGTAGCTCCCACTTCTCCTTCTCGATGAGAGCTTCCTGCGAATCCTTCTGACTCGACACGGACACGTACTCGCCCAGCGCCATGGACAGTGCGCCGCCGATCACGGCGGCCGAACCGGCCACGAGCACGGGCGTCGTGGCCGCGGTGGCCCCGGCCACGCCGACGACGGTCGCGGCCACGGACACGATGCCGTCGTTCGCGCCCAGGACCCCGGCGCGCAGCTTGTTCATTTTCTCCCCGGACTTGGTCGCGTGCGGTTCCACCGCGGTGTGCTGTGCCATGCAGATAGTTTGCGTCGCAAATGAAAACCCCGCCAGGCAGGCAAGCCAAACCTCAGTCGGGCTGTCATCCGCGGGAGAGCAGCACGCGCGGCACGCGACATCATGCCCCGCCCGCTCTTTGGGGCGACTCCGCTCTGGAGTAGCCCGTTCGCCGCGGCGGCGCCGATCCAGGGGCGGGCCCATCAAACCCCGTCAGTGGTGACGATGATCCTGGGGTGTGAGGCGGGGTCCGAACGCGGGTTTGCGGTGCCCACTGGCCTTGATGAGCCGCACGACCCGCTGCCGGTGACCTCGCCACGGTTCGAGCAGTTCGAGCATGCGCTCGTCCGATCCGGGGGCGCCGTCGAAGAACCAGCACACGTAGTCGGCCAGGTGGAAGTCCCGCACGCTCACGCCGTCCGGGTCTGCGTGGGTGCACTGGGTGATCTCCGCGGCCGTCCACACACCGATCCCGCTGATCGATTGCACTGCGGCCCGCACCCGCGCCGGATCCGGCTCCCGGCCAAGGCGCTCCAGGGCCGACGCCCGCTGCACCGTGCGCATGACCGTCGCGGAACGGGCGGGGTCCACGCCCGCCCGGTGCCACTGCCAGGACGGCACCCTGCGCCACTGCTCGGCCGTGGGCGGCACCCGCATCCCGCGCGGAGCGGGTCCGGGTGCCTCCTCACCGATCCAGCGCAGCAGCGCCCGGTACGCCCGCACGGCCTCGATCGCCGTGACGCGCTGTTCCAGGATGGAGACGACGGCGCGGTCCAGGACGGTGCCCGTGGCCGGCAAGCGCATCCCCGGGTGGTCGTGGCGCGCCCTGACGAGCCGGTGCGGCAACTGCGCAAAACCCGCCGAGGACTCGAACTCCTCCCACGAATCGTCGTGGCCCACCCACCGGGGCGCGGACGGCAACCACTGCTGCGCGCCCGGACCCCACGCGTCCACGACGACGTCCCGGTCCAGGGGGTTCTCACCCGCGACGCGAGGTGGGCGGGAGAACCGCGCACTCACCGGCAACCCGCTCGAGCGCGTGGTGATCCACACGCAGTCCTCGTTCAGGATGCGCACCGTGGGATCGTCCGCACCGCGCCCGAGCACCCGCAGGGTCTGGCCCAGGTGCACGGGCCCGGGTGGCGTCCAGCGCAACCGGGCGGGGGAGTCCCCCGAACCGGTGACTCGCGCTGTCCGCACCGTGGTGGTCATGCGCAGATGATGCCACGGGTCTCCGACACCCTCGCGCGCACCCGGCTGGCATACTGGGTCCGACAACCCCGCCGCCCGGCACAGGCACCCCGGAGGGAGGACCGTGGCCCGTTCCCCCGCATCGGCCGACCCCGGGCAGACTCGTCCCGCATGGTTGCTACCCGTCCTCGTGGGAGCGTTCACGACCGCGGTGTACTGCGCGTTCTCCTGGAGCCAGTGGATCCGCTGGGACGTCCCCTCGTGGGACAACGCGATCTTCACGCAGCTGCTCTCCGCGTACGCCTCCGGACACGCACCGATCGTGGACATCAAGGGCCACGGGTTCAATCTCCTGGGGGATCACTTCCACCCGCTGCTGATCGTCCTGGCACCGATCTACGCCGTGCTCCCCTCCGCGCTCACCCTCATGATCCTGCAGGACGTCCTCTTCGGGAGCTCCGCCGCCGTCGTCACGCGGTGTGCCCTGCATGTCCTGCGCCCCGCCCCGGCCGTCGCGATCGGCGTGGCGTACGCGGCGAGCTTCGGACTGCAGAACGCGGTCGCGGTGCAGTTTCACGAGATCGCGCTCGCCGTGCCGCTGCTCGCGCTCGGTTTATGCGCATTGCGGGAACGGCGGTGGCGCGCGGCCGCCCTGTGGAGCGTGCCCGTGGCCCTCGTCAAGGAAGACCTGGGGGTTACGGTCGCGGTGATCGGGGCGCTCATGCTCGGTCACGCGCTGGTCCCGTTCGCGCGTGGGTGGAGCCGTGCGGTACGACGCCGCTGGGCCGAGTTCCGCGCCTACACCCACCGCGGCGCAGGGCGCAGTGCCGTGCACGGGACTGAGGATGGTGTCACCGCGGATGCCCGCCAGGATGGGGACCGCGGCGCCGCACAGACATCGGCGGATCCCGCGAGAGCGGTCCTGCGGGATCCGGCCGCGCGGTGGGGCGCAGCACTCATGGTGTGGGGCATCCTGGCCTCCGCGCTCGCGGTGGGGGTGATCCTGCCCGCGCTCAACCCCGCGGGGGAGTTCGCGTACTCGGACAAGATCGACCTGGCACTTCTGCTGCGCGATCCCACCTCCGTGGTCGTGTTGCAGGTCGTCCCGGTTGAGAAGCTTGTCACGTGGCTGCTCCTGCTGCTGATCGGCGCCGTGGTGGCGGTGCGCTCACCCCTCGCGCTGGTGGCGCTGCCCACGCTCGCGTGGCGCATGCTGTCCCCCAACCACGGCTACTGGGGGCCGGGGTGGCACTACAGCGCGGTGTTGATGCCTGTGGTCTTCGTGGCGCTCGTGGACGCCATCGATCGGCTCCGCAACGATGCGGATCGCGCGCGGAAGGCGGGGAGCGACGTCGTCGTCCGAGACGGCCCGGCGCGCCGAGGAACCGCGGGGGATCATGCCGGGAGCGGGGTTACGAACGGACGCCTCACCCGTGACCGCTTACCGTTCCTCCCCGGCGAGGGTGCGGTGCTGCGCACCATGGCGCGCGCGGCCCCGTGGGCGGCGCTGGTCGTCGCGCTCGCGGTGGGCACCCAGCAACCGCTCGCGCAACTGGCCACCGCCGAGGCATGGCAACCCGATCCGCGTCAGGACGCCAAGGCCGCCGCGGTGGAGCGCATCCCGCACGGGGCGAGCGTGGCCACGGACCTCTCGCTCATGAACGGGCTCGTGAGCACCACCCGCGTGCACTGGATCGGCAACGGGGACGATCCCGCCCCCGAGTACGTGGTCGTGGACCGGCTCGGCGGGACGTGGAGCGGCGAGCCACCAGCGGACGTCACGGGCTACGCGCGGGACATGTACGGGGTCGACTACACGGTCGTGAGTGACGAGGCGAACATCGTGGTGGCCCGCAGATCGGCCTGACATGGCCCGGCCGTGCGGTAGGCTAGTGGTTTATCATCCCGGTTTCTTGTCTGTCGTAACCGTTTCGCCGTAGCGGGCATGTCGGTCCAGGACTTCAGCGGTAGTACCGCGCGCACCGGTGACAATCACTCCATTCCACCGAAGCGAGGTTCTTCCGTGTCCACTGACTCCCTGTCCCAGAACGAAAATCCCCACAACGAGACCCCCGAGCACGACGCCGCTCCCGCCGTGACCGACGCCCCCGACAACCACGACGTCGTCGTCGACGCGCAGCGCACCGACAGCGGCGAGGCAACCGAGCCCGCCGACCAGCCTTCCGAAGCCGAGCAGACCGCCCGGGACGACGACGCCGCCGAGCCGGCCGAGCAGCCCGTCGAGAACGACTCTGCCGAGAAGCGCGCCGAGAACGGCTCCACGGAGAAGCCCGCCGACGTTGAGAAGTCCGAACCGAACCCGCCCACGTTCGCCGAACTGGGCGTGGACGCGCGCGTGCTGGCGGCACTGGACGAGGTGGGCTACGAGTACCCCTCGCCCATCCAGGCCGCGACGATTCCCGCGCTGCTGAGCGGCCGCGACGTCGTCGGGCTCGCGCAGACCGGTACGGGCAAGACCGCCGCGTTCGCCGTGCCCGCACTGTCCAAGCTCGCGGAGCTGTCCGACCTGCACGGCCCGCAGCGCAGCACGCGCGTGCTGGTGCTCGCGCCGACCCGCGAACTCGCGCTGCAGGTCGCCGAGGCCTTCGGCTCCTACGCGACCCACCTGGACGACTTCACCGTGCTGCCCGTGTACGGCGGCTCCTCGTACGGTCCGCAGCTCGCGGGCCTCAAGCGCGGCGCGCAGGTGGTCGTGGGAACCCCGGGGCGCGTGATCGACCACCTGGCCAAGGGCTCGCTCAACCTGGACGACATCGCGTACGTGGTGTTGGACGAGGCGGACGAGATGCTGCGCATGGGCTTCTCCGAGGACGTCGAGAAGATCCTGGCGCAGACCCCCAAGGAGAAGCAGGTGGCTCTGTTCTCCGCCACTATGCCCAAGGCCATCCGCCGGATCGCGCAGCAGTACCTGCACGACCCCCAGGAGATCACGGTCAAGGCCAAGACCACCACGGGCAGCAACACCCGGCAGCGGTACATGCAGGTCATGGGCCCGCACAAGCTGGACGCCATGACCCGCGTGCTCGAGGTCGAGGACTACGACGGCGTGATCGTCTTCGTGCGTACCAAGGCCGCCACGGAGGAGATCGCGGACAAGCTCAAGGCCCGCGGCTACACCGCCGCCGCGATCAACGGTGACATCCCACAGAACCTGCGCGAGCGCACCGTGGACTCGCTGCGCGACGGCAAGATCGACATCCTCGTGGCCACGGACGTTGCAGCCCGCGGTCTGGACGTCGAGCGGATCTCCCTGGTGGTCAACTACGACATCCCCCACGACACCGAGTCCTACGTGCACCGCATCGGCCGCACCGGCCGCGCGGGGCGTAAGGGTGAGGCCATCCTGTTCATGACCCCGCGCGAGAAGTACCTGCTGCGCGCGATCGAGAAGGCCACCCGCCAACCCGTCGAACAGATGCGCGTGCCCTCCACGGACGAGGTCAACCAGACCCGCAAGGAGAACTTCGCGCAGCAGATCGAGGAGACCATCGACTCCGAGGACCTCTCGCTGTTCCGTGAGCTCGTGAAGCAATACGAGTCCGAGCACGACGTCGACGCCGTCGAGGTCGCCGCTGCGCTCGCCGTGATCGCCCAGAACGGCCGCCCGTTCCTCCTGGAGGACCTGCCCGAGCTGCCGCAGCGCAAGCGGGACCGCGAGCGCCGTGACGGCGACGGCCCCCGCAATCGCCGTTCCCCGGGGGACGAGGCCGGGATGAAGACCTACAAGCTGGCCGTGGGGCACCGCGATCGGGTAGTCCCCGGCGCCGTGGTGGGTGCCCTCACGCACGAGGGCGGTCTCAACGGTTCGCAGATCGGTGCGATCGACATCCGCCCCACGTTCACGCTCGTGGGTCTGCCCGAGAACCTCCCCGCGGGAACCCTCGACAAGCTGGCCAACACCCAGATCAACGGTTCGCCCATCCGGATCCAGGAGGATCGCGGACCCGGTGGCGCGCGCGGGGGCAAGCCCTTCCGCGGCGGTGACCGTGACCGTGGACCCCGCAACGACCGGGGCGGGTACCGCGAGGATCGGGGCCCGCGCAACGACCGCGGGGGCTACCGCGGCGACCGTGGTGACCGCGGGGGATACCGTGAGGACCGGGGCGGCTACCAGGATCGCGGTGGGTACCGCGAGGATCGTGGCGGTTACCGCGATGATCGCGGCGGCGGCCGTTCCCGTGGCGGGTCCTACCAGCAGGACCGGCCACGTCGGAAGAACCGCCCGGACAACGGCGGCTACTCGGGTCGCTGATTCGTCGGTTCACTGCCTCACCGTGAGCCGCTGACTCGCGGATTCGCCGGTTCGCTGCGAGCCACTGAGCCGGCCGACTGAGCAGGACCGGCTCAGCCGGGATGGTCGCTGACGTGGTCGGTCATCGGCGCGGCCGGTGAGTGACAGCACAAAGGGCCGTGGCCGGGACGATCGTCCCGGCCACGGCCCTTTTCTGCTTCTCATGTTCCCGTGAGGTGTGAGGTGCGCTGACGCGTGCGGCTCAGGCCACCGTGATGATCTGCAGGTCCTGCCCCACGGTCACCGCGCCGTCGTAGCCGCGGCTGGCCAGCCGGTGCCACTCCACGGGATCGATGGTGCCGCCCGTGTTCTCGATGTGCGAGAGCACCAGGTGGTCCACATGGGAGGCCTGCACCACGGGTCCCATGTCCTCAACCATCACGTGGGCGGAGTGCGGGGGCATGATCTCGTTGACGGCCACGAGCGAGTCGTAGTCCCGGACGTCCTCGCCCCGCATGAAGATGTTGTTCGTGTAGGCGAACACCCGCAGCAGGTGCGCGGTCATGGACGTGGTGCCCGGTGTGGGTTCCTCCGGGCTCACGATCCCCACCGGCCGACCCCCGAACGGTTCCGGCAGACCGCCCGCGGGCCCGGGACCATACACCGCGAGCTGGCCGGGGATAACGTCCCCGTTCTTTCGGCCCGTCGTGGACGCCATCATGAAGTAGTTGAAGTAGTCGGCCACGGGATCGGCATGCAGGTGGGTTAGGAAGATCCCCCGCAGGGACGCGAAGCTCAGCCCGGCCTTGTGGGACTGGGTCACGCAGGCGCGTCCGCAATCGACCAGGTACGTGTGCCCGTCCACGATCGGTGCGGACGAGATCCCGGCGCGGTCCGCAGCCATGGGCGGGCCCGCCTTGGTCCCCACTTCTCGGGGTCACTCGTGACGCGGTGCGCGAGCTCCGCCTCGGTGATGCTGCAGTGGTGGTTCTCGTGCCTCAGCCGAAGAGCTACAGCCCCAGGGTCGGGCTCATGACCAACAGTCCCAGGGCCATGATCAGGCTCCTTCCGTGAGCAGTTCGCCCCGGGCGGGGGCGTTCTGGGCGTAGGGTGCATCCCTTGCGGGGGTGCCCAGGATGCTGTGCAGCGCGGCGCGCAGTTCGGCGGTGGGATCCGCGAGGTCCTGTCCCGCACCGATGCCGTGGACGGCGATCTGCAGACCCAGTTCCTCGCCGACGACAACGGCCTCGCGCCACGGCGCCCCGCCGATTCCGGTCAGCAGGGTGAACCGCCCGCGGCCCACCAGATCGATCGTGGAAACCCGGCGGCCGTCCTGGGTCAGTTCGAGCAGTTCGGTGCCGAACCGGATGCTCGCCCCGTGCCGCTCGCCGGCGGCCGCAGGATGGGTTCCGGATCGTGCTGGCCGATGTTGCACATGGACGTGGGGCTCGCGGTGTCGTACGCGACCCGCAGGTCGTCGCGCCCGCCCCACGCCTTGCGGCGCGCGATCTCGGTGCCCGCGAAGGACCTGGCCCACACGTTGCTGACCATGAGCTCGTGGAAGCGGTCGGTCGGGAGGATGCCCCCGAGGCCTGCTGGCTCATCAAGGAGCACACCGTGGCGGGTGAATCGGCGCGGCTTATGGGGTGAGGTGCTCGTTTTTGCGACCCGCTCATCTCCTGTTAGAGTATTCCGCGTTGCCCCGATAGCTCAGTGGTAGAGCGCCATCTTGGTAAGATGGAGGTCCCGGGATCGATTCCCGGTCGGGGCTCTCATGATGAGAACCTGCGGCTCCTTGTGAACCGTGGGTTTCATCCATGACGTGGCGGTGTAGCTCAGCTGGTTAGAGCGCACGACTCATAATCGTGAGGTCGACGGATCGAGCCCGTCCACCGCTACCGTTCAGGCGCCGTTCCCCTCGGGGAGCGGCGCCTTCGTCATCCCCGGGCACAATTGCTCCGGGACAGCCGGTCCCGCACCACCCGCTGCTGAGCAGTCCGGGAACGGGCGACCTCCTCGCCGATTGCTGAGCCACCCGTCCGTCAGGTCGACTCGCGGAGGAGCCCGATTCACCTCGCGGCCGTTTGGCCCTGTTCCACTCGAGGAACAGGGCGCCGCACTCCGGAGCAGCCTCCGGGGCGGGCGGGCACAATCGGACGTCGGAGGGGCGAGGCACCATGTCGGGTAGCGGATCAACGCTGGCACAGCGACCCACCGAGAAGGGCGCGGCTGGACGAGCGCGTGCACGGCCCCGGTAGTTCGTGCGGGCCCGCTCGCCCAGTACTCTGGGAGAAATTCTTCCCAGCGATCGAGGAGAGTCATGGCCATATCCGCCGACGTGGTGGGCAGGACCTACCCGTCCATCCCCCCGTACCTCGTGGGCCGCGAGAAGATCCGCGAGTTCGCGAGCGCCGTCCACGCCACGGACGCCGCCCACCACGACGTCGCCGCGGCGCGCGCTGCCGGGTACGCGGACCTCGTGGCCCCGCCCACCTTCGCGATCATTGTGTCCCAGCGGGCCGACACCGCCCTGGTCAACGATCCCGAGGCCGGGATCGACTTCTCGCGCGTAGTGCACGCGGACCAGCGGTTCACGCATCACCGCCCAGTGGTCGCCGGGGACGAGCTGATCGCCGCGGTCACGGTGGACAACGTGCGTCCCCTGGGATCCGGGGCCATGGTGACCTCTCGCGTGGAGATCACCACGGTGTCGGGGGAGAAGGTGGCGACCACCGTGTCGTCGTTGTTGGTACGCGGGGAGGACCAGTGAACATCACGTTCGACGAGCTCGAGAAGGGTCAATCCATCGGGGAGCGCCGCGTGGAGGTCTCGCGCGCGGACCTGGTGCGTTATGCGGGCGCGTCTGGTGACTTCAACCCGATCCACTGGAACCAGGACTTCGCGCAGGGCGTGGGCTTGCCCAACGTGATCGCCCACGGGATGTTCACCATGGGTGCGGCCGTGGCGCTGGTGACCGAGTGGGCCGGCGACCCCGGCGCCGTGGTGGACTACCAGACCCGGTTCAGCAAGCCCGTGGTGGTCCCCAACGCGTTCGAGGACCGCGTGGTCCCGGGCACCGCGCTGACCGTGAGCGGGGTGATCGGAGTCGTGGATCCCGAGGCGCGTACGGTGCGCGTGGACCTGACCGTGACCGCTCCGGACCTCTCCGAACCGGACACGGATCCGGCCGAGGCCAAGGAGCTCAAGGTGCTCGTCAAGGCTCAGGCGGTTGTGCAGTTCCCGCACTAGAGTGGTGCCTCATGAACGCAGCACGCCTGTCCCACCTCACGACCACGGCCGTGGGGGGCCCCGCCGAGAAGGTCTTGGAGGTGACCACGGAAGCGGAACTCGTCGACGCGGTCTCCCACGCCGATGACGCCGGTGAGCGCGTGTTGATCGTGGGCGGCGGCTCCAACATCCTCGCCTCCGATGAGCCGTTCGCAGGAACCGTGGTGCACGTGGCCACGCGCGGGATCACGGTCACGGACGAGGACGGCTCGGCCGACCGCGACTCGGAGACGGCGCTCGTGGACGTCGCCGCGGGAGAGCCGTGGGAGGACACCGTTCGGGAGACGGTGCAGCGCGGGCTGGCCGGTCTGGAGACCCTGGCCGGGATCCCGGGCACCACGGGTGCCACGCCCGTGCAGAACGTGGGCGCGTACGGCGCGGAGGTCTCCCAGTACATCGTGCGGGTGCGGGTGTGGGACCGGGAAGCCCGGAAGGAGCTCACGTTCGGTTTCGCGGACCTGGAATTCTCCTACCGTGACTCCCTGCTCAAGCGCAGCATGACTCACGGTTCACCGCGCTACGTGGTGTTGTCCGTGACGTTCCGCCTGCGCAGGCAGGAGCAGTCGATGCCCGTGCGCTACGCCCAGTTGGCCGCCGCTCTCGGGGTCGAGACGGGCCAGAGCGCACCGCTCGCGACCGTGAGGGACACCGTGCTGCGACTGCGAGCGGGCAAGGGCATGGTCCTGGACCCCGAGGACAGGGACACGTTCAGCACTGGGTCCTTCTTCACCAATCCGGTGGTCCCGGAGGACGAACTCACGGATCGGATCCCCGCGGACGCCCCCCGCTACCCGGTCCTGGACGCCACGGGACAGGAGGTTCCCGGCGCGGTGAAATTCTCCGCGGCATGGTTGATCGACCACGCCGGTTTCGGCAAGGGATTCGGGCTGCTGGGCACCCGAAACGAGCTGTTGGACCTGGACGGCGGGGAGGTCGCCGGAGGACGCGCGGCGCTGTCCGGCAAGCACACGCTGGCCATGACGAACCGGGGCACCGCGTCCGGGGAGGACGTCGCCGCCGTCGCAAGCACGGTACAGCGCGGCGTGGAACAGGTCTTCGGCGTACGACTGGCCCCCGAGCCCGTGCTGATCGGGCTGTCGCTCTGACGAGCGCGACCCATGGGACGAACGGAACAGTCGTGATGATCGGGGCGAGCGGCGTCGGCACGGCGCACCGCATGTGCGGGACGCGCGAGCTGAGCTGGGCCGGCAGTACGCCCCGCACTAACGGGACACGCGGGGCAGGTTGCGTCGGCGCGTCGCACCACCTGAGTGGGACGCGCGCATGAGTTCCGAGTTGCACGAGGAGATCGAGCGCGGCGAACGCGGGGGCCGGGTGCACCGGGCGGTGCTGCGGCTGCGCGCGTTGTCCGAGCGCCACCCCGTGCTGCGGGTCCTGCACAAGGCCACCGTGATCGTGCTCGGCGGGGTGTTCGTGCTCGCGGGGATTGTGATGCTCGTGACGCCCGGGCCCGGGTGGCTTGCGATCTTCCTGGGGCTGGGGATCTGGAGCACCGAGTTCGAATGGGCCCACCGGCTGAATCAGCGGATCAAGCAAGTCGCGCTGCGTGCGTGGCGGTGGTGGGCCAACATCATGGCGCAGTGGCGCTACCGGCGTGCCCGGGATAGGCCCCACACCATGGTGCAGGGGCCGCGGCACATGCGGGCCACGACCCCTGATGATCCTCGCTAGGTCCGGGAACCCCACCGAACGCGCGGATCAACGCGCGCACCGAAACGCCCGGATCAGAACCTCATGATCAGAGGGTTCCCGTGGCGATCTTGAGCATGCGCCGCACGGGCTCCGCCGCGCCCCACAGCAACTGGTCGCCCACGGTGAACGCGGAGATGTACTGCGGACCCATGGACATGGTGCGGATACGACCCACCGGGATCTGCAGGGACCCGGAGGCGGCCACCGGCGTGAGGTCCCGCATGGAGTCCTCCTTGGTGTTGGGCACCACGGTGGCCCATTCGTTGTCCGCGTCCAGCAAGCGCTCGATCTCCGCGACGGGGACCTCCTCGCGCAGCTTGACGGTCAGCGCCTGGGAGTGGGAACGCATCGCGGCGATCCGCACGCACAACCCGTCCACCGGGATGGTCCGGTCCCCGGAGCGGCCCAGGATCTTGTTGGTCTCCGCCTCGGCCTTCCACTCCTCGCGGGACTGGCCGTTACCCAGATCGGCGTCGATCCAGGGGATCAGGGACCCGGACAGCGGGACCCCGAACTGGGTGGTGTCCAGCTCACCGCCGCGCTGCTTGGCGAGCACGGCGCGGTCGATCTCCAGGATCGCGGAGGCGGGATCCGCCAACGGGTCGGCGACGCTCGCGTGGATGTCCCCGAACTGCTGGATGACCTCGCGCATGTGGCGCGCACCGCCGCCGGAAGCGGCCTGGTACGTCATGGACGTGGCCCATTCCACGAGCTCGTTGCGGAACAGCCCGCCCAGCCCCATGAGCATGCACGAGACGGTGCAGTTGCCTCCCACGAAGTCCTTGACGCCGCGGTCCAGGGCGGCGTCGATGACGTCCCGGTTGACGGGGTCCAGCACGATCACGGCGTCGTCTTTCATGCGCAGCGTGGAGGCGGCGTCGATCCAGATGCCGTCCCAGCCGTTCTTGCGCAGCTCACTGTGCACGGCCTTGGTGTAGTCCCCGCCTTGGGTCGTGACCAGGATAGGCAACTTGGAGAGTGCCTCGAGATCGTGGGCGTCCTGCAGCACACCAGGATCCCCGGCGCTCCCGACCGAGGGGGCCGGACCCCCCGCATTGGAGGTGGAGAAGAACACGGGATCAAGCTGGGCGAAATCGTTCTCGGCGCGCAGGCGGTCCATGAGCACGGAGCCCACCATGCCGCGCCATCCGATGAAACCTACGGCGGCGGGTTGTGAAGTCATGCACCCCAGTCTAACGAGGCACCGTGTTCAGCCCCGAGTCCGCGGGTCCGGGGTGGTGGCCAGCAGCTCCCGGTAGGACGGGAAGCGACGCATGTAGTCCTGGATGTAACTGCACGTGACCCGGACCTTGAGGCCGCGCTGCCGGTAGTCGTCCAGCACGCGCGTGACCAGTGTCCGCGCGTATCCGCGGCGGCCGAAGGCCTCCGAGATGATCGTGTGCTGCAGGTCCACGGTGCCGTCCTCGAGCACCTCGACGCCCAGGAACCCGATGTACTGCTCCCCGTCCCACAATTCGTAACGTGAAGCGTCGTGGTTGGGGACCACCTTCAGGTCCGGGCTGTTGTTGATCTGCGGTGTGGGTTCAGTCGTCACGGCGGGGACCTCCATCTCGAGCTGTGTGTCCCATCACGCTATCCCATCGCCCCTGGTCACGGTCCCGGTCGCGGCACCGCGCGTGTATTCGTCGATCCGGTAACGGACCCCCTGGGCGGACTCGGCCCAGTCCGCGACCTCGCGCCGCGCCCACTCGTCGTCGAGGTGTGGGGCGTGGGTGTCGCCGGTGACGTCCAGCTCGATGGTGGTCACGAGCGCCCGGGTCAGGGGCAGCGGAGCGTACGCCGCGGCCTCGCGCCACACCCCCGGGCCGCCGATCACCCAGATCTCGCGCGCGGTCCCCGGCACGAGCGATGGCCCGTCCGAGGAGGCAGCGTCGGTGCGCGACGAGGTCCCGGCGGGCGCGGCGTCATCGGCGCCGGGGGCCGGGGGCAGCAGGCGCAGCGCGAGGGCCACGGCGGCGTCGTATGAGTCCACGGCCCACACCCGCGAACCGTCCGCGGGCACCGAGTCCGGACGGGAGGTGATCACGATGTTGGGCCGCCCCGGCAGGGGCCGGAAACGCTCCGGGAAGGACTCCCACGTGCGCCGACCCATGATCACCGGGTGCCCCACGGTGGTGCGGGAGAAGAACCTCAGGTCCTCGGGCACGTGCCACGGGATGCTGCCGTCCGCCCCGATCACGCCGTCCGGGGACTGCGCCCAGATCCCGCCCACGGCGACGTTGCTCCCGCCGTTCGGGCGCCGCTCACCCTTTGCGGGAGCCACGATCGCGGCGAGTGCGTCCGAGCCTTGCCCGTTCACGACGTCCCCGTTCATACCGCCACCGGGGCCTTGATACCGGGGTGGTGCTGGTAGTCGAGCACCTCGAAGTCCTCGAACTCGTAGTCGAAGATCGACTCCGGGTGCCGGCGCAACTGCAACCGGGGGTACGGGTAGGGCTCACGCGCGAGCTGGGTGCGCACCTGCTCCAAATGGTTGGAGTAGATGTGGCAGTCACCCCCGGTCCACACGAACTCACCCGGGACCAGATCGCACTGCTGCGCGACCATCACGGTGAGCAGTGCGTAGGACGCGATGTTGAACGGCACGCCCAGGAACAGGTCCGCCGAACGCTGGTACAGCTGGCAGCTCAGGGCGTCCGGACCGTCCTCGCGCGGCTGCACGTAGAACTGGAATAGCGCGTGGCACGGGGGTAGCGCCATCCGGTCCACCTCCGCGGGGTTCCACGCGGTGACCATGTGCCGGCGCGAGTCCGGAGTGGTGCGGATGGACTCGACCACGCGGGCAATCTGGTCGATCGTCTCCCCGTGTCCGGCGGGCCAGCTGCGCCACTGCACGCCGTAGACGGGCCCCAGGTCCCCGTTCTCGTCCGCCCACTCGTCCCAGATGCTCACCCCGCGCTCCTGCAGCCAGCGCACGTTGGAGGAGCCAGAGAGGAACCACAGCAGTTCGAGCGCCACCGAGCGGAAGTGCACGCGCTTGGTGGTCAGCAGGGGGAAGGAGCCGCCCAGGTCGTAGCGGATCTGGCGTCCGAACACCGACAGCGTCCCCGTGCCGGTGCGGTCCGTCTTGGGGGTCCCGTTCTCGAGCACGTCCCGCAGGAGGTCCTCGTAGGGAGTGGGGATGGGCATGGGTCTCCTCTCACGACGCCGCTGCGGCGGCCTCCGCGCGGCGCGCACCTCACGAACGGTCGGGGCGCGCCCGGGTGGGGACAGCGGCGTCGGCGTGGGCATGAACGCGGGCCGGGGGCCCGGCGGTCGGGGTGGTGTCAGTCGTCGAACGGGGAAATGATCTCGAAGCCCACGGCGCGGGCGCTCTGCGAGGCCCGGGGCATGTGCAGCACGATCATCTGACCGGGGCTCAGGTACGGGTCCGCGTCCGGCAGTTGCGCTGCGAGCGCGGGCGGCAGGTGCTTGGCGAGCACCTTCAACACGGTGGGCAGCACGGGGCGGTGGGTGCACAGCACCACGGGACGCTCGGTGTCGAAGAGCTGCTCGGTGACCTGGGCCGCGCGCTTGGGATGGCGCTTGTGGGCGGCCTCCGTCAGCTGTGAGCGCTCCTTGACCTTGATCCCGTACTTCTTGGCGTAGGGCACCACGGTGGAGATGCAGCGCAACCACGGGGACGTCACCACGCGCTTCGGTTGCCACGCGGCGAGCAACCGGGTCACGGCGAGCGCCTGACGCTTGCCCGTGGCGGCGAGCGGGCGGTCCCCCTCGGCGCGCTGCCAGGAGGAACGCGGCTTGGCCTTGGCGTGGCGGATCACGATCACGGGGCGGGTGGCCAGGGAGGCGCGCGCGTACAGGCGGGCGAGTTCGTCCAGGGGAGCGGTGTCGTCCTCGTTGGTCAGGATCGAGCGGGCCCGGGCCACGGGCAACCAGCTCATCCGGTCCACCTCGTCGTCCTCCGGGGACGTGTGGGCGAAGGGGGAGACCTCCGCGGCCCAGTAGCGCACGAGCTTGTCATGACCGCGGACGGTGTACTCGGTGTCCGCGAGGTGGACCCCCAGGGTGATGTGCAACCCCGTCTCCTCGCGCAGCTCGCGCACGGCCGTCTCCGGCAGCGTCTCGCCGTCGTCCTGCTTGCCCTTGGGCCAGGACCAGTCGTCGTAGCGGGGGCGGTGGATGACCAACACCTGGAGTTCGCCGTCCACCACCCGCCAGCACACACAGCCGGCGGCGAGGATGTCGTACTTGCTCAGGGTCTTGTTCTTCGCCATGACCTGCTCTCCGTAGTCGGACGCTCGACTCGACCGCGCGGCGCGGGCGGGGTTCGGTAACGATCGTAGCCGTCGTCAGCTGCGGTACATGACGTCCACGTGCCAGCGCTCGAAGCCCAGGGATTCGTACAGCGCCACGGCCGCGGGGTTGTCCGCGTCCACGTACAGCATGACCTCGTCCAGCCCCTGTTCGGCCAGGTGGTTGATGCCCGCCGCGGTCAGGGCGCGGCCGAGTCCGTGGCCCTGGTGGTCCGGGGCGATCCCCACGGCGTAGACCTCACCGATGGCCGCGGCGTCCCCCGAGGCCGGGTGCACCTTGGTCCAGTGGAAGCCCGCGACGTCGTCCGGGTCGTCCGCGGCGACCGCGAGCAGGAAACCCCGGGGATCGAACCACGACTCGTTCTCGCGTTCCTGCAGATCGGCGAGCGTCATGCGGCCCTGTTCGGGGTGCTCGGCGAACGCCGCGGCGTTGACCCGCAACCACGACTGCTCGTCCCGGCCCACCTCGAACGCCCGGATCTCGAGATGTTCCGGTAGGTCCACGGGCAGGGGGACGTCCTCGGCGCCGGCCACGGCGCGCTTGAGCTGGTAGAGGTCCCGCACGGCCTCGAGGCCGTGGAGCTCGGCGAGGCGTTGCGCGGCCACGTGGTTGCCGTGGGCCCAGGCCTCCACGGTGCCGTCCAGCTGAGCGCGCAGCTGCCCCGCGATCGCCGTGGCCACACCCCGGTTGCGGTGCTCGGGGTCCACCACGAGCTCCACCGTGTACGTGGACGCGCGATCCGGCTGCGGCACGACCACCGCGGCACCCACGAGGCGCTCGCCGTCGGTGGCCGCGACGCACGTGACCCCCGCACGGCCGGAGCGCACGTCCACGAGGGTCTGGTCGGAGAACGGCGGTTCGCCGTCCGCGGCGTGGGCGCGCTCGGCGAGCGCCACGAGATCGTCGGGGAACGGGATGTCGTCGTGGGCGGTCACGGTCACGGACATGGGATGCCTCCTCGGTGGGTTATGGCGCGCGATCAGGGCGTCTGGTCCCTGCCCGCGGTGTAGCTGTACCCCACGTTACGCACCGTGGTGATCAGGTGCTCGTGATCCGCACCCAGTTTGGCTCGCAGCCGACGGATGTGGACGTCCACCGTGCGCGTCCCGCCGTAGTAGTCGTAGCCCCACACCTCGGAGAGCAACTGGTGGCGCGTGAACACCCTGCCCGCGTGCTGGGCCAGGAACTTCAACAGCTCGAATTCCTTGAACGTGAGGTTCAGGGCCCGCCCGCCCAGTTTCACGGTGTAGGAGTTCTCGTCGATCACCACGGCCCCGGCGCGGATCACGGCGTCGTCGTTCTCGAGCGCGTTCGTCCCGGCGTCGGCGAGCGCGAGGCGCAACCGCGCCTCGATCTCGGCGGGTCCCGCGGTGTGCAGCAGGACGTCGCTCACGCACCATGACGGCGCCACGGCCGCCATCCCGCCTTCGGTCACCGTCACGAGCACGGGCAGCGGGCGTTCGAGCCCGGACAGGGAGACGGCCGTGTTGCGCGCCGTCACGAGGTTGCGGGTGCCGTCCACGATCACCACGTCCGGGCGCGCGGACCCGGTCAGTGCACTGCTCTCGTCCGGGGCGTGCACCCGCACCCGGTGCGGCAGCAGCTCGAGCGCGGGCAGCGCGGACTCCACGGCGGGGGATGCGGTGCTGAGCAGGGCGATGTGGGTCACTGTGGGATCCGCTCGGACGCGAGGTGACCGCTCCCGCGCGGGCACGGCCAATGACCGGGCCAGTATAGGCGGGCCCCGTGGACGTGCGGGGGTACACGTGACCCGCCGCGAGGCCCGCGCCGGTTACGCTGAAACGGGTACGCACCACACCGCCCGCCCTCGGCCCCGAAGGAACCCCGCCATGAAGTACGCGCGCATCATCGTCGCCGCCGTGGTGGCGCTCGTCCTCGCGCTCACGGCGGGCGTGATCGGCTCGTGGGCGCCGCTGCTCGTGTCCGTGGCCATGGCCGTGACGATCGGTGTGGGGTGGCCCGCCGCCGCGGGGATCCAGGCGCGGCGCCGGCACAACGTGCTCATCGCGGTGGCCGGCACCCTCGCGTGCCTGCTCGTACAACTCGTCCCGTCCCAGCGCCTCGTGTGGTTGCCCGCGATCATCGGTGTGTCCTTCATGGTCGTGTGCGTGGCCGAACTCGTGCGGGGGGAGGGTGCCAAGTACCGTCTGGAATCCGCGCTGGCCTCCGCGACAGGGGTCCTGGCCGCGGTTGCCGCCTCGGGGTGGATCGCGTTCTCCCGCGTGGCCCACGACCAGGGACTGAGCAGGTGGCTCACCGTCGCGGGCGTGGGCGCCCCGCTGACCATCATCCTGGTGGTCGCCGGTGCCCGCGTGATCTCCGCGGCCCCCGAAAACCTGCGCCGCAGGGGCATGATCACGCTCGGTGTCACACCCGTGGCACTGTTCGGTATGGTGGCCGTTTTCGCGACCCAGCTACTGGCCGCCGTGGTAGCGTGAAGCCATGCTTGCTCTCGAAATCTTCTACCTCGTCCTGCTCGGCCTCGCGGGCCTGTGCATCCTCGGAATCTCCTTGAAGGTCGTGTTCAGCCTCTTCAAGGGCCAGCTGTAACTCGTGCCCGTCGAGATCCCCACGGACCTGACCCCCGAACTCGTTCCCTTCGCATGGCTGTTGGGCACGTGGGAGGGCAACGGCTTCATGGGATACGGCGACGCCGAACAACGTGCCTTCCGGCAACGCGTCACGTTCGAACAGACCGGCTTACCGTTCATGATCTACCGCGCGCAGACCACGCTGCTCAACGAAGAGGGCGAACCCCAGCGCGAGGCCACGTACGAACAAGGGTTCTGGGAGCTCGCCCGTCCTCGTGAGGACGGCGACATCGGACCCGGGATGCTCCCGCCGGACCCCGTGCCCGTGCTCAAGTCCGCACAGGACGTCGAGGACCTGCGCAACGCGGACGGCGGCTTCGACATCTCCGTGACGATCGCCCAGCCCGGCGGCGTCGCCGAGCTGTACCTGGGCCAGATCAAGGGCCCGCGCGTGGACCTCAGCACGGACGCCGTGATCCGCGCCCGCGGTGCCAAGGAGTACGTCTCCGGGACCCGGCTCTACGGGCTCGTCAACAACCACCTCATGTGGGCGTGGGACATGGCCGCGCAGGGCCACGAACTCGCTACGCACGCTTCCGCCGAACTGAGCAAGGTCGAACCCCAGAAGTGACTGACACCGCACCCTCATACTCCTCCGTCCTGTTGCACCGCCACGGTGCCGTGACCGCGGAAGCGCTGGACGAGGGGGTCGCGGCGCACTACGGCGCCCCCGTGCACGAACAGCGCGCCCTGGCCCGGGGGAGGGCCGTGGTGGACCAGTCCCAGCGCGGCGTCGTGACCGTGAGTGGCCCCGATCGACTGAGCTGGCTCACCACCTTGTCGTCGCAGGTGCTCACCGGACTGACCCCGGGGGTCAGTACCGAAACCCTCTTCCTGAGCATCCAGGGCCGCGTGGAATTCGCTCCGCACGTGGTCGACGATGGCGGGACCACGTGGTTGATCACCGAGGCCCGGGAGGCCGCAGGGCTCGCCGACTGGCTGACCACCATGCGCTTCGCCCTGCGGGTGGAGATCGAGGACGTCAGTGACCGCTGGGCGGTGCTCGTCGCCACGCGGGACCTTCGTGAGCTGCTTCCCGCCCAGACCAACCCCGTGCTGGTGTGGCACGACCCGTGGCCGGGCGTCGGCGTGGGCGGTCACGCCTACGCCGTGACCGAGGATCACCCGGGTGCCGCGCGCTCGTGGTATGAACACCTGATTCCGCTCGCGTCGTTGGAGACCGCGGTCGCGGCTCTCGAGGAACAGGGGTACTCGCTCGCCGGTTCGTGGGCCGCGGAGGCCCTGCGGATCGAGGCCTGGCGGCCGCGCTGGGGCGCGGACACGGACGAGAAGACCATCCCGCATGAACTGGACTGGATGCGCACCGCCGTGCACCTGGCCAAGGGCTGCTACAAGGGCCAGGAGACCGTGGCCCGCGTGCACAACTTGGGCCACCCGCCGCGCCGGCTCACGTTCCTGGACCTGGACGGTTCCCAGCACACGCTCCCGGGCCCCGGGGCCACGGTCGAGCTGAACGGCAAGGTCGTGGGTCGCGTGACCGCGGCCCAGTTGCACCACGAGGCCGGCCCTATCGCGCTCGCCGTGCTCAAACGCTCGGTCGCCCCGGACGCGGTGCTCACCGTGCGGGACACCGTCGTGCAGGGCTCGGAGGAGGCCGCATCGAACGGCAACGGCGCGTCCGACGACGCCGCGGGCGGCACGTCCGCGGACGCACCCGCCGAACAGTGGGCCGCCGCCCAGACCGTGGTGGTCCCCCCGGATGCCGGGTCCGTGGTGGGCCGGGCCCAGGGGCTCATGCGCGGTCCGCGCGGCGGTGGAATGCGGCTCTGACCTAACACGACTGACATGTGGTGACGCCCCGTTCCCCTCGGAGGGGAACGGGGCGTCACCACGAGTCGGGGCTCAGCGACCGAACAGCACCTTGGCCTCGTCGTAGCGGTCCTGCGGTACCACCTTGAGCCCGTCGAGCGCCTCGGAGAAGTCCACGCGCACCACGTCCGTGCCGCGCAGCGCGCACATCTTGCCCCACTGCTTCTCGGTGGCCATCCCCACGGCGGCGATCCCCAGTCGCGTGGCCAGGACACGGTCGAAGCCGGTGGGCGCGCCACCGCGCTGGATGTGACCCAGGATCGTGTTGCGGGTCTCGATGCCGGTGTTCTCCTCGATCTCCCGCGTCACGAAGTCCCCGATGCCCCCCAGCCGCGGGCGCCCGGACGCCTCGGTGCCCTTGCCCGCGATGGCCTCCTCGCGGTCGTCGGGGATGAAGCCCTCCGCCACGACGACGAGCGGTGAGCGGCCACGCTCGTGGACCTCACGGACCCACTCGGAAACCTGCTCCATGGACTCCCGGAATTCGGGGATCAGGATGGCGTGCGCGCCGGCGGCCATGCCGGAGTGCAACGCGATCCAGCCCACGTGGCGGCCCATGACCTCCGCGACCATGCACCGGTGATGCGATTCGCCGGTGGTGCGCAGCCGGTCCATCGCATCCGTTGCGATCGAGACCGCGGTGTCGAAACCGAACGTGAAGTCGGTGGCCTGCAGGTCGTTGTCGATGGTCTTGGGCACGCCCACCACGGGCAGCCCCGCATCCGCGAGCCGCTTGGCGCCGGCCAGGGTGCCTTCGCCGCCGATCGCGACCACGGCGTCGATCCCGTGACGCTCCAGGACCTTGGCGATGTTCTCGGGACCGCCCTGGGGGCCGTCGAAGGGGTTGGTGCGCGAGGTGCCCAGGATGGTCCCGCCCTGGCGCGCGAGGCCGCGTACACTCTGCCGCGGCAAGTCGATGATGTCCCCTTCGACGACGCCGCGCCAGCCGTCCCGGAAGCCCACGAACTCGTGATCGAAAGATTTGATGCCGTGTAACACCGCGCCGCGGATCACCGCGTTGAGTCCGGGGCAGTCCCCGCCGCTGGTCATGAGCCCGATTCGCATGTGTGCCTCAGTTCCCCTCTGTCGTGTCGTATCGTTGTTCCCCTTCCATCCTAGTAACGCGCGCTCGGCGTTGCCCGGGACACCGGATAAACGGATGCGCGGCACATGGTGGGTCCCGTCCACCCGTGGTTAATGTGGACAACTAAGATCGGGGGAGGATCTGTGAACACGCCGTTCGCGATGTCAGGCCACCAGGAGGACGTTATGACCGCCCAGCAAGAACCGGCCCGGGAGAACCTGCGCGAGTTCATCGACAAGCTCGTGGACCAGGGTTACACCGTGCGGGACGGGCAGTCCCCGGACCCCGATCTGATCGACCCGGGTGGAAGCGCGGTGGAGACGTGGCGTGAGGGGTACCCGTACGACGAGCGGATGTCCCGCGAGGACTATGAGCTCGAGAAGTACCAATTGCAGATCGAACTGTTGAAGTTCCAGTACTGGGGTCAGGACAACGACCTCAAACACGTGATCGTGTTCGAGGGTCGGGACGCCGCGGGCAAGGGCGGGACCATCAAGCGTTTCACCGAGCACCTCAACCCCCGCGCCGCCCGCGTGGTGGCCCTGAACAAGCCCTCGGACCGCGAGCAGGGCCAGTGGTACTTCCAGCGCTACATCCAGCACCTGCCCACCAACGGTGAGATCGTGCTGTTCGACCGCTCGTGGTACAACCGCGGCAACGTGGAGCGCGTGATGGGCTTCTGCACGGACGAGCAGTACGAGAGCTTCATGCTGCAGGCGCCCGTGTTCGAGAAGATGCTCGTGGACTCGGGGATCCACCTGACCAAGTTCTGGTTCTCGGTGACGCAGCACGAGCAGCGCACGCGCTTTGCGATCCGCCAGATCGACCCGGTGCGCCGCTGGAAGCTCTCGCCCATGGACCTCGCGTCCCTGGACCGCTGGGAGGACTACACTGTGGCCAAGGAGGAGACCTTCCGCCGCACGGACACGGACCACGCCCCGTGGATCACCATCAAGTCCAACGACAAGAAGCGCGCCCGCCTCAACGCCATGCGCTTCTTCCTCAACCAGTTCGACTACGAGGACAAGGACACCTCCGTGGTGTACCCGCCAGACCCGCTGATTGTGCGCCGCGGCCGCGACGCCGTGGACGACTGATACCCGGCTCCTCCCGCCGTCCCCCGGAAGCGTCCATGGTTGGTTCCACCCCCGTGAGCCGCCCGGCCTGATTGATTCGTGGCGGGGCGGCCGCTGGCGTATCCACCCTGTGCGAGGCCACGTCCCACTACGCGGTGGATCCGAACCCGCCGAACATGGCCCTCCTGGCGTTGACCCTGTCGATCGCGGGGCTCGTGTGCGTGCTTCTCGCCGGGCGGCGTCTCGGCGCCGTACGAACCGCGTGTGCCGTGGCGCTGAGCCAGGTGCCCTTCCACGCGCCGTTCTCGCTGGGCGGTCATGCCGCGGGGCCGTCCTCCCACGTGATCGGGACGGCCCACGCCCAGGGTCACGCCCTGCACGCCCCGTCCCCGCACCTCACGGACGCCCAGTCCCTCGTGCCTCCCGATCCGGCGGCCATGGGTCACGACCCCATGGTGAGGGCCCACGTGGCCGCGGCCGCCCTCACCTTCGTGCTCGTGCGGCACGCGGGGGACGGGTGACGGCGGCTCGCGCACGCCGCCGCGCGTGTGTTCTTCAACGTTCTCGCACTCGTGGTCCCGGCGCTCGTGTCGTGTCACGCACCGCGCCCCGTCCCCCTGGCCTACCTCCTGCCCCCGTGCGCGTGGTCACCCGTGCGCGCCCCTCCCACGCCTGGTTCATGGCCCTGCTGCAAAGACTGCACTCTGCCGCTGCGCACCACGATCGACCGGTTGCACCGGCACCTGCTGCTGGGTGAGCCCGGGCGGCTCTACAGCGAACTCGCGGCCTCGTGGCTGGGTGTCATGGCCGTGAGCAGGATCGTGCTCATGGTGCTGCACCGACGCCGCGTGGGGCGGGGCCGCTGCGCCCGGGTCACCCTGGTCCCACGCCCGGGGGAGGCCAATGCGTATCGCCGGACCCGGTCGTGCCACACGGCCACGGGCGTGTGGCTGGCCCTCGATTTCCTGTTTCTCGCGGCGTCGGGACTCACGTGGTCCGCGCACGCGGGGGAGAACGTCTCGCAACTGCGCAGCGCATTGCACTGGACCGCCCCCAAGGTGTCCACGGCCTTGCCGGGGTCCGCACAGCGGCAGGGTGTCGGGGACGAACACGCCGAGCACCGCGGGCGCGGGTTTCGGCCCCGTACCCCCACGGCGGTGCGCTGCTGCTCGTGGTGGGTCTCGGCGTGGGGTTGTTCGTGCCGCTGCTGGGCATCTCGCTCGTGGCGTTGCTCGCGGCGGATCTCGCGGTCGCCGTCGTCCCACAACGCCGCTTGGCCCGGGAATCCGCGCACTGATCATTCGTGCGGACGGTGCTCCCCGAACGGGCCGCGCCGTCTGAACGGATGTCGCTCCCTGCACGAACAGCACCCCTGAACGAGCAGCACCCCCGACAGCGGTCATCCGCCGTCGGGGGTGCGTGCGCTGTCGAGGGTGCGTGCGCGGTGAAGGGTGCGTCCGCGCGGGGGCCTCAGGCGGTCTCGCCCCGGAAGTTGTGCCGGTCCACGAGCGCCCACGACGCCGCGGCGTTGACAGCGGCCACGGTGAACACCGAGGGCCACGCGCCGATCCTCTTGGCCAGCGGGTGGGACAGTCCGAACCCGGCGAGGTACAGCACGCTCAGGCCCGCGGTCGTGGCGGGTCCCGCGGAGCGGTACCACGTGCGCCCGGCGACCACGCCCTTCGCGAGCAGGACCGCGCCGCCCAGGGCGCGCACCCCCGTGAAACGGGCCACCGCGTAACCGCCGATCAGTCCGCCGGCCACCACAGCCGAGCTGGGCAGGGCCACGGCAGAGGGCAGCAATTCGTCCAGCTCGTGCAAGGTCTCTTTGACGCTCATTCGGTGCCTCCCAGGAAGTTCTGCAGACGGGACAGGCCCTCGGCGAGATCGTCGTCGCCCAGGGCGTAGGACAGGCGCAGGTACCCGGACGGGCCGAAGGCCTCACCCGGGACCACTGCCACCTCGGCCTTCTCGAGGATCAGTTCCGCGAGCTCCGCGCTCGTGGTGGGCGTGACGCCCGCGAACTCGCGGCCCAACAGCGCCGTGATGTCTGGGTACGCGTAGAACGCACCGGTGGGGGTGGGGCACACCACGCCGTCGATCGCGTTGAGCCCGTCCACGATCGTGCGACGACGCCGGTCGAAGGCCTCGCGCATGCGCTCCACCTGGTCCATGGGCCCGTTCAGGGCGGCCAGGGCCGCGCGCTGGGCCACGTTGTTCACATTGGAACTCAGATGCGACTGCAGGTTGGTCGCGGCCTTCACGACGTCCGCGGGACCGACCAGCCAGCCCACACGCCACCCGGTCATCGCGTAGGTCTTGGCCACGCCGTTGAGCAGGATGAGGTTCTCGTGCAGCTCGGGTACGGTGCGGGCCATGGAGGTGAACTCCACGTCGTCGTACGTGAGGTGCTGGTAAATCTCGTCGCTGATTACGAAGATGCCCTTGGCCGCGGCCCATTCACCCACGGCCCGGGTCTCCTCGGCGGTGTAGACCGCACCCGTGGGGTTGGAGGGCGAGCAGAACAACAGGGCCTTGGTGTGCTCCGTGTATGCGGCCTCAAGTTGTTCGGGCGTGACCTTGTACTCCTGGTCCGCACCCGCGAAGACCTCCACGGGGTTGCCGCCGGCCAGTCGGATGGCTTCAGGGTAGGTGGTCCAATATGGGGCGGGTAGGAGGACGTCGTCGCCGTCGTCCATGACCGTCTGGAACGCCTGGTACACGGCCTGCTTGCCGCCGTTGGTCACGAGCACCTGGGAGGGCTCCACGGCCCATCCGCTGTCGCGCTGCGTGGCTTGCGCGATCGCTGAACGCAGCTCGGGCAGTCCCGCGGCGGGGGAGTAGCGGAAGTTCTTGGGGTCCTGGAGGGCCTCGGCGGCGGCATCCACGATGTAGTCGGGGGTCGCGAAGTCCGGTTCACCCGCGCCGAAGCCGATCACCGGCCGCCCCTCGGCCTTGAGGGCCTTGGCCTTGGCGTCCACGGCGAGGGTCGCGGACTCCGCGATCGCCGAGATCCGATGCGAGATGCGCTGCTGCGCTGGTGACATGGTGATCATTTCTCCTGGGCTGACTGGGCTGCTTGGACTGACCGGGTCGTCCCGGCGGGCGGGCCTCTCACTGGCCCGCGCACGGATCCGTACGGGAACCTGACGGGCCCGGGGTCCGACCGGGGACGCGGACACCACTCCCAGCTTAGGTGGCCGGACCCTTGCTTTGCACGGGACGCGGCGGGCGCGTACCATGGTCTGTTGGTGCCGCCACCAGTGCGGTGCGCTCTGCCCCGGGATGGACTCCCGACGGCGGGATGACGGGCCGATGATAGGCTCGGGCACCGGATTTCGTGTCGCGCACGGCTGCGGCGCGGTGTCGAAGGGCAGTGGCGCAATTGGTAGCGCAGCGGTCTCCAAAACCGCAGGTTGCAGGTTCGAGTCCTGTCTGCCCTGCCTCAGGACCCACAACGGCACGCACACCACCGCCGAGAAGTTGCTTCACGCAGGGGAGAGCCGATGTCGCACACCGTCACAGGACAGACCCCGGGTCAACCTGCCGGTTCCGATCACAAACGTGGGATCTTCGGCCGGATCTGGCTGTTTATCCGTCAGGTCGTGGGAGAACTCAAGAAGGTCGTCGCCCCGTCCCGCCGGGAACTGGTCAACTTCGTCCTGGTCGTGCTGGCGTTCGTGGCGTTCATGATGGTGTTGATCTCCCTGTTGGACCTGGGCTTCGGTCAGGTGGCCATCTGGCTGTTCGGGAACGGCGACCAGGCCCAGTAAGTCCTTCCACCACTTCCAGACGTCCACAGAAAGCAGGAATCCCCGGTGACCGATCACGAGCTCGATAACGACGACACCCAGCCCGCTCAGTTCGACTCCCTGATGGCGGACGCTGCGCGGGACGAGTCGGCGCAGAGCACGTCCGAGACCACCGAGACCACGGATCCGCAGCAGGACTCCGACGAGCGCACCGTGCAGGAAGCCGACCTCGACGCCGCCGAGGGTAACGGCGAGGCCGTGCCCGTCCCCACCGAGGACGCCGTGGCCACGGCGGAAGCCGCCGAGGACGACGTCGACCCCGCGGTGGAATTTAAGGCCAAGCTGCGCCGCCAAGAGGGCGACTGGTTCGTGATCCACACGTACGCGGGGTACGAGAACCGTGTGAAGACCAACCTCGAGACCCGCATCCAGTCCCTCAACATGGAAGAGGACATCTTCCAGATCGAGGTGCCCATGGAAGAGGTCGTGGAGATCAAGAACTCGCAGCGCAAGACCGTGCGCCGCGTGCGGATCCCCGGGTACGTGCTCGTGCGCATGAACCTCACGGATGCCTCCTGGGGCGCTGTGCGCCACACCCCGGGTGTCACGGGCTTCGTGGGCCAGGACGCCTACAACCCGGTGCCGCTGCGCCTGGACGAGGTCTTCGACATGCTCGCCCCCACGTTCGAGACCCCCGAAAAGGCGAAGGGCCTGGGCGAGACCGCCGGTTCCGGCGCGGGTGCCCAGGGCGGCGCCCAGCAGGTCACCGTGGACTTCGAGGTCGGCGAGTCCGTGATCGTGAAGGAGGGCCCCTTCGAGACCCTCCCGGCCACGATCTCCGAGATCAAGGTGGAATCCCAGCAGCTCGTGGTGCTGGTGTCCATCTTCGAACGCGAGACCCCCGTGACCCTCAGTTTCGACCAGGTCACCAAGATTTAGTCCCATCAGGTTTCGGAATCCGGCCTCGGATGTGCTTTGGTCCGGGGTGTTTCCGTTCGGTCGCCGCGCCACGGCGACCACTCGCCGTCGTACGCTCCTGTGCGGCGGTACGCACAGCTAGAAGAAGGACCATCACATGGCTCCCAAGAAGAAGGTCGCAGGCCTGATCAAGCTGCAGATCCAGGCGGGCGCCGCCAACCCGGCTCCCCCGGTGGGTCCCGCGCTGGGTCAGCACGGCGTCAACATCATGGAATTCTGCAAGGCCTATAACGCGGCCACGGAATCCCAGCGCGGCAACATCGTGCCGGTCGAGATCACCGTGTACGAGGACCGCTCGTTCACGTTCGTAACCAAGACCCCGCCGGCCGCGCAGCTGATCAAGAAGGCCGCCGGCGTCGCCAAGGGCTCCGGTGTCCCCCACACCAATAAGGTCGGGAAGATCACCATGGACCAGGTCCGTGAGATCGCCGAGACCAAGAAGGAAGACCTCAACGCCAACGACGTCGAGGCCGCCGCGAAGATCATCGCCGGCACCGCCCGTTCCATGGGCATCGAGGTCAACTGAGCTCTTCCGAGCTCGTACCGAAGACAACCATCGTGGCAGGGCCGAGCGCGGCCCGCTGACCACAACTGCACAAGGAGAACAAGCAGATGGCAAAGCGCAGCAAGGCATACCGGGCAGCTGCCGAGAAGATCGAGGCGGGCAAGTTCTACGCTCCCGCCGAGGCGGTCGCCCTGGCCAAGGAACTGGCCGAGAACAGCAAGTCCGATTCCACCGTCGAGGTGTCCATGCGCCTCGGTGTGGATCCCCGCAAGGCGGACCAGATGGTCCGCGGCACCGTGAACCTGCCCAACGGCACGGGCAAGACCGCTCGCGTGGTCGTGTTCGCAACCGGTGACAAGGCTGCCGCGGCCGAGGCCGCCGGGGCGGACTTCGTGGGTTCCGACGACCTGATCGCCAAGGTCCAGGGCGGTTGGACCGACTTCGACGCCGCCGTGGCCACCCCGGACATGATGGGCAAGGTGGGCCGCCTGGGCAAGATCCTGGGTCCCCGTAACCTCATGCCGAACCCCAAGACCGGCACCGTGACGATGGACGTGGCCAAGGCCGTGTCCGACATCAAGGGCGGTAAGATCGACTTCCGCGTGGATAAGCACTCCAACCTGCACTTCATCATCGGCAAGGCGTCCTTCGACGCCCAGAAGCTCGCCGAGAACTACGGTGCCGCGCTGGAAGAGGTGCTTCGTCTGAAGCCGGCTGCGTCCAAGGGCCGTTACATCACCAAGGCCACCGTGGCCACCACGTTCGGCCCGGGCATCCCTGTGGACCCGAGCGCCACCGAGGTCACCACCCAGGCGTGATCGCGGGTACGTAACGAGGGAACGCTCGCATTCCCTACCGTCGAGGGAAGGGTCCGTGCCGTCACCGGCCGGACCCTTCTTTCGTGGGACGATGGAAACACCGTTACGAATTCTTGATGTACTTGAGGCCGGGTTCCGTGGACGGGGCCCGTCGCCCGGGTGCCGTCCCGGCCGGGCGGCGCGGAAGGAGAGCACTGTGACGGAGCCGTCACCGGTACGCATCGAGTTGTTGTGCATCCCCGACACCTTCGATGACGAGGCGCAGCGGGTCCTGGGGCGCGTGGCCGCGCTCGTGCAGTCCTCCCGGCGACACGTGTGGGGCACCGGTCAGCTCAGCAACGGCGCCCACGACATCTTCCGGGACCTGCACGACCCCTACGAGCGCGTGAACATCCTGTGCGCGTACCTCGACGACCGCCTCGTGGGGCGCGCCGAGGTGCGGATGCCCCTGATCACGGACACCGACATGGCGCAGATCGCGGTGGATGTGGCCCCGGACGAGACCTCCGAGGGGATCGGGCGCGCTCTTCTGAGTGCTGCGGAGCAACTTGCGCGGGGTGAGTCCCGCCGGTTCATCCGCCTCGTGACCGAGCACCCCGCGTCCGAGGCGCGCGATCCCTCCGGCCCCGGGGACGGCAGCGCGGACGGCACGGCCGACGGCGGTGCGAGCCCCGTGGCTCCCGTCCCATGGCTCGACGCCGCCGATGGTTCCGGGCGCCTGCCCGCGAGCCACCGCCAGACCCGCTTCGCCCAGCACGCCGGGTACACCCTGCGCACGGTCAGCAGTTTCGCGCTCCTGCCCGTGCCGCTGGACGAACAGCGCACCGCGCGCATCCACGAATCCCTCGAGGCCGTGCCCTTCGCGGACCACTACCGCCTGCACACGTGGGTGGGGGAGGCCCCGGACGAGCTCCTGGCCCCGCTCGCGCAGCTGCACGCCAAGATCCCCACGGACTCGTTCGTGCGACCGATCGTGGCGGACCCGGACCCGTGGGACGGCGCGCGGGTGCGCCGCACGGAACAGCTGCGTCAGGAGGACGGCGACCGGTCCCTGATGGCCGTGATCCAGGACGTGCGCACGAGCGAGCTCGTGGGGATGACCGAACTGATCCTCGCGCAGCACCGCCCGGCCCTGGCCCTGCAGGACGAGACCCTCGTGGTGCGCACCCACCGCGGGCACCGGTTGGGGATGCGGCTCAAGCTCGCCAACCTCGAGCAGCTCGCGAACGTGGCCCCCGAGGTCCGGACCGTGTACTCGTGGACCCACAGCGGCAACGACCGAATGAACTGGGTCAACGCCCAGCTAGGCTTCCGGGACGCCGGTCAGTCCGCGATCTGGGAGCAGGACTTCAGCATCCACTGACCACCGGGCCGGTCACTCACCACGGCAGGGGCAGCACCACGGTCTCCTGTCCGCGGGCCAGCCCATCCCGGGGCACGGACAGCAGCCCTTGCGCCGCGGCGAGTCCGCGCACCATGTTGGAGCCCACCGCGCGGCACGGCACCCAGCCGTCCTCGTGCCGCCGGGCCGGTAGCAATCGTTCGGAGCGGGCGTCGGCCAGATCCTCCCCGGCAATCGCGGGGGCGAAAGGCTGGGCATCGCGGCCCAAGTGGCCGGCCAGGAACGCCCCACCCAGCAGCAGGAACGCCACCATGGCACCCAGGGGATTGCCGGGCAGCGCGAGCACGGCAGTGTCCCGCGCGGCTGCGAACAATGTGGGGTGACCGGGCATGAGGTCCAGCTGGTCCACGAGCACATGGCACTCGTCCTGCACCAGGGGGCGCACGAAGTCCGCGCGCGAGCGGGACGTGCCACCCGTGGTGACCACGAGGTCGTGCTCGGTACTCAGTTCGCGGAGCAGGGAACGCAGCGCCGCGGCGTCGTCGGGACCGCGGCGCACCGTGACCGTGCGCCCGCCGAAGGCCTTCACCATGGGCGGCAGGGACATGCTGAACGCATCGCGCACGTACCCGGGAGCCGGGAGCCCGCTGGTGCGCACCTCGGAACCCGTGAGCAGCAAGGCCACGCGCGGGACGGTACACACGGGCACGTCGTCCCGTCCGGCCACGGCCAGGAACGCCGCGTGCGCGGGGGAGAGCACGGCGCCCGCCCGCACCACGGTCTCGCCCTCGGCGCATTCCGTTCCGGCCGGGCGAATGTGCCTGCCCGCGAGTTCCGTGCGCGGGCTGTCGGGGGACAGCTCAAGGAGCTCGCCGCGGCGGGTTGCGAATTCCTCGCGGATGACCGTGGTGGTGCTGTCCGGGATCACGCCGCCCGTGACCACGGGGACGGCCGTGCCGGGCGCAAGCGTGACCGCGGACGCGGCACTTGGCAGCGGCGCGGACGGCGCAGCGCCGTCGGCCAGGTGATCATCCAGTCGCCGTCCGTCGGATGCCCCCGCACGGGAGCCCGGGGCGACGACGCGCCACGGTCCCGGTCCGTGGACCGCGTACCCGTCCATCGCGCTCGAGGCGTAGTGCGGGACGGAACATGCCGCGCGGACGTCGTGGGCCGCGGTGCGACCCGCCGCCCGGTCCAGGGGGACGATCTCGATCGCGCCGCCGGGCCGGGAGTCCGCGAGCGCCGAACCGGCCCGGTGTGCGAGGGTCCGGGCGGCGTCACGCGCCGCGTGGTGCAGGGGTTCGAGACCGCTGCTCCACGCGGGTGGGGTAGGACCAGGCATCCGATCAACCCCCCGCGAAGGGCGGGAGGACGTCCACCGTGGCGGCCGGGGCCAGCGGGGACTCCTGGTCCCGGGCGGCCACACCGTCCACGAGCCACGAGCATTGCGGCAACACCTGGGCCAACGTGCGTTCGCCCGGTGGGGCCACGGGGTGCAGGGTGACCAACAGTTGCTGCAGCTCGGAGCGGGTCAGCGCCGTGGTGGTCTCCACGTGCTCTTCCTCTGTCCCGGCCGCGGCAGCGGCCGCCGCGAAATAACGCACGAGCACGGTCTCAGCCCCCGATCGCGCTCATGCTGCGGTCGGGCTGGACGTAGTCCCCGGAGTCGAGGCCCGCGTGGTCCATCCCGTGGGCGCGCGGCTTGACCCACATGGCATCGCGCCAGCGTTGGGCGATGTCCCGGTCGGTCGCGTTCGAGCGCAACAGGTGCATCAGATCCGTCTCGTGGTGGGAGAACAGACACGAGCGCACGTGGCCGTCCGCGGTGATCCGAGTGCGCGTGCAGTCCTCGCAGAACGGTTCCGTGACGGACGCGATGATCCCCACGGTCCCCAGCACGGTGTCCTGACCGCGTTCCCGCACGAGGTACTTCTCCGCGGGGGCGCCCGCTCGGGGTGCGGTGTCCGGGGTGATGTCGAAGTCCCGGGACAGGGACTCGCGGATCTCGGTGGCCGTGACCATGTTCTTCCGGGTCCAGCCGTGGTCCGCGTCCAGGGGCATCTGTTCGATGAAGCGCAGGGCGCAGTCATGGTCCAGGGCCCAGCGCAGCAGCGCGGGCGCCTCGTGGTCGTTGACCCCGCGCATCAGGACGGCATTGAGCTTGACCGGGCTCATGCCCGCGTCCTGGGCGGCAGCCACGCCCTCGAGCGTTTGGGTGAGCCGCCCGCGGCGGGCGAGCTTCTCGTAGGTGTCCGCGCATAGGGTGTCCAGGGAGATATTCACGCGGGTCATCCCGCCGTCCGCGAGGGCCTGGGCACGCCCGGCGAGTCCGATGCCGTTGCTCGTCATGGACACGGGGATCCCCGGCATGCGCTCGGTCAGGGCGGCCACGAGTTCCTCGAGATCGGGGCGGATGAGCGGTTCCCCGCCCGTGAGTCGGATCTCCCGCACCCCGAAGTCCGAGACGGCGATGGCGGCCAAGCGCACGATCTCCGGGACCGTCAGCAATGATTCACGCGGCAGCCACTGCATGCCCTCCGCGGGCATGCAGTACGTGCACCGGAGGTTGCACTTGTCCGTGAGGGAGATGCGCAGGTCCGTGGCGGTACGTCCGAAGCGGTCCGTCAACGGCCCCTGCGTGGGCACCCCGCGAACGGGGAGGACATGGGGATTACCAAGGAAAACGGACATACCGTCCAGTGTAGGTGCTGCCCCCAGCACGGGCGGAACCCCCGTCGGGGTGGCTACCCTGGAGCCATGTCCCGCTGTATCGAAACGCACCAGCGCACGCTGGTCGAGTTGCTCAACTCGGCGTCCCACGACGACGCCGCACTCCTGCCCCTCGCGCGCGCCGCGGGACGCGTGCTCGCTCGGGACCTCGTGGCGAAGGCGGACCTGCCACCGTTGGCGAACTCGCAGATGGACGGGTTCGCGGTGCGCGTGGCCGATCTGACCCCCTCCGTCCCGCCCCAGCCAGGGGATGCTGAAGGGATCGAACTGCCCGTCGCGGACGTGCGGCCCGCGGGTGCCGAACCGGCGCGGCACACACCCGGTACTGTGACCGCCGTGATGACCGGGGCCGTGCTCCCCGAGGGCGCGGACGCGGTGATCCCCGTGGAACGGGTGCGTCCCCCGCGCTTCGACGTCCCGGCCGTGACGATCAGCCCCGACGTCGCCCGGTCCGTCACCGAGGGCACCTTCGTGCGAGCGGCCGGGAGCGACGTCGCCCGCGGCGCCGTGGCGCTGCCCGCCGGAACGCGGCTGGGGGCTGCGGCGCTCGGTGCGTGCGCCGCGCTCGGACTGGGCCCGGGAACCGAGATGTCCGTGCGCACCGGACCGCGTGTGGTCGTGGTGAGCGGAGGGGACGAGATCGCGCCCGACGGGCACGCGCTGCGCCCCGGGATGTACCACGACGCCAACGGCCCCTTACTGGCCGCGTGGTTGTCCGAGGCGGGCGCCGAATCGGTGACCCGGGTCCGTGTGGACGACGACCCGGACGCCTTCGTGCGAGCCCTGGATCACGTTGTCACCGAGGCACGACCCCACCTCGTGATCACGAGCGGCGGGATCAGCGCGGGCGCGTTCGAGGTCGTGCGCCAGGGCCTCGAGCGGGAGGGCCGGGACACGTGGTTCGACCACGTGGCCATGCAACCGGGAGGCCCCCAGGGACACGGCACGTTCCGTGGCGTGCCCGTGATCTGCCTGCCCGGTAATCCCGTGAGCACGTGGGTCTCGTGCGAGGTCTTCGTGCGTCCCGCGCTCGCGGCCGCGTGGGGGTGTTGCCCGTCGCCGCGGTGGTTCACGGCCGAATTGGGCGAGGCGGTTCGACCGCTGGACACCAGGACCCAGCTGCGCCGCGGGAGTATGGAACACCCGGGGGACGGAACGGTCCCGCGCGTGCGTCTCGTGGGGGGAGCGTCGTCGCACCTGCTGAGCGCCGCCGCCCATGCGGACGTCCTGGTGCGCATCCCGCCCGGGGAGCACGAACTCGCTGCCGGGACGACCGTGGCGGTACTGCCGGTGGACGGCGGCGTGCTGCCCGCGGACGACGACCCGGTGCCCGCGGGCGCAGCAGACGGAACGGAACGAACAGGAGAGCCAGCGTGAGCGAACGAGAGCCGGAGCCCGGACAACAGCACCTGACACACGTGCGGGAGGACGGCACGGCGCACATGGTGGACGTGAGCGAGAAGGCGGTGACCTCGCGCGAGGCCACCGCCCAGGCCGTGCTCATGACCCGCCCGGATGTGATCGACCTGCTGGCCTCGGGGGGGCTGCCCAAGGGGGACGCGCTCGCCGTGGCGCGCGTGGCCGGGATCATGGCCGCCAAGCGCACCCCGGACCTCGTGCCCCTGTGCCACCCGCTACCCCTGAGCAAGGTGACCGTGGACCTCACCCCGCGCGAGGACCGTGTGGTGATCGAGACGACCGTGCGCACCCGCGGTGTGACCGGCGTGGAGATGGAGGCCCTCACGGCGGCGAGCGTAGCCGCGCTGACCCTGTACGACATGATCAAGGCCGTGGACAAGGCCGCCACGATCACCGACACCCGCGTGCTCGCCAAGTCCGGCGGCAAGAGCGGCGATTGGAGCGCCCGATGAGTGAGCACGCGGAACCGGCCCACGGCCGTCCCTTCCGTCGACACGAGGTGGGCGACACCCACCTGGAGGGGCGCAGCGCCGTGGTGGTCGTGGTGTCCAGCTCGGCGGCGTCGGGCGCGGCGGAGGACCGTTGTGGGCCGCTACTGCGGGACTGGTTGCGGGGCCGCGGCCTGGACGTGACGCTGCGCGTGATCCCGGACGGTCCCGAGGTCCTCGAGCTGCTGCGCGACCTCACATCGGCGTCCGGGCCTGCCGCCCCGCGGTTCGTGATCACGACCGGGGGCACCGGACTGAACTCGGACGACGTCACGCCCGAGTCCACGGCCCGGGTGCTGGAGCGCGAGTCGCCGGGGATCATGCACGCGCTGTGGAGCGCGGGGCTGCAGAAGACCCCCACGGCCGTGATGAGCCGCGGGGTCGCGGGGCACACCGGCCAGACCTTCATGGTGAACCTCCCGGGCTCGCGCGGGGGCATCAAGGACGGGATGACCGTGCTGGACCCCCTGCTGGACCACATCAGCGCACAGCTCGAGGACGTGCACGGTCACGGGGAGGACCGCTCCGTGACGCGCTCCGCGCAGGGGGAGGTCGTCCCCGCGGCGGTCCCGGACTCCCCGGGCCACGCCGAGCGCACGGACGTGCCCGGCCATGACGCCGCCCCCGCCGCGGGCACGGTCGGCGCGCAGGTGCCCGCAGCGTCGTCGTCGTCCGACGACGACGCCGCGCCGGGCGCCGAGCCCTCGGCGGGCGAGGTGCTGCTGGCGCTCGTCACGACCGACCCCCTGGATGCGGCCGAGGCGCAGCGTGCGGTCCAGCATCCGCGGTGCGGGGCGGTCGTCGGGTTCAGCGGCGTGATCCGCGACCACGACGGCGGCAAGGACGGTGTCACGGCGCTTGAGTACAGCGCCCACCCCAGCGCGGGCGAGGTCATGCGGGACGTGGTCGGTGAGATCGCGAGCGCCCACCCGGACGTGCGCTTGTGGGCCGCGCACCGGATCGGCGCGCTCGCCGTGGGGGACAGCGCGCTCGAGGTGGCCGTGGCCGCGGGACACCGTCGCGAGGCGTTCGAAGCGTGCGCGCAGCTCGTGGACCTCATCAAGGAACGCGTGCCCATCTGGAAGCGGCAGAGCTTCGAGGACGGGCAGCACAACTGGGTGGGGCTGGACGCCTGAGATGGCCGCTCGGATCATCGTCCCCGCTCGCGTGCGCACGTTCGACGCCCACGGAGAAGTGCGCGCGGGTCCGGACCGGCTCGCGGGGGAGGAACCCCTGGAGATCCGGCTGAACGGGCAACAGTTCACCGTGACCATGCGCACGCCCGGGGACGACTTCGAACTCGTGACGGGGCTGCTGCTGAGCGAGGCCGTGATCACGGAGGTCTCGCACATCGTGAAGATGGACTACCGCTCGGGCGTGGACCAGGACGGGCACCGCACGTACAACGTGGTGGACGTCCGGCTCGCACCGGCGGCCCCGGGGCCGCGCGCGGACGCCCAGCGCCAGGTGTTCACATCCTCGTCGTGCGGGGTGTGCGGCACGCCGTCGTTGGACGGGGTGGTCAAGTCCTCCGCGTACCCCGTGGCGCACCCGCGTCCACTCGTCACCGCGGCGCGGCTCGTGTCCCTGCCGGATGAGTTGCGGGAGCACCAGCGGGTCTTCTCCGCCACGGGCGGGGTGCACGCGGCGGCGCTGTTCCCCGTGGGCCGGGACGAACCCCTCGTGGCCCGGGAGGACGTGGGCCGGCACAACGCCGTGGACAAGGTCATCGGGTGGGCGGTGCAGCGAGGACTGCTGCCGCTGCACGAAGCGGTCCTGCAGGTCTCCGCTCGGGCGTCGTTCGAGCTTGTGAGCAAGGCCGCCATGGCCGGGATCCCCGTGCTCTCCGCGGTCAGCGCACCCTCCGCACTCGCCGTGACCCACGGGCGGGAGCGCGGGGTCACGGTCGTGGGGTTCAACCGCAAGGGTCGGTGCAACGTCTACACCCACCCGGAGCGCATCACGGGGGAGTGAACCGGGCCCTGACGATTTGATGGGCACCCGCGCCCCGCTGATTTGGTGGGCACCGCGCCCTGGGGTACGATCGATGTACCAAAGACCGCCGGTCATCACGCGTGCCCCGGTACGCGCGATCTAAGAGGTTCCCGGAAACGTGAACCGTCCAGCGCAGGTGAACCAGCACGAATTCCGCTCCTCAAAACCGCATCTTCATGCGTGTGATCAGGACGTGGTCTCGAGCCCCGGGCATCTGCGCGGGGCTTTTTTCGTGTCCTCGTACGGGACGCGGGCCGGCACCCACATGTAAGGAAGGAGCACCATGGCGAATCCTGAAAAGGCTGCCGCGGTTGCGGAGTTGAAGGAATTCTTCTCCAACTCGCACGCTGCCGTCCTGACGGAGTACCGCGGTCTCACCGTGGCTCAGCTGAAGACGCTGCGCCGTTCCCTCGGTGAGAACGCCGAATACGCCGTGGTGAAGAACACGCTCACCGCCATCGCGGCTCGCGAGTCCGGTATCGACGCGTTCGAGGGCAAGCTCACGGGCCCCTCGGCCATCGCGTTCGTCTCCGGTGACGCCGTCGAGGCCGCCAAGAGTCTGCGTGACTTCGCCAAGGACAACCCCCAGCTGGTCGTCAAGGGCGGTTACCTGGATGGCGTCGCGATGGACGAGTCCGAGATCAAGAAGCTCGCGGACCTCGAGTCCCGCGAGGTTCTGCTGGCTAAGGTCGCCGGCGCCGCCAAGGCGTCGATGTCCAAGGCTGCTGCGCTGTTCCAGGCCCCGCTGTCCAAGACCGTGCGCACCGCCGAGGCCCTGCGCGCCAAGCTGGACGAACAGGGCGAGAACGCCGCCTGATCCCTTCGGGGACCCGGTTGCGGGGTCCCGGGCGAGTGCCCGGGAAACACCCGTGTTCTTCCCACGCACACCTCGCCGGCGCCACCAGCACCGGCACCACGTACAAGTAAGGAGCCAATACCATGGCTAAGCTGACCACCGAAGAACTCATCGAGGCCTTCAAGGAACTGTCCCTCATCGAGCTGTCCGAGTTCGTGAAGGCGTTCGAGGAGACCTTCGACGTCACCGCTGCCGCCCCCGTGGCCGTGGCCGGTGCCGCTCCCGCCGGCGGCGACGCCGGTGCGGCCGAGGAGGAGAAGACCGAGTTCGACGTCATCCTCGAATCCGCCGGTGACAAGAAGATCCAGGTCATCAAGGAAGTTCGCGGCCTGACCTCCCTGGGCCTGAAGGAAGCCAAGGACCTCGTGGACAGCGCTCCCAAGGCCGTCCTCGAAGGCGCGACCAAGGAAGCCGCTGACAAGGCGAAGGAAGCCCTCGAGGGCGCCGGCGCCACCGTCACCGTCAAGTGATCCACGGCGCCTCGTGCGCCCGCCGTGTCCCGTGACGTGACCCCCGGGTCCGTTCGGCACGACATCACCGCGAAACCCCGCACCGATCATCGGTGCGGGGTTTCGCGCATTCCCCGCCGCGGTGTGATGTGCGAAGCTGTGTGTGACCATCTGGCCGTCACCGTACGGCGGGAGAGCATGGCGGATCCTCGTGAGCCGGTACCGCGGGCAGCGCGCCATCGCCGAAGGAGCAAACCCTCCCCGGGAATCTCTCAGGCACCCGTACCGCCGCACCAGGCCACTCTGAAGAGCTCACCCCGTCACGGGGAGAGCACCGACGGGGCAGGTCGACGGGCGCGAGCTGCTGCGCCCGCCGGCGAAATCTCTCAGGTTGCGATACAGAGCGGGGAGGACTCACCGGGCCCTCGCGCGCCCACAAGCAGCCCAGGAGACCCTCGTATGTCCTTCCTGTCACGCCACATCGGCCCCGACGCCGATGACATGGCCGTCATGCTCCGCACCGTGGGGGTGGCCGGTCTCGACGAACTGATCGACCGCGCCGTCCCCGAGAGCATCCGTGTCCGGGACGCCCTGGACCTGCCGGAACCCCTCGACGAGCCCGAGGCCCTCGCAGCCCTGCGCTCGATCGCCGCGCGCAACACCGTGATGCGCCAGATGATCGGGCAGGGCTACCACGACACCGTGACGCCCGCAGCGGTCCGTCGCAACATCCTGGAGAACCCCGGGTTCTACACGTCCTACACGCCGTACCAGCCCGAGATCTCCCAAGGCCGGCTCGAGCTGCTGCTCACGTTCCAGAACGCGGTGATCGACCTCACCGGCCTCGAGGTGGCCAACGCGTCCCTGCTGGACGAGTCCTCCGCCGTGGCGGAGGCCGTGCTCATGATGCGCCGCGCCAACCGCCGATCCAAGAGCCTGCGCGTGCTCGTGGACAGCCGCAGCCTGCCCCAGACCCTCGCCGTGCTCACGGGCCGCACCCGTGCCGCGGGTATCGAGCTTGTCACGGCGGACCTCGGTGATCCCGACGCCGCCGCGCGGGCGGTCTCGGAGGGTGACGTCTTCGGCGTCGTCGTCGCGCAGATCGGTGCGGACGGGGACGTCACGGATCCCACCGCGGTGATCGACGCCGCGCACGAGGCGGGCGCGCTCGTGACCGTGAGCACCGACCTGCTCGCCTTGACCATGCTGCGCAGCCCGGGTGAGCTGGGCGCGGACATCGCGGTCGGTTCGGCCCAGCGCTTCGGGGTGCCCCTGTTCTTCGGGGGCCCGCACGCCGCGTTCATGGCGACCCGCAAGGGTACCGAACGCTCCCTGCCGGGGCGCATCGTGGGGGTGTCCACCGACTCCTCGGGCGCACCCGCGTACCGGCTCGCGCTGCAGACACGTGAGCAGCACATCCGACGCGAGAAGGCGACCTCCAACATCTGCACGGCACAGGCCCTGCTCGCGATCGTGGCCGCGGCCTACGCGGTGCACCACGGTCCCGTCGCACTGCGTGCCCTCGCCGAGCGGCTGCACGGTCTCGCCACGGAGCTCGCCGCCGGGTTGCGGGAGCGCGGGATCGACGTCGCCCACGAGCGGTTCTTCGACACCGTGACCTTCTCCGCGCCGGGCCGGGCGGACGGCATCGTGGCCGCGGCCGCGGACCGCGGGATCAACCTCCGCCGCATCGACCAGGACACGGTGGGCGTGAGCTTCGGTGAACCCCATACGCAGCGGGACGTCCAGGACGTGCTCACCGCGGTGTCCGAGGCGTGCGGCGCGCGCACCTCGGACTCCGGGGAAGCCGCGAGCGTGGACGCACTGCCGGACGAGTGGCTGCGCACGGACGAGTACATGACCCACCCGGTCTTCCACACGCACCGCTCCGAGACCTCGCTCATGCGGTGGCTGCGCGAACTCTCCGACAAGGACCTGGCGCTGGACCGCACCATGATCCCGCTGGGCTCGTGCACCATGAAGCTCAACGCGGCGGCGGAGATGGAACCCATCTCGTGGCCCGAGTTCGCGAGTATCCACCCGTTGGCCCCTGCGGATCAGACCCAGGGCTGGACCGAACTGATCGAGCAGTTGCAGACATGGCTCGCGGAGATCACCGGCTACGCGGCGGTGTCCGTGCAGCCCAACGCCGGTTCGCAGGGTGAACTCGCGGGTCTGCTGGCCATCCGGCGGTACCAGCTGGCCCGCGGCGAGGGCCAGCGCAAGACGATCCTCATCCCGTCCTCCGCGCACGGGACCAACGCGGCGTCGGCCGTGCTCGCGGACCTCAAGGTCGTGGTCGTGGCGACCGCCGCGGACGGCACGATCGATCAGGCGGACCTCGCGGCCAAGATCGAGGCGGTGGGGGACGAGCTCGCGGGCATCATGGTCACCTACCCCTCGACCCACGGCGTCTACGACACGGACATCACCGAGGTGTGCGCCGCGGTACACGACGCCGGTGGTCAGGTCTACGTGGACGGCGCGAACCTCAACGCGCTCATGGGGCTGGCACGGCCCGGCCGCTTCGGCGGGGACGTCTCCCACCTGAACCTGCACAAGACCTTCTGCATCCCGCACGGCGGCGGCGGGCCCGGTGTGGGTCCCGTGGCCGTGGCTGAACACCTCGTGCCGTACCTGCCGGGCAACCCGGCGGACGCGGACCTGGACGAGCACGGCGCGGGCTTCCCCGTGGCGCAGGCTCCCTACGGTTCCGCGGGGGTTCTGCCCATCACGTGGATGTACATCGCCATGACGGGCGCGCAGGGGCTGACCGAGTCCACGCGCACCGCGGTGCTCGGGGCCAACTACATCTCCCGCGCGCTCGCGGACGTGTTCCCCACGCTGTACACCGGGGACGGCGGGCTCGTGGCCCACGAGTGCATCCTGGACCTGCGCCCCATGACCAAGGCCTCCGGCGTCACGGCCGAGGACGTGTGCAAGCGCCTCGTGGACTTCGGATTCCACGCGCCCACGCTCGCGTTCCCGGTCGCCGGGACCCTGATGGTCGAGCCCACCGAGTCCGAGGGCCTCGAGGAGCAGGACCGGTTCATCGCCGCGATGCGCACGATCCACGCGGAGATGCAGGAGATCGCGGACGGCACCGTGTCCCTCGAGGACTCCGTGATCCGCAACGCCCCGCACACCGCCCAAGTGCTCACCGCGGACGAGTGGCAGCGCGCCTACCCGCGCTCGCAGGCCGCCTACCCGGTCGCGTCCCTGCGCCGGGTCAAGTACTGGCCCCCCGTGGGCCGGATCGACAACGCCGCGGGGGACCGCAACCTCGTGTGCGAGTGCCCGCCCATCGAGGCGTTCGACGCCGCGTACAACACCGCAGCAGTAGCACAGGAGGAGACTCGATGAGCGAGCAGCACACCGCACTGTACGAGGCCCACGAGCGGTTGGGGGCGCGGTTCACCGACTTCGGTGGCTGGACCATGCCCGTGCGCTACGCGAGCGACACCGCCGAGCACCACGCGGTGCGCCGCGGCGCCGGGATCTTCGACCTGTCCCACATGGGGGAGGTCTCGGTCTCGGGTCCGCAGGCCGGCGCGTTCCTGGACTACGCCCTCGTGGGTGTGCTCTCCGGGCTCACGGTGGGCCGCGCCAAGTACTCGATCATCGTGGACGAACAGGGCAGGATCCTGGACGACCTCATTACCTACCGTACGGACGAGGACGAGTACCTCGTGGTGCCGAACGCGGGCAACCAGGAGACGGTCGTGCGTGCGCTCCAGGAGCGCGCCCAGGGCTTCGACGTGCGCGTCACGGACAACGGTCCGGCGACGTCGCTGATCGCCGTCCAGGGTCCGCGCGCCCTCGAGGTGCTCGAGGCCACGCGCTTGGAACCGGCCGAGGACGTCGCCGCGCTGAAGTACTACGCGTGCGTGCGCGCACGCTGCGCGGACGTGGCCGTGCTCGTGGCCCGCACCGGGTACACGGGCGAGGACGGTTTCGAACTGTACTGCGACAACCAGGACGCGCCCGTGCTGTGGGACGCGCTCCTGGCGACCGCGGCCGAGCTCGGCACGGAGGAGGCCCCCGTGGGAGCGGCGGGTCTCGCGGCGCGCGACTCCCTGCGGCTCGAGGCCGGGATGCCGCTGTACGGTCACGAACTGTCCACGGAGATCACCCCGGTCGAAGCGGGACTCGGCAAGCTCGTGGAGATCGCCCTGCGCAAGAAGGCGGAGGCCGGCACCACCACGGTCGGCGGGGACGTGCTCGCGGCGATGCTGGAAGGCACGCCCGAACGCACCCTAATCGGTCTGGAGGGCCTGGGTCGCAAACCCGTGCGCGCGGGCTACACCGTGCATGTGGGGGAGCGCACCGTGGGTGAGGTGACGAGCGGGCTGCCCTCGCCCACGCTGGGCAAGCCGGTGGCCATGGCGCTCGTGGCCACGGACGCCGTCGACGAGATCGACGCCGGTGAGGTGAGCGTCCAGGACGCACGCGGGCGCGCCGTGGAGGTCACGCGCACCGCGCTGCCCTTCTACAAGCGGTCCTGAAGGGTGGTGTGGGGAGCGAGCCGCCCGGAGTAGTCTCTAGGCAGGCCCGCTCCGCCGTGCACGTTCCGAGGACCGCGCGGGCCGGTGAGGGTCCCGCCCCGTGTGATCGGGGCGGGACGGACAAGGAGAACGCCGTGTTCCTGCGCGACGTCGCCCCCGGGATCCATATGATCCAGAACCACAACGTGAACTGCTATGTCCTGGAGGACTCGGACGGCCTCACGGTCGTGGACGCCGGTCTGCCCAGGGTGTGGAACGAACTCGGGTGGGCCGTGCGTGAACTCGGCCACGCCCCGGAGGACATCAAAGCGCTCGTGTTGACCCATGCGCACTTCGACCACGTGGGGGTCGCCGCGAAACTCGTGGACCGGCTCGGGATTCCCGTTTACGCCCACCAGCGGGACAAGCACCTCGCGGCACACCCTTACAGCTACGCGCACGAGAACCCCACGGCCGTCTACCCGCTGCGTCACCCGCGCGCCGTGCCGATCCTCGCGTCCATGATCGCCGGTGGCGCCGCGATGGTGCGGGGCGTGACCGTGACCCGCGAGCTGACCGCGGGGGAGACCGTCCCCGTCCCGGGCCGCCCGCGGGTCGTGTTCACTGCGGGCCACACGTACGGGCACTGCGCGCTGTACGTCCCCACAGCGGACGCCGTGATATCGGGGGACGCGCTCGTGACCCTGGACCCCTACTCGGGTCTCACGGGCCCCCGCATCGTGGCTCGCGCCGCCACCGCGGACAGCGCGATGGCCGTGGAATCCCTCGCCGCACTCGAGGTCACGGGAGCCACCCTGGTGCTGCCCGGACACGGCGACCCGTGGCGTGAAGGAGTGGGACGCGCCGTCGAACTGGCCCGGGAGAACGGGGTCGCCTGAGGGGGCGCCGCCCGAGGGGCGGGCATCTTACGGCCCGGACGGGATTTCGTCCAGCACCGGTGTGGACAAACGGGCGCAGTTCGCCTAAGCTAGTACTTTGCGTTGTCCCTTATGCATGCGTGCCTTCATATAGCGGTGGGCGCCGCAGGGGCCGTTGTCGACGAGCATCGAAAACCGGCCCCTTTTTCTCTCCCCGGGAACCTCGCGTATTCACTGCATGTCTGTGGAAGGATCACATCTTGGTCGCCTCGAGCACCGATACGAACGTCTCCGCCAACCACCCCACGAGTGATAACACTCCTCGCCGCGTTTCCTTCGCGAAGATCCACGAACCGCTGGACGTCCCCAACCTGCTTGCTCTGCAGACCGACAGCTTCGATCGGCTGGTCGGCAACGAGCGCTGGCAGGCACGCGTGGTCGAAGCCCAGGAGACGGGTGACACCAGCGTTCCTACGACCTCCGGTCTGTCCGACATCTTCGAGGAGATCTCCCCGATCGAGGACTTCCAGGGCACCATGTCCCTGTCCTTCTCCGAGCCGGAGTTCTACGACCCCAAGTACACAATGGTCGAGTGCAAGGACCGCGACGCGACCTTCTCGGCCCCGCTGTACGTCAAGGCCGAGTTCATGAACAACAACACGGGCGAGATCAAGCAGCAGACCGTGTTCATGGGCGACTTCCCCCTGATGACCGACAAGGGCACGTTCGTGATCAACGGCTCCGAGCGCGTCGTCGTCTCCCAGCTCGTGCGTTCCCCGGGTGCCTACTTCGAGAAGGGCCAGGACCGCACGTCCGACAAGGACATCTACTCCGCCAAGATCATCCCGTCCCGCGGTGCGTGGTTCGAGCTCGAGATCGACAAGCGCGATCAGGTGGGTGTGCGCCTGGACCGCAAGCGCAAGCAGTCCGTGACCGTGCTGCTCAAGGCGCTGGGCTGGACCGAGTCGAAGATCCTTGAGGAGTTCGGCGAGTTCGACTCCATCCGCGCGACGCTGGAGAAGGACACCACGGAGACCCGCGAGGAGGCGCTGCTGGACATCTACCGCAAGTTGCGCCCGGGGGAGCCGCCCACGGTGGACGCCGCCCAGTCCCTGCTGGACAACATGTACTTCAACCCCAAGCGCTACGACCTCGCCAAGGTGGGCCGCTACAAGCTCAACCGCAAGCTCGGTCTGGACAAGCCGTTCACGGACTCGGACGCCTCGGTGCTGTCCCTCGACGACATCGTCGCCATGATCCGCTACCTCGTGACCCTGCACGACGGCGGCTCCACCATGCCCGGTACGCGTGACGGCGAGGCCCGTGAGATCCACGTGGACGTGGACGACATCGACCACTTCGGCAACCGTCGCATCCGCGCGGTGGGCGAGCTGATCGAGAACCAGATCCGCACGGGTCTGTCCCGCATGGAGCGCGTGGTGCGCGAGCGGATGACCACCCAGGACGTCGAGGCGATCACGCCGCAGACCCTGATCAACATCCGCCCGGTCGTGGCCGCGATCAAGGAGTTCTTCGGGACCTCCCAGCTGTCGCAGTTCATGGACCAGAACAACCCGCTCGCGGGCCTCACGCACAAGCGTCGTCTATCCGCGCTGGGTCCGGGTGGCCTTTCCCGCGATCGCGCGGGCATGGAGGTCCGTGACGTGCACCCCTCGCACTACGGCCGCATGTGCCCGATCGAGACGCCGGAAGGCTCGAACATCGGTCTGATCGGTTCGCTCGCGACCTACGCGCGGATCAACCCGTTCGGTTTCATCGAGACGCCCTACCGCCGCGTCGTGGACGGCACCGTAACCAACGACGTCGTCTACCTCACCGCGGACGACGAGCGCGGGCTCACCATTGCGCAGGCCAACGCCCCGTTGACCGACGACGGTCGCTTCGCCGAGGATGCCGTCCTCGCGCGTGCCTCCGACGGCTCGGGTGAAGCGGTGCTCGTGGCCCCCACGGACATCGAGTTCATGGACGTGTCCCCGCGCCAGATGGTGTCGGTGGCCACCGCCCTGATCCCGTACCTCGAGCACGACGACGCCAACCGCGCGCTCATGGGCGCCAACATGCAGCGTCAGGCCGTGCCGCTGCTCACGTCCGAGGCGCCGCTCGTGGGCACAGGTATGGAGCGCTACGCGGCCCTGGACGCCGGCGACTCGGTGCTGGCCACCAAGTCCGGCGTGGTCGAGGAAGTCTCCGCGGACCTCGTGACCGTCCTGAACGACGACGGCACCACCAAGCTCTACCCGATCAACAAGTTCGTGCGCTCGAACCCGGGCAACACGTACAACCAGCGCGTGATCGTCTCCGAGGGCGACCGCGTGGAGCCCCGCACCGTGATCGCGGACGGACCCTCCACCGACCACGGTGAACTCGCACTGGGCAAGAACCTGCTGATCGCGTACATGTCCTGGGAAGGCCTCAACTACGAGGACGCCATCATCCTGTCCCAGCGCATGGTCTCCGAGGACGTCCTGACGTCCATCCACATCGAGGAGCACGAGATCGACGCCCGCGACACCAAGCTCGGTGCCGAGGAGATCACCCGTGACATCCCCAACGTGTCGGAAGAGGTGCTCTCCGCCCTGGACGAGCGCGGCATCATCCACATCGGTGCCGAGGTCCAGGCCGGTGACATCCTCGTGGGTAAGGTCACGCCCAAGGGCGAGACCGAACTGACCCCGGAGGAGCGGCTGCTGCGCGCGATCTTCGGTGAGAAGTCCCGCGAGGTCCGTGACACCTCCCTCAAGGTTCCCCACGGCGAGTCCGGCACCGTGATCGGTGTGCGCGTGTTCGACCGCGACGACGAGGACGACGACCTCCCGGCCGGCGTCAACCAGGTCGTGCGCGTGTACGTGGCGCAGAAGCGTAAGATCACGGACGGCGACAAGCTCGCCGGTCGTCACGGCAACAAGGGCGTCATCTCCAAGATCCTGCCCATCGAGGACATGCCGTTCATGGAGGACGGCACCCCCGTGGACGTGATCCTGAACCCGCTGGGCGTGCCCGGTCGTATGAACCTGGGCCAGGTGCTCGAGGTCCACACCGGCTGGCTCGCCAAGCAGGGCTGGAACATCGAGGGCGACCCCGAGTGGCTGCACGGTTTGAGCAACTTCCCGAAGTCCACCGGTCCCACTAACGTGGCCACCCCGGTGTTCGACGGCGCTCGCGAGGACGAGATCTTCGACCTGCTGGACCACACCAACCCCACGCGGGACGGTGACCGCTTGATCGGGCGTTCCGGCAAGGCCAAGCTCTACGACGGCCGTTCCGGTCAGCCGTTCCCGGACCCCGTGTCTGTGGGCTACCAGTACATCTTGAAGCTCCACCACCTGGTGGACGACAAGATCCACGCGCGCTCCACCGGCCCGTACTCCATGATCACCCAGCAGCCGCTGGGCGGTAAGGCGCAGTTCGGCGGTCAGCGTTTCGGTGAGATGGAGGTGTGGGCGCTCGAGGCGTACGGCGCGGCCTACACCCTGCAGGAACTGCTCACCGTCAAGTCGGACGACGTCCACGGCCGCGTCAAGGTGTACGAGGCGATCGTCAAGGGCGAGAACATCCCTGAACCGGGTGTGCCCGAATCCTTCAAGGTGCTCATCAAGGAAATGCAGTCCCTGTGCCTGAACGTGGAGGTCCTCTCCGCGGACGGTAACGCGGTGGAAATGCGTGATTCCGAGGACGACAGCTTCCGGGCTGCGGACGAACTCGGTATCGACCTCTCCCACTCCGAGCCCAGCTCGGTCGAAGAGGTCTGAGACCCCTTTCGTTCATCGATCAGCCCGAACACACTTCAGGATTTTAGAAAGAGGGACAGGACCTTATGTCCAACGATTCTTCACTGGGCCTCATGCGTATCGGCCTCGCGACCGCGGATCAGATCCGCGGCTGGTCCTACGGCGAGGTCAAGAAGCCCGAGACCATCAACTACCGCACGCTCAAGCCTGAGAAGGACGGCTTGTTCTGCGAGAAGATCTTCGGCCCCACCCGGGACTGGGAGTGCTACTGCGGTAAGTACAAGCGTGTGCGCTACAAGGGCATCATCTGCGAGCGCTGCGGCGTGGAGGTCACGCGCGCCAAGGTGCGTCGTGAGCGGATGGGTCACATCGAGCTCGCCGCTCCCGTGACCCACATCTGGTACTTCAAGGGCGTGCCCTCGCGCTTGGGATACCTGCTGGACCTCGCCCCGAAGGACCTCGAGAAGGTCATCTACTTCGCGGCGTACATGATCACGTCCGTGGACGAGCAGGCACGTCACGACGACCTGCCCAACCTGCAGGCCGCGATCGACCGTGAGAAGAAGCAGCTCGAGGACACCCGGGACGCGGACATCAACGCGATCGCCCGTGACCTCGAGAACGATCTCGCGCGCGTCGAGGAGGAGGGCGGCAAGGCCGCCGAAAAGCGCAAGCTGCGTGACTCCGCGGACCGTCAGATGGCGAACGTGCGCAAGCGCGCCGATCGTGAGATCGACTACCTCGAGAAGGTCTGGGACCGTTTCAAGAACCTCAAGGTCAACGACCTCGAGGGTGACGAGGCCCTGTACCGCCAGATGGTGGACCGCTACGGCATGTACTTCGAGGGTTCCATGGGCGCCGAGTCCATCAAGAAGCGCCTCGAGACCTTCGATCTCGCCGCGGAGGCCGAGGCCCTGCGCGAGACCATCGCCACGGGCAAGGGTCAGCGCAAGACCCGCGCCCTCAAGCGCCTCAAGGTGGTCAACGCGTTCCTGACCACGGACAACTCGCCGCTCGGCATGGTGCTGGACGCCGTCCCGGTGATCCCGCCGGAACTGCGCCCCATGGTGCAGCTGGACGGTGGCCGGTTCGCGACGTCCGATCTCAACGACCTCTACCGTCGTGTGATCAACCGCAACAACCGACTCAAGCGGCTGCTGGACCTCGGTGCGCCCGAGATCATCGTGAACAACGAGAAGCGCATGCTCCAGGAGGCCGTGGACTCGCTGTTCGACAACGGCCGCCGCGGTCGCCCGGTCACGGGCCCCGGCAACCGTGCGTTGAAGTCGCTGTCCGACATGCTCAAGGGCAAGCAGGGCCGCTTCCGTCAGAACCTGCTGGGCAAGCGCGTGGACTACTCCGGTCGTTCCGTGATCGTGGTGGGCCCGCAGCTGAAGCTGCACCAGTGCGGTCTGCCCAAGCAGATGGCGTTGGAGCTGTTCAAGCCCTTCGTGATGAAGCGCCTCGTGGACCTCAACCACGCGCAGAACATCAAGTCCGCCAAGCGGATGGTGGAGCGCTACCGCCCGCAGGTGTGGGACGTGCTGGAAGAGGTCATCACGGAGCACCCCGTGCTGCTCAACCGCGCACCGACCCTGCACCGTCTGGGCATCCAGGCGTTCGAGCCGCAGCTCGTGGAGGGCAAGGCCATCCAGCTGCACCCGCTCGTGTGCGGCGCGTTCAACGCCGACTTCGACGGTGACCAGATGGCCGTGCACCTGCCGCTGTCTCCGGAGGCGCAGGCCGAGGCGCGTGTGCTGATGCTGTCCTCGAACAACATCCTCAAGCCCTCGGACGGCAAGCCGATCGCCCTGCCCTCGCAGGACATGATCATCGGCCTGTACCACCTCACCACCGTGCGTGAGGGTTGGGCCGGGGAGGGCAACAGCTACTCCTCCGTGGCCGAGGCCATCATGGCCGCGGACTCCGGTGAGCTCCACCTGAACTCGCGCTGCAAGATCGAGCTCGAGGACTTCGTGCCGTACGCCGGGTGGGAAGCGCCCGAGGGCTGGGAGCAAGGTCAGCCCGCCGTCGTGGAGACCACGCTCGGTCGCGTGCTGTTCAACGAGACGCTGCCTGCCGACTACCCGTGGGACGAGAACGTCGCGGACAAGAAGCACCTGTCCGCGCTCGTGAACGACCTCGCAGAGCGTTACCCCATGACCCAGGTGGCCAAGACCTTGGACAACCTCAAGGACGCCGGCTTCCACTGGGCCTCCCGCTCGGGTGTCACCGTGGCCATCTCGGACATCGCCACCCCGCCGGAGAAGCCCGCCATCATGGAGGGCTACGAGGCGCAGGCCGCGCGGATCCAGGGCCAGTACGACAAGGGTCTGATCGACGACGACGAGCGCCGCTCCGAGCTCATCGACATCTGGTCCAAGGCCACCGACGAGGTCGCCGAGGCCATGCGCAACAACCTGACCGCCGGGAATACGATCAACCGGATGGTCTCCTCCGGTGCACGTGGTAACTGGATGCAGGTGCGTCAGATCGCGGGTATCCGTGGTCTGGTGGCGAACCCCAAGGGCGAGATCATGCCCCGACCGATCAAGTCCTCCTACCGTGAGGGCCTGTCCGTGTTGGAGTACTTCATCGCGACCCACGGTGCGCGTAAGGGCCTCGCGGACACCGCTCTGCGTACCGCCAACTCGGGTTACCTGACCCGTCGTCTGGTGGACGTCTCGCAGGACGTGATCGTGCGAGAGTCCGATTGCCAGACGGTGCGCGGGTTGACCCTGCCGCTCGCGGACATCACCGACACCGGTGTGCGCACGCTGCACGAGGACATCGAGAACACGGTGCACGGCCGCGTGCTGGCCAGCGCCGTGGCGGACGAGAACGGCGAAGTGCTTGCCGAGGCGGGCGCGGACATGTCCGACGCCATGATCAACAAGCTCTACAACGCCGGTGTGGACCAGGTGCGCGTGCGCTCGGTCCTCACGTGCGAGTCCGCCGTGGGCGTGTGCGCCGCGTGCTACGGCCGTTCGCTGGCCACCAACCAGTTGGTGGACATCGGCGAGGCCGTGGGCATCGTGGCCGCCCAGTCCATCGGTGAGCCCGGTACCCAGCTGACCATGCGTACGTTCCACACCGGTGGTGTGGCGTCCTCGGACGGTGACATCACGCAGGGTCTGCCCCGTATCCAGGAGCTGTTCGAGGCCCGCACGCCCAAGGGCGTGGCCCCCATCTCCGAGGTGGCCGGCCGGATCCGCATCGAGGACACGGACAAGTCGCTGAAGATCGTGGTGGTCCCGGACAACGGTGACGAGGAGTTCGCCTACCCGGTGCTGCGCCGCGCCAAGCTGCTCGTCGCGGACGGCGATCACGTGGAGGTCGGTCAGCAGCTCGTGACCGGTGCCGTGGACCCCAAGGAGGTACTGCGTATCCGCGGTCCTCGTGAGGCGCAGAAGCACCTCGTGGATGAGGTCCAGGGCGTGTACCGCTCCCAGGGCGTGGGCATCCACGACAAGCACGTGGAGGTCATCGTGCGCCAGATGCTGCGGCGCGTGACCATCATCGAGTCCGGCGACACCTCGTTGCTGCCGGGTGAGCTGGTGGACAACGTGCGCTTCCTCGAGGCCAACCGCGCCGCGGTGGCGGAGGGCAAGCGTCCCGCGGCCGGGCGTCCGGAGCTCATGGGCATCACCAAGGCCTCCCTGGCCACGGACTCGTGGCTGTCCGCCGCGTCCTTCCAGGAGACCACCCGTGTGCTCACGCAGGCCGCCATGGAGGGCAAGTCGGATCCGCTTCTGGGTCTGAAGGAGAACGTGATCATCGGTAAGCTCATCCCCGCCGGTACCGGTCTGGAGCGGTACAACAGCGTGGACGTGGAGCCCACCGAGGAGGCCAAGGCCTCCATGTTCACGGATCCCTCCGCGTTCACCGATTTCAGCTACGCCGAGGAGAACGCCGGGGGGCTCGGTTCCGAGTTCCATGCGATCCCCCTGGACGACTACGATTTCGGCGGTCACTGAGCCGAGTAGGCGTGTGATCTGAGAGCCCGGGTGGGCTTCCCTTCGGGGAGGGCCACCCGGGCTCTCGCGTACCCGGACCCGTTCCGGACGACGGCGCGGTACCCGGCCACCGCGCCCCGGTTGCGACCGACCCGAACGCGTTCGTCCCGGTCGCGGCCACCCTCGCCGCGGCCTCGTGCCGGGAGAGGCACGGCCGCGGGGTCGTAGGCTGGAGCGGGCAAGGATCCCGCGGTTCGGCTTTCGCGGGAGCCATGAACGGAGGCGAAGCATGGCCAACTCGGCGTCCGGTGAATCACTGATCACCCGGTTCGATCGCGTCCTGAACGCGTTCGGCCCCGCGCGTCCCGAGCTGACCTTCCGCGAGATCTGCGCGGCCACCGGGTTGCCATCCTCCACGGTGCACCGGATCCTGGGGGACATGAAGCGCGCGAGGTGGCTCGAGTCCGGTTCCGCGCAGACCTACCGGGTGGGGACCCGGTTGTGGGAGCTCGCGTCCCGCGCGGCATCCGCCGAGAACCTCGCGGCGGTCGCGATCCCGTTCATGTCGGACGTGCACGCGGTGTTGCGCCAACACGTGCACGTGGGGGTGATCGAGGGCCACGACGTCCTGTTCGCCGAGCGGATCGCCGCGAATGACTCGGCGGTCCCACTGCGCTCGATCGTCGCCGGACGCCTTCCACTGCACCGCTCGGCCACGGGTCTCGCCCTGTTGTGCCACTGTTCGGACGAGTTCATCGCGCAGTACCATGACGCCGCCGCGGCGCGGGCGGTCGCGGACGAACCGGGCGGTGCCCTCGTGGGCAGGGAACGCTTCGCGGCGGACCTGGGGGTCTTCGCGCAGCGCGGTTATGCGATCCAGCGCGAACGCATCGACGAGGGCAGTGGGGGAGTGGCGGTCCCGCTCAAGGTCCCCCCGGGGCACCGCGCAGCGGCCCTCGGAGCGGTGCTGCCCCTGAGCGACATGCGGGATCCAGATGTCTCGGCCATCGTGCAAACGTTACGGGTTGCTGGCCACGGGATCTCCCGCGCCCTGGGGGCATTCTGACAACCCCGTGTGGGTGATCTTCGCGGAAAACACCTCCGCCCAAGGCGCAACGGGGAGCCGCGTACCGGCCGCAGCGATGTCGTACCCCGCGTCACAGACGCGGCCCCCGTCCCATTGAACGGAATCAATGAGATACGCGCCATATGGCTCCAACATAATGTGACCCACGACGTGCGCAAGGAGGACACATGCTCGAGGAGCGAACGATCATCGACACCCAGGTGGCCATCGTGGGGGCGGGGCCCGCCGGACTGATGCTCTCCCACCTGTTGTACCGGGCCGGGATCGACAACGTGGTCGTGGAGAAACGCAGCCACGACGAGATCGCCAATACCCACCGTGCGGGCATCCTCGAAGCGGGGACCGTGCAGATGCTCGCCGAGACCGGCGTGGACGGGCGCGTGCTGTCGCACGGCCACGAGCACGAGGGCACCGTGCTGCGCTTCGAGGGCGAGAGCCGTCGCATCGACTTCCAAAAGCTCGTGGGTCAGTCCGTGTGGCTGTACCCCCAGAACGAGGTATTCGCGGATCTTGCGGCGGCGCGCGAGCGCGACGGCGGTGACGTGCGCTGGGAAGTCACGGACACCGAGGTCCGGGACCTGACCACGGAGCAGCCCACGGTGCTGTGCACCACCAAGGAGGGCGAGAAGCTCGAGATCCGCAGCCGCCTGCTCGTGGGCGCGGACGGTTCCAAGGGCATCTGCAAGCGTCAGATCCCGCAGGACGTGCGCACGGACAATTTCATCGAGTACCCGTTCGCGTGGTTCGGGATCCTGTGCGAAGCGCCGCCGTCGGCACCCGAGCTGATCTACGCGAACTCGCAGTACGGTTTCGCGTTGATCTCGCAGCGCAGCGACACCGTGCAGCGCATGTACTTCCAGTGCGACCCCAACGAGAACGTGGACGACTGGGACGACGAGCGGATCTGGACCGAGTTGCAGCGGCGCATCGACGGCCCGGACGGGTTGCAGCTGCAGCGCGGGTCCATCTTCGACAAAACCGTGCTGCCGTTCCGCTCGTACGTGTGCGAGCCCCTGCGCTACGGGAACATGTTCCTGGTGGGGGACGCCGGGCACACCGTGCCGCCCACGGGCGCCAAGGGTCTGAACCTCGCGTTCTGCGACGTGCGGGTGCTCGCGCCGGCGATCATTGAGTTCTTCGGTTCCGGTGACGAGCGCGGGTTGGCCGGGTACTCCGCCAAGGCCCTGGACCGGATCTGGAAGGCCCAGAACTTCTCGTACTGGGTCACCAACCTGATGCACGTCCAGCCGGGGGAGAACCCCTTCAACATGAAGCGCCGCCGGGGCGAGTTCGAGACCGTCACGAACTCCACGTACGGCTCGGGCTACTTCGCCGAGTCATACACCGGCTGGCAGGACCGCACCTGAGCACACCGGACCCAGACTCCGATCCACTCACCCAAGGAGATGATCATGACCACCGAGAACGACGACACCTTCGACCCGCCGTACGTCAAGGGCGCGGACGACGCCGCCGACACCCAGAACCAACTCAACGACGAGATGGCCGCCATCAGCAAGCAGTACGAGAAGGCTGGCACGGAGGAGACCCAGCCTCGTCTGGACTACGCCCCGTACCGCAGCTCGATCCTGCGTCACCCCACCAAGGACCCCCGTCACGCGGACCCGGAGACCATCGAGCTCTACGCGCCGGCCTTCGGCCAGCGGGACGTGCACGCGCTGGAGTCGGATCTGACAATCCAGGACGGCGGCGAGCCCATCGGTGAGCGGATCCGGATCTCCGGGCGCATCCTGGACGGCGACGGCCGCCCCGTGCGCAACCAGCTCGTGGAGATCTGGCAGGCCAACGCCGCCGGTCGCTACATCCACAAGCGCGATCAGCACCCGGCCCCGATCGACCCGAACTTCACGGGCGTGGGCCGCTGTCTGACGGGTGACGACGGTTCCTACTCGTTCATCACCATCAAGCCGGGCCCGTACCCGTGGAAGAACCACCTCAACGCGTGGCGCCCCGCGCACGTGCACTTCTCGCTGTTCGGCACGGACTTCACGCAGCGCATGATCACCCAGATGTACTTCCCGGGTGACCCGCTGTTCGCGTTGGACCCCATCTACCAGTCGATCGTGGACCCCAAGGCGCGCGAGCGTCTCGTGGCGGACTACGACCACGACATCTCCGAGCACGAATGGCTGCTCGGCTACCGCTGGGACATCGTACTGAGCGGTTCGAACCGAACCTGGACGGAGGACGACAGCAATGTCTGAGAACACTGAGCGCCTGGTGCCCACCCCGGGCCAGACCATCGGACCCTTCTACGGCTACGCGCTGCCCTACGAGGGCGGGGAGTTCCTCGTGGACCGTTCGCACCCGAACGCCGTGCGCCTGCACGGCACGGTGTATGACGGCCACGGCACGCCGGTTCCGGACTCCATGCTCGAGATCTGGCAGGCGGACGAGAACGGCCAGGTCTCGCAGGAGCCCGGTTCGCTCAAGCGGGACGGCTACACCTTCACCGGTTTCGGCCGCGTGGCGGTGGACAACGTGGGGCACTACGACTTCACCACGGTCAACCCCGGCCCCACCGAGGACGGCAAGGCCCCGTTCATCTGCCTCACGGTGTTCGCGCGCGGTCTGCTGAACCGACTGTTCACCCGCGTGTACCTCCCCGAGGATACGGACGCACTGACCAACGATCCGCTGCTGTCCTCGCTGTCCGAGGCCGAACGCGCCACGATGATCGCAGAGCGTCAGTCGGACGGCTCGTTGCACTTCGACGTGCACCTGCAGGGGGAACGCGAGACCGTGTTCCTGGCCTACCCGGGGATCTGATGATCTTCACCGGTCTTCTCACTCCGGGGAGCCACCGAGCCGCAGAGCTCGCCGACGACCGTGCCGTGGCCCGCGCGATCCTCCGTGTGGAGGACGCGTGGGTCGCGGCCCAGTCGCGGTCCGGGCTCGTTGTGCCCGGCGCCGCTCGGGCGGCCCACGCCGCAGCTGAAAGCGTGGCGCTCGACGAAGCGGCCCTGAACGACCTCGCGGTCGCGTCCGAGGGCGGAGGCAATCCCGTGATCCCCCTGCTCGCGGCCTACCGTGCAGCGGTCACCGAGGAGAACGGCGCGCCGATTAGTGCGGTGCACGCCTCGTTGACCAGCCAGGACGTCATGGACACGGCCCTCGCGCTGGTGATGCGTGACGTCCGCTCGAGCATCCTCGCGCACCTCGCTCGCACGGGGGACGCTCTCGCTCGCATCGTGGCTGAGCACCGCGACACCGTGATGGTCGGACGGACCCTCACCCAGCACGCACTCCCCATTTCTTTCGGTCTCAAGGCCGCCTCGTGGCTCGCAGCGGTCGACGACGCCGTGGACGCCGTACTCGCCGCACGGCTTCCCGTGTCGTACGGCGGGGCGTCCGGGAGCCTGGCCGCCACGATGGCCCGCTGCTCCGACGGCGGAACGTCGGAGCAGACCTTCGGGCGGGTCACCGATTTGCTGGGCCACTGGGCGGACGAGCTCGGCCTGGAGCTGCCGAACGGTGTGTGGCACACCGACCGCGTGCCGGTGCTGCGGGTCGCGAGCGGCTACGCGCAGACCACCGCCGCACTGGCCCGCATGGCCAACGACGTCCTCATGATGTCCCGGCCGGAGGTGGGGGAGCTGCGCGAACCCACCGCGGAGGGGCGAGGTGTTTCCTCGGCCATGCCGCAGAAGCAGAACCCCGTGCTGAGCGTGCTGCTCAAGCGCACGGGCATCGCGGCCCCGGGGCTGCTGTCCCAGGTGTTCGCGGGTGCGAGCGCCGCGGACGACGAACGCCCGGACGGCGGCTGGCATGCCGAATGGGCCGCGTTGCGCGAGCTCGCGGTACTGGCGACCGCGGCGTCGTCGCACGCTGCCGAGCTGGCCGGGGGGCTCACGGTGGACACCGAGCGCATGGCGCAGAACCTCGAGCGCGCCGGAACGGGCGTGATGGCGGAACGGCTGAGCGCGGCACTCGCGCCGGTGCTGAGCGAGCGCGAGGGCAAGAACGCGAAGCAGCGCGTGCAGGCCGCGGTGCGCGCTGAGCCGTGGGACGCGGACGCGCTCGCGAGCGCCCTGGCGCGGGAGATCGCGGCGGAAGAGGATCCGACTCTGCCCGGGGGAATGTCCGTCGGGGATCCGCAGTCCGTGACCCGCTGGGTCCGGAGCCTGCTGGACCCGCGCGGTTACCTGGGCGCGTCGGGCGAACTGTGTGACCGGGCCGTGGCCCGGCACGAGGAAAGGACGACGGCATGACGGTTCCCGCACCGGGACTCGTGGAATTCACCCGACCGCAGGACCTCGCGGAGGGTGCGCCCCTCGTGGTGCTCGGCCCCGCACTGGGCACCTCGGTCACCCATCTCTACGCGGCCGTGGCCCCGCTGCTGGCCGAGCGGTTCCACGTGATCGGCTGGGACCTTCCGGGCCACGGGGTCAGCGATCCCGTGCAGGAATTCACGCTCGGAGAACTCGCCCGCGCCGTGGCGGACGCCGTCACCGAGCACACCGGTGCGCGGTCGTGGCACATGGCGGGGACCTCGATCGGGGGAGCGGCGGTGCAGCAATTGCTCGCCCAGGATCCTGAGCGGGTGGCGTCCGCGGCGTTGATCGCCACGAGCAACTACTTCCCGGACCCGCGGATGTGGCACGAGCGCGCCGAGCTCGTTGCGAGTGCCGGCACACCCACCCAGGTGATCGGGTGTGCCAAGGCGTGGTTCGCCCCCGATTTCCTGGCCGAGCACTCGGAACGCGGGACCCCGCTGCTGCACGACCTGCAGGGGACGGACCGGTTCAGTTACGCCGCGGCCTGCCGTGCGCTGGGTGGTTTCGACCTGCGGGAGCGCACGCGCCCCGCGTCCGTCCCCACCGCAGTCGTGGCCGGTGCGCAGGACGCCATGGTGGGGCCCGACGTCGCCCAGGGTCTCGCGGACGCGCTGCACGCGCGCTGTGAGGTCGTCGACGACGCCGCCCACCTCGTACCTGTGGCCGCACCCGAGCTCGTGGCCCACACGATCGCGGAGCTCGTGGCGGCCGCGCGCTGACGCGGTCCACGCGCGCTCGATCGATCCGCGGCACCCGCGGGGAGCCGCAAGCGCACGAGACACGGATTCACGGGACGCGGCATGACGGGCCACGACCTCGGGAACGACGACACGAACCAGCACGAGACCAGGAACGAGGAACAGACATGAACCCACGCTCGCAACGCACCGAAGCACAGGCCCTGCAGGACGGGATGACCGTGCGCCGGGAGGTGCTCTCGGACGCCCACGTGGACCGCGCGGAGTCCGGCAAGACCGAGTTCACGGAGGACTTCCAGGACTTCATCTCGCGCTACGCGTGGGGTGAGATCTGGACCCGGCCCGGCCTGGACCGCCGGATGCGCAGCGCGTGCGTGTTGACCGCGCTGATCGCCGCCGGTCACTGGGAGGAGTTCGAGATGCACGTCAAGGCGGCGTTGCGCAACGGGCTGAGCACGGACGAGATCAAGGAGATCCTGCTGCAGTCCGCGATCTACCTCTCCGTCCCGTCCGCCAATAACGCGTTCAAGCACGCGCAGAAGGCGCTGTCGGAGTACTCGGGCTGACCGGAATTGTTCGTCATGCGAACAAGTGTTCACATGGCGATCACTGCGCTCTAGACTGAACACATGCAACGCGGTGACCGGACACCCGAGCCCGGCGCCGCCCCGGCCGCGGCCGGGTGAGTTACCACGGTGAGGATCCCCATGAACCACGCATACGTCTACGACGCCATCCGTACCCCGTTCGGGAAGGTGGGTGGCGCGCTCGCGAGCCACCGTCCCGACGACCTCGCGGCCCTCGTGGTGCGCACGCTCGTGGAGCGCGCACCCGAGCTGGACCCCGCCACGATCGACGAGGTCTACTTAGGCAACGCCAACGGCGCCGGTGAGGAGAACCGCAACGTGGCGCGCATGGCCACGCTGCTCGCGGGTCTGCCCGTGTCCGTTCCCGGCTCCACGATCAACCGGTTGTGCGGTTCGTCCCTGGACGCCGCGATGATGGGCTCCCGTCAGATCGAGGTGGGGGAAGGGGACTTGCTGCTCGTGGGCGGCGTCGAGTCCATGTCCCGCGCGCCGTGGGTGCTGCCCAAGACCGAGCGGCCCTACCCCATGCAGAACCTCGAGCTCGCCAACACGACCCTGGGCTGGCGCCTCGTGAACCCGGACATGCCGAGCGAGTGGACGGTGTCCCTCGGTGAGGCCACCGAGCAGTTGCGCGAGAAGCACGGCATCTCGCGCGAGGACCAGGACGCGTTCGCGGCCACCTCCCACCAGCTCGCGGCCAAGGCGTGGGACGAGGGCAAGTACGACGACATCACGGTCAGCGTGGCACCCAACACCAAGAAGGGCGTGGAGCTCACCCGGGACGAAACCGTGCGCGGGGACTCCACCCCGGAGACGCTCGCCGGTCTGCGCACCGTGTTCCGCAGCGGTGACAACGCGACCGTCACCGCCGGTAACTCCTCTCCCATGAACGACGGCGCGTCCGCCGTGTGGCTCGGCAGCGAGCGCGGTGCGCAGCTGCTCGGTCGAGAGCCCATCGCCCGTATCGCCGGCCGCGGTGCCGCCGCCAACGAACCACAGTTCTTCGGTGAGGCGCCCGTGGAGGCGGCCAACATCGCCGTGCGCCGCGCGGGGATCACGTGGGACGACGTCGCCGCCGTGGAACTCAACGAGGCCTTCGCCGTGCAGTCGCTCGCGTGCCTGCGCCAGTGGGGTGTGGACCAGAGCATCGTCAACCAGTGGGGCGGGGCCATCGCGATCGGCCACCCGCTCGGCGCCTCCGGGACCCGCGTGTTGGGGACCCTGGCCCGCCGGTTGCAGGCGAGCGGGCAGCGCTGGGGTGTGGCCAGCCTGTGCATCGGCGTGGGGCAGGGCCTCGCGGTGGTGCTCGAGAACGAAAACGCCCAGGGCTGAGACCCCTCCAACCTTTTCGAGAAAGGCACACCATGCTCAACATTGCAGACAGCGCCGCGGCGGCCGTGGAGCTCATCCACGACGGTGCGTGCGTGATGATCGGCGGCTTCGGTGTGGCCGGTCAGCCCGTGGAACTCATCGACGCCCTGATCGAACACGGCGCCAAGGACCTCACGGTCGTGAACAACAACGCCGGCAACGGGGACGTGGGTCTCGCCAAGCTGATCCAGCTGGGCCGCGTGCAGAAGATCATCTGCTCGTTCCCGCGCCAGTCGGACTCGTGGCACTTCGATGAGAAGTACCGCGCCGATGAGATCGAGCTCGAGGTCGTCCCGCAGGGCAATCTCGCCGAGCGGATCCGCGCCGCCGGTGCCGGGATCGGGGCGTTCTTCACGCCCACCGGTTACGGCACGCCCCTGGCCGAGGGCAAGGAGGTGCGCGAGCTGGACGGCAAGCACCAGGTGCTCGAGTACCCCATCCACGCGGACTTCTCCCTGACCAAGGCGTATCGGGCGGACAAGGCCGGCAACCTCGTGTACCGCAAGACGGCGCGCAACTTCGGCCCCATCATGGCTGCGGCGGCCACGCACTCCATCGTGCAGGTCAGCGACATCGTGGAGCGCGGGCAGATCGATCCCGAGGTCGTGGTGACCCCGGGGATCTACGTGGACACCGTGGTGCAGATCAACCGGCCCCAGCAGCAGGACCCGCGAGAGGAAGGTGCGGCATGAGCGTTCCGCAGAACAGTGATCACCCGTTGAGCCCGGAGGAACTCGCGGAGGTCGTGGCGCGGGACATCCCCGCCGGGGCGTACGTGAACCTGGGCATCGGCCAGCCCACCCTGGTCTCCAACTACCTCAGCGCCGAGGACGACGTCACCCTGCACACCGAGAACGGGATGCTCGGGATGGGTGCGGAGGCCCACGGGGACGAGGTGGACCCGGACCTGATCAACGCCGGCAAGATCCCCGTGGTCGAGACCGAGGGCTGCTCGTACTTCCACCACGCAGACTCGTTCGCCATGATGCGCGGCGGTCACCTGGACTGCTGCGTGCTGGGTGCGTTCCAGGTGGACCAGCAAGGCAACCTCGCCAACTGGCACACCGGTAAGCCGGACGCGATCCCCGCCGTGGGCGGTGCCATGGACCTCGCCACCGGCGCCAAGCAGACCTTCGTGATGATGACCCTGAAGACCAAGAAGGGTCAGTCGAAGCTCGTGAAGGAGTGCACCATGCCGCTCACGGGCGTGGGCTGCGTGTCCCGGATCTACACGGACCTCGGCGTGTTCCTCCTCGAGGACGGCAAGGTCACGGTGCGCGAGACCTTCGGTGTCGGCTTCGACGAACTCGCCCAGCAGGTGGAGGTGGAGCTGACCCCCGCCCAGTGACCCGCGCGGTAGTCTGCCGGGTAGTGTGCCGATGGTGTCGCGCGGACCGTTCGCGGTGCCATCGCCGTGTCGATCAGTGACCCACGCGGCGTCGTGGGGGAGAGAGGGTGGTCACCACGACCGGTAGCAACGACTCCGCCCCCGGGGACGGTTTCGTGCAGTCGCTCGCGCGCGGGCTCGCCGTGATCGGGGCGTTCGACGCCGAACGCCCCGCCATGAGCCTGTCCGAGGTGGCCCGGCAGACCCAGCTGACCCGCGCGACCGCCCGTCGGTTCCTGCTCACGCTCGAGTCCCTGGGTTACGTGCGCTCGGACGGGCGGCGCTTCGAACTCACGCCCAAGGTACTGAGCCTGGGCTACTCCTATCTCTCCGCGCTGTCGCTGCCGCAACTGGCCCAGCCCCACCTGCGCTCGTTGTCGGAGGAGCTCGGGGAATCCACATCCATGTCCGTGCTCGACGGCGCGGAGATCGTCTACGTCGCGCGCGTGGCCACCCAGCGGATCATGAGCGTGAGCATCTCGCTCGGCACGAGGTTCCCGGCGTACGCAACCTCCATGGGCCGGGTCCTGCTCGCGGCACTGCCCCCCGAGGAGCTCGCGGAACTGCTCGAGCGGGCGCAACCACGCAGCCTGACCCCGCTGACACTCACGGACCACACGCAGCTGCGGGCGCAGATCGCCGCCGTGCGTCGTGCCGGCCACGCCGTGGTGGACCAGGAACTCGAACTCGGGCTGCGCTCCGTGGCCGTGCCGGTGACGGACGGCACGGGAGCGGTGGTGGCCGCGATCAACGTGTCCATGCGCGTGGGCCTCGGATCCGGGGACGTGGAACACCCGGACCGCCGCGTGGTCCCCGCACTGCAACGGTGCGCCGCCGCCCTGTCGGCAGACGTCGTGACCTCCGGCAAAAGCGATTTTTCCTCCTGAGGCGCGAGCTGCTATGCTGAGGAAGAATTGCTCCATTCCGGGCAATCCTCAGATGGCAAATCGGACACCGTCCTGTGGTACGCACCTTGTACCTAGATGCCATCTTTCGTCATGCTCGGACACGGTTTCGTCGCAGTCACTACTGCTGATCCGTCCCGGCGGGCCCGGGATCAATATTCCGCCATCAACGGGGGGCGGCCACCGCCGGTCCCGTTCCAACAGGAGGCACTGTGCCAACTATCCAGCAACTGGTCCGCAAGGGCCGGCACTCCAAGGTCGTGAAGACCAAGGCCCCCGCGCTCAAGGGCAACCCCATGAAGCGCGGCGTCTGCACCCGCGTGTTCACCACGACCCCCAAGAAGCCGAACTCGGCGCTGCGCAAGGTGGCCCGTGTGAAGCTCAACGGCGGCGTGGAAGTCACCGCCTACATCCCGGGTGAGGGTCACAACCTTCAGGAACACTCCATCGTGCTCGTGCGCGGTGGTCGTGTGAAGGACCTGCCGGGTGTCCGTTACAAGATCGTGCGCGGCGCGCTCGACACCCAGGGTGTCAAGGGCCGTCAGCAGGCTCGCTCCCGCTACGGCGCGAAGAAGGAGAAGAAGTAATGCCTCGTAAAGGTCCCGCTCCCAAGCGCCCCCTCGTCGTCGATCCCGTCTACGGCTCGCCCGTGGTCACGCAGCTGATCAACAAGGTCCTGCAGGACGGCAAGAAGTCCACCGCCGAGCGCATCGTCTACGGTGCCCTCGAGGGTGTGCGCAACAAGACCAACTCCGATCCCGTGGCCACCCTGAAGAAGGCCCTCGACAACGTCAAGCCGGCCCTCGAGGTCCGCTCCCGTCGTGTTGGTGGCGCCACCTACCAGGTGCCGGTCGAGGTCAAGGCAGGCCGCGCCCAGGCGCTGTCCCTGCGCTGGCTCGTGGGCTACTCCAAGGCGCGTCGTGAGAACACCATGACCGAGCGTCTGCAGAACGAGATCCTCGACGCCTCCAACGGCCTCGGTGCCGCTGTGAAGCGCCGCGAGGACACCCACAAGATGGCCGAATCCAACAAGGCCTTCGCCCACTACCGCTGGTAAAATTCGGTAGTCCTGTCGGCCCCGCCCTGCGCGGGGCCGACACCAGGGCCCGGCACTACCTTTTACGAAGGGAACCATCGTGGCACTCGACGTGCTTACCGACCTCAAGAAGGTCCGCAATATCGGCATCATGGCTCACATCGATGCCGGTAAGACCACGACCACCGAACGAATCCTGTTCTACACGGGCATCAACCACAAGCTCGGCGAAACGCACGACGGTGCATCCACGATGGACTGGATGGCTCAGGAGCAGGAACGCGGCATCACCATCACGTCCGCCGCGACCTCGTGCTACTGGCACGACTACCAGATCAACATCATCGACACCCCGGGTCACGTGGACTTCACGGTCGAGGTCGAGCGCTCCCTGCGCGTGCTCGACGGCGCCGTGGCCGTCTTCGACGGCAAGGAGGGCGTGGAGCCCCAGTCCGAGACCGTGTGGCGCCAGGCCGATAAGTACGAAGTGCCCCGCATCTGCTTCGTCAACAAGATGGACAAGCTGGGCGCCGACTTCTACTTCACCGTGGACACCATCAAGTCCCGCCTGGGCGCGACCCCGCTCGTGCTGCAGCTGCCGATCGGTGCCGAGAACGACTTCGTGGGCGTCATCGACCTGGTGACCATGAAGGCTCTCGTGTGGGAGGGTGACTCCAAGGGTGACGTCTCCCTGGGCGCCAAGTACGAGACGCGCGAGATCCCCGAGGACCTGAAGGACCGCGCGGATGACTACCGCAACCAGCTCGTCGAGGCCGTCGCGGAGGCGGACGACGAACTCATGGAGAAATACCTCGGCGGCGAGGAGCTCACCGAGGACGAGATCAAGGCCGGCATCCGCAAGCTGACGATCACCTCCCAGGCCTACCCCGTGCTGTGTGGCTCGGCGTTCAAGAACCGCGGCGTTCAGCCCATGCTCGATGCCGTGGTGGACTACCTGCCCTCCCCGCTCGATGTGGAGGACGTGCAGGGCCACGCCATCAACGACGAGGAAGAGGTCATGACCCGCACCGCGGACGCCAACGGCCCCTTCGCGGCGCTGGCGTTCAAGGTCGCCTCGCACCCGTTCTACGGCCAGCTCACGTATATCCGCGTGTACTCCGGCAAGGCGAAGGCCGGCGAGCAGGTCATGAACTCCACCAAGGGCAAGCGCGAGCGCATCGGCAAGCTCTTCCAGATGCACTCCAACAAGGAAAACCCGGTGGACGAGATCTCCGCCGGTCACATCTACGCCGCGATCGGTCTGAAGGACACCACCACCGGTGACACCCTCTCGGACCCGAACAACCAGATCGTGCTGGAGTCCATGAGCTTCCCCCAGCCTGTGATCTTCGTGGCCATCGAGCCCAAGACCAAGGGTGACCAGGAGAAGCTGTCCACCGCCATCCAGAAGCTCTCCGCGGAGGATCCCACCTTCACGGTGTCCCTCAACGACGAGACCGGCCAGACCGAGATCGGCGGCATGGGCGAGCTGCACCTGGACATCCTGGTGGACCGCATGAAGCGCGAGTTCAAGGTCGAGGCCAACGTGGGCAAGCCGCAGGTGGCCTACCGCGAGACCATCAAGAAGGCCGTGGACAAGGTCGACTACACCCACAAGAAGCAGACCGGTGGTTCCGGCCAGTTCGCCAAGGTGCAGGTTTCCTTCGAGCCGCTGCCGCTGGACGCGGAGGAGCTGTACGAGTTCGACAATGCCGTGACCGGTGGTCGCGTGCCGCGCGAGTACATCCCCTCGGTGGACCACGGTATCCAGGACGCCATGCAGTTGGGCATCCTCGCGGGCTACCCGGTGGTGGGCGTCAAGGCCACCCTGATCGACGGTGCCTACCACGACGTGGACTCCTCGGAAATGGCGTTCAAGATCGCCGGCTCGATGGTGTTCAAAGAAGGTGCCCGGCGTGCCAACCCGGTCCTTCTCGAGCCGCTCATGGCCGTGGAGGTGCGTACCCCGGAAGAGTACATGGGTGACGTCATCGGTGACCTGAACTCCCGCCGTGGCCAGATCCAGTCCATGGAGGACGTCGCGGGTGTCAAGCTCGTGAAGGCCCTGGTGCCCTTGTCGGAGATGTTCGGCTACATCGGTGACCTGCGGTCCAAGACCCAGGGTCGCGCGGTGTACTCGATGGAGTTCGACAGCTACTCGGAGGTCCCCAAGGCTGTGGCTGAGGAGATCATCCAGAAGAACCGCGGCGAGTGAGCCGGCGGGGCCCACGCCCCGTGATTTCAGTAAATTCGTAATCCAGAAGTAGACTTGCACAGGTTTCGACACGCGCAGCGTCTGAAGCGCTGTGGTCCCACGCTCCGTGGTCCGGAGCAGTCGAGCAAGTCTCACCTCAATGTTCTAGGAGGAACACATCATGGCGAAGGCCAAGTTCGAGCGCACCAAGCCGCACCTCAACATTGGCACCATCGGCCACGTTGACCACGGCAAGACCACGCTCACCGCTGCGATCTCCAAGGTACTGGCCGACAAGTACCCGGACGTCAACGAGCAGCGTGACTTCGGTGCGATCGACTCCGCCCCGGAGGAGAAGCAGCGCGGCATCACGATCAACATCTCTCACATCGAGTACCAGACCGACAAGCGTCACTACGCCCACGTGGACGCCCCCGGTCACGCCGACTACGTGAAGAACATGATCACCGGTGCTGCTCAGATGGACGGCGCGATCCTCGTGGTCGCCGCGACCGACGGCCCCATGGCCCAGACCCGCGAGCACGTCCTGCTCGCCCGCCAGGTGGGCGTGCCCTACCTGCTGGTGGCGCTGAACAAGTCCGACATGGTCGACGACGAAGAGCTGCTCGACCTCGTCGAGATGGAGGTCCGCGAGCTGCTGTCCGACCAGGGCTTCGACGGCGACAACGCCCCCGTGGTGCGCGTCTCCGCCCTGAAGGCCCTCGAGGGCGACGCCGAGTGGGTCAAGTCCGTCGAGGACCTCATGGAGGCCGTGGACGAGAACGTCCCGGACCCCGTGCGTGACACCGACAAGCCCTTCCTGATGCCCATCGAGGACGTCTTCACGATCACCGGTCGCGGCACCGTGGTGACCGGCCGCGCCGAGCGCGGTACCCTGCCGATCAACTCCGAGGTCGAGATCGTGGGCATCCGCCCCGTGCAGAAGACCACGGTGACCGGTATCGAGATGTTCCACAAGCAGATGGACGAGGCCATGGCCGGCGAGAACTGCGGTCTGCTGCTGCGCGGTCTCAAGCGCGACGACGTCGAGCGTGGCCAGGTCGTGTGCAAGCCGGGTTCCATCACCCCGCACACCGACTTCGAGGCCAACGTCTACATCCTGTCCAAGGAAGAGGGCGGGCGTCACAACCCGTTCTACTCGAACTACCGCCCGCAGTTCTACTTCCGCACCACGGACGTCACCGGCGTGATCACCCTGCCCGAGGGCACCGAGATGGTCATGCCCGGTGACAACACCGAGATGACGGTCGAGCTGATCCAGCCGATCGCCATGGAGGAAGGCCTCGGCTTCGCCATCCGTGAGGGTGGCCGCACCGTGGGCTCCGGTCGTGTGACCAAGATCAACAAGTAAGACCCGTTGATCCGGTGAGGCGCTGAGTCGAACCTTCGAGAACCCCGTGGTCCGTTCAGGACCGCGGGGTTCTCGCATGTCCGGGCGGCGGCGTGCCCGCCGGCCCGGGGGAGTAGGGGCGTGGCCGGTTTGCGCGCTCCCCCGGATCTCTGGCAGAATGGTCGCTGTTGTTCGCTCAGCGACGCGGGATTCCGTGCGCCGGTCGAGCGCGTGGAGTCCATTGCGAGAACCGGGTGCGGAGCAGTCGCGCAACCGAAGCAAACGCAATGCAGCGAACTTCCACGCGGATATCACCGCGGACAACCATTTTTCAACCGGCACCGCATCATTGTGTGGACCGGGCGGCGCGCTCCTCGCGCGACACGCCCGAGTTCGGGTGCCGGGGCCCCGACAGGGTGAGGAACCCGGAAGTTTCCGGATTCAGTCTGTGCGGGGTGGCGAGCACGATCGCCGAGCACAAGGAGTCCGCGGACTCCATACAGGGAAGTACTTGAAGAAAGAGAGTCACGACGCCATGGCGGGACAAAAAATCCGCATCCGGCTGAAGTCCTATGACCACGAGGTCATCGACGTCTCGGCCCGGAAGATCGTTGAGACGGTGACGCGCGCAGGCGCCACGGTGGTGGGACCCGTCCCGCTGCCCACCGAGAAGAATGTGTACTGCGTGATCCGCTCGCCGCACAAGTACAAGGACAGCCGTGAGCATTTCGAGATGCGCACCCACAAGCGGCTGATCGACATCATCGACCCCACGCCCAAGGCCGTCGACTCGCTCATGCGTCTCGACCTGCCCGCTGACGTGAACATCGAAATCAAGCTGTAAAAAGGATCGCACCCCAATGACTACCACTTTCGAACGCCAGGTGAAGGGCCTGCTGGGCACGAAGCTCGGCATGACCCAGGTCTGGGACGAGAACGGGAAGTTCGTGCCGGTGACCGTGGTCAAGGCCGACTCCAACGTCGTGACGCAGCTGCGCAACGAGGACAAGGACGGCTACAACGCCGTGCAGATCGGCTTCGGTGCGATCGATCCCCGCAAGGTGACCAAGCCACTGGCCGGCCACTTCGCCGCTGCAGGCGTGACGCCCCGTCGTCATGTCGTCGAACTTCGTACTTCCGACGCCGCTGAGTACGAGCTGGGACAGGAACTGTCCGTCGAGCTCTTCGAGGCCGGTGCCAAGGTCGACGTCGTCGGCACCACCAAGGGCAAGGGCACCGCGGGTGTCATGAAGCGCCACGGCTTCGCCGGTGTGGGCGCCTCCCACGGTGCACACAAGAACCACCGCAAGCCGGGTTCCATCGGCGGCGCATCGTACCCCGCTCGCGTGTTCAAGGGCATGCGCATGGCCGGCCGGATGGGCAACGCCCGTCACACGACCATGAACCTGACCGTGCACGCTGTCGACGCCGAGAACTCCCTGCTGCTCATCAAGGGCGCCCTGCCGGGCCCCAAGGGATCGGTCGTCCTCGTCCGTTCCACCGTGAAGGGAGCCTGATACTCATGGCAACTGAAACCGTCAACGTCGAGCTGCCCGCTGAGATCTTCGACGCCCAGACCAACGTGGCGCTGCTGCACCAGGTCGTCGTCGCACAGCTGGCCGCCGCCCGTCAGGGCACGCACAAGACCAAGACCCGCGCGGAGGTCTCCGGCGCCGGTCGCAAGCCGTTCAAGCAGAAGGGCACCGGCCGGGCTCGTCAGGGCTCCATCCGTGCCCCGCACATGACCGGCGGTGGCGTGGTGCACGGCCCCACGCCGCGTGACTACTCCCAGCGCACGCCCAAGAAGATGAAGGTTGCCGCCCTGCGCGGTGCCCTCTCGGACAGGGCCCGTAACGGCCGCATCCACGTGGTCGCGGACCTGGTGAGCGGCGAGCAGCCGTCCACGAAGGCCGCCAAGGAGGCGCTGCGTTCGCTCACCGAGCGCAAGAACCTGCTCGTGGTGCTGAACCGTGGCGAGGACAACGCCGCGCTGTCCGTGCGCAACCTGGTCAACGTGCACGCCGTGTACGCCGATCAGCTCAACACGTACGACGTGCTCGTCTCGGACGACGTGGTCTTCACCAAGGCCGCTTACGACTCGTTCGTCGCAGCCGCGTCCGGTAGCAAGCAGGAGGACGCCAAGTGAGCGTTATCTACAACAAGGACCCGCGCGACGTCATCATCCGTCCCGTGGTCTCCGAGAAGTCCTACGGTCTGATCGACGAGGGCAAGTACACCTTCCAGGTGGCCCCCTCCGCCAACAAGACCGAGATCAAGTACGCGATCGAGCACATCTTCGGTGTCAAGGTCGCGTCCGTGAACACCCTCAACCGTCCCGGTAAGCGTAAGCGCACGCGCTTCGGCTGGGGACAGCGTAAGGCCACCAAGCGTGCCATCGTGTCCCTCCGGGAAGGCTCCATCGACATCTTCGGCGGTCCGCTCTCTTGAGCGGAGACCACTTTAACGAGGAACTCAAAACATGGCTATCCGTAAGCACAAGCCGACAACCCCGGGCCGTCGTGGCTCGTCGGTTGCGGACTTCGTAGAAATCACGCGCACCACGCCCGAGAAGTCCCTGGTGCGTCCGCTGCCCAAGAAGGGCGGTCGTAACAACACCGGCCGCATCACCACCCGTCACAAGGGTGGCGGGCACAAGCGCCAGTACCGCGTGATTGACTTCCGTCGTCACGACAAGGACGGCGTGGACGCAAAGGTCGCCCACATCGAGTACGACCCGAACCGTACGGCTCGGATCGCGCTGCTGCACTACGTGGACGGCACCAAGCGCTACATCATCGCGCCGAACCGCCTGCGTCAGGGCGACGTCGTGGAGTCTGGCCCCAACGCCGACATCAAGCCGGGCAACAACCTGCCGCTGCGCAACATCCCCGTGGGTACCGTGCTGCACGCGGTGGAGCTGCGTCCGGGTGGGGGAGCCAAGCTCGCCCGTTCGGCCGGCGCATCCGTGCAGCTGGTCGCCCGTGAGGGCAAGTACGGTCAGCTGCGCCTGCCCTCCGGTGAAATCCGCAACGTGGACGTGCGCTGCCGCGCGACCGTGGGCGAGGTCGGCAACGCCGAGCAGTCCAACATCAACTGGGGCAAGGCCGGACGTAACCGCTGGAAGGGCATCCGCCCGACCGTCCGCGGTGTGGTCATGAACCCCGTGGACCACCCGCACGGTGGTGGCGAGGGCAAGACCTCCGGTGGTCGTCACCCGGTCAACCCCAACGGTAAGCCCGAGGGACGCACCCGTCGCCCCAACAAGGAAAGCGACAAGCTCATCGTGCGTCGTCGTCGTACCGGCAAGAACAAGCGCTAAGGAGCCTGACTAATGCCACGCAGCCTCAAGAAGGGCCCTTTCGTTGATCAGCACCTCTTCGTGAAGGTCGCCAAGGAGAACGAGAAGGGCACCAAGAACGTCATCAAGACGTGGTCCCGCCGCTCGATGATCGTGCCCGACATGCTCGGACACACGATTGCCGTGCACGATGGACGCAAGCATGTCCCGGTGTTCATCACTGAGTCGATGGTCGGGCACAAGCTCGGCGAATTCGCCCCCACCCGCACGTTCCGCGGCCATGTGAAGGACGACAAGAAGGGCAAGCGTCGCTGACCCCTCGGGGTGAGCACGTTGCACTTCTTCGACAAGACGAGAGAAGGAAAGCAATGGAAGCCAAGGCATCTGCGCGCTACATCCGCGTGACGCCTATGAAGGCCCGGCGCGTCGTCAACCTGATTCGTGGCCAGCAGGCGAATGAGGCGTTGGCGATTCTGAAGTTTGCCCCGCAGGCAGCTTCACAGCCGGTGTTCAAGGTTCTCGAATCCGCCGTGGCCAACGCCCGGCAGAAGGCCGACCGCGAGGGTCTCGCGTTCAAGCCGGAAGACCTCGTGGTCTCCGCGGCCTTCGTGGACGAGGGACCCACCATGAAGCGGTTCCAGCCGCGTGCCCAGGGCCGTGCGTTCCGCATCAACAAGCGCACGAGCCACGTGACCGTGGTCGTGGCGACCCCGGAGAAGGAGGAGGTCCGCTAAGTGGGACAGAAAATCAACCCCAACGGATTCCGTCTGGGTATCACCACCGACCACGTCTCGCACTGGTACGCGGACTCGAACCAGCCGGGTCAGCGCTACAAGGACTACATCCGCGAGGACGTGAAGATCCGCGAGCTCATGTCCACGGGCATGGAGCGCGCCGGCATCGCCAAGGTCGAGATCGAGCGCACCCGTGACCGCGTCCGCGTGGACATCCACACGGCGCGCCCGGGCATCGTGATCGGCCGCCGCGGCGCCGAGGCGGACCGGATCCGCGGTGAGCTCGAGAAGCTCACCGGCAAGCAGATCCAGCTCAACATCCTCGAGGTCAAGAACCCGGAGACCGATGCCCAGCTCGTCGCTCAGGGTGTCGCCGAGCAGCTGGCCTCCCGTGTCGCGTTCCGTCGCGCCATGAAGAAGGCCATCCAGTCCGCGCAGCGCGCCGGTGCCAAGGGCATCCGGATCCAGTGCGCCGGCCGCCTCGGTGGTGCGGAGATGTCCCGTTCGGAGTTCTACCGCGAAGGCCGTGTGCCCCTGCACACCCTGCGCGCGAACATCGACTACGGCTTCTTCGAGGCCAAGACCACCTTCGGCCGCATCGGCGTGAAGGTCTGGATCTACAAGGGCGACCTGACCGACAAGGAACTCGCTGCCCAGCAGGCCGCTGCTCCCTCCTCGCGGGGTCGCAACGACCGTCGCGGTGGCGGCGGGGGCGAGCGTCGTCGTCGCCCGAATGACCGTAACGACCGTGGCGGGCGCCGTGAGCGCGACTCCGCCGCAGCCCCGCAGCAGAACACCGCTGCGGAGGCGACCAACGCAGAGGGTGGTAAGTAATGCTCATCCCACGTCGTGTGAAGTTCCGTAAGCAGCACCACCCGCGTCGTCGGGGTCAGGCCAAGGGCGGAACCCAGGTCACGTTCGGCGAGTGGGGCATCCAGGCGATGAGCCCGGCGTACGTCACGAACCGTCAGATCGAGGCCGCGCGTATTGCCATGACCCGTCACATCAAGCGTGGCGGCAAGGTCTGGATCAACATCTACCCGGACCGTCCCCTGACCAAGAAGCCCGCCGAGACCCGCATGGGTTCCGGTAAGGGTTCCCCCGAGTGGTGGATCGCCAACGTCAAGCCCGGACGCGTCATGTTCGAGATCTCGGGCGTGAGCGAGGAAGTGGCCCGTGAGGCCCTGCGCCTGGCAATCCACAAGCTCCCGATGAAGGCACGCATCGTGCGTCGCGAAGGCGGTGAATGATCAATGGCTATTGGATCCAAGGATCTGAACATGGAGAACCTCGCGGCTCTCGACACCGGTGCCCTCACCGACCAGCTGCGCACGTCCAAGGAAGAGCTGTTCAACCTGCGCTTCCAGGCCGCGACCGGTCAGCTCGAGAGCAACGGCCGTCTCAAGTCCGTCAAGCGCGACATCGCCCGGATCTACACCGTGCTGCGTGAGCGCGAGCTCGGGATCCGCGAGGACGTGGCGCCGGCTGCTGAGAAGACCGAGAAGAAGGCCTCGAAGAAGGCTGCCAAGTCTGAGGATGATGCCAAGTGAGCGAGCAGGTTAACAACGAATCGGCCGCGGCCGAGCGCGGTGACCGCAAGACCCGCCAGGGCTACGTGGTCTCCGACAAGATGGACAAGACCGTGGTCGTCCAGGTCGAGGACCGCGTCAAGCACGCCCTGTACGGCAAGGTGCTGCGCAAGTCCAAGCGTGTGAAGGCCCACGACGAGCAGAACACCTGCGGCGTCGGGGACCTCGTGCGCATCGCCGAGACCCGTCCGCTGTCCGCCACCAAGAACTGGCGGATCGTGGAGATCATCGAGAAGGCCAAGTAAGTCCTCCTCGACAGCGTCAAGGGCCCCCGACCGGTTGCGGTCGGGGGCCCTTGCGCGTGCACGACGGCGCTGCCCGGCGCCGTTCCCGCGTCCACCCGCGCCCCGGCCGCCGGCCTGTCCATCGATTGGCGTTCCCCGCCGGGGCGCGGTAGAGTAGGCCGGTACGCGTGTCGACACACGTGTGCCCACTCTGACTTCGACCCTGCTGAGTCAGAATCCACGTCCGCCCCACGTGCGCTGTGCGCACCGTACCGGGACGGCGGCAAGCCCCACGGTGCGTCCGTGGGCGGCTCCGCGCATTGCACGCCGCGGTTGCTGCGACAACTTGCTCGTTGATTCTGCATTCAGCCACGAATCCGAGCAGGGCAGCACGGCGAACCCGTTCGCCATCCATGTGTGAGCGATCATCGCGTACGAACTCCGCGCACGCCCCGGACCCCTCCTACGGTCACGGGGAACACCGTGGCGTGGAGCGTTCACACGACCACCGTTCCGCAAGGCTCGGCATTCAGCACCATCGGATGAGAACCAGCGCGACGACAGGAGTAAATCAGTGATTCAGCAGGAATCGCGGCTGAGGGTCGCCGACAACACGGGTGCGAAGGAAATTCTCACCATCCGTGTGCTCGGTGGATCCGGACGCCGTTACGCAGGCATTGGCGACATCATCGTCGCCACCGTCAAGGACGCCATCCCCGGCGGCAACGTCAAGAAGGGTGACGTCGTCAAGGCGGTTGTGGTCCGTACCAAGAAGCAGAGGCGCCGTCCCGACGGTTCCTACATCCGTTTCGACGAGAACGCCGCAGTGATCTTGAAGAACGACGGGGACCCCCGCGGCACGCGCATCTTCGGCCCCGTGGGCCGCGAGCTGCGCGACAAGAAGTTCATGAAGATCGTCTCGCTGGCCCCGGAGGTGCTCTGACATGGCGAAATTCAAGATCAAGACCGGCGACCTGGTTCAGGTCATCACCGGTAAGAACAAGGGCGAGCAGGGCAAGGTCCTGCGCGTGATCACCGAGACCTCCCGCGTGGTGGTCGAGGGCGTCAACGTCGTGACCAAGCACAAGCGCGCCAACGCCCAGGGCGAAGCCGGCGGCCTCGTCAAGTCCGAGGCTCCGATCCACATCTCCAACGTGATGCTCGTGGACCCGGAGACCGGCAAGCCGACCCGTGTGGGCTACCGCACCGAGACCGTGGAGCGCAACGGCAAGCAGAAGACCGTCCGCGTTCGCGTGTCCAAGAGCACCGGCAAGGATCTGTGATGAGCGAAACCACCGAAACCAAGTTCACCCCCCGGTTCAAGACCAAGTACCAGGAGACCGTCGTCCCGGCCCTGCAGGAGCAGTTCGGCTACGCGAACGTCATGCAGATGCCGCGCGTCGTCAAGGTCGTGGTCAACATGGGTCTGGGCGAGGCGGCCAAGGACTCCAAGCTGGTGGACAACGCCATCAAGGACCTCACCGCCATCACCGGTCAGAAGCCCGTGGTCAACCGGGCCAAGAAGTCCATCGCGCAGTTCAAGCTGCGTGAGGGAATGCCCATCGGCGCGCACGTCACCATGCGTGGCGAGCGGATGTGGGAATTCCTGGACCGTCTCGTCACGCTCGCGTTGCCGCGTATCCGTGACTTCCGTGGTCTGTCCGACCGTCACTTCGACGGCAACGGCAACTACACCTTCGGTCTGACGGAACAGTCCATGTTCCACGAGATCGATCAGGACAAGATCGATCGCGTGCGCGGTATGGACATCACCGTGGTCACCTCCGCCACGACCGACGACGAGGGTCGCGCGCTGCTCAAGGCGCTCGGTTTCCCGTTCAAGACCAACTGATTCCATCGACGTCAGAAGGTCCCTGCGGGCTGCAACCGGCAGGGAAACCCTGACGAGGAAGGGCTGAAGCCCACATGACAATGACAGATCCCGTCGCAGACATGCTGACGCGGCTGCGCAACGCGAACTCGGCCTACCACGACACCGTGAGCATGCCGTACTCCAAGCTCAAGGCTCGGATCGCGGACATCCTCAAGGCCGAGGGCTACATCGCCGACTGGTCCGAAGAACCCGCTCGGGTGGGCAAGACCCTGACCCTGTCGCTGAAGTTCGGTTCCAACCGTGAGCGCTCGATCGCCGGTGTCCGCCGCATCTCCAAGCCGGGCCTGCGCGTGTACGCAAAGTCCACCGAGCTGCCCCGCGTGTTCGGCGGCCTCGGCATCGCGATCCTCTCCACGTCCTCCGGGTTGCTGACCGACAAGCAGGCCGGCAAGAAGGGCGTGGGCGGGGAAGTCCTCGCGTACGTCTGGTAACCGGTAGCACAGAAGAAGAAAGGAAGAAGACATGTCACGTATTGGACGTCTCCCGATCTCTGTGCCCGCCGGTGTGGAGGTCTCCGTGGACGGTTCCGTGGTGCAGGTCAAGGGCCCCAAGGGCGAACTGACCCACACCGTGCCCGCGCCCATCACCGTGGTCGTCGAGGACGGCACCGTGCAGGTGTCCCGCCCCAACGACGAGCGCGAATCCCGTTCCTTGCACGGCCTCACGCGCACCCTGATCTCCAACATGATCCAGGGTGTCTCGCAGGGCTACGCCAAGCAGCTGGAGATCGTGGGCACGGGTTACCGTGTCCAGGCCAGGGGTGCCAACCTGGAGTTCGCTCTGGGTTACAGCCACCCGGTGCCCTTCAACGCTCCGGACGGCATCACGCTCTCCGTCGAGGGCGCCAACAAGGTCACCGTTTCCGGCATCGACAAGCAGCAGGTTGGCCAGGTCGCCGCGAAGATCCGCTCCCTGCGTCTGCCCGATCCCTACAAGGGCAAGGGCGTGCGCTACGCCGGCGAGCAGATCCGCCGCAAGGCCGGAAAGGCTGGTAAGTAATCATGGCTCTCGTAATCAAGGGAAAGTCGAAGGCTGCTCAGCGGGCACGGCGTCACCGCCGCGTGCGCAAGCACATCGCCGGAACCGCGCTGCGCCCCCGTCTGGTGGTCACGCGTTCCACCCGCCATATGGTCGCCCAGGTGATCGACGACGACAAGGGCTTCACCCTGGTCTCGGCGTCCACCATGGAAAGCGATCTGCGTGCGTCGTCCGACGACAAGACCGCCAAGGCCAAGCGCATCGGTGAGCTGATCGCCGAGCGTGCCAAGGCTGCGGGGATCGAGACCGTCGTGTTCGACCGCGGCGGCAACAAGTACCACGGCCGCGTGGCCGCGGTGGCCGAGGGTGCCCGTGAAGGAGGTCTGGCGCTGTGAGCGAGCAGAAGAACGAGAAGGAAACTCAGGTGAGCGAAGCCACCAACGGTTCCAACACGACGACCGAGGCGAACACCTCGGAGCGCCAGGGGACCGACGAGAACCGCGGTGGCCGCGGCGGTCGTAACGACCGTGGCGGTCGCAACGAGCGCGGTGGCCGCAACGACCGTGGTGGTCGTGGGGGCCGCGGCGGGCGCGACGACGACAAGGACAAGTTCCTCGAGCGCGTCGTGACCATCAACCGTGTGTCCAAGGTCGTCAAGGGTGGTCGTCGCTTTAGCTTCACCGCTCTCGTGGTCGTCGGTGACGGCAACGGCATGGTCGGCGTGGGCTACGGCAAGGCCAAGGAAGTTCCCGCCGCGATCTCCAAGGGCGTGGAGGAGGCCAAGAAGAACTTCTTCCGGGTCCCCCGCGTGGAGAACCGCACCATCCCGCACCGTGTGCAGGGTGAGGCCGCGGCTGGCGTCGTCATGCTGCGCCCGGCGACCCCGGGTACCGGTGTGATCGCCGGTGGTCCGGTGCGTGCGGTGCTCGAGTGCGCCGGTATCCACGACGTGCTGTCCAAGTCCCTGGGCTCGTCCAACCAGATCAACATCGTGCACGCGACCATCCAGGCGCTGCGTGAGCTCGAGGAGCCCGCCTCCGTGGCGGCCCGCCGTGGCCTGCCCATGGACGAGGTCGTTCCCGCGCCGTTGCTGCGTGACATCCAGAAGGCAGGTGCCTGATGAACGGAAAGCGCATTCAGGCCACCGGCGCGTCCCTGCGCGTGAAGCAGGTCCGCTCCGTGGTCGGTCAGAAGCAGAACATGCGCGACACGCTGCGTTCGCTCGGTCTCAAGCGTCCGGGCCAGGTCGTGGAGCGCAAGGCCGATGCCGCCACCGTGGGCATGATCAACACGGTGTCGCATCTCGTAGAGGTTGAGGAGGCCTGAGCATGGCTGAAAACACCGAGAGCAAGCGCCACGCTCTGAAGGTCCACCACCTGCGTCCCGCCCCCGGCTCGCACCAGGCCAAGACGCGTCTTGGCCGTGGCGAGGCCTCGAAGGGTAAGACCGCGGGCCGTGGTACCAAGGGCACCAAGGCGCGTTACCAGGTCAAGGCCGGTTTCGCGGGCGGTCAGCTGCCGCTGCACATGCGCCTGCCCAAGCTGCGCGGGTTCAAGAACCCGTTCCGCGTGGAGTACCAGGTCGTGAACTTGGACCGCCTGGGCGAGCTGTTCCCCGAGGGTGGCACGGTCACCGTCGCGGACCTGGTCGCCAAGGGTGCGGTGCGCAAGAACCAGCCCGTGAAGGTGCTCGGTAGCGGGGAGATCTCCGTGGCACTGAACATCACCGCGGACAAGTTCTCCGCGTCCGCGTCGGAGAAGATCGCCGCGGCTGGTGGGTCCACGCAGAACGCATGAACCGATCCCAGTGTTCGGTTGTAGGGTGAATCCCTGAACTGGAACGGGCCCCGCGCCGGATTGCCGGCGCGGGGCCCGTTGCGTTACCCCCACGACGACGCCCGGACCGCGTCGCCCGAATCGCTTTACCAGGATGTCGCAAGACCGACCGCCGGGGTCGCGGCGGATCCTTCGCTAGACTTGCCCGGGGTCGGAACCCACCGGGCCACCACGTTTTTGGAGGAGGACCTGTGCTCAGTGCTTTCGCACGGGCGTTTACCACGCCGGAGCTGCGCAACAAGCTGCTGTTCACACTGGGGATCATTGTGATCTACCGGTTGGGGACGTTCATCCCCGCACCGGGTGTGGACTACGGCAACGTGCAGCAGTGTCTCGCCCTGGGCAACACCACGGGTGGCGCGTACGACCTGGTCAACCTGTTCAGCGGTGGGGCCCTGTTGCAGCTGTCCATCTTCGCGCTGGGCGTGATGCCCTACATCACCGCGAGCATCATCGTGCAGTTGCTGCGCGTGGTGATCCCGCGGTTCCAGGAACTGCACGAGGAGGGTGCGCAGGGGCAGACCAAGCTCACGCAGTACACCCGCTACCTCACGATCGGGCTGGCCGCGTTGAACGCGACCACCGTGATCTCCCTGGCGCGTTCGGGCAACCTGCTCGGCAACTGCCCCCTGCCCGTCATTCCGGACGACTCCCTCTTGGTGCTCGTGATCATGATCCTCACGATGACCGCGGGCACCACCGTGATCATGTGGCTCGGTGAGCGCATCACGGACCGCGGCGTGGGTAACGGCATGTCCCTGCTGATCTTCACCTCCATTGCGGCCACGTTCCCGTCCGCGCTCGGTGACATCCTGCGCACCCGCGGTTGGGGCCTGTTCCTGGGCGTGTGTGCCGTGGGACTGGTGGTCATCACATGCGTGGTGTTCGTGGAGCAGTCGCAGCGCCGGATCCCGGTGCAGTACGCCAAGCGCATGGTGGGCCGCCGCACCATCGGCGGGACCAGCACCTACATCCCGCTCAAGGTCAACATGGCCGGCGTGATCCCCATCATCTTCGCGTCCTCCATGCTCATGCTGCCCACGATGATCGCGCAGTTCGCGATGCCCGACGACGGCAGCCCCGTTCCGGGGTGGGTCAACTGGGTCAACACGTACCTGGCCCGCGGTGACCACCCGATCTACATGACGGTCTACTTCCTGCTGATCGTGGCCTTCACGTACTTCTACGTGTCCATCACGTTCAACCCCGAAGAGGTCTCCGACAACATGAAGCGCTACGGCGGCTTCATCCCGGGGATCCGCGCGGGCCGTCCCACCGAGAACTACCTGCGCTACGTGCTCTCCCGGATTACGCTGCCCGGTGCGCTGTACCTGGGCATCGTGTCCATGATCCCGCTCGTGGCGCTCGTGCTCTTCGACGCGAACCAGAACTTCCCCTTCGGCGGCCCGTCGCTGCTGATCATGGTGGGCGTGGGTCTGGACACCGTCAAGCAGATCGACGCCCAGTTGCAACAGCGCCACTACGAGGGTCTGCTGCGCACCTGAGCCCGTGCACGGCCACGGCAGGCTGGTCCACCGCCCGGTAGAGTGGGGGAGAACCTGACGTTGACGCAAGGAGAGAACATGACCCGCATGTTGATCATTGGACCGCCGGGCGCGGGCAAGGGCACCCAGGCCGCGCGGATCTGCGAGCGACTAGGCGTTCCCGCCATCTCGACCGGTGACATCTTTCGCGCCAACATCAAGGAACAGACCGAACTCGGCAAGGAAGCCCAGCGCTACACGGACGCCGGGAACCTGGTCCCGGATTCCGTGACCAACAACATGGTGCGTGACCGGTTGTCGCACGACGACGTCCGCGACGGCTTCCTGCTGGACGGGTACCCGCGCACCGTGGCCCAGGTCCGTGAACTGGACCGGATCCTCGAGGCCAACGGGGTCTCCCTGGACGTGGTGCTGCTGCTTACCGCGGACAACGAGGAACTCGTCTCCCGGTTGTTGGGCCGCGCCCAGGACCAGGGCCGCACGGACGACACCGAGGACGTCATCCGGCACCGTCTGGACGTCTACGACGAGCAGACCGCACCGGTCGTGGAGCTGTACGAGGACCGGGGCATCGTCACGCGCGTGGACGGACTCGGCGGCATCGACGAGGTCACCGAGCGCATCCTGGCGGCATTGCCCGCCTGAGCCGCAATCCACACGAACGGCGCCGCTCGGCCGCGGCCGGGGGCGCGCCGTCGAACACCAGAACCATCACGAGCCCCCAGACCGGCGCGAAGAGTCGGTCCGGGGGCTCGCCCGTCAGACGAACATCAACCATCAGGGGAGGTCCCGAGCACCGTGTTCGGACGCCGCAAGATCCAATTGAAGTCGGACGCCGAGTTGGCGGCCATGTCCCGGGCGGGCGTGGTCACGTCACTCGCGCTCGACGCCGCGGTCGCGGCCGCCGTCCCCGGGGCCACCACCGCGGACCTCGACCGTGCATTCCGCGAGGTCCTGGACGAGTACGACGCGCAGTCCAACTTCCTGGGCTACTACGGCTACCCGGCCACGGTGTGCACCTCCGTCAACGACGAGGTCGTGCACGGAATCCCCGGGCAGCGCGTCTTGGCGGACGGTGACATCGTATCGATCGACGGCGGTGCGATCGTGGCCGGTTGGCACGGGGACTCCGCGCGCACCGTGCTCGTGGGGACGACCCACGACCCCGCCGACCAGGAACTGTCGGACGTCACGCGTGCGGCCATGTGGCGCGGCATCGCCGCGATGGCCACCGGTACCCACGTGGGGGACATCGGCCGCGCGGTCGAGGACCACGTGCGGGACACCGTGGGCGGGCGTCTCGGGATCCTCGAGGACTACGTGGGCCACGGCATCGGCACCGAGATGCACATGGCCCCGGACGTCCCCAACTACGCGGTCAGCAATCGCGGGCCCAAACTCGTCACGGGCATGGCGCTGGCCATCGAACCGATGCTCGTGCGCGGCGGGATCGAGACCCGCGTGCTCGAGGACGAATGGACGGTCGTGACCACGGACGGCTCGCGCGCGAGCCAGTGGGAGCACACCGTGTGCCGCCACAGCCAGGGCGTGTGGGTGCTCACCGCGGAGGACGGTGGCCGCTCCGAACTCGAACCCTTGGGGGTCCGCCCGGTCCCGATCCCCGCTGCCTGACGGCCTGTCGCCGCAGGTCCGATCGTCACAGCTCGTCCCGCAACGTCCACCCGACCCCTGACACCACAGAACCACCCCGAGAACAGGGAGAGGATTCCCATGACGGCACAACCCGTTGAGATCACCCCGAAACCCAAGACCGGCCAGCTCGTGTTCAAGCCCGCGCGGCGCGGCAAGCCCCCGCTGCACCTCGCGGACTTCGACATGGCCGGCCGCAAGCAGTTCCTGCAGGACGCGGGCTACCCCGCGTTCCGGGCGTCGCAGCTGTCCAAGCACTACTTCGAGCGCTTCGAGGCGGACCCCGCGGCCATGACGGATCTGCCCGCCGCCCAGCGGGACGAGCTCGCGGCCAAGGCCCTGCCGCCGCTGTTGACCACCGTGCGGCAATTGCGCGCGGATCAGGGGATGACCGTCAAGTCCGTCCACCGGTTGTTCGACGGCGCCATGGTCGAGTCGGTGCTCATGCGCTACGACAAGCGCGTGACCATGTGCATCTCGTCCCAGGCGGGGTGCGGGATGAACTGCCCGTTCTGTGCGACCGGCCAGTCCGGCCTCACACGCAACCTCTCCGCCGCCGAGATCGCCGATCAAGTGGTCCAGGGTGTGCGGGCGCTGCGCGACGGCGTGGTGGGGGACCCGGAGGACGTGCCCCAGCGGGTGTCCAACATCGTGTTCATGGGCATGGGGGAGGCTCTGGCCAACTACAAGGCCACCATGGGCGCCGTACATCGGATCATCGACCCTTCCCCGGAAGGACTCGGGATCTCCGCGCGCGGGCTCACCATGTCCACCGTGGGTCTGGTTCCCGGGATCCGTAAGTTCACCCTCGAGAAGCTGCCCATCACGCTGGCGCTGTCCCTGCACGCCCCGGACGACGAACTGCGCGACGAACTGATCCCCATCAACACTCGCTGGAAGGTGGACGAGGCGCTCGACGCCGCGCGCGACTACTACGACGCCACCGGCCGGCGCGTGTCGATCGAGTACGCGCTGATCCGTGACATCAACGACCAGGGCTGGCGGGCGGACCTGCTGGGGGAGAAGCTCAACAAGCGTGGTGCCGGGTGGGTACACGTGAACCCCATCCCGCTCAACCCCACCCCCGGCTCCAAGTGGACGGCCTCGCGCCGTGGCGTGGAGCAGAACTTCGTGGAGCGCCTGCGCGCCCACGGCATCCCCACCACGGTGCGGGACACTCGCGGCTCCGACATCGACGGCGCGTGCGGCCAGTTGGCCACGGACGTCTGAGCCGGCGCGCGCTCACCCGCGTCGTGAGGGTGGGCCCAGCGAACGGGCGGCCCGGTGTCGGCCGACGGGACCAGGCTCACGGACTAGCGGGACCACACTCACGGAAGAGCACCACCGCGGTGCGGGGGGGGGCTGACGGCGGGGCAGCGCGGCGGCGTCGTGGCGCTGCCCTCCGGTTTGCGAAGACGGGCGAAACAGCGTAGTGTCGTGCGTTGGTTGTTTGTGCTCGCAGACCGAGCCGCGCCCACCCATCCCATGACCCCCACTGCGAATCGTAGTGCGGGGTTGTTCGTCTGGGGGGACTACCGGTCCGGGCACCGCCGTCCGGTAGGACAACCGGACCCCTCGAGAAGTTAGCGGAGGATATGGCCAAGAAAGACGGAGTCATCGAGATCGAAGGCACTGTGGTCGAGGCACTGCCCAATGCGTCGTTCCGTGTTGAGCTGACCAACGGTCACAAGGTGCTCGCCCACATCTCTGGCAAGATGCGCCAGCACTACATCCGGATCCTCCCTGAGGACCGCGTCGTGGTGGAGCTCAGCCCCTATGACCTTTCCCGAGGCCGGATCGTCTACCGCTACAAGTAAGACCCAGAACCACCGCGCACGGCCGGTACCCCCGGCCCGGGCGCGGTGTCTCCGGTGCACACGCCATTACTAGTACGCGAAGGAATGCGATGAAGGTCCAACCGAGCGTCAAGCAGATCTGCGACAAGTGCAAGGTGATTCGCCGTAACGGGCGGGTCATGGTGATCTGCGAGAACCCCCGGCACAAGCAGCGCCAGGGCTGACGGGGACGCCCCCACGCAAGTGGATTGACAGAACGGGCACTGCAGCCGGCACCCACGGGTGCGGCAACCCCCGGCACGGAGGCCGGAGACCGGATGTGACGAAACATCCGGGACGCAGTGTTCAAGACCTCCGGACAGTACAAGGAGAACCGCCGATATGGCTCGTCTCGCAGGCGTCGACCTCCCCCGCGAAAAGCGGCTGGAAATCGCGCTGACTTACATCTACGGCGTGGGACGCACGCGCGCTCTCGCAACCCTGGATGCCACCGGCATCTCGGGCGACGTGCGCGTCAAGGATCTCACCGACGCCCAGCTCGTGGAGCTGCGCGACTACATCGAAGGCAACTACAAGGTCGAAGGTGATCTGCGCCGCGAGGTTGCCGCCGACATCCGCCGCAAGGTCGAGATCGGCAGCTACCAGGGACTGCGTCACCGCCGTGGCCTCCCGGTCCACGGCCAGCGCACGAAGACCAATGCTCGCACCCGCAAGGGTCCCAAGCGCACGGTCGCCGGCAAGAAGAAGTAATCGTGGTCGCCACCGCCGCCGGTGGCTGATCTACGTCGAAGATCTTTGTAGGAGAATTCATGGCTCAGAAGACTCGCGCGACGGCTGCTCGCAAGCCGCGTCGCAAGGTTAACAAGAACGTGACGCAGGGCCACGCCCACATCAAGTCCACGTTCAACAACACCATCGTTTCCATCACCGACCCCTCGGGTGCGGTCCTGTCGTGGGCCTCGGCCGGCGGCATGGGCTTCAAGGGTTCGCGGAAGTCCACCCCGTTCGCCGCGCAGCAGGCCGCCGAGGCCGCTGCCAAGGGCGCGCAGGAGCACGGCATGCGCAAGGTGGACGTGTTCGTCAAGGGCCCCGGTTCGGGCCGCGAGACCGCGATCCGCGCACTGCAGGCCACCGGGTTGGAGGTCGGGTCCATCCAGGACGTCACCCCGTCCGCGCACAACGGCTGCCGGCCCCCCAAGCGCCGCCGCGTCTGACACGTCCCGCGTGGTCGCCCGTGCCCCCTGGGTGCGGGTGACCACGCTTCGACGCGGTGTTTCACGCCTGCTCACCGCGGCACCCACCCATTTTGTTTTCCACCACCTGCGTGCGTCATATGGCGGAGGCACGCTGAAAGGAAACATCAGTGCTCATCGCACAGCGCCCCACCCTCACGGAAGAGGCTGTGGCCGAGAACCGTTCCCGGTTCGTGATCGAACCGCTGGAACCGGGTTTCGGTTACACCCTCGGTAACTCCCTGCGCCGTACGCTCCTGTCCTCCATCCCCGGGGCCTCCGTGACCAGCATCCGCATCGACGGTGTGCTGCACGAGTTCTCCACCGTGGAGGGTGTCAAAGAGGACGTCACCGAGCTCATTCTCAACATCAAGAAACTCTCCCTGTCCTCCGAGGAGGACGAGCCTGTCACCGCGTGGCTGCGCAAGCAGGGCCCGGGCGAGGTCACCGCGGCGGACATCTCCGCCCCGGCCGGTGTCGAGGTCCACAACCCCGATCTGCACATCGCGACCTTGAATTCCAAGGGCCAGCTCGAGATCGAGCTGACCATCGAGCGCGGGCGCGGTTACGTCTCGGCGTCGCAGAACAAGTCGGGTGACGCGGAAGTCGGTCGGATCCCCGTGGATTCCATCTACTCCCCCGTCCTGAAGGTGACCTTCCGCGTGGAGGCCACCCGTGTGGAACAGCGCACCGACTTCGACAAGCTCATCCTGGACGTCGAGACCAAGGAAGCCATCTCCCCGCGTGACGCGGTGGCTTCGGCGGGCACCACGCTGGTCGAGCTGTTCGGCCTGGCGCGCGAGCTGAACTCGGCCGCCGAGGGCATCGAGATCGGGCCTTCGCCCACGGACGCAGCGGCTGCCGCGGACATGGCGTTGCCCATCGAGGACCTCGAGCTGTCCGTGCGTTCGTACAACTGCCTCAAGCGCGAGGGCATCCACAGCGTGGGTGAACTCGTGGGCCGCTCCGAAGCGGACCTCATGGACATCCGCAACTTCGGTGCCAAGTCCATCGATGAAGTCAAGGAGAAGCTCGGTGAGCTCGGTCTGGCCCTGAAGGATTCCCCTCCGGGTTACGACCTCGCCGCCCACGCGGCGTCGCTCGAGGACGAGGACGAGAACAACAACCCGTTCGACGTCGATCTCGACTGACGCCCACACCACTTTCCGTGCCCCGCGGCCGCTGAGCGGACCGCACGGGCCCGATCATCAGGAGACCTACTATGCCTACCCCTACCAAGGGACCCCGTCTCGGCGCCGGGCCGACCCACCAGCGCATGATCCTCTCGAACCTGTCGCAGCAGCTGTTCGAGCACAAGCGCATCACCACCACCGTGACCAAGGCCAAGCGCCTGCGTCCCGTGGCCGAGCGCCTGATCACGTTCGCCAAGCGCGGTGACCTCGCGGCCCGCCGTCGCGTCATGCGTCAGCTGACCGACAAGTCCGTGGTGCACGAGCTGTTCACCAGCATCGCGCCCGCCATGGAAGGCCGCGACGGCGGGTACACCCGCATCACCAAGATCGGCAACCGCAAGGGCGACAACGCCCCCATGGCCGTGATCGAGCTCGTCATGGAGCCCGTGGCCAAGCGGGAGACCGTGGCCGAGGCCGAGCGCGCCACGACCAAGGCCGCCGCCGAGCCCGCCGCTCCCGTGGACACCCCCGCCGGTTCTACCGCCGAGGACGTCAAGGAGAACGAGATCCCCGCCGAAGAGCAGGCTCCGGCCATTGGCTCCGAGGAGGCCGCCGAGGTCGCCGAGGAGAACCAGGACGCCGAGTTCGCCGGTTCCCACGCGCCGCTCGAGTCCGGCGAGGCCCCCGAGGGCTTCACCGTCAAGGGCAACCGCAACTCCATGAAGTACCACGTGCCCGGTTCGCGCTGGTACTCCGGCACGACCGCCGAGATCTGGTTCGACTCCCCGGCCAATGCCGAGGCAGCCGGCTTCCAGCCCGCCGGCGGTGCCGCCGCCCAGAAGATCTCCGAGTGATCGGGACTTCTGAGTAGCACGACCGTCACGACGCCGCCGCAGGTTCCTGCGGCGGCGTCGTCGTCCTCGGGAGGAACGCACAGATGACGGGGGAGACCCTCAGACTGCGGGTGGAACTGGGCTACGACGGCGCCCCGTTCAAGGGCTGGGCCCGGCAACCCGGGCTGCCGAGCGTGCAGGGCGCGCTCGAGGACGCGCTCGAGCTGATCTTCCGCGCGCCGTGCGCCACGGTCGTGGCCGGGCGCACGGACACGGGTGTGCATGCGCGTCGGCAGACCGTCCACGTGGACGTTCCCGCGCCGTTGTGGGCCCGGTTCGCGTGCTCGCGTCCCCGCGGGCCCCTGGCAAGTGATGCCGACACCGGCGATCTCAGCGCAGGCGGTCCCGCCGACGTGCAGGACGTCGCGGCCCGCAATGCCGCCGCCGCGGGGCTCACGCGCAAGCTCAACGGCGCCCTCAACCGGGTCCTGGGTAAGGACCGTGCGGCCCACGGCTGGGACCCCGCCGTGGGTGCGATCGTGGTGCGCGACGTCGCCGTGGCCCCCGAGGGCTTCGACGCCCGGTTCTCCGCGCTCTCCCGCGGCTACACGTACCGCGTGGCGGACGCCGTGACCGGTCACGACCCCCTGACGCGGACGTTCTCGTGGTGGGTCCCCTGGCACCTCGACGTGCCCGCGATGGACCGGGCCGTGCGCGAACTGCTGGGGCTGCACGACTTCCTGAGCTTCTGCAAACCCCGCGAGGGCGCCACCACGATCCGCGACCTGCAGCGCGCGGGCGTGCACCGCGACGAGAGCGGCATGATCACGATCGTCCTGCAGGCGGATGCCTTCTGCCACCACATGGTGCGCTGCATCGTGGGCGCGGTGGTCCGCGTGGGGGAGGGGCGGTACGACGCCGGGTGGCCGGGTCAGCGGCTGCGCGCCCGGGTCCGGGACGCGAACGTCCTCATGGCACCCGCGTACGGTCTCGTCCTTGATGCCGTGCGCTATCCCGACCAGTCCCAGCTCGCCGAACGCGCCCGGCTCACGCGCGCTCGGCGCCCCGCCCAACACGACGAATAGCGCCCCACGACTGGCGGGGCGGGCGGTGATCCGGTAATATGGAATGCTGTTGTGCGTGTTCTGCCCCGGTTCACGTGTACCCGCATCGGTCGCTCATGTTGCAGAGCGCAGGGCCGTGCGGTGCACCGGGTTGTGGACGCACGGATGCCGCCCGGATCTCACCCGGGCCCCGAAGCACAGCGGAACCATCGGACACGAGCATTCGTGTCATCAGCAGACAAACGAAGGCAGATCAACGTGCGTACGTACACTCCGAAGCCCGGTGACGTCCAGCGTCAGTGGCACGTCATCGACGCCACCGACGTCGTCCTGGGTCGTCTTGCCAGCCAGACCGCAACACTGCTGCGCGGGAAGCACAAGCCGACCTTCGCTCCCCACGTGGACACCGGCGATTTCGTCATCATCATCAACGCGGAAAAGGTCGCCCTCACGGGTGCCAAGCTCGAGAAGAAGCGCGCCTACCGTCACTCCGGCTACCCGGGTGGGCTCAAGTCCACCAGCTACGCCGAGTTGCTCGAGAAGAACCCCACGCGCGCCGTGGAGAAGGCCGTCAAGGGCATGCTGCCCAAGAACAAGCTGGCCGCTCAGCAACTGTCCAAGCTGAAGGTCTACGCCGGTGCGGAGCACCCGCACCAGGCTCAGCAGCCCAAGCCCTACGAATTCACCCAGGTCGCCCAGTAATTCGGGCCAACGAATAACACATAAGGAGAATCGTGGCTCAGAACACTGAAGAGCAGATCACCGAGGACGTGGAGCTGACCAGCTACACCTCCGAGTCCACCGAGCCCGTCGCCGGTGCCGCCCTGTCCGACCGCCCCGCCCTGACCGTTTCCGGCCAGGCCGTGGGCCGCCGCAAGCAGGCCATCGCCCGCGTGCGCGTGGTCCCCGGTTCCGGGCAGTGGAGCGTCAACGGTCGCAGCCTCGAGGAGTACTTCCCCAACAAGCTGCACCAGCAGGAGGTCAACGACCCCTTCCGCCTGCTCGAACTGCAGGGCGCGTACGACGTCATCGCCCGCATCAGCGGCGGTGGCCCCTCCGGCCAGGCCGGTGCGCTGCGCCTCGGCGTGGCCCGCGCGCTCAACGAGATCGACGCCGAGCACAACCGCCCCGCCCTCAAGAAGGCCGGCTTCCTGACCCGTGACGCCCGCGTCATCGAGCGCAAGAAGGCAGGCCTCAAGAAGGCCCGCAAGGCTCCGCAGTACTCCAAGCGCTAAAACGAAGCAGCCCAAGCCTCGGCCGGGCGTTTTCGTGCAGGGTCCCGTTCCTCGGTTTCGGCCGGGGAACGGGACCCTGTTTCGTTGCCCGGGCGTTGCCATGCGGCCACCTGCCGCGGTGACGGACGTACCATGAAGGGGTGGAGCGACGTCGCTCCCGCCGTACCGTCGAGAGAGGGCCCGTATGAGCAAGCAGTCGGAGCAGAAGTCGGGGAACGCCGTCGTCGAGGAGCAGCAGGCCGAGACGGAACAGCGCACAGAGCAGCGGGTGGCGGTGGACGAGGCCCTCAAGAAGGAACAGCACCGGGTCTCCGTGGTGGAGGACTACGCGGCCGAACTCGACGAGATCGCGGAGCTCGGGAAGAGACTCAACGACGCGAGCGGGGCGGAACCGTCCACCGCGTGGAAACTGGGCTACCCGTACGACGAGAAGCTGCCCCGCAAGGACTACGAGCGCACCAAGCGGGCCCTGCAGATCGAACTGCTCAAGCTGCAGTTGTGGATCAAGGAGACCGGCCAGAAGCTGCTCATCATCTTCGAGGGCCGGGACGCCGCGGGCAAGGGCGGGGCGATCAAGCGGTTCACGGAGCACCTGAACCCCCGTGGTGCTCGGGTCGTGGCGCTCGAGAAGCCCACGGACATTGAGCAGACGCAATGGTACTTCCAGCGCTACGTCAAGCACCTGCCGTCCGGTGGGGAGATCGTGCTGATGGACCGCTCGTGGTACAACCGGGCGGGTGTGGAACGGGTCATGGGCTACTGCACGTCCCAGCAGTATTACGAGTTCATGCGTCAGGCGCCGGAGTTCGAACGGATGCTCGTGAACTCGGACACGCACCTGATCAAGTTCTGGTTCTCCGTGACGCGCGCGGAGCAGCTCGCGCGGTTCCAGTCCCGCCGGACGGACCCGGTGCGGCAGTGGAAGCTCTCGCCCACGGACGTGGCATCCCTGGACAAGTGGGACGACTACACGGAGGCCAAGGAGGCCATGTTCTTCTACACGGACACGGGGGACGCCCCGTGGACCGTGATCAAGTCCAATGACAAGAAACGCGCGCGGCTCGAGGCCATGCGCTACGTCCTCACGCAGTTCGACTACCCCAACAAGGACCACTCCGTGGTGGGCACGCCGGACACCAAGATCGTGGGTGGGGCGGCGGATCTCACGGAGGACAGCAACGAGAACCCGGACGGTTTCCCGGTGGTCCGGCCTGGGAAGGGCTGAGTCGAATGCGCAGGGTTTGCGCGGGCGTTGGTCGTAAGATGACTCTCGATGTCTAGAATCTTTGGAACGGACGGCGTTCGCGGTCTCGCGAACGGCCTCCTCACAGCAGAACTTGCCATGGAGCTGTCCCAGGCGGCGGCGATCGTCCTGGGCCACGGCCACGCGGAGGCCGGGAAGCGACCCACCGCCGTCGTGGCACGGGACGGGCGCGCGAGCGGGGAGTTCCTCGGCGCGGCCGTGATCGCGGGTCTCGCGAGCTCCGGCGTGGACGTCTACGACGCCGGGATGCTGCCCACGCCGGCAGCCGCCTACCTGGTGGGGGACATCGACGCCGATTTCGGCGTGATGATCTCCGCGTCCCACAACCCCGCGCCGGACAACGGCATTAAGTTCCTGGCGCACGGGGGCAAGAAACTGCCGGACGCGATCGAGGACACTATCCAGGAGGTCTACGAGGCCAAGGATTTCCGCCGCCCCACGGGTGCGGAAGTGGGCCGCGTGACCCGCTTGTCGGACGCCGAGGACCGCTACATCCTGCACCTGGTCGGTGCCATCCCGCACCGTCTGGACGGGCTGTCGATCGTGCTCGACTGCGCGAACGGCGCGGCGTCCGGCGCCTCACCGGACGCGTTCCGCGATGCCGGTGCCAAGGTGCACGTGATCGGTGCGGAACCGGACGGGCTGAACATCAACGACGGCGTGGGCTCCACCCACCTGGGTCCGCTCAAGCAGGCCGTGCGTGAGCTGGGCGCGGATCTGGGCATCGCACACGACGGCGACGCAGATCGCTGCCTGGCCGTGGACCACACCGGCACGGAGGTGGACGGCGACCAGATCATGTGCATCCTTGCCATGGCCATGAAGGACGCGGGCAGGCTCAACCAGAACACGCTCGTGGCCACGGTCATGAGCAACCTGGGTCTGCAACTGGCACTGGACGAGGCCGGGATCCAGCTCGTGCGCGCCTCCGTGGGGGACCGCTACGTCCTGGAATCCATGGTGGCCAACGGCTACAACCTGGGTGGCGAACAGTCCGGGCACGTGATCATGGCGGATTACGCGACCACCGGTGACGGTCTGCTCACGGGTCTGATGCTCGCCTCACGGGTGGCTCAGACGGGCATGCCGTTGCAGGAGCTCGCCAAGTCCATGACGCGCATGCCCCAGGTGATGATCAACGTCAAGGGCGTGGACAAGGCGGCGGCCAAAACGAGCGAACCGGTGCTCGACGCCGTCGCCCGCACGGAGGAGCGGCTCGGCAGCGAGGGCCGGGTGCTGTTACGCCCCTCCGGCACCGAACCCGTGGTACGGGTCATGGTGGAGGCGGCTTCGCAGGACATCGCCCAGCGCGAGGCGGAAGAGCTCGTGTCCGTGGTGGAACAGCACCTCAGCCTGTAGCGTCACCGAACGGACCAACGGCGAAGGGGTGGTGGGGGTCAGCGGATCGTTCCTCCGGTGGTACCGGGCTGTCCCGAGAGGCCGGTCTGCGTGCCGTCCGTGCGCAGCGCGTCGGCGTTGTGCCCGGTGAGCGCGTCGCGGATCTCGGTGAGCAGCACGGTGTTGGGATCGGCCGGCTCATCGGTGGGCTCGATGCCCAGTCGGCGGTTGCGGCGTTCGATCATCTTGTTCATGGGCAGCACGATGCAGAAGTACACGGCGGCGGCGATGAGCAGGAAGTTCACGATCGCGGTCAGCAGCACACCGAACTTGACCTGGTTGCCGTTGAACGTGACGGCGGCGAAATTGTCGAAGTTGGGCGAACCGACGAGTCCCGAGATGGCGGGCATGAGGACGTTCTCGACGAGAGCATTGACGATCTTGGAGAAGGCGGCGCCGATGATCACGGCAACGGCCAGATCCATCACGTTGCCCTTCATGATGAATTCTTTGAAACCACTGAGCATGGCGCTCATCGCACAGTGAGAACGGGCCTGAAAATATCAGTTCTTTCGCAGCAGCACCCTGCGGATCTTGTGATCGTGGTCTTTGGAGAGGATCAGCCGTGCGCGGCCGCGTGTGGGGCGCACGTTCTGCTCCAGGTTAGGTTCGTTGATCCGCCGCCAGATGTCCGTGGCCACGTCCTGTGCCTGCTCGTCCGTGAGGTCCGCGTAGCGGTGGAAGTAGGACTCGGGGTCCGAGAACGCGGAGGAGCGCAGGGCCTGGAAGCGCTCCACGTACCAGCGTTCGATGTCCTGGGTGCGGGCGTCCACGTAGATGCTGAAGTCGAAGAAATCGCTCAGCGCGAGCGCGGTGCGTTTGCCACTCTCCAGCTTCGCGGGCGCGAGCACGTTCAGGCCTTCCACGATCACGACGTCGGGGCGGGTCATTACCACTTCTTCGTCCGGGAGGATGTCGTAGGTGACGTGGGAGTACTTGGGGGCACGCACCTCGGGGGCGCCGGACTTGATCTCGGAGACGAAGCGCAGCAGCCCGCGCCGGTCGTAGGACTCGGGGAAGCCCTTGCGGTCCATGAGTCCGCGCCGTCGTAGTTCGGCGTTGGGGTAGAGGAAACCGTCTGTGGTCACGAGCTGCACGTTCGGGGTGGACGGCCAGCGGGCCAGCATCTCGCGTAGCAAGCGGGCCGTGGTGGACTTACCCGCCGCCACGGACCCGGCGATCCCGATCACGAACGGGGTGCGCGCGTGATGCTCGCCCAGGAACGAGTTGGTGGCGGCATTGAGCTGTGTGGAGGACATGTCGTACAGCGTGAGCAACCGCGAAAGGGGCAGATAGACCTCGCGGACCTCGTCCACGTCCAACCGGTCACCGAGACCGCGCAGGTTCTCGATCTCCTGCGCGGTGAGCGGGACGTCGATCTCGTGCGAAAGCCTGGACCAGGTCTGACGATCCAACTCCACGAAAGGGGAGACGCGGTGGGTTATGGGCTGTGTGCTCATGCTCGGACCAGTGTAGGCCCGGGCCCCCTCCCGCAAGGCATTAGGGCGCGTAGCGTTTCCGGTACAGTATTTTTCATGTGTGGAATTGTGGGATATGTGGGCTCGAACCGTGCTGACGGGCGACAGCACGGTGCGCTCGAGGTGATCCTCGAGGGGCTTCGTCGACTGGAATACCGCGGGTACGACTCCGCGGGCGTCGCAGTGATCGCCGACGGTGCGGTGGAGTACCGCAAGAAGGCCGGGAAGCTGAGCAACCTGATCGGTGAGCTCGAAGCGCACCCCCTGCCGGAATCGAACATCGGGATCGGCCACACCCGCTGGGCCACCCACGGAGGCCCCTCCGACGTCAACGCGCACCCCCACGTGGTCGACGGCGGCAAGCTGGCCATGATCCACAACGGGATCATCGAGAACTTCAGCGAGATCAAGCGCGAACTCAGCGCCCAGGGCGAGAGTTTCACGTCCGAGACGGACACCGAGGTCGCCGCGGTGCTGCTGGCCCGCACGTACAACGCGCAGGGCGCGGACGAGAAGGACCTCACCGTGGCCATGCAGGACACGTGCCGCCGCCTCGAGGGCGCGTTCACGCTGCTGGCCGTGCACGCGGACCACCCGGACCGCGTGGTCGCTGCGCGCCGCAACTCGCCGCTCGTGATCGGGCTGGGCGACGGCGAGAACTTCCTGGGCTCGGACGTCTCCGGTTTCATCGACTGTACCAAGCGGGCCGTGGAGATGGGCCAGGACCAGATCGTGACCATCACCGCGGACGACTACACGATCGTGGACTTCCACGGCAACGCCGCCGAGGGCAAGCCCTTCGACATCGAGTGGGACGCCGCCGCCGCGGAGAAGGACGGCTACCCGTCCTTCATGGAGAAGGAGATCCACGACCAGCCCGCCGCCGTGGGCGACACCCTGCTGGGCCGCCTGGACGAGAACGGCCGGCTCACGCTGGACGAGATCAAGATCGACGAGACCGTGCTGCGCTCGATCGACAAGATCGTGGTGATCGCATGCGGTACCGCAGCATACGCCGGGCAAGTCGCGCGCTACGCGATCGAGCACTGGTGCCGGATCCCCACCGAGGTGGAGCTCGCGCACGAGTTCCGCTACCGCGATCCGATCGTGAACGAGAAGACCCTGGTGGTCGCGGTCTCCCAGTCCGGGGAGACCATGGACACCCTCATGGCCGTGCGTCACGCGCAGGAACAGGGCGCCAAGGTCGTGGCGATCTGCAACACGAACGGTTCCACAATCCCGCGCGAGGCGGACGCCGTGCTCTACACGCACGCGGGTCCCGAGATCGCGGTGGCCTCCACCAAGGCGTTCCTCGCCCAGATCACCGCGGCGTACCTGCTGGGCCTGTACCTGGCCCAGTTGCGCGGCAACAAGTTCAAGGACGAGATCTCCACCATGCTGGCCGAGCTTGAGGCCATGCCCGCCAAGATCCAGCGCGTGCTGGACGAGGTGGAGCCGCAGGTCAAGGAACTCGCGACCGGGATGAAGGACGCCGGATCCGTGCTGTTCCTGGGTCGTCACGTGGGCTTCCCCGTGGCCATGGAGGGCGCCCTGAAGCTCAAGGAGATCGCGTACATCCACGCGGAGGGCTTCGCCGCCGGTGAGCTAAAGCACGGGCCGATCGCGCTGATCGACCAGGGCCAGCCCGTGTTCGTGATCGTCCCCTCGCCCAACGGCCGGGACTCGCTGCACGCCAAGGTGGTCTCCAACATCCAGGAGATCCGCGCTCGCGGTGCCGAGACCATCGTGATCGCTGAGGAGGGCGACGACGCTGTGCGCGAGTTCGCCAACCACGTCTTCTACGTCCCCGAGGCGCCTACGCTACTGCAGCCGTTGCTGGCCACGGTGCCGCTGCAGATCTTCGCGTGCGAACTCGCCGGGGCCAAGGGCTACGACGTGGACCAGCCGCGCAACCTGGCCAAGTCCGTGACCGTGGAGTAATCATCCGGTTCGTCCGTCCGACGGCGGGTGACGCTTCCCACGGGAGCGTCACCCGCCGTCGTCGTACCGGGGCATGCCGCGACGCCCATGGGGGCCGTGCCGCGGCGCCCGTGAGGGGTCGGGCGGCGCCGGTAGGCTGGCGACATGATTGTGGGCACCGGCGTGGACATCGTGGACATCGCGCGTTTCGAACGACAGCTGGAGCGCACGCCGCGATTGCGGGAACGCCTGTTCGTCCCGCACGAACGGGAGCTGCACCCGCGCTCGCTGGCCGCGCGCTTCGCGGTCAAGGAGGCCGCGGCCAAGGCGCTGCTGGCCCCGCCGGGGATGATCTGGCAGGACTGCTGGATCAGCAACGACGCCCACGGCGCTCCCCGTCTGCACACCGCGGGCACCGTGGCCGAGCAGGCGCGGCGCAGGGGCGTGGAAACATGGCACGTAACGATCTCCCACGACGGCGGCATGGCCGTGGCGTTCGTCGTGGCCGAGGGACAGGGAGGACACCGCGATGATTGAGGCGTACTCGGGCGAGAGTATCCGGGCCGCGGAACAGCCGCTGCTGGACGAGGGCTACGGGGACGTGCTGATGCGTCGTGCGGCCCTGGGACTGGCCCGCGGCTGCGAAGCGCAGTTGCGCTTGGCCAACCGGAGAGGGTTGTTGGGTGGCACCACGGCGGTGCTGCTCGTGGGCTCGGGCAACAACGGCGGGGACGGACTGTGGGCGGGCGCGTTCCTGCGCCGCAGCGGCGTGAAGGTCGTGGCCATCCTGACCGGCACGCGCGTGTACGAACAGGGCCTGCGGGCGCTGCTCGCTCGCGGCGGCACCGCGCTGCGGCTCACTGACCAGGACGGCGAGGAGCGCGAACTCTCGGACGCCGTGGCCGCCGCGCACCCGGTGGAGGTGTCCCGCGCGGTCTCCCTCATGGCCGACGCCCACCTGATCGTGGACGCCGTGCTCGGCACCGGTGCGCAGGGCGGGCTGCGGGGTACGGCCGCCGAGCTCGTGCGGGCGTTCACCGAACGGCAGCGGGATCCCGCCGCCGCGCGTGAACGGCGCTTCCCACGGATCGTGGCGTGCGACCTCGTCTCCGGCGTCAGCACGGATACCGGCGAGGCTCCCGAGCCGGTCCTGCATGCCCACGCGACCATCACGTTCGGCGGGGCCAAGACGGGCCACGTGGTGTCCCCGGGGGAGCAGGCCACGGGGGCGCTCACGGTGGTGCCCATCGGGATCGAGGACCGGCTGAGCGACCCCGCCGTGCACCGGCTCGAACCGCGTGACGTGCTCGCCGCGTGGCCGCGTCCCGGTGCGACCGACACTAAGTACACCCGAGGTGTGCTGGGCGTCGTGGCCGGCGCGTCGAGCTATCCGGGCGCGGCGATCATGTGCACCCAGGCGGCGGTCAACGCTGGCGCGGGGATGGTCCGCTTCCTGGGGGATTCGACCACGCGCGGCATGGTGCTCGCGCGCAGTCCGGAGGTCGTGTGCTCGGACGACCAGCCGTGGGACGTCCACGTCCAGGCGTGGCTCGCGGGCCCCGGCGTGGTGGGGGACGAGTCCCAGGCCGCGCGCGTGCAGGCAATCATCGAGGCCCAGGAGCCGGCTGTGCTGGACGCAGGTGCGCTCGACGCCGCTGCGCGATCCGTGGTCGACGCCGCTCTGGGCCCCCATAAGATCCTCACGCCCCACGCGGGGGAGCTGTCCCAGGTCTTCGAGTGGCTCCACGGTTTCGGGGTGTGCGATTCCACGGTGGAGCGCTCCGAGATCGAGGCCAACCCCGTGCACTGGGCCGGTGAAGCCGCGCGCCTCACGGGCGCCACGGTGTTGCTCAAGGGCGCGTCCACCGTGATCGCGTCCCCCGTGGGACGGAACGGGGACGCATGCGAGGACGGGAACGCTTCCGGGCGCGACGAATGCCTGTGCCTGAGCATCGGCCACGCGAGCCCCTGGCTGGCCACGGCGGGTTCGGGGGACACCCTCGCCGGGATCCTGGGCACGGTCGTGGCCCACGTGGCCGAGCACCCGGACGCGCTCGCGGTCCTGGGCGACTGGGCCCGCGGGGACGGTCGCTGGGCGGCCGCCGCGGCCCTCGGGGCCGGTCTGCACGCGGTGGCCTCACGGGCGGATGGGGAGGGCCCCGTCCCGCCGTCGGTGCTCGCGGAGAACGTGCGCGCGGTGCTGACCCGTCCGTGAGCCGCGACCCGAACGACTATTGTTAGTGGCTGGCTGTGAGCGGGGATCCGCTCACAGCCCCACGACACGCTGAGGAGAAGTACATGGAAGTTTGGCCAGGACAACCGTACCCGTTGGGCGCCACGTTCGACGGCACGGGGACCAATTTCGCGCTCTTCTCCGAGGTCGCGGACCGTGTGGAACTGTGCCTGTTCGAGGAGAACGGCACCGAGACGCGCGTAGAGGTCACCGCCGTGGACAGCTACGTGTGGCACTGCTACCTCCCCCAGGTGCAGCCCGGTCAGCGCTACGGGTACCGGGTGCACGGGCCGTGGGATCCGTCCCACGGGTTGCGGTGCAACCCGGACAAGTTGCTCCTGGACCCCTACGCCAAGGCCGTGGAGGGCGGGATCGACTGGGACGAGTCCTTGTTCTCCTACAACTTCGGCGACGAGGACTCCGAGAACCACCAGGACTCCGCGGAACACATGATGAAGGGCGTGGTGATCAACCCGTTCTTCGACTGGGAGGGTGACCGCACCCCGCGCACCCCGTACCACAAGTCCGTGATCTACGAGGCCCACGTCAAGGGCCTCACCATGCAGCACCCGGAGGTCCCGGAGGAACAGCGCGGCACATACGCCGGTGTGTCCCACCCCGCGGTCATCGAACACCTGCAGAAGCTGGGTGTCACCGCGATCGAACTGATGCCCGTGCACCAGTTCGTCCAGGACTCCACGCTGCTCGAGAAGGGGCTGCGCAACTACTGGGGGTACAACACCATCGCGTTCTTCGCGCCCCACAACGAGTACAGCGCGGCCTCCCACCTGGGCAGTCAGGTCCAGGAGTTCAAGGCCATGGTGCGCGCACTGCACCAAGCGGACATCGAAGTCATCCTGGACGTGGTGTACAACCACACGGCCGAGGGCAATCACCTGGGCCCCACACTGTCCATGAAGGGCATCGACAACACCGCGTACTACCGCACCGTGGACGACGACCAGAAGTTCTACATGGACTACACGGGTACCGGTAACTCCCTGAACGTGCGCCATCCCCACTCGCTGCAGCTGATCATGGACTCGCTGCGCTACTGGGTCACCGAGATGCACGTGGACGGTTTCCGTTTCGACCTCGCCGCCACGTTGGCCCGTGAGTTCTACGACGTGGACAAGCTCTCCACGTTCTTCGAACTCGTCCAGCAGGACCCTATCGTCTCGCAGGTCAAGCTGATCGCCGAGCCCTGGGACATCGGTCCCGGTGGCTACCAGGTGGGCAACTTCCCGCCGCAGTGGACCGAGTGGAACGGCAAGTACCGGGACACCGTGCGTGATTTCTGGCGCGGGGAGCCCTCGACCCTGGGGGAGTTCGCGTCCCGTGTCACCGGTTCCGCGGACCTCTACGAGAACAGCGGCCGGCGCCCCTTCGCCTCGGTGAACTTCGTGACCGCCCACGACGGCTTCACACTGCGGGACCTCGTGTCCTACAACGAGAAACACAACCAGGAGAACGGCGAGGACAACAACGACGGTGAGTCCCACAACCGCTCGTGGAACTGCGGTGAGGAGGGGCCCACGGACGATCCCGAGGTGCTCGCGATGCGTGCGCGTCAGCAGCGCAACTTCATCGCCACGCTCATGCTGTCCCAGGGCACGCCCATGCTGTTGCACGGTGACGAGGCGGGGCGCACCCAGAAGGGCAACAACAACACGTACTGCCAGGACAACGAGCTCACGTGGATCAACTGGGAGAAGGTGGACACCCCGCTCGTGGAGTTCACCTCCGTGATCACCCACCTGCGCCACGAACACCCCACGTTCCGCCGCTCGCAGTTCTTCGACGGGCGTCCCGTGGACATGGGCGAGCGTGCCGAGGGCGATCCCATGCCGGACATTGCCTGGCTCAACACGGACGGCACGCCCATGGTGCCCGCCGACTGGGACGAGCCCCTGGCTCGTGCCGTGGGCATGTGGCTCAACGGTCAGGGCATCACGGGAGTGGATATGCGCGGTCGCCGGATCACGGACGTGAACTTCATCGTGTACTTCAACTCCAACCCCGAGCCCGTGGACGTCACACTGCCCCCGGCCAGCTACGGCATGAAGTGGGAGGAGATCGTGGACACCGCCGGCGAGCATGCGGACGGTGCCGTGCGCGGGCACTCCTCCACGTTGCGGATGGCAGGCAAGTCCACGGTGCTGTTGCGCGCGTGGGAGGCCCCCGAGGAAGAGCCGGACGCCTCCGTGGCCGCGTCCGTCGCGGCAGCGGTGTACGCGGCGTCGTCCGACGACGCCTGAGCGCCCCGCGGTGCGTGACCGGGCAGATCGCCCGCAGCCCGCGCCGCGCTGAACACGACGGCGGACGCGTCACCCCACACGGGTGGCGCGTCCGCCGTTTACGTCACGGTGCTCGTTGAGCGCGGAGTGACTGGCCCGAGCGCGCGCATTCGGCAAGACTGTAAGGGTGCTGACACCCACTTCAACGTACCGGTTGCAAATCACGACCCAGCAGGACCTGCATCGCGCGGCGGAACTGGTCCCCTACATCAAGCGTCTGGGGGCGGGGTGGGTGTACCTCTCGCCCATCCTGCGGGCCACGAGCGGCTCGGACCACGGGTACGACGTCGTGGATCCCACCGAGGTGGATCCCGAACGCGGGGGATCGGAGGGGCTGAAGGCATTGTCCGATGCCGCGCACGAGGCCGGACTGGGCGTCGTCGTGGACATCGTGCCCAACCACCAGGGCGTGGCCGCCCCGCAGGAGAACCCGTGGTGGTGGTCGCTGCTCGAGAAGGGGCAGGACAGCCCCTACGCGGACGCGTTCGACGTGGACTGGCAGGCCGGCGGCGGCAAGATCTTGATCCCGGTGCTCGGCGACGGTGACGAGGACCTCTCCGCGCTCACCGTCCAGGACGGGACGCTGCGCTACTACGACAACGTCTACCCCCTGGCCGAGGGCACGTACCGCGAGGGCGACGATCCCGCCGAGGTGCACGGGCGGCAGCACTACGAACTGATCAACTGGCGCCGCGGTGACTCCGAGCTGAACTACCGCCGGTTCTTCACCGTGGCCACGCTCGCCGGGGTGCGGGTCGAGGACGCCCGTGTCTTCGAGGAGTCCCACGCGGAGGTCGCGCGCTGGTTCCGCGAGGGACTCGTGGACGGGCTGCGCATCGACCACCCGGACGGGGTGCGGGACCCGCAGGACTACCTCGGGAAGCTGGCCGGGCTCACGGACGGCGCGTGGACCGTCGTCGAGAAGATCCTGGAACCGGGGGAGTACCTGCCCGAACAGTGGCGCACGGCCGGGACCACGGGCTACGACTCGTTGGGCTGGATCGACCGGGTGCTCACGGACGCGCGCGGGCACTACGAGCTCGCCTCATTGGACACCAAGCTGCGCGGTGGTCAGCCCGTGCGCTGGGACCCGCTGATCCACGAGACCAAGCGCCGGATGGCGGACGCTGGCCTGGCCGCGGAGGTGCACCGCCTGGTGCGCGAACTGCCGGCCGACTTCCCGCACGGGGCCGCGGCGTCGTACGACGGTCTCGCCGAGATCCTCGCCAACTTCCCGGTGTACCGCACGTACCTGCCCGAGGGTGCGCAGTACCTGCGCGACGCGGTCGCCGCCGCGCGGCGGTGGCGCCCCGAGCTCGCGGACGTGCTCGACGACCTCGCGCGTGAACTCGGCGGGGACGTGAACGGCACCCTGAGCGGAGTGGCGCAGCGTTTCCAGCAGACCTCGGGCATGGTCATGGCCAAGGGCGTGGAAGACACCGCGTTCTACCGATACCCCAAGCTCTCCTCCCTCACCGAGGTGGGCGGTGACCCCTCGGTCTTCTCGCTCACGCCCGAGCAGTTCCACGCGGAGGCGGCGCGGCGGCAGCGTGAATCGCCCGCGACCATGAACGCACTGACCACCCACGACACCAAGCGCTCGGCATCGGTGCGTGCGCGGATCACGGTGCTCTCGGAGCAGCCCAGGGCCTGGTCCGAGACCGTGGCCACGCTCGTCAACCGCGCCAAGGACGCGCAGATCGAGCTGGCGGACGGACCCGCCGTGAACCTCGTCCTGCAGGCCGTGGTGGGTGCGTGGCCGCTCGAGCGCGATCGTGCCGTGGACTACGCGATGAAGGCCGTGCGCGAGGCGTCCGTGTCCACCGCGTGGGTGGACGGGGATGAGCACTTCGAGGCGGAGCTGACCCGGTTCATCGACTTCCTCTTCAGCAACCCGCGCGCCCGCGGCATCGTGGAGGGGTGCGTGGAGCGCGTGAGCGCACCGGGGTTCAGCAACGCCCTGGCGGCCACCGCGCTGCAGCTGACCCTGCCGGGCGTCCCGGACGTCTACCAGGGGCAGGAGTTGTGGGAACCGTCGCTCGTGGACCCCGACAACCGTCGGCCCGTGGACTTCGCGGCGCGCGAGCAGATGTTGGCACGGCTCGACGCCGCTCGGCCGGGTTCCGCGGACGCCACCCCGCCCGTGGACGGCACGGGGGCGGCGCGCATGCTGTTGACCTCGCGCGCCCTGCGGCTGCGCGCCGAGCACCCCGAGCTGTTCACGGAGTACATACCGCTGGAGTTCCGGGGCGCGCTCGCCGAGCACGCCCTGGGCTTCGACCGCGGCGGCGTGGCCACCGTGGTCACCCGCTTCCCCGCGACCCTCGCCCCCGAGGGCGGCTTCACGGACGAGACCGTGGTCCTCGCGCCGGGGACGTGGCAGGACGTCCTCACGCACCGCGAGTACACCACGGACCAGGACGGCGCCGTGCGCCTGGCCGACCTCCTCTTCACCTACCCCGTGGCGATCCTGCGCCGGAAGGACGGCTGAGACATGACCCAGGACCATCGTTTCGACGTGTGGGCACCCCACGCCCGCAAGGTCACCGTCCGCATCGACGGTGTGGACCACCCCATGCAGGGCCTGGCCGATCGCCCCGGCTGGTGGACGCTGCCCGACGACGCCGACGTCCCCCGGGGCACCGTGCGCTACGGCTACCTGCTGACCAAGGTCTTCGACGAGGGCACGGACAAAGAACGCACTTCGGTGTCCGAGGTGCTTCCAGACCCGCGCTCACGCCGCCAGCCGCAAGGTGTGCACGATTTGTCCTGCACGTTCGACCCGGACGCCTTCGAATGGCACGACGCCGCGTGGCGGCCGCGTCCGCTGCGGGACTCGGTGCTCTACGAACTGCACCCCGGGACGTTCACCCCGGAGGGCACGCTCGACGCGGCCATCGGCAAGTTGGACCACCTCGTGGACCTCGGCGTGGACGCCGTGGAACTGTTGCCCGTCAACGGGTTCAACGGGGACCACAACTGGGGCTACGACGGTGTGGCCTGGTACACCGTGGACGAGTCCTACGGCGGCCCCGAGGCCTACCAGCGGTTCGTGGACGCGTGCCACACCAAGGGCATCGCCGTGATCCAGGACGTGGTCTACAACCACCTGGGACCCAGTGGGAACTACCTGCCGCTGTTCGCGGAGTACTTCAAGCCCGGGGCCTCCAGCTGGGGCGATCTGATCAACCTGGACGGGTGGGGTTCGGACGGGGTGCGCGAGTACATCCTGGACAACATCACCATGTGGCTGCGCGACTACCACGTGGACGGGTTCCGCCTGGACGCCGTGCACGCGCTCGCCGATTCCCGCGCCACGCACATCCTGGAGGAGATCGCCCAGCGCATCGCCGCGGAGTCCGAGCGCACGGGCAAGGAGCTCGTGGCCATCGCGGAATCCGACCTCAACGACCCCCGCATGATCGCGGGTACGGACGGGCACGGTCTGGGCATGGACGCGCAGTGGCTCGACGACGTCCACCACGCCGCGCACGTGGCGTTCACCGGGGAGACCCACGGGTACTACGGGGACTTCGCGTCCCTGCACGCCCTGGAGAAGACCATGCACACGGCGTACTTCCACAACGGGACGTACTCCACGTTCCGGGGCCGCTCGCACGGCCGGGAGATCGATCCTGCCGAGCAGCGGCCGTGGCAGTTCGTGACGTTCCTGCAGAACCACGACCAGGTGGGCAACCGCGCGGCCGGGGACCGGATGAACCACGGCATGACCGTGGACCGGGCGATCGCGGCCGCCACGTGGCTGCTCACCCAGCCCTACACGCCCATGCTGTTCATGGGCGAGGAGTTCGGGGCCAGCACGCCGTGGCAGTTCTTCACGGCCCACCCCGAACCCGAGCTGGGGGAGGCCGTGGCCACGGGCCGCAAGGCGGAGTTCGCCGCGATGGCCTGGGATCACGCGACCGTCCCGGATCCCCAGGACCCGCAGACGTTCGAACGTTCCAAGCTCGTCTGGGGCGAGGTGCACGAGGGTGAGCACCAGCGCATCCTGGACGCCTACCGGGAGCTGATCGCGCTGCGCCACGACACCCCGGAGCTCACCGATCAGAACTGGGCCACCGTGGCCACCCAGGCGAGCGACTCCGAGCAGTGGTTCGTGCTCAAGCGGATGAGCGAGCCGGAGTCCGAACACGGCGTGGTCGTGGCCGTGAACCTCTCGGACTCCGAACGCGAGCTGCCGCTCATGGGCGGTGACGCCCCGCGGGTGCTCTTCGCGAGTGGCACGGACCCTGACATTACGGCGACGCCGGGCGCGGTGCGGCTCGCGCCGGAGACGGCGGTGGTGCTGCGCGTGTAGCTATGCGTGTGGCGTCGTTCTGCGCGGCGTCGGTGTGTGCGGCGGGATTCCATGGGGGCCGCGCGGGCCCCGCCGCGGCGTCGTCGTGCGGGCTGCGGTACCGGGCCCGGGACGTGACCGTTACCTGCTTCGAGTCAGCCCCGCCCGCGAGGTGGCACACTGAACCCCATGCTGACTTTTGGTGAGAACACCGTGTGGACCGCGGCCGAGGACCGCTATGAGACCATGCCGTACCGGCGGGTGGGCAACTCCGGGCTGAAGCTGCCCGCGCTGTCTCTGGGGTTGTGGCATAACTTCGGCGATGACACCCCGCTCGCGACCATGCGGGCCACGCTGCGCCGGGCGTTCGACCTGGGGATCACGCACTTCGACCTGGCCAACAATTACGGCCCGCCCGCGGGCTCCGCGGAGCTGAACTTCGGGCGCATCCTACGGGAGGACTTCGCCCGGTACCGCCAGGAACTCGTGATCTCCACGAAGGCCGGGTGGCAGATGTGGCCCGGCCCGTACGGCGGTGTGGGCGGTTCACGCAAGTACCTGCTTGATTCCATCGACCAGTCGCTCGAACGCATGGGCCTGGACCGCGTGGACATCTTCTACCACCACCGCCCGGACCCGGACACTCCCCTCGAGGAGACCATGGGTGCCCTGCACCATATCGTGCGTTCGGGCCGCGCGAGCTACGTGGGGATCTCGTCCTACAGCGCGGACCTCACGCTCGCCGCGCAGGGGATCATGCGGGAGCTGGGCACTCCGCTGCTCATCCACCAGCCCTCGTACTCCATGCTCAACCGCTGGATCGAGCAGCCGGACGAGCACGCGGACGGGAAGAACCTGCTGGGCGCGCTCACGGAAGCGGGCATGGGCTCTATCAGCTTCTCCCCGCTGGCCCAGGGCATGCTCACCGACAAGTACCTGAACGGTGTACCCGAGCACTCCCGCGCGGCCGCTGGGAAGTCACTCAACCCGGACTGGTTGAGCGAGAACACCCTGGATCAGATTCGGGAACTGAACGCGATGGCCCGGGACCGCGGGCAGACGTTGGCCCAGATGGCGATCGCGTGGGTGTTGCGTCCGCAGGCGGAGGGACAGGTCACGACGGCGCTCGTGGGCGCGTCCTCGCCCGAGCAGATCACCGATTCCGCCCGCGCCGTGCAGAACCTGGACTTCTCCGACGACGAACTGCAGCGGATCGACGAGCTGGTCTCGGACGCGGACATCAACATCTGGGGGGCGGCCACCGCGTCCAAGCACGTATGACCGCCGCGCAGTACGCCGCGCTGCTGGGACTGTGGATCGCGGGGATCATCTCCCCGGGTCCGGACGTCCTGGTGATTCTGCGCAATGCGTTCCTCACCACACGTGGCAAGGCCATGCTCACGGCGGCGGGGGTGATGGTCGGCAACCTCATGTGGATCACGCTCTCGCTCACGGGCGTGACGCTGGTGATCAACAGCAATCATGTGCTCAAACTTGTGATCCAGATCGCCGGTGCCCTGTTCCTGGCGCGCATGGGCTACGGATCCCTGCGCGCCGGGCTGGCCGCGCGCGCGCTGAATCGCGGTGGAACGGGTCACGCGGAGACCTCGGATCCCGAGGCACGAGCGGGCCTCGCCGCGCGGGTCTGCACCGACGGGCAGGACGGCCCCGGCGGTTCGGCCGGATTCAGCGGACCAGTGGACCCCGACGTCGCCGCGAGCCCCGCCGCATCCGCGGGCACGATCGGGGGTCCCGCGTTCTCGAAGGCCGGAGGTCTGCTCGGGACCCGCAACCTCACATCGGGCAAGGCCCTGCTCCAGGGGACGATCACCAACCTGGCCAATGCCAAGGCGATCGTCTTCTTCATCGCCCTGTTCGCGACCGTGGTTCCCGCGGACATCCTGTGGTGGGAGGGACTGATCGCCCTGGCGCTGCTCATGGCCGTGGGCTTGGCGTGGTTCCTGGCCGTCGCGTGGTTCGGTTCCGTCCCCGCCTTGGCGCGGCGGTTCCAAACACGCTCAGCCGAGGTCGAGATTGTGGCCGGGGTCGTGTTCTTGCTGGTCGCGGTGTTGTTGCTCGTGGAGGTCGTCCTGGCCGGGTGACCGTGCAGCGTGAGGGCGGCAGCGGCGTCGTCGTCACGGTGGTGCCCGGGCGAGGCACGTCCGAGCGCGTGGCTAGACTGTGGAGTCGGTTGCGTGCGGCGTGGCACGGCGGGATGCGGTGCCCACGCACGAACGCGCGAGGTGCGCGTGGCCGTCATCACCCGAGCTGAGGAGAACCGTGTCCGAAAATCCCATCCGAGTGGCCATTGCCGGTGTGGGCAACTGCGCCACATCGCTCATCCAGGGCGTCCACTTCTACCGGGACGCAGACCCCTCCGAGACCGTGCCCGGGCTCATGCACGTGCGCTTCGGTGACTACCACGTGGGAGACGTGCAGTTCGTGGCCGCGTTCGACGTGGACACCGCCAAGGTGGGCTTGGACCTCTCCCAGGCGATCCTGGCCTCCGAGAACAACACCATGGAGATCGCAAAGGTCCCCCACCTGGACGTGAACGTGCAGCGCGGACCCACCCTGGACGGGCTGGGCCAGTACTACCGCGAGACCATCACGGAATCGGACGCCGAGCCCGTGGACGTCGCGCAGGTGCTGCGCGAGCGCGAGGTGGACGTGCTCGTCTCCTACCTCCCGGTGGGTTCCGAGGAGGCCGACCGCTACTACGCGCAGGCCGCGATCGACGCCGGTGTGGCGTTCGTCAATGCCCTGCCCGTGTTCATTGCCGGGACCGACGAGTGGGCGCAGAAGTTCACGGACGCCGGCGTGCCGATCGTGGGCGACGACATCAAGTCCCAAGTGGGCGCGACCATCACCCACCGCGTGCTGGCCAAGCTGCTCGAGGACCGCGGCTACGTCCTGGACCGCACGTACCAGCTCAACGTGGGCGGGAACATGGACTTCAAGAACATGCTCGAGCGCTCGCGGCTCGAGTCCAAGAAGATCTCCAAGACCCAGGCCGTGACGTCCAACGTGCCGCACGAGATGCGGGCCAAGGACGTGCACATCGGACCCTCGGACTACGTGGGGTGGCTTGACGACCGCAAGTTCGCCTTCGTCCGCCTCGAGGGCCACGGCTTCGGCAACGCCCCGATCTCGCTCGAGTACAAGCTCGAGGTGTGGGACTCGCCCAACTCCGCCGGTGTGATCATCGACGCGATCCGCGCTGCGAAGATTGGCCTGGACCGCGGCATCGGGGGACCGCTGACCTCGGCGTCCTCCTACTTCATGAAGTCCCCGCCCGAGCAGTTCGACGACGACACCGCCCGCGAGAACGTGGAGAAGTTCATCCGCGGCGAGGTCGAGCGCTGATCGTCCCGTAGCTCCGCACGACGACGCCGCGAGGGCCGCCCGGCACGTACCGGGCGGCCCTCGGTCGCGTCCGGGGGCGCGCGTCCTGCCGCTGGCCCGGGCCCGCGGGTGCGGCGGCCCGGGTCCCTGGGGGCGGGCGTACGGCCCGGCCCTCGCGCGGTTCAGCGGAAGACCGCCGAGCCCTCGGCGGACGCGCGCGCCAGGTCCGCGACCGCCCGGACCCGCCGGGGCATGGCCACACCCCGCGGCCAGGCCAGCACCACCGATTCCCGTTCGCTCCCCGGGGACACCGGGCGGCACACCACGGGTAGTCCCTCCCGACTCAGCTCCGCCCCCACGCCCAGGAACGTACCCCGCCGCTCTGGACACCTCCCACCCGCACGTCGTGGTGTGTTCCACGTACGGGGACGGCGAACTGCCCACGTCCGCGCGGGCCTTCGCGACGGCAGTGGCCGAAGGAGCCGCGGATCTGAGCGGCGTGCGCTACGCGGCGTTCGGCCTTGGGGACCGCACGTACGGGGAGACGTTCGCGCGCGGCGTCGTCGTGCTGGACGAGACCCTCGCGGCAGCGGGCGCGTCCCGGTTCGGGGACGCGGGTCGGCACGACGCCGCCGAGGGCCGACCGCCCGCGCGGCAGGCGTGCGACTGGTTGGACGGGATCGCCGAACTCAGCCGCGTTCCTGCCCCGCGAGCCCCGCACGGGAAATGATGTAGTCCACCACGGGGTCGTAGAGGTGCGGGGGGACGTTGTCGTCCAGCGGGACCACGACCTCCACCTGCCCCTGGGCCTCAGCGACGAAGATCCCGGGGTCGTTGCAGTCACCCATCGCGATGGTGGACAGCCCCGCCCGCGAGCCCGCGTACCCGGCCATCCCGTGATCGGCGATCACGAGGTCCGGCGCCTCGCGGCCCTGGTCCCGCAGGTGATCGAGGACCAGCTGCATGGGCTCGGGGAAGTGGGTGTGGCGCAGGCCGCCGTACTGCTCGACCATCACGACGTCCTCGATCTGGCGGACGTCCCCGTCCTCGAACGGCAGGGCCTCGTCGAAGCGCAGCACGCGCGCCCCGGACTTGCGGGCCACCCGCGCGAGCCGGGCGTACACGGGCGCGAGGCCGGAGGGATGACCGGTCGCGAACAACAACCGCTTGCGGCCCTGCACCGCGCGGCTGAACAGCTCGGCGTAGCGGTCGAGTCCGGCCACGCACAGCTGCGCGGAAATGAAGTCCTGGCCCTCGGCGTACTCGGGGTCGTCGTTGATCCCCACGCGGTCACGCATGAGCTCGAAGACGGAGTCGAAATCCCAGTCCCTGGTGCGCTCGACCCCCATGTGCTGGTGCTGGTCCCCGTCCAGGAAACCCTGGATGTTGCGGAGGTTGGCTTCACGGGGGGTCGCGACGGCCCCGGTGATCCGGGAGCGGTCCAGGTAACGGGCAAGGGAATCACGGCTCAGGTACGCGGTGGTCACACGGGAAAGTTTAGGCGTCGTGCTCGCGCGCCGCACAGGCGAGGTAGGCCGCAGCGTGCTGCGCGGCGACGTCGTCCCACGTCAGCTCGCGCGCTCGCAGCCGAGCGGCGTGTGACATTGCTCGCCACGCGCCCGGGTCCCGGGCCGCGCGGTACAGTGCGTCCGCCCAGCTCGCGGGCTCGCGGTCCGGGACGAGCCGGCCGGTCTCACCGTCGCGCACGGCGTAGCGCAGTCCGTCCACGTCCGTGGCCAGGACGGGCGTCCCGCACGCCTGGGCCTCGACCGCCACGAGCCCGAACGTTTCCGACGACGACGCCACGGCCACCGCGTCCACCCGGCCCATGAGTCGGGCGAGGTCCTCGCGGGGCAGAGAGCCGCGGAAGTCGACGGCGCTCGCCACGCCCCCCGCGTCCGCCAGCTCGCGCAGGTGGGCCAGGAAGCCGGGGGAGCCCACACCGGCCAGGATCAAGCGAACGGGAACGTCGGGGTGACTGCGGTGCAACTCTCCGAGCGCGCGGACCAGGATCTGCTGTCCCTTGAGGGGTTGCATGCGTCCCGCGGACAGGACGGTGAAGGGCCCGTTCCGTAACTCGTCCCGTTCGTCCGGGACCGGCGGGTGGAAGACCTCGGGGTCCACCCCGGGCGGGATCACGACCACGCTCGCCGGATCCGCGCCGTACAGCTCCACGACCTGCCGCTGTTCCGCGGGGGTGTTCACCACGGTGCGGCAGGCGTGGGCGATCAGTTCTCGTTCGGCGGCCTCCCGCTCGGCCGGTTCGGGGGACTCGTCCGATCCGGCGCGCAGGTTCTTGGCGGCGGCGGAGGTGTGCAGGGTCAGGACGAGGGGAGCCCGGAGGAAGCTGGCCACGTGGAGCCCGGCCACGCCGGAGAGCCAGTAGTGGGCGTGCACGACGGGCGCGGCGTCGTCGGCGTAATGCTGTGCGAGGGCCTCGCCGAAGGCACGAGCGAACCGGGGCAGGCCCTCCTTGGGGACCTCTGCGGCGCCCGCGAGCGCCACGGTGAGCAGCCGCACGCCCGGGGCGAGGTCCGTCGTGCGGATGCCGGGGGAATGGGACGGATCGCGATCGAGGGTGGCCATGTCCACGGCCCAGCCCGCGTGGGCGAGCGCGTGGGCTAGGTGCCACACGTACACGTTCATGCCACCGGCGTCCCCGGTCCCGGGCTGGTCCACGGGGGACGTGTGCATGCTCAGCAGCAGGACACGGGGCCGATCGGGAGAGGACACGCGACCAGCCTACTGGGGCGGCGTACCGCGACCGCCCGCCCGGGAACGAGTGCGCGTGACTCGGGCGGGGCCGGGCGCGCCGGCGGCGCAGGGCACAATGGAATGGTGAGTGCGATGACAGACCGACAGCCCCGGCAACCCAGCGAACGCAGCGCGGTGGTGGACCTCTCCGCCGTGCAGCACAACGTGCGGCGCCTCGCGGAACTCGCCCGGGGGCGCACGCTGATCGCCGTGGTCAAGGCAGATGCGTACGGCCACGGGGCGGTTCCGGTGGCGCGCGCGGTGCTCGCCGCCGGCGCCCATATGCTCGGCACGGCGCACGCGTCCGAGGCGGTGGCCCTGCGCGACGCGGGCATCACCGCCCCCGTGCTCGCGTGGCTGCACACCCCTGCCACGGACTTCGAACAGGCGCTGCGACGCGACGTCCGCCTGGGTATCAACGGGTGGGAGCTCGACGCCGTTCTGGCCGCCGCCCGCGACACGGGCACCCCGGCCACGGTGCACCTGAAACTCGATTCCGGGCTCGGCCGTAACGGTGCCACGGTGGAGGAGTGGCCCGGGTTCGTCGAGCGCGTGGTGGCCGCTCAGAACGCCGGTCTGCTGAGCGTGGAAGGGATCTTCACGCACCTCGCCGTCGCGGACGAACCGCAGCGCGAGGCCGAGACCGTTGCGCAATTGCACGCACTCAGCGATGCGGTGCGGATCGCGCGCGACGCGGGCCTGGACCCCACCCTGATCCACGCGGCCAACACCCCCGGATTATTCGGGGCACAGGACATGGCGGATCCCGATCTCATGCTCCGCGACGCCGTGCGGGTGGGGCTGGGCCTGTATGGGCTGAGCCCGTTCGCGGATCGCACCCCCGAGGACTTCGGCCTGCGCCCGGCCATGACCCTGCGGGCCCGTGTGGCCAACGTCAAAGCCGTTCCCGCGGGCCACGGGGTCTCGTACGGTTTCGCGTACCGTACCACCGGGCCCACGCACCTTGCGCTGATCCCGCTGGGCTACGCCGACGGCGTTCCCCGGGTAGCCACGGGCCCCCCCGTGCGGATCGGGGACCGGGTGTACCCCGTGGTGGGGCGGATCGCGATGGACCAGTGCGTCGTGGACCTGTCACGGGGCGGGGAGCCCGCGGCGTCGTCGTCCGGATCGGAACCGCCCGGAGTGGACTCGTCCGCGGCGGAACCGCCCGTGCGCGTGGGGGACGAGGCCGTGCTGTTCGGGGCAGGGGAGGACCCGTCCGCCACGCGGTGGGCGGATGCCGCGGGGACGATCAACTACGAGATCGTCACGAGGATCTCGCCGCGCGTACCCCGGGAGTACGTGAACGCTCCCGATGCCGACGGCCTCGGAACAGCCGGGAGCGCGGCGGACGGTGCCGCCTGGACCGTGACTCGGCATCCCGACACCGCTCATGACACCCGGGTGCTCGCCGAGCGGGTGGCCGAGCACCTGCGGGCCGGGGACCTGGTCATGCTCAACGGTGACCTCGGCGCCGGGAAGACCACGTTCACCCAGGGGCTCGGCCGGGGCCTCGGCGTGCGCGACGGGATCATATCCCCCACGTTCGTGTTGAGCCGCGTGCACCCCAACGATCCGGACGGGCCCCGCCCGGGCGGACCCGATCTCGTGCACGTGGACGCCTATCGCTTGGACTCCGCGGCGGACGTGGACGACATCGACCTCGAGGACACCGTGGACACGTGCGTGACCGTCGTGGAGTGGGGGACCGGCAAGGTGGAACACCTCAGCGATTCCCGGTTGGTGATCGACATCGTCCGGGCGCGGGGTACGCAGGACGGGCCCGGTTCGGCGGATCCGGTGTCGGACGCGACGGGTGCGGAGTCCACCGTGGGGACCACGGACGGTGAGGACCCCGCGGATCTCCGTGGGGCGGTGCTCTCCGGCGGATCAGGTTCCGACGGAGAGGGCCATTCCCCCTCCGCGGCGGACGTGATCCGCGCCCTCAACGACGAGTGGAAATCCGCGGAGCAACTCAGCGATGAACCGCGCGCGGTGATCGTGCGCGGCTACGGACCCCGTTGGGCGGACCCCCTCCAGTTGTGACCTCGCCACGTAGTGCCGGGGCGAGGGGCGGCCGGAGCCCGGAGTGATGGCGGCTGGCGGTCGCCGGGGCCCGGAGCGGTTGCGGGGCCGGGCTTAGACTGTTCGGGTGCTTGTGCTGAGTCTGGATTCCTCGTCGATCGCGTCCGTGGCACTGTCCCGGGACGGTGAGGTCTTGAGCAGGTTCGACACCGTCGACACCCGATCCCACGCCGAGGCCCTGGCTCCCGCCGTGCACGACCTCATGGCGGAGGCGGGCCTCACCGGCACCGACCTGGACGCCGTTCTCGTGGGCACCGGTCCCGGACCGTTCACGGGTCTGCGCGCGGGACTTGTGACCGGTCGCACCTTGGGCTTTGCCTGGGCCCTGCCTGTCCATGGGGTGTGTTCCCTGGACGCGGCGGCGTTCCACGTGGCCCCGGAGGCGCTCGCCGCGGGTCATGCGGAGTTCGTGGTGGTCACCGATGCGCGCCGCAAGGAGCTCTACCGCCGCGACTACCGGGTGCACGAGGACGAGCTCGGACCCGTGATCACCCCGCTGGGCGATCCCCGGGTTGGCCCCCCGGAGGACGTTCCCGCGCTGCCGTGCTACGGCTCCGGTGCGGGGCTCTACTCCGATCGGTTGTCGCACGCGGTCCCGGGATTCTCGGACCTGCACCCCTCCGCCGCGGATCTCGCCCGGGCGGCGTGGGCGATCACGAGCCGCGGTCAGAAACTGAGCACCGACACGTCCCCCCTGTACCTGCGCGATTCCGACGCCAAGGTGCCCGCATCCCCCAAGCGGGCCACCCGGTGACGGGCCACCCCATGACGGGAGGGCACGCGGCTGCGGTGGGAGCGGCGTCGTCGTTACCGGCGGGCTACGCGCTGCGCCCCATGCAACCTGGGGACCTCGACGACGTGTACGCGCTGGAGACCGTCCTGTTCCCCGAGGACGCCTGGCCCCGGCACATGTTCCACGAGGAACTGACCCACCCCACACGGCAGTACTGGGTGCTCACCCGGGACCGGGAGATCGTGGGCTACGCGGGGATGATGAGCATCCCGCCGGTCGCGGATGTGCAGACCATCGCGGTCGCGAAGGACCACGAGGGCAAGGGCCTGGGCAGTGCCCTGCTGCGCGTGCTGCACGAGGCCGCGATTCGCAGCGGCGCCACCGAGATGATGCTCGAGGTGCGGGCGGACAATCCGCGGGCACAAGAGCTGTACCGCCACTTCGGCTATCACCACATCCACACCCGGGCGCACTACTACGGGCCCGGCCACGACGCGCTGATCATGCGCTGCGAACTGGTCCCCGCGAAGGAGCCCACCCGCAGCGCGGACGGAAGGACCATTCATGAACACCGCTGAACCGCTCGTCATGGGCATCGAGTCCTCGTGCGACGAGACGGGTATCGGGATCGTGCGGGGCACCGAGCTGCTCACCAACACGGTGTCCTCGTCCATGGCCGAACACGTGCGCTTCGGCGGCGTGATCCCCGAGATCGCCTCGCGCGCGCACCTCGAGGCGTTCGTCCCCGCGGTGCGTGCTGCGCTCGACGACGCCGGTGTGACCCTGGACCAGCTCGACGCGATCGCCGTGACCTCCGGGCCCGGGCTCGCCGGGGCGCTCATGGTAGGCGTCGCGGCGGCCAAGGCACTCGCGGTGGCCACGGGCAAACCCCTGTACGCGATCAACCACCTCGTGGCCCACGTGGGGGTGGGCCTGCTCGACGACCGCGGTGAGCTGCCCGACGGCCTGGGCGCGCTGCTCGTCTCCGGGGGCCACACCGAGATCCTGGCCGTCCCCGACATCACGAGCGACGTGCGGCTCCTGGGCGCCACGATCGACGACGCCGCCGGCGAGGCCTACGACAAGGTCGCCCGCCTGCTCGGCCTCTCCTACCCCGGTGGGCCAGCGATCGACAAGGCCGCGAAGGACGGCGACCCGACGGCTTTCGCGTTCCCCCGGGGGCTGACGGCGGGTAAGTACATGGGGTCGGCCGAGAATCCCGGTCCGCACCGTTACGACATGTCCTTCTCCGGCTTGAAGACGGCCGTGGCCCGCGTGGTCGAAGCGTTCGACGCCGCCGATCAACCCGTCCCCGTGGCGGACGTGGCCGCAAGCTTCCAGGAGTCGGTCGTGGACGTGATCGCGCGCAAGACCGTGCTGGCGTGCACCGAACACGGGATCACCACGCTTCTCATGGGCGGGGGCGTGGCCGCCAATTCCCGGTTGCGAGAGGTCGTGACCGCGCGGTGCGGTGAGCACGGGATTCCCGTGGTGATCCCGCCGCTGTCCCTGTGCACCGACAACGGGGCGATGGTCGCGGCCCTGGGCTCCCGACTGGTGGCGCAAGGCCGTCAGCCCACCGGGATCTCGTTCACCGCGGACCCCGGCCTGCCGGTGTCCACGGTGTCGATGCCGGCGGCGTAGTCCTGCCGGGCCGTATCCGGATCAGCGTTCCGAGCGGTTGCGCTCCACGATGTCCATGACCACGGCGCGCAGGTCCCCGCCGTTCTCCCGGGCCACGCGCCGTTGGCGCTGATAGCCCACGGCCCCGCTCATCATGGTCTCCACGTGGGCGAGCTCGCGGGCGCAGCCGAGCTCGTCCGCGAGGGGTTCCAGGTCGGTGAGCAGATCCGCGAGGTCCTCCGTGACCAGGCGCTCGCGGTTGCGGGTGTCCCGGATCACCACGGCCTCGAGACCGTAGCGCGCGGCGCGCCACTTGTTCTCCTGGTGGTGCCACGGGGGCATCACGGGGATCGTCTCGCCGTCGTTGAGGGAACGGGAGAAGGACTCCACCAGGCACTGCGTCAGTGCGGCGATCGCGCCCACCTCCCGCAGGGTCGAGGGACCGTCGCACACGCGCATCTCCACGGTCCCGAAGCGGGGGACGGGGCGGATGTCCCAGCGGTTCTCGGAGATCTCCTCGATCACGCCGGTCTCGATGAGGTCGTTGACGTAGGACTCGTACTCGCCCCACGTGTCGAAGTGGAAGGGCAGCCCCGCCGTGGACAGCTGCTGGAAGATCAGTGCCCGGTGGGACGCGTACCCCGTGTCCTGGCCGCACCAGTACGGCGAGTTCGCGGACAGCGCGAGCAGGTGGGGATAGTAGTTGAGCAGGCCCTCCAGGACGGGCAGGGCCTTGTCCCGGTGGTCGATGCCCACGTGCACATGGGCCCCGAAGATCACCATCTGCCGGCCCCAGTACTGCGCGCGGTCCAGGACCTTGAAGTAGCGTTCCTTGTCCACCACGGGCTGGTCCGCCCACTGGGAGAACGGGTGGGTCCCCGCGCCGAAGATCTCGAGGGACCGCGAATCGGTGATCTCCCGGATCCGGTCCTGGGTGTCCGCGAGCTGGTCCACGGCCTCGCCCACGGTGTCGCACACACCGGTCACCATCTCCACGGTGTTCTGCAGGAACTCGCCCGTGACATGGGGGTGGTCCCCCTCCTCACCGAACTGCGGGTGCTGCGCCACGAGGGCATCGAGGACCTCCTGGCCGCGCGGGGCGAGCTCGCCGCTCTCGCGCTCGACCAGGGCGACCTCCCACTCCACACCCAGGGTGGAACGTTCGGAGCTGTGGAAATCAATCTGCACGGCGTGGTCCTCTCATGGGTGCACCGGGATCGGCGGTCGTGACCTGAACCGGGACGTCGTTGCCGACCACCGGGGTGTCGCGCGCGGTCCGAACACAGGGGTATCAGTGTACGAGGTTTACGGCGAGCACCACGCGCCGTTCCTTCCCCGCCTGCTCGAGTCGCGTCATGACCAGGGTCGCTCGCTGTGTGCCCCGGGGTGCAAGTTGCTTACGCAGTTGCTCGGGGGTCACGTCCGTGCCGCGTTTCTTGATCTCCAGCGTTCCCACGTCCTGCTCCCGCACCCACTTCTTGAGGGTCTTCACGGTGTGGGGCAGCACCTCGCGCACCTCGTACGCGGTGGCCAGCGGGGTGTGCACGAGCGTGTCCGAGCTCAGGTACGCGATCGCGGGATGGATCAGACGCGCTCCGATGCGCTGCGCGAGATCGGTCACGAGCCCCGCGCGGATCACCGCGCCGTCGGGCTCGTAGAAGTACTGCCCCACCGCGCCCAGCAGATCCCCTTCCGCCGCGGGCGACTCCCACGTCGCGGAGGTCAGTTCGGCCGCCAACGACGCCGCGGCACCGTCCCGGGATGCGTCACCGTTCCGGCCGTCCCCGGCACCCGGCGCGTCGTCACCCGGCACGAGCGTGTCGTCGGCGGCGCCGGGAAGGCGGGGTGCGCCGTCGTGTCCGAGGACCAGGGCGGCGCGCGCGACGTCCGGGCGGCGCACGGCGTTGAACCACAATGCGACCTCCACGACGTCACCGTGCTGTGAGATCCATTGGGCCTCCGCGGCGCGCGGGACGTGCTCGTGGGGGATGCCGGGACCGAGCTTGGCGCCCACGGCGAGCCCCCGGTCCGCGAGGTCCGTGACGAAGGACAGGGGAGGGGAGAAGGCCTCCGGGTCGAACAACCGCCGCGTGCGCCCGTGACCCGAGACCCGGCGCGCGGGGTCCAGCCACACGCCCTGCGCGGGACCGGACTCAAGGGCGTCCAGGTCCAAGGACTGCGCGTCCGCGCACACGACGCGAGCGCGCGGCCATCCCGTGAGGTTGACGGTCGCCACGGCCGCGGTGACCGGGTCCCGCTCGACCGCGGTGACCGTGCGCTCGAGCGCGGCCAGGGCCAGCGAGTCCGCGCCGATCCCACATCCCAGGTCCACCACGTGCTCGATCCCCGCTTGCGCGAACCGCTGGGCGTGCAGGGCGGCCACCGACCACCGGGTGGCCTGCTCCACACCATCGCGCGTGAAGACCATGTGACGGGCGAAGTCCCCGAACTTGGCGTGGGCCTTGGCGCGCAACCGGGACTGGGTGAGGACCGCGGCCACGAGCTCCGGGTCGTGGCCCTGTGCTCGCAGGGACTGGGAGAGCGAGAGCGTGGCGTCCGGGTCGTAGGGGCCCAGCGAATCCAGCAGCCGCATCCCCTGCGGGGTCAGCAGCTGGGCGAGGCTGCGGGTCTCGGCGTCGTCGGGGGCGGTGGAGGCGTTCACGCGTCCATCACATCACGGCGCGGGGAAGCCGCGGCGAACGCGCGGGCCGCGACGCCCGTCACAGAACCATTTACATTACGATCCGCATCCCTAATTAGGTTAGGCTCACCTAGTGGCTGGCCGCCCGTAACAGACGACCCCGCGAGATTGCGAGAAGATCCATGTCCATGAACCGATTGATCCCCGGTGTGGCGCTGAGTGCCGTGGCGGCACTGGCCCTCGTGGGATGCGGTGCCAACGCCCAGAACGCCTCCGACAACCAGGCGTCCTCGGCCACCGTGACCGTCACGGACAACAAGGGCGAGCAGACCGTTCCCGCACCGCCGCAGTCCGTGGTGGCCACCGACAACCGGGTGTTCGAGACGCTCGCGGACTGGGGCGTACAGCTCAAGGCCGCCCCCAAGCAGCTGATCCCGAACGGCATCTCCTATGCGAACGACGATGCCGTGGTGGACCTGGGTTCGCACCGCGAACCGAATCTCGAGGCGATCGCCGGGGTGGACCCGGACCTCGTGATCAACGGGCAGCGCTTCACGCAGTACTACGACGACATCAAAAAGCTCGTCCCGGACGCCGCCATGCTGGAACTGGATCCGCGCGACGATCAGCCGCTGGACGAGGAACTCAAGCGCCAGACCACGGCCCTGGGCGAGGTCTTCGGCAAGCAGGAGGAAGCCCGCCGACTCACCGACGGGCTCGACCAGGCCGCCCAGCGCGCCAAGGACGCCTACGACGGCCAGTCCACGATGGGCGTGATCGTCTCCGGTGGTGACATCGGGTACGTGGCACCGAGCAAGGGACGCACGATCGGCCCGCTGTTCGACATGGTGGGGCTGCAGCCCGCGCTGAAGGTCGAGGGCTCCGACAACCACCAGGGGGACGACATCTCTGTGGAGGCCATCGCCCAGTCCCGACCGGAACTGCTCATCGTGCTGGACCGTGACGCGGGCGTGAAGACCTCCGAGGGTGCCAGCCCGGCGTCCGAGGTGATCGAGAAGTCCGAGGCCCTCAAGGACGTCCCCGCGGTGAAGAACGGCAACGTGGTCTACCTGCCCGCGGACACCTACACGAACGAGGGGATCCAGACCTACACCGAGATCCTCGACGACATCGCGGAGAAACTGGGAGGCCGGAGCAACTGATCCCTCCCACCCCGCACGACCACCGACGCCCCGCGGGAGCCTCCCGCGGGGCTTCGGCATGATCCAGGAAGCACACGTGATGGTCTCCACTGCACAACGTCCGACCCGCACGGGGGTGGCCCGGGACTGGAAGTTCTGGCTCGCCCTGCTGGTGGTCCTGGGACTGCTCTGGCTGTCCCTGGTCACGGGGGTCGCGGACCTTTCGGACGCCCAGGGTGAGCAGTTCCTGGGTCTGACCCGGATTCCCCGCACGGTGGCCCTGGTCCTGGCCGGTGCCGCGATGGCCATGTCCGGGCTGGTCATGCAGTTGCTCACCCAGAACCGGTTCGTGGAACCCACGACCACGGGCACCACCGAGTGGGCCGGGCTGGGGTTGTTGCTCATGATGATCCTGGCCCCGGACGCCGGGTTGAGCGCACGGATGATCGGCGCGATCGTGGCCGCGTTCGTGGGGACCATGGTGTTCTTCGCGTTCCTGCGCCGGGTTACGCTGCGTTCCTCCCTGATCGTGCCGATCGTGGGGATCATGCTCGGGGCCGTGGTGGGGTCGATCTCCACCTACCTGGCGCTCGTCACGGACCGGTTGCAGAACCTGGGCGTGTGGTTCGCCGGCAGTTTCACGTCCGTGCTGCGCGGCCAGTACGAGACCCTCTGGGTCGTGGCACTCGTGGCGGTGCTCGTGGTCATCACCGCGGACCGGCTCACCGTGGCGGGACTCGGCGAGGACATCGCGACCAACGTGGGATTGAACTACAACCGGATCATCCTGATCGGCACCGGACTCGTGGCCGCGGCCACCGGCGTGGTCACAGTGGTCGTGGGCAACCTGCCGTTCCTGGGGTTGATCGTGCCCAACGTGGTGTCCCTGTTCCGGGGCGACGACCTGCGCTCCAACCTGCCGTGGGTGTGCCTGCTCGGGATCGGCCTGGTCACGGTGTGTGACCTGATCGGGCGCACGATCATCGCGCCGTTCGAGGTCCCCGTGTCCCTGATCCTGGGCATCGTGGGCGCTGCGGTGTTCATCGCCCTGTTGCTGCGAAGCCGGCGCCATGTCTGAGGTGACCGCGCTGCGCCACGACCGGGCGCGCACTGGGTCGGGGGCCTTCGTCTCCCCGGCCCACCGCCGCCGCTACTGGATCACCGCGCTGTCCCTGCTCGCGGCGGGACTCGTGTTCTGCGCGGGCATCCTCACGTGGGACAACCCCCTGCCGTTCGGCACCCCGGGGTTCTGGCGGATCGCCGAGTCCCGGGCCACGAGCGTGGTGGTGATCCTGATCGTGGCGGTGAGCCAAGCCATGGCCACGGTCGCGTTCCAGACCGCCGCGAACAACCGGATCATCACGCCGTCGATCATGGGTTTCGAGTCCCTGTACGTGCTCATCCAGACCTCGGCGGTGTACTTCCTGGGTGCGGTGGGGGTCAGTGCGGTGCAGGGGCTGCCGCAGTACGCCCTGCAGGTGAGCCTCATGATCGTGTTCGCGCTGGGGCTCTACGGTTGGTTGCTCTCGGGCAAGTACGCCAACGTGCAGGTGATGCTGCTGATCGGCATCGTCCTGGGCGGCGGGCTCGGCGCGGTGTCCACCTTCATGCAGCGCTTGCTCTCACCGAGCGAGTTCGACGTGCTCAGCGCCCGCTTGTTCGGCTCGGTGGCCAACGCGGATCCCGGGTACTTCCCGCTGGCCGTGCCGCTGTGCGTGGTGGCCACGGTGGCCCTGTACGCGCACTCCCGCACGCTCAACGTCATGGCTATGGGGCGGGACGTGGCCACGAACCTGGGAATGGACCACCGCCGGGGGCTGCTGCTCACCCTGTTCTGGGTGTCTATTCTGATGGCGGTCTCTACGTCCCTGATCGGGCCCATGACGTTCCTGGGGTTCCTCGTGGCGATCCTGGCGTACCAGTTCGCGGACACCCACGACCACCGCTACGTGTTCCCCATGGCCGCGCTGATCGGTTTCGCGGTGCTGTCCGGGGCCTATTTCGTCCTGAAGAACGTCTTCTACGCGGAGGGCGCTGTGTCCATCATCATCGAGCTGGTGGGTGGCAGTGTCTTCCTCTTCGTGATCCTGAGGAGGGGCAGACTGTGATCCAGTTGACCGGACTGGTCAAGGAGTACGGCACGGACTTGGCGATCGGGCCGGTGGATCTGCAGATCCCCGCCGGTGGCGTGACCGCGCTCGTGGGGCCCAACGGCGCGGGGAAGTCCACGCTGTTGACCATGATGGGTCACCTGCTGGGTCCCGAGGCCGGCACCGTGGAGATCGGCGGTCACGACGTGAGCAGGACGCCGCCGCGTGAACTCGCCAAGGTGGTCTCCACGCTGCGCCAGGAGAACCACTTCACCGCGCGGCTCACCGTGCGTCAGCTCGTGGCGCTGGGTCGCTTCCCCTATACGCGCGGGCGGATCACCCGGGACGACGAGCGGATCATCTCCGAGTCGATCGACTTCTTCGACCTGGGACCCCTGCAGAACCGCTACCTGGACCAGCTCTCGGGCGGTCAGCGCCAGCGCGCCTACGTGGCCATGGTGCTGTGCCAGGACACCGAGTACCTCCTGCTGGACGAGCCCCTGAACAACCTGGACATGCGCCACTCGGTGCACATGATGCATCACTTGCGCCGCGTCGCGGACGAGCTCGGACGCACCGTGCTGATCGTGCTGCACGACATCAACTTCGCGAGCCACTACTCGGACTGGATCTGCGCCGTGAAGGACGGTCGCGTGGTGGAGTTCGGCCCGCCCGAGCAGATCATGACGGACGAGACCCTCACGCGCGTGTTCGACACCCCGGTCACGTGCCACGACGGTCCCCACGGACGGCTCGCGGTCTACTACTGACGCGGCACGGACGGCTCGCCGGCCTCGACTGACGCGGCCGCGGGGACGGCGGCGTCGTACCCGCGGATTGTGCCCAGAGACGAGCGCGGCGGGCGCGCCTTGACCGCGCGCGGCCCGTCTCCCTACAGTGATGATTAGCACTCTCATGCTGAGGGTGCTAAAGGCCAGGCGCTCAATCGGCACCGCGACGACGGTTGGCACGCCAACTGGCCTGTGGCGGACGCGGTCATGGGACCCCATGACACGGCGCGTTCGCACACCGTCTCACACGCCTAGAAGAAAGGGAGAGATCGTGTCGGTCTCCATCAAGCCTCTCGAGGATCGCATCGTGGTTCAGCCGCTGGCCGCTGAACAGACCACCGCTTCCGGTCTGGTCATCCCGGACACCGCCAAGGAGAAGCCGCAGGAAGGCACCGTCCTGGCCGTGGGCCCGGGCCGCGTGGACGACAAGGGCAACCGCATCCCCGTGGACGTCAAGGAGGGTGACGTGGTCATCTTCTCCAAGTACGGCGGGACCGAGGTCAAGTACAACGGCGAGGAGTACCTGGTGCTCCCGGCGCGGGACGTGCTGGCCGTCATCGAGAAGTAATCCCCGCAACGACTTTCGTGCGCGGTGCCCGGACGTTCGCCCGAGAACGGGCCACGCGGGCACCGCGCCGTCATTTCCACACCCTTCTCGTTTCGTAAGGAGCACACATGCCCAAGCAGTTGGTGTTCAACGACGCCGCTCGCAAAGCGCTCGAATCCGGTGTCAACCGACTGGCCGACACCGTCAAGGTCACGCTGGGCCCCCGCGGGCGCAACGTGGTCCTGGACAAGAAGTGGGGCGCACCCACCATCACCAACGACGGCGTGACCATCGCCCGTGAGGTGGAGCTCGAGGATCCGTACGAGAACCTCGGCGCCCAGCTGGCCAAGGAAGTGGCCACCAAGACCAATGACGTCGCCGGTGACGGCACCACCACGGCGACCGTCCTCGCGCAGGCCATCGTCAAGGAGGGTTTGCGCAACGTGGCCGCCGGCGCGGCCCCGGGCGACATCAAGCGCGGCGTGGAAGCGGCCGTGGCCACCGTGGCCCAGCGTCTGCTCGACAACGCCCGCCCCGTGGAGGGCAAGGACGTGGCCCACGTGGCCGCGATCTCCGCGCAGTCCATGGAGATCGGCGAACTGATTGCCCGCGCCTTCGAGACCGTGGGCACGGACGGTGTGATCACCATCGAGGACGGTTCTTCCACCGAGGTGGAGCTGGACGTCACCGAGGGCATGCAGTTCGACAAGGGCTACCTGTCCCCGTCCTTCGTCACGGACCCGGAGCGCCAGGAAGCCGTCCTGGACGACACCTTCGTGCTGCTGTTCCAGGGCAAGATCTCCTCGGTCCAGGACCTCATGCCCGTGCTCGAGAAGGTGCTGCAGGCCAAGAAGCCGCTGACCATCATCGCCGAGGACGTCGAGGGCGAGGCCCTGTCCACCCTGGTGGTCAACAAGCTGCGCGGCACGCTCGACGTCGTGGCCCTGAAGGCCCCCGGTTTCGGTGACCGCCGCAAGGCGATCATGCAGGACCTGGCCGTGCTCACGGATGCGACCGTGATCACCCCCGAGCTCGGCATCTCGCTCGAGGGCGTGGACGTGTCCCAGCTGGGCAACGCCCGCCGGATCACCGTGACCAAGAACCAGACCACGCTCGTGGACGGTGCGGGCTCCTCGGAGGCCGTGGCCGAGCGTGTGGCGGAGATCAAGGCGGAGATCGCCCGCACGGACTCCGAGTGGGACCGTGAGAAACTCCAGGAGCGCCTCGCGCGCCTGGCCGGTGGCATCTCGGTGATCAAGGTCGGTGCCGCGACCGAGGTCGAGCAGAAGGAACGCAAGCACCGCATCGAGGACGCCGTGTCCTCGACCCGCGCGGCCCTCGAGGAGGGCATCGTGGCCGGCGGCGGTTCCGCGCTGGTCCACGCTTCCAAGGCGCTCGACGGCACGGACCTCGGTCTGACCGGGGACGCGGCTACGGCCGTGACCATCGTGCGGCGCGCCCTGACCCAGCCCCTGCGCTGGATCGCGGAGAACGCGGGCCAGGACGGCAACGTCGTCGCGGCGCGTGTGGCGGACCTCGAGCCCGGCAACGGCTACAACGCCCTGACGGACGAGTACGAGGACCTGCTCGCCGCGGGCATCATCGACCCCGTCAAGGTCACCCGTTCCGCTCTGCAGAACGCGGCGTCCATCGCGGCGCTCGTGCTCACCACGGAGACCCTCGTGGCGGAGAAGCAGGACGACGACGAGGACTGAGTTCTCGTCTGGGCTCCGGCCCGCGCACGCTGAACGACCGGCGGCCCATCCCTTCCGAGGGGTGGGTCGCCGGCCTCGTGTGGGTGGAGGAATGGGTGTGCCGGGCTCCTGTGGGATGCCGGAGCGGGAGGGACAAGGCACCGGGGCACGGGCGGACCGCCGCGCGGCGCCACGGGCGTATTGACGACTGCGTGCAATGCGATCAAAGCACCCCGGTACGTTTAAGCTGGTCAGATGCGCTTTCCCCCTCCCGCGGACCTCGCTGCCGGTACGTCGTCACCTCCGTCCCCGGTGAGGTCCCAGTCCTGGGCCGACGCTGGTTCCTCGTCGGCGGAGCGTGTCCAGCAGTATTCGGGGTTTCGGCCCGAGGTGCAGGGGCTGCGCGCGGTGGCGGTCCTGCTGGTGGTGCTCTACCACGTGTTCATGGGCCGGGTCTCCGGCGGTGTGGACATCTTCCTGTTCATCTCCGCGTTCTTCATGACACTCTCGTTCGTCCGCAAGCTCGAGGGGGGACGTCCTCTGGCGCTCGGGCGCTACTGGCTGCACACCTTCAAGCGGCTGCTGCCGCTGGCGACCGTCGTCATCCTGACCACGCTGTTCCTCGTGTGGTGGCTGTACCCCGCGCAGGACGTCGCGGACTTCCGTTTCCAGGGCGTGGCCTCGATCCTCTACTTCGAGAACTGGACGCTCGCTTTCAACGCTGTGGACTACTACGCGGCGGACCACTCCAGCGCCTCGCCCTTCCAGCACTTCTGGTCGTTGTCCGTGCAGGGGCAGGTCTTCCTGGTCTGGCCGCTGATCTTTGGGCTTGCCTGGCTCGTGAAGCGCCGGACCGGGCGCAGCAGCATCCCCGTGCTCGCCACGTGCTTCGGCGTGGTCTTCGCTGCATCCCTCGTGTTCTCGGTGATCACCACCCACACCCAGCAGTCGTTCGCGTACTTCGACACCCGGGCACGGCTCTGGGAGTTCGCGCTGGGCTCACTCGTGGCCCTGGCCATCCCGTACCTGCGGCTGTCCCGCGCGCTGCGCGTGGTCCTGGGCTGGGGCGGGTTCGTGAGCATGGTCTTGGTGGGCATCCTGGTGGACGTCCAGGGCGCGTTCCCGGGGTGGATCGCTCTGTGGCCGTTGCTGTCCGCGGCGGCGATCATTGTGGCTGGTCAGTCAGGTTCGCGATGGAGTTTCGACCGTTTCCTCTCGTGGACCCCGGTGGTGCGCATGGGCGACGCCGCCTACGCCCTCTACCTCGTGCACTGGCCCTTGCTCATCACCTACCTGATGGTGCGGGAGCGGCCGGTGGCCGGACCGCGCTCCGGTGTGGTGATCGTGGTCCTGTCCATCGTCCTGGCGCTGGTGCTGACCCAACTGGTTGAGACGCCGTTGAAGCGGTGGAGGTGGCCCGAGGCGAGTAACTGGAGGCTCGCGCTGATCATCGTGGTCTGCATGGGTCTGGTGCTCGCCACTGCGGGTACGTGGTCCATCCTCGAGGGACGCCGTACGGCCCAGCTCGAGGCGCAGGCTGAGCTGAACAATCCCGGTGCTCGGGTCCTCGAACCGGGCTATGAGTTGAGGGGAGACCCAGATGCCCCTACGCTCCCGCTTGTCGAGAACCTTGCGAACTACCACGCTGATTTGGGGTCAAAGTGCCCCTCAGATATCAGCATCGACTCCTCGGTCAGGAAGTACTGCACGGAAGTCCTGGGTAACGACGATGCCGAGAAGACGGTCCTGGTCCTGGGGAACAGCCACGCACAGCAATGGATCCCTGCCATCAAGGCCTACGCACAAGATCACAACTGGCGGGTGATCGCGTACGTGGGGCAGGGATGCTTCTACACGGATCCATCGGAGCAGCCGAAGACCCAACCGCACTGCGCCGGGTGGTTCGAACACTCGCAGGACCTGCTCACTTCCAACGACTTCGACACGGTCTTCCTGCAGGGCACGTTCGCGAGCGTGGAGTCCGAGACAGTGCACGACAATCTCACGTCGGCCATCCGGCGTCTCACCGGGCGAGGAACGACCGTGGTGGGCATACGCGACAATCCTCGGTTCAAGGAGGGGCTCACCCAGTGTGCGTTGACTCTGGGCCGGGACAACCCCCAATGTATCCAAGTGCCCCCGGCTGTGATGCAGGACGACCCCCAGAAGGCCCTGACCGACGTCATCGACGGCTACGTTTCGGTGGACATGACCTCGTTCATATGCCCCGGGGGATCGTGCCACCCGATCGTCGGTAACGTCTACGTGTTCGCAGACACTAACCACCTCTCGGCCCCCTATGGGCTCAGTCTCACGGATGCCTTCGGGGGCCAGCTGGATGAGGTTCTGGGCTGAACAGCCATGTCGTAGCTGCTGAGGGAATGGGGAGCAGGTGGGCCCGGCCCGTAGACTGGCCGGGACAACCTCGTGTGGAAGGGACCCTCCGTGTCTGACAACGTGCCCACTGCCCTGATGGACGACCCGTTCGGCTTCACCGGACTGACCTACGACGACGTCCTGCTGCTGCCCGGCAACACGGACGTGATCCCCTCAGAGGCGTCCACCAAAACCCGGCTCTCGCGCAGGATCACCCTGGAGGCACCCGTGCTGTCCGCGGCCATGGACACCGTGACCGAGTCCGCCATGGCCATCTCCATGGCCCGCCAGGGCGGGCTCGGCGTGATCCACCGCAACCTGTCCATCCAGGACCAGGCGGATCACGTGGACCGCGTGAAGCGCAGCGAGTCAGGGATGATCACCAATCCCGTGACGGTCTCCCCGGACGCCACTTTGGCCGATCTGGACCGGCTCTGCGGCTACTTCAAGGTCTCCGGCCTGCCCGTGGTGGACGAGAACCAGAAGCTGCTGGGCATCATCACCAACCGTGACACCCGCTACCTGCCGGAGAGCGACTTCGAGACCCGGCTCGTCCGCGACGTGATGACCCCCATGCCGCTGGTCACCGGCAAGGTGGGGATGAGCAAGGACGAGGCGCACGCGCTGCTCGCGAAGCACAAGATCGAGAAGCTGCCCCTGGTGGACGAGCAGGACCGGCTGACCGGGCTGATCACCGTCAAGGACTTCACCAAGGCGGAGCAGTACCCCCTGGCCACCAAGGACGACGAGGGCCGGCTGCGCGTGGGCGCGGCCGTGGGCTTCTTCGGCGACGGCTTCGAGCGCGCCATGACGCTCGTGGACGCGGGCGTGGACGCCCTGTTCATCGACACCGCCAACGGTCACTCCCAGGGCGTGCTGGACATGATCGCCCGGCTCAAGAAGGACTCCGCCGCCGCCCACGTGGACATCATCGGCGGGCAGGCCGCGACCCGCGCGGGCGCCCAGGCGATCGTGGATGCCGGCGCGGACGCCGTGAAGGTGGGCGTGGGCCCGGGTTCCATCTGCACGACCCGCGTGATCGCGGGCGTGGGCGTCCCGCAGATCACCGCGATCAACGAGGCCGCCCAGGTCACCATCCCCGCGGGCGTGCCGCTGATCGCCGACGGCGGGCTGCAGTTCTCTGGGGACATCGGCAAGGCCCTCGTGGCCGGTGCGGACTCCGTGATGCTCGGCTCCCTGCTGGCCGGTTGCGACGAGTCCCCCGGGGAACTCGTGTTCGTGGGCGGCAAGCAGTTCAAGGCGTACCGCGGTATGGGCTCGCTCGGGGCCATGCAGTCGCGCGGCAAGAACACGTCCTACTCCAAGGACCGCTACTTCCAGGCGGACGTGGCCGACGACGAGAAGCTCATCCCCGAGGGCATCGAGGGCCAGGTGCCCTATCGCGGGCCGCTCGCGTCCGTGCTGCACCAGTTGGACGGTGGGCTGCGCCAGACCATGTTCTACGTGGGCGCGCACAGCATCGAGGAGCTCAAGCACAAGGGGCGGTTCGTGCGGATCACGCCGGCCGGGCTCAAGGAGTCCCACCCGCACGACATCACCATGACGGTGGAAGCCCCCAACTACAAGCGCTGATCGCGCCAGCCCCCGCGCTCTCCGCGCGGTGAAAGGATCCCTCGTGAGTTACGACATCGAAATCGGGCGCTCCAAGCGGGCACGCCGCACGTTCAGCCTGGACGAGATCGCCTTGGTGCCCTCCCGACGCACGCGCGATCCACAGGACGTGAGCACCTCGTGGCAGATCGACGCCTACAACTTCGACATCCCCGTGGTGGGTGCGCCCATGGACTCCGTGATGTCCCCGGCCACAGCGATCGCCCTGGGCCGCTGCGGCGGTCTGGGCGTGCTGGACCTCGAGGGCCTGTGGACCCGCTACGAGGACCCGCAGCCCGTCCTGGACGAGATCGCGGACCTCAGCTCTGAAAACCTGCCGCAGGCCACGCGGCGGATGCAAGAGCTGTACTCCGCCCCGATCCAGCCCGAGTTGATCAAGGCCCGGTTGGCCGAGATCCGCGAGTCCGGGGTGATCGTCTCCGGCTCCCTGTCCCCGCAGCGCGTCGTGGAGCACTACCGCACCGTGCTCGAGGCGGGCGTGGACCTGTTCGTGATCCGCGGCACCACGGTCTCCGCCGAGCACGTCTCGCGCACCCAGGAGCCCCTGGACCTCAAGAAGTTCATCTATGACCTGGACGTTCCCGTGATCGTGGGCGGCGCCGCGGGCTACACCCCGGCCCTGCACCTCATGCGCACGGGTGCGGCGGGCGTGCTCGTGGGCTTCGGGGGCGGCGCGTCCCTGCGCACCGAATCCATCCTGGGCATCCACGCGGCCATGGCCTCGGCCATCTCCGACGTCGCCGCGGCCCGCCGCGACTACCTCGACGAGTCGGGCGGTCGGTACGTCCACGTGATCGCCGACGGCGGTCTGGGCACCTCGGGTGACATCGTCAAGGCCATCGCCATGGGCGCCGACGCCGTGATGCTCGGGACCCTGCTGGCCCGCGCGGAGGAGGCCCCGGGTCAAGGCTGGCTGTGGGGTCCCGAGGCCCACAACCCGCACTCACCGCGCGGTGTGCGCACCCACGTGGGGACCGTGGGTCCTCTGGGCGAGCTGCTCAACGGGCCCTCGCGCCACGTGGACGGCTCCTCTAACGTGATCGGTGCCCTGCGCCGGGCCATGTCCACCACCGGCTACTCCGAGCTCAAGGAGTTCCAACGCGCGGACGTGGTGATCCGCAGCTGATCCCCCCCGTGCCGGGCCGCGGGTGCGCCCGCGCTTCCGGCTCGGGAACCGGTGGTCGTTACGGACCCGTGACCCGTGGCCGTCCCGTGATCGGGGCTGCCCGTACCCCCGCTGATTTGGGAAACGTCCAGCCCGGAGCACTAGGGTTGAGGGGTGCTCAAGACCGCCCTGCGCCCCCGCTCCCTGGCTTTCCTGGCGGTCGCGCTGCTCGTGGCGGCACTGTTCGTAGTGTTGAGCATGTGGCAGTTGAACGCTTCCCTGCAGTCTTCCACGGTGGTGGATCCCGCCAAGGACCGGGTCTCGACCCTTGAAGACGTGGTCTCCCCGGGGGAGGCCACGACCGCTCAGCAAGCCGATCACATGGTATCCGCGGTCGGGCGCTACGTCCCCGATTCCACGGTGCTGGTCCCGGGGCGGTTGCAGGACGGCAACCCTGGGTACTGGGTGGTCACCCAGCTCGCGATCCCCGATTCGCAACAGCGCTGGGACGCCGCCGATAACGACGTCTCGATCGCGGTGGCCCGGGGCTGGGTCGCTTCCGCCGACCGGGTGCCGCGAGCGCCGTCGGACGAGATCCGGGTGATCGGCAGACTCCTGCCCACGGACTCCCCGCTACCGAGCGAGAATGTGCCGGCCGGGCAGGTCGCGTCCGTGGCGTCCGCGCAGCTGAGCAATCTGTGGGACGCGCCCCTGTACTCGGGGTACGTGGCCGCGTTCGCGGAGAACCCCTCGGCGGAACCGGCGCCCGTGACCCGGGAGGGTACGCTCGCGGTGTCGGCCGGGCTCATGGGGGAGGGGCTGGAACCCCTGCAGATCCAGCAGCAACCCGCGGACACCTCCGTGCACGCCCTGAACCTGTTCTACGCGATCGAGTGGGTCGTGTTCGCGGGCTTCGCGTTCTTCATGTGGTGGCGTTTCGTGCGGGACGACTACCTGCGCCGGCAGGACCCCGAGAAGTACTTCTACTTCGACGGCGACTACTTCTGGGACGAGGCCGAGCAGTCCTACTACTACTGGGACGCCCAGGACCAGTGCTACTACTACTTCGACGACCAACCCGCGGTGCGCACGGAATCGCGCACCCCGCCCACGAGTTCCACCCTGCGATCCCACGGAGCCAGTCATGAGTGATCACACGCCGCAGCCCGATTCCCAGCCCCGCCCGGTGCGCCGCACCGACGGCGTGCGGGTCACCGCGCCCGAGGACGCGAGCCCCGAGCGGGCGACCGTCCCGGACAGTGTGCGCGCCAAGGCCGCCGCGCTGAAACCACGACGGCGCTTCGGCGGGACCGAGGCGCAGATCCGCGGCGCGCTGACCTTCTACAAGGTGTGCGCGTGGATCTCGGGTACCTTCCTGTTGCTGCTCGTCGCGGAGATGATCACCCGCTACGGCTTCGGCTACGACCTGATCGCGGGCGGCACGGACAAGGCCACGGGGCAGAGCGTGGCCCTGGGCTGGCAGGACCTCGAGCTCGAGAACCTGGCCGGGGGCGTGAACATCTCCACGTGGATCCTGATCATCCACGGCTGGTTCTACGTGATCTACCTGCTCTCATGCCTGCGCGTGTGGTCGCTCATGCGCTGGCCGTTCGCGCAGCTGGTCGTGATGGCCCTGGGCGGTGTGGTGCCGTTCCTCTCGTTCATCGTGGAACGCAAGATCCACCGCTCCACGGAGGCCGAACTCGTGGCCAATCCGCGCGCCGCCCGGCGCTACTGAGACCGGGCGAGGGTGTCCGAGCGGTGTTCTAGACTTGTCCGCGTGAGTGAATCCCCTGACACCCTGAGCGAACTGGAGCAACGTCCGGTACTCGTGGTCGACTACGGCGCGCAGTACGCGCAGCTGATCGCCCGCCGGGTACGCGAGGCGAACGTCTACTCCGAGATCGTCCCGCACACCTGGTCCACCGAGAAGATCCTGCAGCGCAACCCCGCCGCACTGATCCTCTCCGGCGGCCCGGCGTCCGTGTACGCGCCCGGTGCGCCGCAACGGGACGCCGAACTGTTCGAAGCCGGCGTGCCCGTGCTGGGGATCTGCTACGGCTTTCAGATCATGGCCAACGCCCTGGGCGGGACCGTTGAGCGCACGGGTGTGCGCGAGTACGGGGCCACCGCCGCCTCGACCTCCGGGGACGGCGTGGGCACCATCCTGGACGGCACCCCGGACGTGCAGACCGTGTGGATGAGTCACGGTGACTCGGTCACCGCCGCACCCGAGGGTTTCACGACCCTGGCTACTACGGAGGGCGTCCCGGTGGCGGCCTTCGAGAACCGCGAGCGTAGGCTCTACGGCGTGCAGTGGCACCCCGAGGTCAAGCACTCCGCGTACGGGCAGAAGATCCTGGAGAACTTCCTCTTCGAGGGGGCCCAGCTCACGCCCACGTGGTCCACGGGCAACATCATCGAGGAGCAGGTGGCCGCGATCCGCGCCCAGGTGGGTGACGGCAAGGCCCTGTGCGGGCTCTCCGGCGGTGTGGACTCCGCGGTGGCTGCAGCCCTCGTGCAGCGCGCGATCGGGGACCGTCTCACGTGCGTGCTGGTGGATCACGGTCTGATGCGCCAGGACGAGGTCGCGCAGGTCGAGAAGGACTACGTGGCCGCCACGGGCATCAAGCTCCACGTGGCCCGCGAGCAGGACCGCTTCCTCGCCGCGCTCAAGGGTGTCACCGACCCCGAGACCAAGCGCAAGAACATCGGCCGGGAATTCATTCGCGCGTTCGAGGCCGCCGAGCAAAAGGTGCTCAGCGACGAGGCCCAGGACGGCCAGCCCGTCCGGTTCCTCGTGCAGGGCACGCTGTACCCGGACGTCGTGGAATCCGGCGGCGGCGAGGGTGCCGCCAACATCAAGAGTCATCACAACGTGGGCGGGCTGCCCGAGGACCTGCAGTTCGAACTCGTGGAACCGCTGCGCGCCCTGTTCAAGGACGAGGTCCGCGCCGTGGGCCGCGAACTGGGACTGCCCGAGAACATCGTGGGCCGCCAGCCGTTCCCCGGTCCGGGTCTGGGGATCCGGATCATCGGTGAGGTCACCGAGGAGCGCCTGGACATCCTGCGCCGCGCGGACGCGATCGCCCGCGAGGAGCTCACGCGCGCCGGTCTCGACGACGACGTGTGGCAGATGCCCGTGGTGCTGCTCGCGGATGTGCACTCGGTGGGCGTCCAGGGGGACGGTCGCACGTACGGCCACCCCGTGGTGCTGCGCCCGGTCAGTTCCGAGGACGCCATGACCGCTGACTGGTCCCGCTTGCCCTCCGAGCTGCTCGCCCGGATGTCCAACCGCATCACCAACGAGGTCGAGGAGATCAACCGGGTGGTCCTGGACGTCACGTCAAAGCCGCCGGGAACCATTGAGTGGGAGTGAATCCCACCGCGTAGAGAGCCATCGTCAGTTGCGGTGCGCCGGTCCGCCCCATCCCCCGTGGTGAGCAGACCGGCGCACTCGTGAGTAGGAGCGCCATGTCGACACCCGCCCCGGACCGTTCCCGAACAACCCCCCAGGACACGGGCGCCACGGGCGAGCGCGAACACCCCCGCGTGTCCCTGCGTTCCTGGACCCAACAGATGGACGCCTACACGGGCCCGGACACCCTGCTGGACTTCAACCAGGTGGACAACGTCTGCATCGATCTCACCGAGGCCAACTCCTCGGGGCAGGCACAGTTGCTCATGGGCCGTCCCACCCGGCTGTCCACGATGATCCACCAGGACAGCCCCGCGTACGAGCGCGCCGTGCGCTCGGCCCGGGCGCTGCGCACCAAGGTCCACGAGCTGTCGGTGATGCACGGTCTGGACGCCTCCTACCTGGCCGCGGGCACGGCGTCGTGGCTCGCCGATCCCGTGGCGGACGGGTTGCGCCGGTTCATCGCCCCGGTCCTGCTCGCCCCGGTCACGGTCAAGTTGCGCCCGGACCACAAGGACTTCGAATTGCACATCGTGGGTCCCGCCCACCTCAACCCGGCACTCGTGCGTCGGCTGCGCGAGGACCACGGCGTGGAACTGGCCACGGCGGAGATGTCCCGGCTCGCGTACGGCACCCGCAAGTTGGACCCCGCGCCCGTGCTGGAGACCCTGCGCCAGCTCGCGGCCCACGTCCCGGGCATGCACGTGGAACACCAGTTGCTGGTCTCCACGTTCGCGGATCTGCACGAACGTCCCGCGGACGAGCACGTGGTCGCGCACACCCAGTTGATCGAGGACCTCGCCCGGCTCAAGAACCCCGAGGTCGGCAAACTGCCAGTCGTGCGCCCCCTGACCGATCAGGCACCCGGTCTCGACGAGCGCGACCCCGCCCAGGAGCTGCTGCTCACGGACCTGGACGCCAATCAACAGGAGATCGTGGACCTCGCCGAACAGGGTGAGAGCTTCGTGGTCGCTACACCCGTGGGCACCGCCGCGGTGGACACCGTGGTCTCCACGGTCGGCGCGCTCGTGCACCGCGGCCGCAGCGTCCTGGTGCTCGGCGAGTCCCGCACCACGCTCGCCGCGTTCAACCGCGCGTGGAACCGCACCGGCCTGGACTCCCTCGTCCTGCCGCTGGGCTCCCACCTGAGCCCGGACGACGTCGCCGAGCGGCTCGTGCGCGCCGTCGCCCGCAACGAACGCGCCGAGCAGCCGCAGCTGGAACAGCACCTGGACGCCCTGCAGCGCAGCCGCGAACAGCTGCGGGTGCACGAGGAATCCCTGCACGCACTGCGTCCCCGCTGGCAGGCCTCGCCCTACGAGGCCATGCAGGCGCTCGCGGAACTGACCGCGCGCACCCCCGGACCGCAGACCGCCGTGCGGTTCCGCCGTTCCGTGCTGGACGCCGTGTCCCACCGCAGCGAGGTGCAGCGTCAGCTCCAGCGCGCCGCGACCCTCGGCGCGTTCGACGCCGCAGCGCTCGCGAGCCCGTGGCACGGTGCGCGGCTCGTCAACGACGACGAGGCCCGTGAGGCCCACGACCTCGCCAAGTCCCTGCTGCTCGAACTGACCACCCTCAAGACGGCCATGCGCCACGTCCTGGGGGTCTCGGGGCTGCGCGTGGGCTCGACCATCGGCGAATGGGAGCAACAGCTCGAACTCGTGATCGAGGTCGGGGAGTCGCTCGAGTACCTCACACCGGACATCTACGACCGGCCCGTGACGGACCTGATCGCCGCGACGGCCTCCGCGTCCTGGCGGCGGGACCACGAGATCGAGCTGAGCGGGCTGCAGCGCTCCCGCCTGCGCAAGGCCGCCAAGGAATACCTCCGACCCGGCGTGCACCTCTCGGACCTGCACTCGGCGCTCGTGAAAGTGCAGTCCGAACGGGACAGGTGGCGCGAATGGGCCACCACGCTCGAACAGCCCGCCGTCTCGGACCGCGCCGGGGAGACCCTGCAGATCCATCGCCGGTTCCGCGAGGACCTCGAGGGGCTCGCGATCGCACTCGAAGGCTCGCGCACTGCCGCGCGCCTGGAGACGGCCGGGGTGGACGAACTCCAGGAAATCCTGGACGAACTGATCAACGACGAGGCCCACCTCGCGACCCTGCCCGAACGCACCGTCTTGCTCGACGACCTGCGGGCGCGCGGGCTGGGGGAGTTCCTGCAGGATCTCGAGACCCGCGCGGTACCCGCCGAGCGCGTGGGCGAGGAACTCGACCTCGCGTGGTGGCAGTCCGTGCTCGAGGCCATGATCAGCGGTGATGACTTCGTGGCCATGCCGGACGGTTCCGAGCTGCGCCGCACGGAATCCGTGTTCCGCCGCGCCGATTCCGCCCACATCGCGGCCGCACCGGCGCGACTCGAGTACGCGCTGGCCGAGCGTTGGGCGCGGGACACCAAGCGCAACCCCCGGGAGGCCCGCGCGCTGCGGGACATGCTGCGCAGCGGTCACGTGCGCACCGAGGAGCTGGACCGGGTCCAGCACCTCACGCCGTCGCTCGTGCCCGTGTGGACCGCGAGTCCGCTCGTGCTCACCGCCACGCTGGGGGAGGAGCAGTCCGTGGACACCGTGGTGGTCCTGGACGCCGAGTCCACCCCGCTCGCGGCCACGCTGCCCGCGCTCGTGCGGGCGGATCAGGTCATCGCGTTCGGTGACCGCAACGCCGCGGGTCCTCAGCCCTTCACGGTGGCCCCGCACGTCGCGGCCCGGGACACTCCGCAACCCGTCGCGGACATCGACTCGGCGTACGATGCACTGACCCGCGTGGTGGACTCCCGGTCCCTGACCTCGGTGCGCCGGCCCATGGACCCCCGCTTGTTCGACTATCTCAACGACGCGTTCTACGACGGCACCCTGACCCGCGTGCCGCAGGCCTCGGAACTGACGAGCGTGAGCACGGGGATGTCCGCCGAGTACGTCGTGAACGGCGTGGGCGTGCTCACCGCGGGCAGCGAAGGGGTGCAGGCACCCACCGCAGAGGTCCACCGCACCGTGGACCTGGTCTTCGCCCACGCCGAGCGGCACCCCGAGCGGTCCTTGGCCGTGGTCACCGCGAGTGCGATGCATGCCGCCCGCGTGGCCCAGGCCGTGCAGCGTCGACTGCGGGAGACCGGTGAGTCCGCCGAGTTCTTCGCTCCGGGGCGGGAGTCCTTCCGCGTGGTCGAGTTGCACCGGGCCGCGGGGATCGAGCGGGACACCGTGATCTTCTCGCTCGGCTTCGGGCGCACCACGTCCGGGCGCAGCACCCCGCAGTTGGGTGCACTGTCCGAGCGGGACGGGCGCCAGGCGTTCGTGCGCGGGATGACCCGCTCGCGTCGCCATACGCACATCGTCACGTCCATCCACCCCAAGGACACCGAGCCGCGGCGGCTGCAGAACGGCGCCAGGGACATGTACCACATGCTCGAGATCCTCTTTGGGGAGGACACCACGTCGGAGCGCGCGGTGGCTCCCGCCGAGGACACCGACGCCGCCCCGGATGCTTTGGTCGCTGATCTCGCCCGACGGCTGCGGGGCGCCGGAGCCACGGTCCACACCGGCTACGCCCACATGATCGACATGGCCGCGTACGCGGAGACCGAGTCCTTGTCCGCGGGGGCTGTCACCCAGCGTGCGGCCACGGGCGAGCCCGTACGCATCCCGGTGGCGCTGCGCTCCGACGGGTCCGAGCGCAGCCGCGCGCTGAGCGTGCGCGAACGCTCGCGGCTCATCCCGCAACAGCTCGAACGCGCGGGGTGGAACTACGTGAGCCTGTGGTCCGTGGAGGTCTTCACGGACCCGCAGACCGTGGCTGGTCTCGTCCAGCGCTACCTCGGCCTGGGGCCCGATGCGGGGTCCGACTCGGAGACCGACGCGCGGAGAGTGAGCGGTTCGCGTGACGACTGATCGCCCGGCGGGCCGTCCTGAGTCCTCGCGGGACGGCTCGGACGCCGGGGACGGGCGCTCGCGGGACGAGGCGGCGCCGAAGGAGGTGGCTCCGGATCCTACGCGGGGCCCAAGGCCCACGGATGGCGAGGACGCCCCGGGCGCAGCGGTCACCTCGTCCGAGGGCGCCCCGGATGGTGCCACTTCCGACCAGCCCGGGGGACGCCGCCGCCGCGGCCACCGCCGCGCGACGGGCGGAACCGCGCCGGACGCGGAGTGCGCGCTGCGCACCACTGAGTGGGGTGTGGGCTCCGACGAGCTGGGCGGCGACGCCCCGGACCCCCGGGAGGCTGCCGCGGAGAGCGGCCACGCGCAGTGGTTGAAACAGCAGCGCCCGCCCCACTGGGGGTGAACCGGCTGCCGGATGGATCCGGTGGTGATTCCACCCGAGTCCGTATGACCTCGACCCGGGGCAGGGTTTTGCATGATCCCGCGTTCCCTCACGACGACACCAGGACGAGGGACACCCGACCCGTCCCGTCGAGCGTGGCCAGTTCCGCGGCGGTCTCACGGGACGCCGCCAGGACCACGAGCCCGGCATCCCCGTCGGTGCCCGACGCGGAGAGCAAGGACGAGGTGTCGGGGGAGCGCGGGGTCGCGGCCCACAGCACGGTGACCGATTGGGCCACGGTGCGACCGCGCCCGTTCGAGGCATCGTCGGTGTGGTGCACCACGTCCACCACGTCACCCGGTCGGACATGTCGTAGCACCGCGGGATCGCTCACCCGCACCGTCGCAGCGGTGGTCCCCTGGGGCTGACCCGTGAGCACCCCGGGGCCCAGCACGGTGGACGGTGTCACGGGTTGCCCCGCGGTCAGGGCGATCGTGGTGGTCTGCCCCGCGGCGTCGTCGGGACTGCTGAAGGCTGACGCGGGGGTGAGGGCGGACGGGAACTCTGCGACCGTGAGGTCACCAGGCGCAAGGGACTGGCCCGCGGGGATCTCCCGGGCCGCCGTGACCACGGGTGTAGTCTGCGCGCTCGGCGGGGCGAGTCGCAGGATCACGAGCGTCAGGGCCAGGGCACACAGCGCGGCGGCCACGAGGCGGTGGCGGCGCCGCACCGCGGTGCGGACGCGCAAAGCCAGCGGATAGTGCGGACGGGATCGGGAGCGCATACCCGGACGCTAGGCGGGCGGCGTCGTCGTCCCGGAGCGGCGTGGTGGATCGGTGGAGACCGGGGGTGGGCTCAGCGCCGAACACTCACCCGTGCAGTGCGCTCGCCGCGGTGAGAATCAGGCATGCGCCGGTCTGTCGACCCGGGTCCCGTCGTGCAGGGACGCCGCGCTGGTCCGGTCAGCAGCGGGCCCGGCGGAAGTGACCGTGGGAGCGACGTCGACTCAGGACGCGGAGGTCGACCCGCTCGCGGTCGAGGCGGAGGATGAGCTCGTGCCGCTGCCGGAGGTGGCGGACGCAGCGGTGCCGGAGTCTTTGCCTGCGCCCTTGTCCGCGGCCGGGGTCGCGGTGGCATCCGCCGATCCCGAGGTGCCGGAGGAACTCCCGCTCGAGGAGGAGTCCGAGCGCGAGTCGTTGCGGTAGAAACCGGAACCCTTGAACACCACGCCCACCGAGTTGAACTTCTTCCGCAACCGACCGCCGCATTCCGGGCACACCGTCAGGGCGTCGTCGGAGAAGGACTGACGGATGTCGAGAGCATGGCCGCAATCTTTGCAGGCATAGGCGTAAACGGGCACGGGTGTTCCTTCGAGGGGTGAGGGTGGTTTACCGACCTCACATCCTACTCGCCCGTCCACGGCTGCGATCACTGCCCGGAGGGCCCCAGGGGCACGACGCCGCGTTCCGTGAGGACGCTGCCGAGCACGGCATCGTGCGCTTCGTGGGGGACGGTCCCCGCCGGCAGCACCTCGTCCGCGTAGCAGCAGGCCATGGCCTCCAGCCGGTGCTGGGTCCCCGTGACGCGCGGCAGGAACCGGTCGTAGTACCCGCCCCCGAAGCCCAGCCGCACACCGGCCTCGTCCACCGCGACCACCGGCACGAGCAACACCCGCACCGCCGTGAACACCTCCGCCCCGTGCCGTTCCCCGGCGGGTTCGAGCAGCCCGGGCAACGCCCCCTGGACCAGAGGGGCATCCGGGTGCCACTGCACCCAGCTCAACTGCCGCAGGGGTTCCACCACGGGCAACCAGACCCGGTGGCCGCGGTGATGCGCCTGCGTGAGCGCGGACAGCAGGGGCGGCTCGTCCGGCAGCGGCAGGAACGCAGCCAGGGCACCCGTCCCGGTCCCGGCGAGGACGCGCGCCAGGTGCTCCGCGAACCCCGTCTCCGCCCGGTGCCGTGCGGCCGCCCCACGACGACGCCGCCGCGCCAGGATCCGTGCGCGCAATCGCGCCTTGTCCTCGGGGACCGGGGATGCGTCCGCGGGGGATGCCGTGGGGTCCATGCGTCGTCGACCGTCCTTCCCTGTTCACCGTTGGGAGTACATTTCCCGAGAATTCTCGCATTCCCGGTATCACACGGGCGTTGGAACGCGGGCGCCCGTGTGCGGTCGTTTACCCTGATCCCATGAGTCGTGAAGAGACCAAGCGCGTACACAAGGCCGTCATCCCCGCCGCGGGGTTGGGCACCCGATTCCTGCCCGCCACCAAGGCCATGCCCAAGGAAATGCTGCCCGTGGTGGACCGCCCGGCCATCCAGTACGTGGTGCAGGAAGCCGTGGACGCCGGCCTGGACGACGTCCTCATGATCACCGGCCGCTCCAAGCGCGCCCTCGAGGACCACTTCGACCGCGTCCCCGCGCTCGAGGCGCAACTGGATGCGTCCGGTAAGAAGGCCCTGTTGGCCGAGGTCGAGCACGCGTCGGACCTGGGCGAGATCCACTACCTGCGGCAACAGGACCCCAAGGGGCTGGGACACGCGGTGTTGCGTGCCCAGACCCACGTGGGCGACGACCCGTTCGCGGTGCTGCTGGGCGACGACCTGATCGACGAGAAGGAAGACCTGCTCGCCCGGATGATCCGCGTGCAGGAGCGCACCGGCGGTTCCGTGGTGGCCCTCATGGAGGTGCCCCGCGAGAACATCAGCGCGTACGGCTGCGCGGACGTCACCGCCGTCGAGAGGGAGGACTACGTCCAGGTCAACGGCCTCGTGGAGAAGCCCGCGCCGGAGGACGCCCCGTCCAACCTCGCGATCATCGGCCGCTACGTGCTGCACCCGGAGATCTTCGAGATCCTCGAGAACACGGCCCCCGGTCGCGGTGACGAGATCCAGCTTACGGATGCTATGCAGACCATCGCGGACCGCGGGGATGCTGCCCACGGCATGTACGGCGTGGTCTTCAAGGGCCGCCGCTTCGACACCGGGGACAAGCTGTCCTACCTCAAGGCGAACATCGAGCTCGCGTGCGAACGCGAGGACCTCGGTCCGGGCCTGCGCGCCTGGATCAAGGACTACGCCCGCGACCTCGAAGGCTGAGGTCCCCACCTTCGTGAACACGGCTGCAGAATGGCCGGTCACCCTTCAGTGGGCGCAGCTCGTGCTGCGCCCACTGGCCATGAGTGACCGCGGTGAATGGGACCGGGTGCGCTACCGCAACAAGCAGTGGCTCGAACCGTGGGAAGCGAGCAACCCCGAGGCGGACGGCGCGGCGCCGTCGTTTCGTGGTTTCGTGCGCTCCATGACCAAGCAGGCGCGGGAAGGGCAGACCCTGCCGTGGCTGATCACCGAGCAGGACCCCGGGACCCGGCGCCACGAACTCGTGGGGCAACTGACCGTCTCGGGCATCACCCTGGGTTCGTTCCGCTCCGCGACGTTGGGCTACTGGGTGGACGGCGCGCAAGCCGGGCGCGGGATCGCCCCCATGGCGGTGGCCATGGCCACCGACTACTGCTTCGAGCACCTGCGGTTGCACCGGATGGAGATCAACATCCGCCCGGAGAATGCCAAATCACTGCGGGTCGTGGAGAAGCTGGGTTTCCGGGACGAGGGGCTGCGCCCGCGGTTCCTGCACATCGCGGGTGACTGGGCGGACCACCGAAGCTTTGCGCTCACCGCGGAGGAGGTCCCGGAGGGGCTCGTTCGTCGGTTCACGGGCGAGGACCGGGGGATCACCGTCCGGCGCGCGTCTCGCTGACAGCCATGGGAAAAGGCTCCGGACGGCGTCATAACTGCATCGAATTACATTGATGTGAGCAACACGCGTTTGCGTTGCGGGGGATCACGGCGCGGTGTCCTACGCTGAGACGGTGGGATTGTCGTGGGTGAGCAGCTCGGCCGTATTGGCCATTATCATCGTGCTGTGTGTCGTGCGGTTCGCACCGCGCGTGGCTCGGCGCACGAACGCTCCTGTTCGTGCCCAGGTGGAGGCCCCAGAGCTGCAGACCGGTGCCGTGATCCACAGGCAGGAGCGCGTGGGCGCGGAGTCCACTACAGTGCACACAGTAGCCTCATCACACGTCCACGAACGGGAGACGAAAGCCATGGAGACAACGGCACCCGCGCCGGGCGCGACCACAGTCCAGCGCGGTTCCCTGGCGGGGCTGCGGATCAAGTGGGACCGCACCATCATCTTCCTCACCGGGGTGTTGCTGCTCCTGGCCGCCGTGGTGAGCGCTCTCGCCGCACCGCTGACCGCCGTGTCCTGGGCCGTACCCGTGGTCCTGTTCCTGCTGGGCGCCGGGTGCGTGGCCGGTCTGCGCTACCTCGCCGTCACCGACCGTGAACAGCGCGCCGCCGCCCGTCCCGTCACCGCGGACGTCGCCCCCGTGCAGTACGCGATCTTCGACAACGAGGACGAGGACCGCCAGGAAGCCGCTCAGCACGACCGCGAGCTGCACGCGTCCCTGGATCTGCCCGTGGACGGTGAACAGCCCGCCACCGGAACCGCCGAACGTCCCGCGGAACCCGTCTACACCGTCGCTGAGTTGCGCGCCGAGGCCCTCAAGGTAGCCCGCAGTGCGGCACCGGCCGCGTCGAGCGCCACCACGTGGCAGCCGGTCCCGGTGCCCAAGCCGCTCTACACGCAAGCGCCCGTGGTCGAGCGCAGCGAGCCGGAACCCCTCCGCGTGCCCGAGCGCCCGGCAGCCCGTTCAACGTCCCTCAAGGAAGCCATGCGCGCCGGCGAGCAGGAGCCTGCGGCGCTGAACCTCGACGACGTGTTGAAGCGACGTCGGGCCTGAGAGCTCTGCAGAACATTCGTTGACAGCAACGCGCCGCGGCACCCGACCAGGGCCGCGGCGCGTTCCACACAGGGAGCACCATGGTCACCCAACAGGTCGAGATCGAACGCAAGTACGATGTTGCGGGGCAGCGCACCCCCAGGCTCAAGCTGCACAAGCTCAAGAACTTCACCGTGGGTGATCCCGTGGAGCACGAGATGAGCGCCACGTACTACGACACCGCCGATCTCGCGCTCGCGCACGCGAAGGTGGCCGTGCGGCGTCGTACGGGCGGCAGCGACGACGGCTGGCACGTCAAGTACCAGGCTGGGCAGGTGCGCGGGGAACTGCACTACGAGCCGCTGAAGACCTCGGCGCAGCGGATCCCCGCCGCGCTGCGCAAGGTCCTTACCGGCCTGACCCTGGGCGAGGAGCTCACCCCGGTCGCGACCATCAACACCCACCGCACGGTGTACCCGGTGCTCGGGGAGGACGGTCAGTACGCGGAGCTGTGCCTGGACGCGGTCAGCGCGCGCGACGAGCGCGGCCGGGTCACGCGGGAATGGTCCGAGTGCGAGGTCGAGCTCACGCGCGACGACCTCACCCAGAAGCAGGCGCGCACGGTGTTCGAGGCCGTGGAGTCCGTGCTGTACGCGGCGGGGGCGGCGCCGTCGTCCTCGGTCGCGAAGATCGCCCGCGCCCTGGGCCAGGACGGTGGCGACTCGGTGCGGGTCGTCGCCCCGGAGCACGCCGCAGAGGCCGGTGCCTCCGACGACGCCGCCCTCCCGGACCACGCCAGTTCCGGCACCGATGACGCCACGTCCTCGGACGGTGGTGTGAGCGAAACAGATGCCGCGAAGGCGTCGGCGGAATCGGAGCGGGGTTCGGCCACGAAGTCCGAGATGACGGGCGATGCGGAGACGGACAAGGGCTCCGGCAAGAAGCCGGGCAAGAAGGCCAAGGCCGAGAAGACCGGGAAGAAGTCGAAGAAGAAATCAGGGAAGTCCTCGGACAAGGACTCGCAGGCCCCCGCTGCTGCGGAGCCGGAGCCCGAAACGAAGTCCGAGCCGACCGGAGCGGACGTTCTCGCGGCGATGCTCGCCCGCCTGACCGGGGAGCTGCAGCGGTGGGACTTCGCCGTGCGGATCGACGCCCCGGACTCGGTGCACCAGTTGCGGGTGCGCTCGCGGGCGTTGCGGGCCGTACTGCAGGCCGCGCGTGGGTTCGTGACCGAGGACGTCGTCGCGGATCTTGAACAGCGCCTCAAGGGTGTTGCCAGGGTCCTGGGTGATGCCCGCGATCAAGAGGTCGCCCGTCAGCGACTCGACGTGTTGCTCGAGGCCCAGCCCTCCGGCGTGGTGACGGAACAGGCCAAGCAGGAACTGCGTGCCGCGGCCGACCAGCTCGGCGTGGTGGCGGGCCGCACCGTGCGCCGGGAACTCGACGGTGCCGCCTACCTGCAACTCGTGCGGGACCTGCGAGCGCTCGCGGTGGGCCAGGACATCACCGAGGACGCGGCGCAACTTTCGGCCAAGGACTTCGCCAAGACCGTGCTGGGTGCCGCGTTGAACCGTGTGCTCGTCTCCGCCAACGCCAAGGTCCCGGACGCCGATGTCGCGACCGACGTCAGCGACATGGCTGCCGAAGTGGGTCGACGCATCACCCTCCCGGGTCTGGACGCAATGCAGACCGCCGCGGCGTTCGACGTGGTCCACGAGACCCGCAAGGCCGCCAAGTCCGCGCGGTACGTGTCCGAGGCACTGGGGCACGCCCACGCCAAGGCGGGCAAGAAGCGGGTCCGTGCGGCCGCGGTGGCCAAGGACTACCAGGACGATCTGGGCGTGATCACGGACGCCGCCGTCATGGAGGAGTGGTTGGCCCGGGCCGGCCGGTCCTTCCAGCGCACGGGCAAGGACCGCTACGCGGTGGGCCTGCTGCACGGGATGGAGTTGTCCGACCTGCGGGACGGGATGCTTGAGGCGCCGGAGATCCTCGAGGATCTGGTGGAGGACCTGTGCGAGGTACTGCCGCCGGAGGACTGACGAGCACCGCCCCGCCCCTGGGGTGGATCCCAGGGGCGGGGCGGTGCTGTCGCGCGGTTGCGGGCCCGTGATGTTGGGCACTGCATTCGTGGCGGGGCCGTCTCGCCTCAGCGCCCGCCCGGTCAACGCGGAGCGGCTGATCCCGGGGTGCGAACGGCGTGCATCACTCGGATCCCGGAGCGCTCTTTCAGGCCCGGTGGCGCGGCGCCGGGCGGCCACCGCGTCGGCCTCTGCGCGGCGGGCGGGCCGCGGTCTGCGTGGCTGCCGACGCCTGCGAGGTCTCCCGGGTTCGTGGGGACTCAGAGGCGGCACTGTCCGTTACGGTTCCCGGCTGACGAGGGGATTCTGCGGGGCGGTCCGAGGCGCCCACTGCCGCCTGCGACTCGGTGGCGGTGGCCTCGACGGTGGAGATCTCGCCCGTGCTCAGGTCCACGCGGGTGGCCAGGGGCTTCTCCTCCACGAACAGCAGCAGCACGAACGCGAGCACCGCGAGCGGGATCATGAACAGGAAGATGGGCAGCAGGGCGTCGTTGTAGGACTGGATCACCGGGTCGCGGAACATGGCCGGCAGCCCGTGCACGCTCTGCGGGGTGAAGGAGTTGGCGTCCATCGCCCCGGCGGACTTGCCCGGGATCTTGGGCAGGTTCTCCGCCAGCAGGTCCTTCAGCCGGGAGATGAACAGCGAGCCCACCACGGCGGAGCCCACGGTGGCTCCCACCTGGCGGAAGAAGTTGCTGGAGGCGGTGGCGGTGCCCACGATCCGGTTGGGCACCGAGTTCTGCACGATGAGCACCAGGATCTGCATGCTCAGCCCGATGCCCGCGCCGAACACGGCGAGGAACACGCACATCCGCACGGTGGAGTCCGAGACCTCCAGGGTGGACAGCAGCCACAGGCCGATGCCCATGATCACCATGCCCACCAGGGGGAACAGCTTGTACCGGCCCGTGCGGGAGACGATCTGGCCCGAGACGATCGAGGTGATCAGCAGGGACGCCATCATGGGGGTCATGAGCAGACCGGCCTGGGTGGCGTCCACGCCCTTGACCATCTGGATGTAGGTGGGCATGTAGCCGATCGCGCCGAACATGGCCACGCCCACCGCGAGCCCGGACACGGTGGTCAGGGTGAAGTTGCGGTCCTTGAACAGGGACAGGGGGATCACGGGGCTGCTCGCGCGGGTCTCGGCGATCACGAAAGCGATGGCCCCGGCCAGGGTGGTGGCGCACAGCAGCAGGATCTGCGGGGAGTTCCAGTCGTACTGGGTCCCGCCCCACGTGCACACCAGGATCAGGCACGTGGTGGCACCGGCCAGCAGGATCATGCCCAAATAGTCGATGCGTTCGCGCTCCTCGCGGGGCCGCCGGGGCAGCTTGAGGAACACGGCCACCGCGATGATGGCCAGGATGCCGAGCGGGATGTTGAAGGAGAACGCCCAGCGCCAGCCGGGACCCTCCGTGATCCAGCCGCCCAGCAGCGGCCCGGCCACCGAGGACACGGCGAACACGGCGCCCATCACGCCCATGTACTTGCCGCGCTCACGGGCGGGGACCACGTCCGCGATGGAGGTCTGGGCGAGGATCATCAGACCACCGCCGCCCAGGCCCTGCACCACGCGGGCGGTGATGAGCCAGCTCATGGTCCCGGCCGCCGCACCCAGGGCGGAGCCCGCGATGAACAGCACGATGGCCGCGATCAGCACGGGCTTGCGGCCGAGGAGATCGGAGATGCGGCCGTAGACCGGCATCATCACGGTGGAAGCCAGGATGAAGCCGGTGATGACCCAGCTCATGTGGTCCACACCGCCCAGGTCTCCCACGATGGTGGGCAGGGCGGTGGAGAGGATGGTCTGGCTGAGGGACGCGAGCAGCATGACGACCATGAGGCTCGCGAACAGCAGTCCGAGGTGGGGTGGTTTCTCGTCCACAGGAGGGCTGGACGCAGCCCGGGTGGCGGTGGCGGTCATGAGATCTCCTTGAGAGCGGTGCGGAAGACGCCGATGGCGTGGTCGAGCGCGCGCTGGATGGCGGCGTCGTCGGGTGTGGTGGCCAGATGCGTGTTGGTACGGAACACGAACTTGATGACCGAGCCGGCCAGCAGGACGAACGCGTGGGTCGTCTCCTCCGAGCGGGGAGGGGTGTCGCGCGCGGAGTGTTCGGTGACGGTGGAGACCACGAGGTTCTCCACCGCGGTGATGTGCATCCCGATGCGCCGTTTGAGGTCGGGGTGGGCGCACACCAGTTCACGACGGCGCGTGGCCAGTTCCGGGGGTCCTGTGGCGTCCCGGAGGACGTCTACGAACAGGCGCACGGTGCGAGCGAACTCGTCCCCGGCGTCAGGATCCGTGTAGCGCTCGCGAGCGGCCTCGGACAGTCGCGGCGGGGTGAGCCCCAGCATCGCGTCCTCCTTGGACGAGTAGTAGTTGAAGAACGTCCTGCGGGAGACCCCGGCACGTTCGGCAATGGCTTCCACGGCGGTGTCGGCGTAATTCCCCGACGTCGCGAGCTCCAGCGCGGCGCGATGGATCTCCGCGAGGGTGCGAACACGGTGGCGTTCACGCAGGGAGGGATGGGATTCAGGCACGACGAAAATCCTATGCACGAGTGCAAAGTTGCACAAGTGCAACGTGTGCACGGGTGAAGTGAGTTCCGTCACGACGTGCGGGGTGTGACCGGCAGCCAACCCGGGTCCTTTAAGACGCATGCGATGCCCACCCGGGCCCTCTCGGACGCACCCGGTCCCTACCCATCCGCCCGCTCCTGGCCGCCACGGCAGCCGGACTGCACAACACCTGGGGCCCGAAAATGCACGGATTCTCGAATCCACGTGTTGTTCCGGGACACAGATGTTGGGGGCCGGATGGATGGCCGGGTCGATACAGTGGGGCGGTGACAGTTCCCCTCCTCGCCTGTGTGGGCCCGGCCCAGCACGGTGTCCGCATGCATGCCGAGGCACTCGCGCGGCACACCCCGGAAGCCCGATCGGTGTCCGGCACGGTCGACGAACTCCTGCCCGACCTGCTCCGCGACGACGCCCCCGTGCACCTGCACTTCACCGACCGCGTGTTCGGCGATTCCGCCGCGGCCGCCGCGGACACGATCGCCCGGTTGGCTCGGGTCCGGCCCGTCTCGGTGACCCTGCACGACATTCCCCAGCCCTCGGACGGCCACGCCTTCGAGGCGCGACGTGCCGCCTATGCGCGCGTCGCGGACCTCGCGCGCACCGTGATCGTGAGCAGCGCGTCGGAACGTCGCCAGCTCGAGCGGTTCGTCGCAGCCGATGTCACCGCCGTTTTCGTGGACCCGCTGCCCATCGATCCGCCGGAGCCGTGGGAGTGGGCGGCCGCGCGACGTCATCCGGCGAACGGCACTCCGAGCGTGGCGATGCTCGGCTTCCTGTATCCGGGCAAGGGCCACGACCGTGTGGTCGCGGCCCTCGAAGGTGTGCGTACCCCGGTTGACGTCGTGGCACTGGGCCGCCCCTCGGACGGTCACGACGACCTCGTCCCGGCCCTGGACGCCGCGGCCCGCGCACTCGGGCACTCGTTCAGCGCCACGGGATTCCTGCCCGACGCCGCCCTGACCCGCGCCGCGCAAGAGGTTACGGTCCCGGTGGTCGCACCGTCCCACGTCTCGGCCTCCGGATCGGTGGGCCGGTGGATCGCGAGCGGACGCAAACCCCTCGTGACGCCCCACCCGTTCTTCGAGGAACTCGCGGCGCGGGCCCCATGGGCGCTTACGCTCACCGATGACCTCCCGACGGCGCTTGCTCGCGCACTGGAGGATCCCGCCGCCACGTGGATCGATCCCGCCGCGTGGGATGTGACTCAGGTCCCCGGCACGGCTGCTGCCGCCGCAATGCAATGGGAGCGGATCACGGGGGATCGACTCACACCTCGGCGAGGTGCGCTGTGAGCGCGCCGTCGATGAGCGTCATCGTCCCGTACTTCGAGAACCAGCGCGGCCTGGACCGCCTGCTCGCCGCATTGGCGCAGCAGGACCACCCGGCAGAAGAGTTGGAGGTTGTGGTCGCCGACGACGGCTCCGCAGAGGCCCCCGCGATCCCGCCCGTCCCGTTCACGTGCACCGTGGTGCGCCAGGAGGACCGGGGCTTCCGCGCGGGGGCGGCGCGCAATCTCGGGGCGCGCACTGCGCGGGGTGATGTGCTCGTGTTCCTGGACGGGGACATGATCCCCGAGCCGGGGTTCGTCTCCGCGATGCTCACCGGGCTCACCCGTGCGGATGACGGCCACGGCGCGCTCGCGGTGGGCGCTCGCCATCACGCGGCGCTCGACGGCCTCGACGTGCCCGCCGTGCTGCGCTGGGTCGCGGGCGAGGACGTCCCCGGCGCACGTCGGCTGCAGGATCCCGTGTGGCTCGCGGACGGCTACGCCCGCACGGCGGATCTGGCGGACGCGGGGACCGAGGACTTCCGGCTCGTGATCAGCGCGCTGCTCGCAATGGACCGCGCACTCTTCGAGCGCTGCGGTGGCTTCGACGAGACCCTCGTGGGCTACGGCGGCGAGGACTGGGACCTGGCGTACTGCTGCTGGCAAGCGGGGGCGCGCTTCACCCACGTACCGGGGGCCGGGGCGTGGCACGACGGTCCCGACTTCGCCGGCCGCAGTGCCACGCGCGCGGTCAAGGACGCCGAAACCCTCGCCCTCGCCCGGCGGATCCCACTGCGCAGCACGCGCGGGTCGGGCGTCGCGTTCGCCCAACCGTGGGCGGTCGTGCAAGTGCACGGGCACGACGACGCCGCCGAGGCCTACCTCACCGCCGCCCACGTCCTGCGCGACACGGATGCCGGGGTGTGGTTCGTGGACCGCGCGGAGGTCCCGGACGCGCTCGCCGAGGACCCCCGGATCCGGATCGGTGCACCACCGCAGAACGTGCTCGACCGGGCCGTGGTCCTCGCCGATGTCCACGCGCCCCTCACACTGGACGTACCCCTGCGTCGGTGGAGCGAGCGCGGGGAGACTCATGTGCCGGGGCTACTCACGGTGCGTTCCGTGCGTGCCGTGAACCGGGCAGAATCGAATCCGGTGCGCGTGGACCCGGACGATCCGCAGGTTCCGGTCCACGCCGCGGACACCGCACGACGACTCGAGGACAGGGTGGGACATGACCACTGAACCGACGAACGACGCACACATCGCGGGCCGCCGGGTGCACTACGGGGACTTCTACGGGCTCAACGGGCTCCCCGACGTCCCGCTGTTCGCGGTGTACGGCAACTGTCAGGCCGAGTCCCTGCGCGTCCTGCTCCACGGCGCCCTGGCCGGTGAGTGGCACGGGGTGCGCCTGCCGCCCGTGCACGAGTTGACCGAGCAGGACCTGCCCCACTTGCATACCCTGCTGCCGCGGCTCTCGCTGTTCGTGACCCAGCCCGTGGCGGCCGGATACCGCGGCCTGCCCCTGGGCAACAACGACGTCCTCCCGCGCTTGGCCGACGACGCCCGGATCGTGCGCATCCCGGTGATGCGCTGGACCGCGCTCATGCCCACGCTCGCGATCGTGCGGGCCCCAGGCGTGGGGGACCCTCCCGTGGCCCCGTACCACGACCTGCGGGTGCTGACCGCCGCGGCCCGGGGTGAGTCCACGGTGGAGCTGACCCGCCCGACCCCGGAGGCAGTGTGGGCGGCACGGGAAGAGTCGCTGCGACAGCTGCGAGTGCGGCAGGACGCGCACCATGCCCTCGATGCCGCCTCGATCCTGGATGCCGCCGGCCCCAATGCCGTGCACGTGATCAATCACCCGGGTAACGGGGTGCTCACGGAGGTCGCTGCGGCGATCCTGGCGGAGGCCGGCCTCAGCGCGACCGTCCCCGATCCCAGGCGGGTGCTGCTGGGCGGGATCCGCGCACCGATCTACGCCAGCACGCTCGAAGTCCTCGGTCACGATCCCGACGACTTGATCGGGGGTCCGCACGACGACTGGATCATCCACGGGGAACACATCCCGGAACAGGACATCGCGGCCGAACACCTGCGCTGGTACGCCCAGAACCCCTCCGTGGTCACGGCCGGACTGGTGCGCCACGAGCAGCTCATCTCCCGCCTGGGACTGGACGGGGGGCTGCGCCGATGAGCCCGGAAAAGAAAGACGCGGCGACCGCGGCGTCGTCGGGCCCCGAACGCACTGCGGACGGGCACCACATCGTGGTCAACGGGCGCACATGGCGCGCCACGGACCCGTGCATCCCCGAGAAGTTCCGGGAGGAACTCGTCCGCGAACTCATGAGCGCCCGGCGAGCCGTGAAGTCCAAGGACGAACACGCGCGCGAGCGGGTCCAGGACGCGAAGGTCGCGCTGGGGGAGCGAGGTGACCCGTGGTGGGAGACCCCCTCGGAGTCCGGGCTGCGGGAACGGCGTGCGGCCACGATCCGTGCGCTGCTGCGGCACCGAGGGGGCACGACGATCTGCCCGTCCGACGTCGCCCGGACCCTGGGCGGGGAAGAATGGCGGGACGACATGCCCGGGGTGCGGGCGGTGGCCCGGGAACTGGCGGACGTGGGGGAGATCACGGTGCAGCAAAAAGGTGAGACAGTGGACATCACCACAGCCCGTGGCCCGGTCCGGCTCGCGCCGGGACCAGAACTCACGGGGATGCCCGCGGACGGGGACTGAAACCGCTCGCCCGGACCGAGGAGGTCGCGTGACGTTCCTGGACGACGCGACATCACTAACGGGAACATGCACGCGTGCGGCCACGACCTGCACACCGCTGGTCTCGTGGGCGCGGCCACACTGCTGAGCGCTCGCCGGGACGACCTGGCGGGCCACGTCGTGTTCATGGTCCGGCCCGGCGAGGAGGGACCCGGCGGAGCGGCGCCCATGCTCGCGGCCCTCGCCGAACTCGCGTGGGAGCGTCTGGCGCGCGCCTGATGTTCCGGCCGGGGGCCGGGGCGGTACGCCCCGCTCAGCGTACCCGTTCCCCGGCCTGCCACACCCCGCGGACCCGGCCGCGCAGTTGCGTGACGCCCTCGCGGTGGAGATCACCCTGGAGTAGGACCAGATCCGCCGTGGCGCCACGCTCGAGGTTGCCCAGGCACGGTTCCCCGATGAGCTGCGCGGCCGTGGATGTCGCGGCACGCAACGCGTGAGCCGTGGACATCCCGTTGGCCGCCATGAGCTCGATCTCCTCGAGGTTCTCGCCGTGGGCGCCCACGCCCGCATCCGTGCCCATGGCGATCTTCACGCCAGCGTCGTGGGCCTTGGCCACGGACGCGCTGTGGGCTTGCGCCACGCGGCGGGCCTTCTCGACCACGCCCGGGGGCATGGGCACGCCCGCCTCGTGGGCCGTGATCACCGCGAGCGGGGCCTGCAGCGTGGGGACCAGGAAGGCGTCGTTCTCCAGGAGCAGCTCGATGGCCTCGTCGTCCAGGAAGATCCCGTGTTCCACGGATCGTGCTCCGGCGCGCAGGGCGTTCTTGATCCCGGGGGCACCCTGGGCGTGGGACATCACGTAGGCACCCTGTGCGCGGGCCTCGGTCACGATGACCTCGATCTCGTCCGGGCCGAACTGCGAGTGCTGCGGATCGTCGTCGGGGGACAACACACCGCCCGTGGAGCAGATCTTGATCTGGTCTGCACCGGCCCGCAGGATCTCGCGGGCCTTGCGCCGCACGCCGTCGGGACCGTCGGCCACGCCGTCGGGGCGGCCGGTGTGCGGCGCGAGCATGGGTGAGCACGCACCCGAGAGCAACCAGCTGTCCCCGTGGCCCCCGGTCTGGGACATGATGCTCACCGAGAGTTTCACGCGTGGTCCGCGGACCAGCCCGGTGGCCAGGGAATGTTTGAGGCCGGCGTCCGCACCGCCGGCATCGCGCACGGTGGTCACACCGGCGTCGAGCGTGCGGCGCATGTTGTCCACCGAGCGGTAGAACTGCGTGGAGAACGGTTCCGCGAAACCCGCGAGGGACCCCGCGTTGCTCACGGTCAGGTGTACGTGGCAGTCGATGAACCCCGGGGTGAGCGTGTGTCCCGAGCCGTTCACCGTGCGCGTGTCCTGCGAGGCCTGGATCTCACCGTGCGAGGCCACCCGCTCGATGCGTCCCTCGCGCACCAGGACGTCCCTGGTCCCGGAGTGGAAGTCCGTGCCGTCGAAGACGACGACGTCCGTGAACAGCGTGCTGGTGGGTTCCCTCATGGTGTCCTCCCGGGGTGTGGGCGTTGCGGCGGAGTCAGGCGTGCAAAACCTCGTGGGATTCCGAATCGCGAATGTCCGCCGTTTCGATCTGGAACGTGGAGTGGTGTACCGACACATCGAAGTGTTCCGCGACACACGTCTTCACGTCCCGGAGCAAGTCTGCCGCATGCCCATCCTGGAAGCACTCGTCCTCCACGACCACGTGCGCGCTGATGGTGGGAAGGCCCGTGGCGACCGTGGAGGCGTGAACGTCGTGCACGTCCACCACGTGGTGCAGGGCCATGATGTGCTCGCGGAACAGGTCCAGATCCAGGCCGCGCGGCGTGAACTCCATGAGCACCGCTGCGGTCTCGCGCATGATCCGCACGGCGCGGGGGAGGATGAGCGCGGCGATGAACAGTGCCGCCACGGTGTCCGCGCGCTGGAACCCGGTGGTCGCGATCACCACGGCGGCCACGATCACGCCCAGCGAGCCCAGGGCGTCGTTGACGACCTCCAGGAACGCGGCACGCATGTTGAAGTTGCTCTCCCGGCTCGAGGACAGCACCAGGATGGCCACCACGTTGCACGCCAACCCCACGGCGCCGAAGACCAGCAGCTCCGCGGGCGGTACCTCGCGCGGTTCCACGAGCCGCCGGACACCCTCCACAGCGGCGAAGATCCCCACGCCCAGCAGGAGGGTGGCCTGGCCGAGGGCCGCGATCACCTCCACGCGCCGGAAGCCCCACGTGTGCTTGGAACTGGCCGGGCGCGTCATCAGGTGCGCCGCGACGAGCGCCACGAGCAGCCCGATCGCATCCGTCAAGGCGTGGACGGTGTCGGTCAGCAGGGCCAAGCTCCCCGTGATCACCGCCCCCACCGCCTGGGCCACGACCATCCCCGCGGTCAGCCCGAAGGCCACCCGCAGTCGCCCCCGATGGCCCGCGGCTCCCGGGTGCGTGTGCCCGTGTACGTGTCCGGCGCCCATTACTCGGCCTCCCGTCCCGACGACGACGCCACCCCGCCCCGCACTGCAGCGGTCCCGGTGGCGGGTCCCTGCGGGGGATGACGCAAGTGAGCGCACAGCACCGCGTCGGTGCCGGTGGCGTGCAGGATGCGTTCCGCGGCTGCGATCAGGGCCGCGAGTTCATGGGGGCGGGTGAGCGAGTACCACGTGGCGCGCCCCTCCGGCCGTGCCTGGATCAGGTGGCACTCCACGAGGAAGCTCAGGTGCTTGCTCACCGTGGACTGGGCCAGGCCCATGTGCTCCACGAGGTCCCGGACCCGGTGTTCCCCCGAGGCCAGGTGCTGCACCACGGCCAGCCGGGTCGGTTCACTCAGGGCCTGGAACAGGTGCGCGTACGCGGCGGTGGCTCGTGCATCCAGCGTGGGGAGCTCACTCACTTCAATCGCCATGGAGCGATGATATCGCTGCACACCGCATGCGGGAAAGCGTGGGACGATGTGTCGCCCTGGCCGCCGCGAACGACGCCCACCCCGCGATCCTGCCCGGCGTCGTCGAGCTCCAGAATCCTGGCTGAGTCGCGCTTGCTGACCAGGGGAGTGCCCCCGTGGAAGGCAACGGGCCACGGCGCGTCCAAGTTTTCGGTCACGGTCCGGGGCTCACCCAACGACGACGCCGCCGCCGTTTCGCTCGGGTCGGCTCGGACGTCCGGTCGCCGTTGCACGAGGTCAAAAGGAAAAGGCCGGACACAAGGAACGCGGTGGCTGCGGGACGTGATGTGGAAACCATGCTGAGCTCCTTTCGGGGCCGTGGCGTGGATCCGGCCTACCGGGGCTGTTCAGGCCGACTGCGATCCTGACTCGAGGGCGACGGCGTGGACGGCGGCCGCCAGCGCGTGTGCGAGGTCATCGAAACTCAGCGCTGAATCCGCGGGGGTGTGATCCGGGTCGGTCTCGGCACCGATCCCCGCTGATCCTCTCGACCTGACCGCGGGTACGTGGATGAACGCAGCGGGCAGATCCGTGCGGTGCAGCGCGGTCCAGAAGACGGCGTTGCACAGGAAAGCGCCTGCGTCGTCGGAGACCTCGGCCGGGATGCCCGTGTCCTGGACGGCATGGGCGAGCGCGGAAGGGTCAATGCGGGACTCGAGGCGCTCGGGACCCTCGGCGAGGGGAGCGGCGTCGCGGACCCCGCCGTCGTTGTCCGGGATGCGCCCGTGCCCCAGGTTCCTGGCCCACCGCTCAGGGGTGACGGCCGTTCGGCCGCCCGCTTCACCCACGGCCACGACGGCGTCGGGCCGGTGTTCCTCGACGGCCCGCAGCAGCGCGGGACCCGCGCCGGACCACCTGACGGGGAGGATCGCCGTGGCGATGCATACGCCGTCGCTCGGCGCGACCTCGCGGAGCATGTCGACGGCGACGCCGCTCGCGTTCTCCGTCTCTCCACCGAAGGGCTCGAAGCCGGTCACGAGGATCTTCATGGGCTCACAGTATCCCCGCGCGGCGGGTCAGCCTCGGAGGATCTTCTCCACGGCCATGCCCTGGGCGAGCTCGTCGACGAGCTTGTCCAGGTAGCGGATCTCCCGCAGGAGGGGTTCCTCGACCTCCTCGACGCGCACGCCGCAGACCGCACCTGTGATGAGGGAGCGGTTGCTGTCCGTGGCAGGGGCGTCGGTGAAGGAGGTCTGGAAATCGACGTCGTTGTCGAGCTGGCTCCGCAGCTGCTCGGGGGAGTATCCGGTGAGCCAGCAGATGATCTGGTCCACCTCGTCCTTGGTGCGGTTCTTCTTCCCCGCCTTGGTCACGTAGTGCGGGTACACGCTGGCGACGCTCGTCGTGTAGCTGCGGTGCTGGGGCATGGGGCCCTTCTGCCGGGGGCAATGGGTGGCGATGCACGTGTGTCCCGAAAAAACATGTCCTTGGCGAATCGCATGTCTTCACGGGGCACAGATGTTCGCGACGATCCGGCGGCCGCGCTCCCGACTCCATCGATCGGGAGCGCGGACAGCAAAGATCCCGCGCCCTTCCGGACACGGGATCTGAGAAAAATGTGGAGCTTAGGGGAATCGAACCCCTGACCTTTTCATTGCGAACGAAACGCTCTACCAACTGAGCTAAAGCCCCGAACAACAGGGAACACTCTAGCCCTCCGCGCCGGTTTTCGCACATCCGCGCGCCACGAAGCCGTACGTATCGCCCGGATGGGCCTGCACGCCCAGCTCGGACAGGCCCGGACATGGCGCACGCACGGGTGCACTTAGGGTGGGAGCATGACCGTAGCGGACACCCCGACACCCCCCTCTGAGCCCGCGGAGCCGGGCGCGTTCACCGTGGGGTACGTCCCCGGTGTCATGCCCGGCAAGTGGTTCGGCCGGTGGCGCGAGCGCAGGATGCGCCCCGAGCTGCGGGACGTCCTGGTCCCGGCCGCGGAATGGCGCTCGGCGCTCCACGACGCCGCCGTCACCGCGTGCTTCGTCCGGCTCGGCTGGGCGCCGGGGGATCCCTCGCTCGAGGACCTGCGGGTCACCCACAACGCGGTGCACCTCTATGACGAGCTGCAGGTGGCGGTGCTGAGCACCGACGACCTCCTGACCGTCCTCGACTCCCTCACCCTGGCGCAGCTCACCGAGGAGTCCACCCCGCAAGCGCACGCCGACATCGACGACGCCGCCATGGCCGTCGAACTCGCCGCCGCCGGCGTGGGCCCCGTGGTGCTGCCGATGTCCGTGGCGCGCCTGCATGCCCGCAAGGACGTGACCTTGAGAGAACTCACGGACGCCCCCACCGTTCCCGTGGTCCTCGTGTGGCCCCGCGGCCTGGATGACGAGGGTGAGGACACGGTGCAGCGGTTCGTGGGGATCGTGCGTGGCCGTAAGGAGTCCAGCGGCAGGGAAGCGCCGCGAGACGGCGGCCGCACCAAGGATGGGGCCCGTGACAGGGACAGGCGAGCGGCGTCATCGGCGGGGAAGCGTAGCGCAGCGAAGCCGGGACGCGGGCGGCCTTCCCAGGGTGGGGGAGTCCGCCGGAAGCGGAGCTGACGGCCCGCGCTCAGCCGTCCCCGCGGCGTTCCGCGGACGTGGTTCCCTCGCCGGACTCGTCGCGGCTGGGGGTGCGGCCGTCCGGGGTGTGGCTGTCCACGTCCACGGGTTCGGGGCGCACCGGGGTGGTGCGCAGCTTGCCGGTCGTAGGCACACGCGGCACGGGGAAGGACGTGGTGGGTGCTTCTCCCTGTGTCTCGGGCTCGGCCCCCGTGCGCACCGTGACCTGGTTGGTCAGCGGGATGCGCAGCCCGTCCCGGTCGAGCATTTTTTTGATCCGCACCCGCATCACGCGGGCCACGTCCCACTGCTCGAGGGGAGCGGTCTTGACGGCCAACCGGATCGTGATGCTCTCACCCGAGATGTTCTCCACACCCCACACCTCGGGGTCCGCGACGATGCTGGGACCCACGTCCGGATCGTCACGCACGAGCCGGGCTTCGTGTTCGATCATGTCCGCGATCAGGTCGATGTTGGTGTCGTAGGGCACGGGGATGTCCAGGACACAGCGGGCCCAGCCCTGGGACTGATTGCCTACGCGCAGGATCTCGCCATTGCGCACGTGCCACAGGGTGCCCTTCACGTCCCGGACCTGGGTCACGCGCAACCCCACGTTCTCCACGGTGCCCACGGCCTCACCGAGATCCACGGAGTCACCGATGCCCAATTGGTCCTCCGCGACCATGAAGATCCCGGAGAGGTAGTCCTTGACCAGGGACTGCGCACCGAAGGACAGCGCCACGCCCGCGATGCCCGCGGAGGCGAGCACCGGCCCGATGTTGTACCCGAGTTCCGAGATGATCATGAGGATCGCGATCGCCCACACCACCACGGTGGACACGGACGAGAGCACCGCCCCGATGGTCCTGGCCCGCAGGCTTTGGCGTTCGGATGCCAGCCCCGCGTCCTGCACCCAGCGGGCCTGGCCGTGGTCGAAGCGCTTGATGATCCGCGATTGGGTGCCGCGTGCAATCCCCCGGGTGATCTTGCGGATCAGCAGGCGCACGAGCGCGGAGACCACCACGGCGCCCAGCAACACGAGCACCACGCGGAACGGTTTGTCGAGCCAGAATTCCCAGTTGTCCATCCCCGCCAGGGTAATGGCCCGGGATGCGTGCCCGCTCAACGCGGAGCGGGAGCGGCCTCCGAGAGGGCCGCCGGACGACGTCGCCCGCGGACGTCACCCGCCGACGTCGCCCCCGGACCGTCCCACCGTGCGGCCCGTCCGCGCCCCAGCGAACCGACGTGCTGCGCGCCTCACAGCCAGTTCTTGACCTTGAACACCGCGTAGAGCACCACGGCCACGAGCAGCATGAGGCCCAGGGACATGGGGTAGCCCAGGCGCCAGTCGAGCTCGGGCATGTGGGTGAAGTTCATGCCGTAGATCGAGCCCACGATGGACGGCGCGAAGAGGATCGCCGCCCACGAGGAGATCTTCTTCATCTGTTCGTTCTGCTGCATGGCGGCCTCGTTCTGCCGCGCCGTGGTGAGGGTGGAATCCACGCTCATGGCATCGGTGAGCGAGGCCCGCATGGATTCGAGCTTCCCGCTGACCTGGATCACGTGATCCAGCACGTCCCGCAACCGGTGCTGCAGTTCCTCGTGCGTACCGTACTTGGTGAAGCCCGTGAAGTAACGCTGCATCACGTTGCTGAGTGGGGCCACCCCGCGGTGGAAGTCGTTGATCTCCCGGGCGAGCTCATAGATCCGCTGCGAGACGTTCGGCTGCCCGGCGAACAACGCGTCCTCGATCTCGTCGATGTCGTTCTCGAGACCGCCGAGCACGGGGAAGTAGTCGTCCACGATCTGGTCCAGCAACGCGTACAGCACGCCGTCCGGACCGAAGCACAATAGCTCCCGGTCCTCCTCGACCCGCTTGCGCACCCGCCCCACGCCGCTGGACTCGGAGTGGCGGATGGTGATCACGAAATGGGGTCCGGTGAAGATGTGGATCTCACCGATCTCCACGGTCTCGGTCGCGTCCTGGTAGACCGCCGGGCGGATCACGGTGAACAGCGTCTCGCCGTAGCGTTCCATCTTGGGGCGCTGGTGCGCCTGGACGGTGTCTTCGACGGCGAGCTCGTGCAGGTGGAAGTGCTCGGCGAGCGAGCGGGTCTCGTCCGGATCGGGCCGGTACAGCCCGATCCACGCCACGACCGTGTCCCCGCTCTCGGACGCGGAGGGCTCCCCGGGATGCTCCAGCATCCGCTGCAGCAGGTCGTACGTCTCCTCGAGGGACCGGGGCGACTCGACCCTGCGCCCGTTGCGGTAAATGGCGTTCTCCACGATGCTCACCCGGACATTATGGGCCCCGCCCGCGCGCCGCACCGACCGCACCCTGCCGTGCCCGCACCGCCCCGGGGAAACCGGTCCGCTGTCAGGGGTCACCCGGAACGCGTCAGTAGACTGGCGCTCATGAGCAAGCCGTTCGATTCCCGCGTGGGCGCCTATGCCCTGATCACCCGCGACGAGCACGTGCTGTTGACGCACTGGAACCCCCGTCACCCGGGGTTCGACGGCGCGTGGACCCTTCCCGGCGGCGGCATGGAACCGGGGGAGCAACCGGAGCAGACCATGATCCGGGAGGTCTTCGAGGAGACCGGTTTCCACGTGGAATCGGATGGCCTGGTGGGCGTGCACAGCTACTGGATGACCCCCGAGCAGCGCCTGGACGGTCAGCCCCGTGGCAATCACGCGTGCCGCGTCCTGTACACCGCCCACGTCACGGGCGGTGAGCTGGCGGTCGAGCAGAATGGTTCGTCCGACGACGCCGCGTGGTTCCCGATCGCACGCATCGACTCCCTCAAGCGCCTGGACCTCGTGGACCAGGGCCTGCGACTCGCCGGGCTCACGAGCGCCGTCGCGGACCCGGACACCCCACCCGAGGACATCCCCGAGCAGGACGTGGCCACCGAGCCCGGCCAGGACTGGTGAGCCACGGGGTGCGGCTGCGCGCCGTCGCCGCGCTCGCGAGCGGCGCCCTCCTGCTGAGCGCGTGCGGCGCGGGCGGCGGGACCGGCGGGCCGGACACGGAGACGGCGAGCCAGGCGGCGTCGTCGAACGCCACGGGGGAGTCCACCGTGAAGATCGCGACCGGTGTGGACCTGCAGACCCGCGTGCTGGCGCACCTGTACCAACAGCGGCTGGCCGCGGACGGGATCACCGCGAGCGTGGTGGACGTGGGGACCACACGCGAACAGATCGTGGACGCACTGCAGGCCGGCCGCGCGACCATGGTCCCCGACTTCACCGGTGATTTGTACGTGTACACGCGGCAGAACGAGCGGCCTGCCTCGCCGCAACCGAGTGCGAACCCCTCGTCCACGCGTTCCCCCGCCCCGGACACGGACACCCCGCGCGGGCTGCTGGACTCGCTCGGGCAGTTGCTCGGCATCACGGGGGAGACCGGGCCGTCCGACGACGACGTGTACCGCGCCCTGCCCGGGGCACTGCCGCGCGGGCTGACCGTGCTCGATTCGTCGTCCGCGCAACGTACGGACCGCGTGGTGGTCACGGCCGCGACGAACGCGCAGTACAACCTGGGGGGCCTGAACACGATCGGGGAGCACTGCCCCGAGATGGCCGTGGGGATGGCCCGGGGCTACGCGGACAGCGCCCAGGGAGAGCGCGGGCTGAAGGCCTATTACGACTGCGCGCCCAAGGCCGTGCCGGAGTTCGCTACCACCGGTGAGCTCGTGAATGCTCTGCTGAGCCACGAGGTGCAGGCCGCGGTGCTGCGTTCCTCCGAACCCGCGATCGACGACGACGGGCTCGTGGAACTGGACGACCCGAACCGACTGTTCCGCCCGGAGCGCGCGGTGGTGCTCAGCTCCGAGGGCATGGACGACCGGGCGGTGGCCTCGGCGAACGCGGTCTCGGCAGATCTCACGTCGGAGGACCTGACGACCATCACCCGGCTCGCGGGCGGGTCCGATCCCGCGATGAGCCCCGAACAGACGGCGACGTTCCTGCGCGAGCAGCCGCGCTGACGTGATCCGAGAAGTGCTGACGTGCGACGGGAGGCAGCGAGCGACGTCGTGGGCCCTTGAGCCGCGGAGCACCGCCGCGTGCCGACCGAATCGGGATGGGGGCGCCGAGTATGGTGACCCCATGGCTAAGGTGAAACAGTCGGACAAACTGAAGAACGTCCTCTACGACATCCGCGGGCCCGTGCTCGAGCAGGCGGAGAAGATGGAGGCCGCGGGTCAGCGCATCCTGCGCCTGAACATCGGCAACCCCGCACCCTTCGGCTTCGAGGCACCGGACGCCATCCTGGTGGACATGATCAAGAACCTGCCGAACGCGCAGGGCTACTCGGACTCCCGGGGCATCTACTCCGCGCGCACCGCGGTGGTGCAGTACTACCAGACGCGCGGGATCATGAACCTGGACACAGACGACGTCTACCTGGGCAACGGTGTCTCCGAGCTGATCACCATGACCCTGCAGGCACTGTGCAATCCGGGCGACGAGATCCTCATCCCCTCACCGGACTACCCCCTGTGGACGGCGTCGGTGGCGCTGTCCGGCGGCACGCCCGTGCATTACACGTGCGACGAGGAGAACGGGTGGAACCCGGACCTCGAGGACATGGAATCCAAGATCACCTCGCGCACCAAGGGCATCGTGATCATCAACCCCAACAACCCCACGGGTGCGGTCTACTCACGCGAGACCCTGCAGAAGATCGTGGACCTGGCCAAGGAACACGAGCTCATCCTGTTCTCGGACGAGATCTACGAGAAGATCACCTACGACGACGCCGAGATGATCAACACCGCGAGCCTCACGGGCGAGGACGTGCTGTGCCTGACGTTCTCGGGCCTGTCCAAGGCGTACCGGGTGGCCGGCTACCGCTCCGGGTGGCTCGCGATCACCGGGCCGAACTGGCGCGCGGAGTCCTACCTGGAGGGCATCAAGCTGCTCGCCAACATGCGCATGTGCGCGAACGTGCCCGCACAGCACGCGATCCAGACGGCGCTGGGTGGATACCAGTCGATCAACGACCTCATCCTCCCCGGCGGGCGGCTCAAGGCCCAGCGGGACATTGCCCACCGCAAGCTCAACGAGATCGACGGCGTCACGTGCGAGCAGGCCCGCGGTGCGCTCTACCTCTTCCCCAAGCTGGACGTGGAGAAGTTCGGGATCGTGGACGACGAGCGCTTCGCCCTGGACCTGCTCAAGGAACAGAAGATCCTGCTCAGCCACGGCACCGCGTTCAACTGGGGCAAGCCGGACCACTTCCGCCTGGTCACGCTGCCCGCGGTGGACATGCTGGACACCGCGCTTGATCGACTCGGCGAGTTCCTCTCCGGGTACCACCAGTAGCCGGTTCCTGACCCTGACCGCGGTCCGGGCGACGTCTCACCACGGGGTGACGTGGCCGGGCCGCTCCAGGGGTTTACTGGTGACCGGACTCCACTGCGTCCGTCCGCCGACGGCGCGTCAGTCCTCCGACGCCGCCTGCTCCCGGTTCTCCTCGCGCCGGGCGCGGGCGGCGTCGAGGCGTTCGCGGGCGCCGTCGAGCCACTGCTCGCAGCGGGTGGCCAGGGCCTCGCCCCGTTCCCACAGGTGGAGGGACTCCTCCAGGGTGGTGCCGCCCGCTTCGAGCCGGGCCACGGTCTCCACGAGCTGCTCGCGGGCCTGCTCGTAGCTCAGACCGTCCACGTCCGAGAGATCGGGGCGGGTTCCGGCCGAGCCGCCGAGGCGGGAATCGTCCTGTCCGGTGCTGGGCTGCTCGCTGCTGTTCTGCTGTGCCACGGTGTGTCCTTCCGGTGGGGTCGAGGAGATCGAAGGGCGGGGTTCAGTGGTCCCCGGGCTGGCGGTTGGTGCGGGAGGTGACATTCACCCCGAGTTCCCCGGCGGCCAGGCGCACGGTGAGGTCCTGCCCCTCGGAGACGTCGCGTGCATCGGTGAGGACCGAACCGTCCGAGGTCTGCACGACCGCGTAACCGCGCTCCAATGTCTGCTGCGGGGACAGAGCACGCACGCGGGCGCGCATCTGGGCCACCGTGTCCTGCGCTCGCACGGTCTGGGCGTTCACCGCGGACCACGCGCGCGAACGCCAGCGATCCAGGTCCTCCTCACGGACCAGGATCATGGAGTCCGGCTGGGCCAGGGAGGGCCGGGACCGCATGGTCTCGAGCCCCTGGTGTTCGCGCTCGATCATGGTGGCCACGGCACGGTCCAGGGCCCCGCGCGCCTGGGCAATGCGATGGCGTTCCTCGTGCACGTCCGGGACGATGCGTTTGCCCGCGTCCGTGGGGGTGGAGGCGCGCAGGTCCGCGACGTAATCCAGCAGCGGTTGGTCGTTCTCGTGACCGATCGCGCTGACGACCGGCGTGTGGGCGGCGAACACCGCGCGCAGCACGGATTCGTCGCTGAACGACAACAGGTCCTCGAACGCGCCCCCGCCGCGGGCGATCACGATCACGTCCACGGCATCCATGGCGTCGAGTTCCACGAGGGCTTGGACCACGGCGCGCGCCGAACCGGCTCCCTGGACCGGAACCTCGCGGATCTCGAATTGCACACCCGGCCACCGGTTGGTGGCGTTGCGCACCACGTCCTTCTCGGCATCGGAATTGCGCCCGGTGATCAACCCGACCCGGTGGGGCAGCACCGGGACGGGTTTCTTGTGGGCGGGATCGAACAGACCCTCTTCCGCGAGCGCTCGCCGCAATCGTTCGAGGCGTTCCAGGAGGTCCCCCAGACCCACGGGGCGGATGTCCCGCCCGATCATGGACAGCCGCCCGGTCTTGACGTACAGATCCGCCTTGAGGTTAACGATCACCCGGGAGCCCCGTTCGAGGGGGCGCTCCAACCGGGACATCTCCGCCTTGAACATGGTGACGCTGACCGAGACCTCGTCGTGGAGGTCGCGCAGCGTCACGTAGGAGACGCGGGCGCGGTGGTTGACCTCGATCACCTGACCCTCGACCCAGGCCGCAGGTGCGCGTTCGATCCACCCATGCAGCCCGTACGACAGCTTGCTGAGCGGCCACGGATTCTCCGGTGTGGTGTCCCGCGCCAACCGGGGCGTCTCGGCGGGGCGTTCCGGTGCGCCGGTGTCTTCGCTCGGGGGCCACGTACTCATGGGACATAAGTATCACCCGACGGGGACACGCACAGCCGGTTCTCCGTACATTGGAGTCGTGAGCTCATCTCCGTCATCCCGTCCCGCGGCGCTGCTGCGCAGCCTGTGCGCCGCCCTGTGCGCGATCCTGGCCGGTGCGGGGTTCGCCGCGTGGCTGGGGCTGACCTGGATCCAGGACCACCTGCTCTCGCCCTCGGGGTTCCAGGACACCGCGGCGGCCGTGGTCACCGAGACGACCTTCCAGGACGAACTCGTGCGCACCGTCCTGGACCGCGCGACGTTCAGCGCCCTGAGCGACGTCGAGATCGGGATCGAACCCGTGGACCAGGCCATCGAGCGGGTCCGGGAAACGGCGATCACCGCCGCACAGTCCTGGCTCACCGCCCCCGAGCAACAGGGGACGTGGATCCAGGTCCTGCAGGACACCCACGACGCGAACGTCCCCCTGAGTGCCGATTCCGCGGACGCGCCCGAACACCTCGTGGTGGACGCCACCGCGTTGGGCGCCGCCGTGGATCACCAGGTCGAGGACGTCATCGGGATCTCCCCGGGGATCGCCCGCAACGATCTGACCATGACGGTCCCCGGTGCCGAGACCGGTCGCGTGCTGGACGCCCTGGTGGGGCTCGCCCCATGGCGGTATGCCCTGCCGTGGCTCGTGGCGCTGCTCGCGGTGCTCGCCGTGGTGGTCAGCCCGCGGCGGTGGCTCGCGATCGCCGGGGTGGGCCTGGCCGGTGTGCTGTTCACCGGTGTCCTGCTCGCCGTGGTGCTGTGGGCCGCGAGCTCCGTGGTGGACGCGTCCGGTGTGGAACCCGTGGCGCACCTGGTCACGGAACAGATCATCACCCTGCTGCGAGAATCCTTCGTGGGACGCAGCGTTACGGGCATGATCGGTGCCGCGTGCGTGGCCCTGGTGGGTGTGATCGGCGCCGTGGTGCGCTCCCGTATGGTCACTTACCATTAAGGACATGTCCACTGTGGTTGACCTGTCCATGCCCACCGTTCCCCGGGTTCGTCGCACCCCCCAGGAAATTGCCGACGCCGCTCCGGTCACCGGAGAGCGCAAGGTCCTGTTGGCCGCGCCGCGCGGATACTGCGCGGGCGTGGATCGCGCGGTGATCGCCGTGGAGAAGGCGCTCGAGCACTACGGTGCTCCGGTGTACGTGCGCAAGGAGATCGTGCACAACAAGCACGTGGTCCAGACCCTCGAGGAGCGCGGTGCGATCTTCGTGGAGGAGACGGACGAGGTGCCTGAGGGCTCCCTGCTGGTGTTCTCCGCCCACGGGGTGTCTCCGGCCGTGGTGCAGTCCGCCCACGACCGCAACCTCCACACCATCGACGCCACGTGCCCGCTCGTGACCAAGGTGCACCGCGAGGCCGTGCGCTTCGCCAAGAGCGACTACGAGATCCTGCTCATCGGCCACGTGGGCCACGAAGAGGTCGAGGGCACGTTCGGGGAGGCCCCCGAACACATCCAGATCGTGAACTCCCCGGAGGACGTGGACAGCATCGAGGTCCAGGACCCGGACAAACTCGTGTGGCTGTCCCAGACCACGTTGAGCGTGGACGAGACCATGGAGACCGTGAACCGGCTGCGCGCCCGGTTCCCCAACATGATCGATCCCCCCAGCGACGACATCTGCTACGCGACCTCCAACCGCCAGGCGGCGATCAAGGAGATCGCCCCGCAAGCGGACCTGGTGATCGTGGTGGGCTCGGCCAACTCGTCGAACTCCGTGCGCCTCAAGGAGGTGGCCCTCGAGTACGGGGCCCGGCGCGCCGAACGCGTGGACTTCGCCCACCAGGTGGACGAGTCCTGGTTCGAGGGTGTCGCAACCGTCGGCGTGACCTCCGGTGCTTCGGTTCCCGAGGTCCTCGTGCGCCAGGTCCTGGACCTGCTCGCGGAGTACGGCTACTCGTCCGTGGACGAAGTGGTCACCGCCCAGGAAGACATTCTGTTCTCCCTGCCCAAGGAATTGCGCGCCAAGCTGGCCCAGGACGGGGACACGTCCCGTCGGTTGGGCGGCCGCGGGGCCAAGCCCACCCGCTGATCCCCGCCGCTCCGTTCGGAGCCGCTCGCGATTGGGGAGGGCTGGCGTGCGGGCTCTGCTCCCGGCGCGATCGCTGCGCAGTGACCCACCGTTCCGGCCGGACCGCTTCCTGCCGCGCTCGCGCCCGGAAGGAACGCCCGCCCGCCTCAGTCCCGCACGAACTCCGTGGCCGTGACCGGACGGGGGACCGAGTCCACGGGTTTGGTGTCCAGGGCATCGGTTCCCGTGCTCGTGGGATCCAGCTCGGCGATCTTCCGGGCAGAGGGCAGCACCCGTGATTCCAGCGACCCCACGAGTTTGTTGTACCCGTCCACGGAGCGCCGCAGTGACCCGCCCATGTCGGCCAGGTGTTTGCCCACCGCACCCATGCGGTCGTACAGCTCCCGCGACAACCGGTAGAGCTCCCGCGCATTGTCCGTGAGGGTGGCCTGACGCCAGCTGAATGCCACGGCCTTGAGGGCGGCCAACAGGGACACGGGGGACACCAACGCCACGTTGTTGCGCGCGGCGTACTCCAACAGGGACGCATCCGCGTCCAGGGCAGCGGCGAGCGCGGACTCGATGGGCACGAAACACATCACGAGCTCGGGGGAGTTCTCCTCCGCGGACCAGTACCTCTTGGTGCCCAGGGTGTTCACGTGGGAGCGCAGTGCTTTGGCGTGGGCCACGAGCAACTGGGCGCGGCGCTGCTCGCTCTCTGCCGCGCCGTCCGACGGGACCGCCTGGGCGTCCAAGTACGAGTTCATGGGGGCCTTGGCATCTACCACCACGGTCTGCGCACCGGGCAGGTTGACCACCATGTCCGGTCGCTGCACGCCGCTGTCCGTGGTACGCACGGACTGCTCGGCGAAATCCACGTGCCGGGTCATGCCGGCGGCCTCCACCACGCGGCGCAGCTGCATCTCGCCCCACGCCCCGCGTGCCGTGGTGGAGCGCAAGGAGGACTCCAATGACCCGGTGGCCTGAAGCAGCTGCTGGTCCGTGGTGCGAGCGGCCTCCAGCGCCTGGGCCACGGCGCCGAACTGCGCGGCGCGGTCCCGCTCCAGCTGGTTCACGTGGCGTCCCACGGAGGAGAGCTGGTCGTTGAGCGGTGCCAGGGCGCGCATGACGTCCTGGTCCTGCACAGCCCGGGCCTCCAGGGACTCCACCCGCTGCTCGAGCTGCTCCGCGGCCGCCCGGGCGGAGGCGGCGTCCTGCAGCGCGGCAATCCGCTGCTCCTGGGCCTGTTCCAGCTCGGTCTCCAGGGCCGTGGACTTCTGGTGGGCCAGCACGTACCCCAGTACCACGCCCACCACGAGGGCGAACAGCGCCCACAACCACCACACCTGAGCCATCGCCGAAGCATCCATGCGCTCACCATGACAATGCTGTCCGACACGCATAAGCGCCCCGGCTGAGCTCATCACCGGACCCGGAGGGCTACAGCCACCCGTTGCGCGCGGCGACGGCCACCGCCTCGGTCCGGTTGGTGGTTCCGGTCTTGCCGATCGCGGCCGACAGGTGGTTGCGCACCGTCCCCGCGGAGAGCTGCAGGGCCCGGGCGATCCGCCCCGCCGAGGCCCCGTGGGACGCCTCGCGCAGCACGTCCTGCTCCCGCGGGGTCAGGGGGTTCGGCCCGGCCAGCAGGGACTTCTCGGCCAGCGCCGGGTCGACCACGCGCAGCCCCGCGTGCACCTTCCGGATGGCCTCCGCGAGCTCCGCAGCGGGGGTGTCCTTGACCACGAAGCCGGACGCCCCGGCGTCGAACGCGCGCCGCAGGTAGCCGGGGCGGTCGAACGTGGTGACCATCAGGCACCGCGTCCCGCGCCCGGCGGCCACGATCCGCTCGGTGGCCTCCAGGCCCGTGAGGCCGGGCATCTCGATGTCCAGCAGGGCCACGTCCACGGGGCGCTCCCCGGCAAGAGCGACCGCTTCGGCGCCGTCAGCGGCCTGGGCCACCACGGTGATGTCCGGTTCCAGGTCCAGCAGGGCGGCCAGTCCGGCGCGCACGAGGGCCTGGTCGTCCGCGATCAGCACTCGGATCTCGGTCATGCGCGCCTCACCTCCACGATCGTGCCGCCCCGGGGATCCCGCGCCACGGTCACCTCACATCCCGCCGTATGAGCCCGCTCCTTCATGCCGCGGATGCCGTTGCCCTCTCGCAGCTCCGGTTCGGCGGCACCGCCCCCGGTGCTCGCCTCGGGTCCGGAGCGCGACGACGCCGCCTCACCGCGGGCCCCGGCACGCACCGGCCGCGGCGTGTCCGGGCCGACAGGCCCCACCCCGTCCCGTTGGGGCACATCCGCCGCGGCGTCGTCAGGGCGCGGGCGGCTCGTTGAGGGCGCCCCGCCGCCCGGACGAGCGGCGGTGTCGGTTCGCGCTGAGTGGTGAGTGGAGGCACCCGCGGCCCGTGCGCCGTCGTCCGCGATGCGAAGCGACGAACCGGTGAGCGTCACGCGGCAGTGCGCCGCGCCCGAGTGGCGGACCACGTTGGTCACGGCCTCGCGCAGGATCCACGCGAACGCGGAACGGGTGGCGGCGTCCAGGGGCGGGGCCGAGGACGGCAGGTGCGGGGTGATCCCGGCGGCGCGCAGGGCGGCGCGTGCCTGAACGAGTTCCACGCCCAGGTCCAGGTCCCGCAGCTTGCCGACCGTGGAGCGCACGTCGGTGAGGGCTTCGCGGGACAGGGCCAGGACGTCGTCGAGTTCGGCGACGGCGCGGCGCGGGTCCGTCTCCACGAGACGCTGGGCGAGCTGGGTCTTGACGGTGATGACCGTGAGGGAGTGGCCCAGGATGTCGTGCACGTCCCGACCCACGGCCTCGCGCTGCCGGGAGATCTCGAGCTCGCGGGCCAGGCGCTCGTGGGTCTCGGAGCGATCCACGGCGAAGCGGGAGAGCAGGATGATCGGCCCGGGCAGGACCAGGCCGAACAGCGGCCAGAACCACTGCTCCCGGGGGAGCAGCATGAGCAGCGGCACCAGGGCCGCCACCTCGATCAGGAGCGAGGCCAGGATGCCCTGGCGCAGGGGCAGCCGGAACGCGCACACGGCCACGAAGAACGGGGCCGTGTAGGTCATGCCCCACGGCGAGGCCGGCAGCAACAGGGTCAGCGGCACCAGCAGAACCGCGCACCACAGCACGGCGTTGCCCAGCACGCTCAGGCGCGGGACCAGGATCTGCCGGATCCAGGAGAGCGTGTAGAGCCCGGCGAAGAGCACCAGTCCGAGCAGTCCCAGGGCAGTGGCCCAGACCGGCTCGTCACTCTGCAGCAGTGCCGCGGCGGGGATCACGAGGAACACGAGCCAGACGGTGGCGAACAGCAGGTCAGACCAGTCGTGCTCGGGCTCCTTGGTGCGTGGGCGCGGGGCGGTCCCCGTGGGGGCGCTCATCGGCGGGCCGTGGACGTCCGGGCGGCCAGCAGCGCGATGATCCCGAACACGGCGGCCCAGGCCACCGCGTTGACCACGAGCCACAGCAGGCTGTCGGTCTGCGGGGCACCGCCCATGGTGGCCACCTCACCTTCGGTCACGGGATAGCGGGCAATGCCCACGATTCCATACATGGGGGTGAAGCGGGCGACGGTCAGCATCCCGCCGGAGAGCGGCATGAACACGTTGCCGAAGAACGCGAACACCACCAGGGCGCCGGAGGCGGCCCCCACGGCGGTGTCCGAGCGGAAGATCAGGCCCGCGGCAAGCCCGTAGAGGGCGAACACCACGGAGACCACCACGCACAGCACGGCGGCCAGTGCCCAGCGCCAGAGGTCGTCCATCGAGGCGTTGGTGAACGCTCCCACCAGGAACACGATGACCACGGGCAGCACGGCGATCAGCAGAGCCACCGCCACCTTGGTGGCCGCGTAGCCGCCCGTGCCCATGGGGGTCAGGGCGAGCTGCCGGCCCCAGCCTTGCAACCGTTCCACGGCCGCGCCTGCGGAGATCGCGGTGGTGGCGGTGACGGCCCCGTAGACGGCCATCGACACCATCACGTACGCGGACACGTTGCCCCCAGGCAGGCGGGCATCGGACCAGCCCTGCACCGCGCCGAACAGGATGAACAGCACGGCGGGCAGCAGGGCCACGAACACCAGGTTGGGGATCGCGCGGACGTTCCGCAGGACGTCGTGGGCGGTGTAGGTCAGGGACATGACGGTCTCCTCGGGGTCGGGGTGCGGTTATGGGCGCACGAGCTGCGGGGCGAGGGGAGGGGCGGGAGAACGGTGCGGTCACCCGCGGTGCGCTGCGCGCGGGTTCACGCGGCCGCGTCGTCTCGATGGATCAAAGCGGCGAACGCCTCGTCCAGGCCGCCCCGGGAGATCTCCAGGGCGCTCGCGGGGGTGCGGGTCAGCAGCTCGCGCGCGAGGGCGTCCGCGTCCTCGGTGCGCAGGTGCACGCGGGACTCCGAGCGGCGCGAGACGGCGGCGCCCGCGAACTCGGGCAGTGGTTCGGCCGTTGGCCACACGAAGGAGACGGTGTGGTGCCGAGACATGGAGCGCAGCTCGTCCACGGAGCCGTCGAACGTGACGCGCCCGGCATCCATCAGGACGATCCGCTCGGCAATGTCCTCCGCCTCCTGGAGGTAGTGCGTGGCGAACACGACCGTGAGTCCGCGCTCGGTCTCGGCGCGCATCGCGTCCCAGAACTCGGTGCGGGACTGCACGTCCATGCCCGCGGTCGGCTCGTCCAGCACGAGCAGCTCGGGGCGCGGGAGCAGGGCCAGGGCAAAGCGGACGCGCTGCTGCTGCCCGCCCGAGCACTTGGCCACCTTCCGGCGCGCGAACGACGCCGCCCCCGCCCGTTCCAGCGCCTCGTCCACGGGCAGGTGGTCCGGGTAGAGGGACGCGATCATGGTCACGGTCTCGCGCACGCTCAGGTCCGCGAGCAGCCCGCCCACCTGCTGCACCGCGCCCACCTTCCCGTGGGCCACGGCGGCGCGCGGGCGCTCGCCGCACACGCTCACCGCCCCGGAGGTGGGCTCGCTCATGCCGAGCACCATGTCCAGCAGGGTCGTCTTCCCGGCGCCGTTGGGCCCCAGCAGGGCGACGACGCCGCCGCGCGGGATCTCCAGCGAGACACCCTGCACGGCGCGGACCGTCTCGGAGCGGGTGCGGAAGGTCTTGACGGCGTCCTCTACCTGGATGGCGGGGGAGTGGGGCTGCGGTGGGTGTGTGGTGTTCATGGGTCCAGATTCCCGTGCGGCGGGTCGGCGCTGAACTGCTGATTGTCACGAGTGGGGCGTGACATGTGTCAGGGGTGGGGTGGGCCGCGGAGTCGCGTGGCGGCGTCGTCGGGCGGCCCCGGTAAGATGGCGGACCGTGGCTCTTACTATTGGAATCGTCGGTCTGCCGAACGTCGGAAAATCAACCCTGTTCAACGCGCTCACGCGCAACACGGTGCTCGCCGCGAACTATCCGTTCGCGACCATCGAGCCGAACGTGGGCGTGGTGAACCTGCCGGACGAGCGGCTGGACAAGCTCGCGGAGCTGTTCGATTCGCAGAAGATCGTGCCGGCCACGGTGTCCTTCGTGGACATCGCGGGCATCGTGAAGGGCGCGTCCGAGGGGGAGGGGCTGGGCAACCAGTTCCTGGCCAACATCCGTGAGGCGCACGCGATCGCCCAGGTCATCCGGGTGTTCGACGATCCGGACGTGATCCACGTGGACGGCAAGATCGACCCGGCCTCGGACCGCGAGACCATCAACACCGAGCTGATCCTCGCGGACCTGCAGACGCTGGAGAACGCGATCCCCAAGCTGGAGAAGCAGGTCAAGATCAAGAAGGGCTCGCCCGAGCAGCTCGCGGCGTACCAGGCCGCGGAGAAGGTGCTGGCGGAGGGCCGCACGATCTTCGAGGCCGCCGGGCCCGAGAAGCTCGACACCGACAACCTGCGCGAGCTGAACCTGCTCACCGCCAAGCCGTTCATCTACGTGTTCAACGCGGACGAGGGCGTGCTGTCCTCACCCGAGCGTCAGGCTGAGCTGGAGGCGCTTGTGGCGCCCGCGCAGTGCGTGTTCCTGGACGCGAAGCTCGAGGCTGACCTCGTGGAGCTCTCCGAGGAGGAGGCCCGCGAGATGCTGGAGATGGAGGGCCAGGACGAGTCCGGTCTGGACAAGCTCGCCCGCGTGGGCTTCTCCACCCTGGGCCTGCAGACCTACCTCACCGCCGGCCCCAAGGAGGCCCGCGCGTGGACCATCAACCAGGGCGACACCGCCCCCAAGGCCGCCGGGGTGATCCACTCGGACTTCGAGCGGGGCTTCATCAAGGCGGAGATCGTCTCCTACGACGACCTCATGGCCGCCGGGTCCATGGCCGACGCGAAGGCCGCGGGCAAGGTGCGCATGGAGGGTAAGGAGTACGTGATGCAGGATGGGGATGTGGTGGAGTTCAGGTTCAACGTGTGAGCTGAACTGTCTTTGGAGCGTAAGCGACTTCCGTTCCAGCGTGAGGACTGTCCCCCGCTGGAGCGTTGCGGGGCTTGCCCCGTCCTTGGCCGGGCGAGTGATGTCGGAGCAGCGGAGCCTGGGTTTGAATTGCTCGAACGACGGGTGTGTGAGCCTCGCCCCCGGCGGGTCAGAGCGCGATGTCCGTCAAGGTGGCCAGTTCAGTGCCAACCTGGCGGCGTTCTGTTGAGTTCAGGCCATGCGTTTTGTCTAGTGCGACACCTGCTAACGGTATGATTAAGCCATGTCGTACACCCGTCGCGTCGTGGACCTCGAGCTGGATGATCTCTTTGGCGAGGTGGCGGCCCTCGCGCTGGACGGCCCCAAGGCCGTAGGCAAGACCACGACGGCGGAACAACGGGCGGCTGGGCTGGTGAAGCTGGACTCCAAAGCCGTTCGGGAGCCTGTCGCAGCGGATCCGCAGATCATTCTCCGCCGCCCGCGTCCGCTCCTCATCGATGAATGGCAGAAGATGCCAGAGGTGTGGGACGTTGTTCGCCGCGCCGTGGATGAGGACGCCGTGGGCGGGCAGTTCCTGTTGACCGGCAGTGCGAGTCCCCAGGACGGAACCGTGCAGCACTCGGGAGCCGGCCGGATCGGTCGCCTGCGCATGCGTCCGATGACGCTCGCCGAGCGTGGTCTGGAAACACCAACCGTGAGCCTCGCCGCTGTTCTGGCCGGACGTGACTCCATCCAGGGCGAGTCAACGATGGGGCTGCCCGAATACGTGGAGGAGATCGTTGCGTCGGGTTTCCCGGGGATGCGCGGCCTGAGCGCCCGCGCCCGGGGCTTCCAGCTCGATTCCTACTTGCGCAACGCGGTGGAGCGTGACGTGCCGGAACAGGGCCTGGCCGTCCGCCGACCGGAAGCCATGATGGCCTGGTTGCGCGCCTACGCTTCCGCGAGTTCGACGACGGCGAGCTACTCCCAGATCCTGGACGCGGCGACCCCTGGTCACAGTGAGAAGCCGGCACGGGCGACCGCCGAGTCCTACCGCCAGGTGCTGGCCTCCTTGTGGCTTCTCGACCCTGTGCCGGCCTGGAGCCCGGTCGGCAGTCCGATGACTCGCCTCGGGCAGGCTCCGAAGCACCACCTGGCCGATCCTGCTCTAGCGGCTCGCCTCCTCGGCCTGGGCGCCGACGCACTGCTGGGCGGCAAAGGGGAGCCACTTCGTCCCCAGGCGGGTTCCATGCTGGGGATGCTCTTCGAATCGTTGGTGACATTGTGCGTCCGTGTCGCTGCCCAGGCCGCGGAGGTCGACATTGCACACCTGCGGACGCGCAACGGCGACCACGAGGTGGACCTCGTGGTCGTGCGGGCCGACGGCGGAGTCGTCGGCATTGAGGTAAAACTCGCGGCAGCTGTCAGCGACTCCGATGGCAAGCACCTGCGCTGGTTGCGCGACCAGCTGGGATCACGTTTTGTGGATGGTCTGATCATCACGACGGGTCCGATCGCCTATCGGCGGCGGGACGGTATCGCCGTGGTGCCCCTGGCCCTGTTTGGCCCCTGAGGAACGAAGCAGCCTGAGCCGTATTGTCTGAGGGCGTCGGCAACGTCCCCAGTGAAGGAAGCCCATGCCTGATCGTCGTCATGCGGACCACGCCAGGAGGTTGACTGGTACCATAAACGGGTACCAGTCAACGTAGGGAAGGTACTCCATGTCCATCAGCGCAAGCGAGGCCCGCAAGACTCTCTTCCCGCTCATCGAGCGCGTGAACGAGGACCAAGAAGCCATCGAGATCGTCTCTCGGAAGGGCAACGCGGTGCTCATGCCCGCCGACGAGTACGCGGCGTGGCAGGAGACCGCCTACCTGTTCCGGTCGCCGTCGAACGCCCGCAGGCTTCTCGACGCCTACGATCGTGCCCGTGTCGGGAAGACCCAGGTCCACGAGCTCGACCGTTCCGACGAGTCGGTCAGCCAGTCTCGGGACGTCTGAATGCGGCTGGTCTGGGACGAGGCCGCCTGGGAGGACTACACGTACTGGCAGACCGCCGACCGGAGAATCCTCAAGCGGATCAACCTGCTCATCGATGCCTGCCTGCGCGAGCCGTTCGAGGGCATCGGCAAGCCGGAGCAGTTGAAGTACGGGGCGCGGGGCTCGTGGTCGCGGCGCATCAACGAGGAGCACCGGCTCGTCTACCTCGTGACTGGTGAGGATCTCGTGATCTTGCAGGCTCGATACCACTACTGAGCCGGGCTGAACTGTCGTTGTTCGGAGCAGCCGTGTCAGGTGACTTTGCTGCCGACGTCTAAGGCGCATCTCTGGGACGCCCGCGAGGCTTCTCCGATCATTGACTGGTGAGGAATGTTGCCGTGCCTGATGAAGCCCTGTTCCTTCGTAGATTGCGACAGGCGGACGCCCATGCTGTTCACCAGGCTTTCGCCTCCAACCCCGACATGGCCCGTCAAGGCGTGGTCACCACGGCCGAGGAGGCCTCGGCGTACGTCGCCCGCCTCGTGAGCCCGGACTCGCCCCACGAGCCCTGGGCCGTCGTCGAGTCCGACGCACTGATCGGCCTGGTCTGCGTCACGGTCGACGAGGACAACAGGAACGGCTGGTTCTGGTACTGGATGACCGACCGGGCGCGCGGCAGGGGAGTCATGAGCCGTGCCGCGGCCACGATCGCGGAGTGGGCCCTCGCGGAGCGCGGACTGGATCGTCTCGAACTTGGCCACCGCGTCAACAACCCGGCCTCCGGCGTCGTCGCGAGAAGAGCTGGTTTCGTCAAGGAAGGCACCCAGCGCCAGAAATTCCTGGTGGACGGAGAACGTCTCGACGTCGACACCTACGGACGGTTGAAAACCGACCCGCATCCGGCCTTTGACCCAGTGACCATAGTCACCCAATGAACGGTGACGAGAATCACCAGACCGGTCGCCTCCGCATGACCAGGGAGCCGTATTTTCGCTGGCCACGGGCCTAAAATTGAGGGAAGAAGAGTCTCACACCGGAGCGACACTCGGAGGCGGAAATGTCCGGCCATCAGGTTGATTCCACTCACGAATCCAGAACCATGAGCCGAGACACTGTCTCGATGCTCTGGAAATTCGGGCTCATGATTCTCATCGGCGCGGTGATCTTCTTCATCCCCGCACCTGAGGGCGTGGACCCCCGCGGCATGCACATGCTCGGCATCTTCGTCGCGACCATCCTGGGGCTCATCCTGCAGCCCCTGCCCACCCCGTCGGTGGCGCTGATCGGACTGGCCACCGCCATGATCACCGGTGCCATGGACGTCAAGAGCGGGGAGGCCCTGAGCGGGTTCTCCAACTCCGCCGTGCTGTTGATCGTCGCGGCGTTCTTCATCGCGGACGGCTTCCTGCTCACCGGGCTGGGACGCCGCGTGGCCCTGATGTTCCTCAGGGTCCTCGGCAAATCGCCCCTGGGCATCGCCTACGGCATGGCCGTCACGGACCTCCTGCTCGCACCGGCCACCCCGTCCAACACGGCCCGCGCGGGTGGTGTGATCTACCCGATCGTCCGCTCCGTCGCGGAGGTGCAGGGCTCCACCCCAAACACCGACGAGTCCCGCAGGAAGCTCGGCTCCTACCTCACGTTCACCGCTGCCCACGTCAACGTGATCACCAGCGCCATGTTCATCACCGCCATGGCCGGCAACCCACTGGCCGTGGCCTCCGCCGAGAAGCTGGGCGTGCACATCTCCTGGGGCCAGTGGGCCCTGGCCGCGCTGATCCCCGGCCTCGTGAGCCTGGCGGTGGTCCCGTGGCTGCTCATGAAGGTCTACCCGCCCACGCTGAAGAGCACTCCGGAAGCACCCACCATGGCGCGCAGCGAGCTGCAGAAGATGGGGTCCATGACCCGCGGTGAGATCGTCATGGCGGCCACGTTCGTGCTGCTCCTGGTGCTGTGGGTCTTTGGCACGGCCATTGGCGTCAACGCCACCACGGCGGCCTTCGTGGGCATTGCGGTGCTGCTCGTGACCAAGGTGCTCACCTGGAACGACATGGCCAAGAACGGCTCCGCCTGGAACACCCTGATCTTCTTCGCGGTCCTGGTGGGCATGGCGGAGAACCTGAACAACCTGGGAGTCATCACCTGGATCGGCTCGGTGGTTTCCGGTGCCGTCGGTGGCATGCCCTGGGCTGTTGCCTTTGCCATCCTGGCGCTCGTCTACTTCTACGCGCACTACATGTTCGCCTCGAACACCGCGCAGATCGTCGCCATGTACGGCGTGTTCCTGGGCGCGGCCATCACCGCCGGTGCCCCGCCGATGTTTGCGGCCCTCGCTCTCGGCTTCATCGGCAACCTCTTCGGCGCCATCAGCCACTACGCGTCCGGCCCGTCCGGCGTGGTCTACGGCTCCGGGTACATCAAGGTCTCCGAGTGGTTCAAGGTCGCCTTCATCATGTCCGTCGCGATCATTGTCATCTGGACCGTCGTGGGCAGCGGCTGGATGTGGATCCTCGGCGACCTCGCCATATAGTCCGCCCGGCGAACCCGCCCGTACGACGACGCTCGGTGCCCTCACAGGGGCACCGAGCGTCGTCGTCTGTCGTCGGGGGAGCGGGTCAGTCGTCCTTGTTGCGCAGCACCTGCCGCAGCTTCTCCCGGTTGAGCCCGGCGATCGCGGTGAGCGGGATGCCCGCGGGGCACACCTCCGCGCACTCGCCGTAGACCGAGCACGGACCGAACTCCTCCTCGGCCGCCCGCGTGATGCCCTTGGCCCGGCGGCCCCGCTCCTTGGAGCTGGAGGGCAGCGTGGCCAGGTGCATGGTCTTGGACCCGGCGAACAGCTGGGCGGAACCGTTGGGGCACGCGGCCACGCACGCACCGCAGCCGATGCACGCCGCCAGGTCCAGCGCCCACTCCGCGGCCTCGTGGGACACCGGGATGGCGTCCGCGTCCGGGGCGGTGCCCACGGAGGTGGAGACGAAACCACCGGCTTCGATCACCCGGTCCAGCGCGCTGCGGTCCACCGCGAGGTCCTTGACCACGGGGAACGCGCCGCTGCGGAACGGTTCGAGCTGCACGGTGGCGCCGTCCTCGAAGGAGCGGAGGTGCTGCCGGCAGGACGGCGTTTTCTCCTGAGGGCCGTGGGGTCTGCCGTCCACGGTCACGCCGCACGCCCCGCAGATGCCCTCGCGGCAGTCCGAGTCGAACGCGATCGGCTCCTCGCCACGGGCAACGAGGTCGTCGTTGAGCTTGTCGAGCGCCTCCAGGAGGGAGAACTCGGGCCCCACGTCCTCCAGCGGGTACTCCTCGAAGTGCCCGTCCTCGGCGCCGGACTCCTGACGCCAGACTTTCAACGTGAGTTTCATGAGGATGGTCCTCTCATCGGTAGTCGCGGGTCTCGGGCGGGACGCTGGGGAACTCCAGGGGCTCCTGGTGCCTGATGTAGCGCGGTCCCGTTTCGCCGGTCTCGCCGGAATCAGCACGCTCCCACGCGGACGCGAACAGCCAGTGCTCGTCGTCGCGCTGGGCCTCGCCGCCCTCGGTCTGGTGCTCCTCGCGGAAGTGCGCGCCGGCGGACTCGTCCCGGTCCAGCGCGTCCAGGCACATGAGCTCGGCCATGTCCAGGTAGTCGGCCACGCGGCCGGCGCGCTCGAGCTCCTGGTTGAAGCCGTCCGGGCGCCCCTGCACCCGCAGGTCGCTCCAGAACTCCCTGCGCAGCTCCCGGATGCCTCGCAGACCCTCGGCCAGCCCCTCGGCGGTGCGCGTCACCCCGCACTTCTCGTACAGCAGGTCGCCCAGCCGGCGGTGGAAGCGCTCCGGGCCCTGCGTGCCGCCGATCGCGACCAGCGCCTGCACCCCGGCCTCGGCCTCGGTAACCGCGGCCCGCACGACGTCGTCGTCCGGCGAGAGCTTCGGCTTGCCCAGCAGCGGTGCCAGGTAGTTGGGCACCGAGTAGGGGAGCGTGAACCACCCGTCCACGCACGCGGACAGCAGCGAGTTGGCCCCGAGGCGGTTGGCGCCGTGGTAACCCCAGCCGGCCTCGCCGCCCACGAACAGCCCGGGGATCGACGTCATCATGTCGTAGTCGCTCCACAGCCCGCCCATGGCGAAGTGCGCGCCGGGCGCAATGCGCATGGGCTCCTCGTACGGGTCCTCGCCGGTGGCGTCCGAGTACATCTCGAAAAGGTTGCCGTAGCGCTCTGCGATCACCTTGCGGCCCAGGCGCTCGATGGCGTCCCGGAAGTCGAGGTAGACGGAGTTCTTCAGCGGCCCGACGCCGCGCCCCGCGTCGATCTCGGTGCGCGCGGCCCGGCTGGCGACGTCGCGCGGTGTGAGGTTGCCGAAGGCCGGGTACCGGCGTTCCAGGTAGTAGTCGCGCTCGTCCTCGGGAATGTCGTTCGGGGGCCGGTGGTCCCCGGCCTTCACGGGAACCCAGATTCGGCCGTCGTTGCGCAGGGACTCGCTCATGAGAGTGGTCTTGGACTGCCACTCGCTGGAGACCGGCAGGGCCGTGGGGTGGAACTGGATGAAGCACGGGTTGGCGAACAGCGCGCCGCGCCGATGAGCCCGGAATGCGGCGGTGACGTTCGAGTTCTTGGCCAGCGTGGAGCGGTAGTAGACGTTGCCGTAGCCGCCGGTGGCGAGCACCACGGCGTCCCCGGTGACCGCCGAGATCTGCCCGGTCACGAGGTCGCGCACCACGATGCCCTGGGCGCGGCCCTCCACGACGATGAGGTCCAGCATCTCCGTGCGAGTGTGCAGGTTCACCTGTCCCGTGGAGACCTGCCGCAGCAGCGCCTGGGCGGCGGCAACCTGCAGCTGCTGACCGGTCTGCCCGCGCGTGTAGTAGGTCCGGGAGACCTGTACGCCGCCGAACGAGCGGGTGGCCAGCCCGCCCCCGTACTCGCGGGCGAAGGGCGCGCCGATCGCGTTCATGTGGTCGATGACCCGGATGCTCTCCTCGGCCAGCCGCCAGGCATCGGCCTCGCGGCCGCGGAAGTCGCCGCCCTTGACGGTGTCCTTCACGAACCGGGCGATCGAGTCGTTGTCCACCGTGCGGGCGCGTGCGGCATTGATGCCGCCCTGGGCGGCCACCGAGTGGGCGCGGCGCGGGGCGTCGTGGAAGGTGAACGACTCCACGTTGTAGCCGAGTTCGCCCAGGGCCGCCGCCGCACCTGCACCGGCGAGTCCGGTGCCCACGACGACCACGGTGAACTTCCGACGGTTGAGCGGGCCCACCATGCGGTAGTGCAGCCGCCGGTCCGCCCACATCTGGGACGGGGGCACGTCCGAGCCCAGGCCAGGGAGGTCCGAGCCCACGGTGCGCAGCTCGTCCAGCAGGGCGTGCGGCTGGGTGGTCGAGGATGCCGTCATCACTGAATCACTCCCAGGAGAACCAAGACGGGGATCGAGATGTTACCCAGGCAGATGACAATGGCGACCAGCCCTGCCACCCACGCGGCGAGCTGCCGCAGCCGCCTGCCGGTGGCGCCGAGGTCGTTGGCGGCGGTCCACGTCCCGTGGGCCACGTGCACGGTGAGCACCAGCATGGTGAGCATGTAGAAGAGGGCCACGAGGGGCCGCTGGAAACTGGCGACCAGATTGGCGTATGCCGATCCGCTCTCGAACGACCCGGATGCGGCCGGCTGGACACCCAGCGTGAGGTCCAGGATGTGGAAGATCACGAACAGCAGGATCACCAGGCCGGTTCCGAGCATCGAGCGCGCCATCAGGGCGTCGCCGCGACGCAACCCGGTGCGTTTGAACGGCCCGCGGGCTCGACGGGCGCGCGTCCACAGCAGGAGCCCGCAGCCCACGTGCAGCACCAGGCTGATCAGCAACACGACGCGCAGCACCCACAGGACACCCTCGTAGGGCATGAGCGGCATCAGGATCTCGCGCAACCAGTGTGCGTAGTGGTCGAACTCCTCCTGGCCGCGGAAGATGTGCAGATTGCCGTACATGTGCACGAACACAAATCCGACGAAAATAAGACCGGTGACGGCCATGGTGGTTTTCGCGGCGAAGTTCGACACCGGCAGCCGTGTGCGCGGCGGGGCTGACGTGCGTTGTTTTCGCTGAATGGTTGCCGTCATCGTTGCCCCTCGTCAGTGGGTGAACCGAGTGCTGAACTCCGGGAGTTCATCACCCTCAATTCTACGCCGGGAGGGGCATTGCAAGACGCGTTCCGGGGCGTTTCCGGTACTGCCGCCAGAAAAGGTTGTGGCGGGTGCCGAGGGCATTGAGAATAACTAAGGTTTGCCGATCGTAATTTCACGGTGTGGGTATTTTTACTGTGTCCCGTTACCACTCACGGGGTTCCGGACCCCCTGGGCGGCTGTGCCGCTCCCCAGGGGGTCCGCAGCCGGGCGTCTTACTACGCACCTGTCACTCTCCGCGGAGGGTTTCCGCCCGAACTGCCCGGTTCAGGACTAGCGTTGACCCTGTGATCAAGGCGTCGCTGCGGCGCGTGGCAGGTGGTGGTACGAGGGTCCGCTGGCTCCCGGAACCCGCCCCGCTACGCGACCGGCGGCTGACGACGGCGCGCACCGCGGCGACGTCGCGAGCCCGCCTTGAGGACTGCTCACCCGCCGGACGTCGTGGAGGCTCCAATGTGGACCCAATCTCTTGACACCCTGGGCAGCCTGCCCCTCACCGCGCTCGTGGCCGCGATCCCGATAGTCGTGTTCCTGGCCTGCATGATGCTGTTCAAGCTCACGGGGCTGACATCGGGGCTCATCGCGCTGGTGGTGCAGATCCTGGTGGCACTGCTCGTGTTCCACATGCCCGTCTCCGCCGCGGCCGGTGCAGGTCTGCTGGGGCTGCTCACCGCGCTGTGGCCCATCGCGTACATCATCGTCATGGCGGTGTGGCTGTACCGGCTGAGCGTGCGCTCGGGCCGCTTCGACGTGATCCGCTCCTCGATCGCCGCGGTCTCCTCTGACCAGCGCGTGCAGGTGCTGCTCATCGCGTTCGCATTCGGCGCGTTCCTGGAAGGCGTGGCCGGCTTCGGCGTGCCCATTGCGATCTGCGCGGCACTGCTCGTGCAGCTGGGGTTCCCGCCCGTGCGCGCCGCAGTGCTGTGCCTCGTGGCCAACGTGGCCGCCGGTGCCTACGGCGCCATTGGCGTGCCCGTGCTCGTGGGCGCGCAGGTCACCGGCATGGAGACGCAGGAACTCTCGCGAGCCCTCGTGCTGCTGCTCCAGCCGCTCACGTTCCTCGTTCCGTTCCTGCTCGTGTGGATGGTCGACGGGGCGCGCGGCCTGCGCGAGGCCTGGCTCCCGGCGCTGGTCTCCTCGGTGGTCTTCTGCGCGGTGCAGGGTGGCCTGCTGTGGTTCATGGGCCCCGAGCTGGCGGATCTCGCGGCCGGCCTGCTGGCCATGGTCGCCCTGTTCGCGGTGTGCCACGTGTGGTCCCCGCGCCGGATCTCGCGTGCCCCGGAGGCCCCCGAGACCGCTGAGGCCAGCCATCCCGCGAGCGAGGTGATCCGCGCGTGGAGCCCCTTCTACATCCTCACCGCCGTGATCCTGCTGTGGTCCGTCCCCGCCGTGCAGAACCTCTTCACCAAGGGTGCGCTGAACTTCACGACCTTCAAGGTGCCCATGCCCGGGCTCACCGGTCACGTGACCACCGCCGCCGGAACGGTCGTCAATGCCACCTGGACCTTCTCGATCCTTGGTGCCACCGGAACGGCCATCCTGATCGCGGTGTTCATCACGTTCTTCACCACCCCGCAGCTGCACGCCAAAGAACTGGGGGAGGAGCTGGCGGGCGCCCTCAAGGCACTGGGCCCGGCCATCCTGCTCATCGCCGTGATCCTGGTGCTCGCGAACATTGCCAACTACTCCGGCGGCTCCACCGCCATGGGCACCGCGCTTGCCGCGGTCGGTCCCATCTTCCCGCTCATCGCCCCGGTGATCGGCTGGATCGGGGTATTCCTCACGGGCTCGGTGGTCAACAACAACACCCTCTTCGCGCCGCTGCAGGTGGCGACGGCGCAGGGCATCGGCGCCGCCCCGTCCCTCCTCGTGGGGACCAACACGGCAGGCGGCACCACCGCAAAGGTCATCTCCCCACAGTCCATCGCGATCGCCGCCGGCGCGGTGGGTCTCAACGGGCGGGAGAGTGAGATCATGCGCGGCTCCATCGCCTACAGCCTGGGCATGCTCGCGGTGGTGTGCGTGTGGACGTTCGTGCTGGCCCTCGTGTGAGCAACCCTCGGGTGAGTGTCTGAGGGGGGCGCGTCCTCAGGCGGGCCACGACCTCCTCGTGGGTGGGCCGTTCGGTGCATCGGGTCAGCTGGGAGGTGCCGCAGGAGGGGAGCGACTGCTCCTCGGCGGTTCCGGCCGGGTGAACCCCCGTTGATTCAATATCTTGCACGCAATATGCTGATTATGTTTCGAACAATTCACGGAGGGGACCTGAGAAGCCATGGCGCACCACTCGTTCGAGCACACCACCCACCACGGCTCCGGGAGTGGAGTCGCCACCCTTTCAGAGCTGGTCGGCCGCAGCGAACCCCGTCCGGGCCGCCCCAGTGCTGCCACGGTGGTGGAGGAGGACGGCGTCAAGGTGGTCGCCTTCGAGTTCCACGAGGGCGACGAGCTCCACGAGCACGCCGCACCGCACCCGGCGTTGATCCAAGTGGTCCGGGGGAGCGTGGACTTCCAGCTCCCGGAGGGTCCCGTGCAGCTGCGGCCGGGCCAGGTACTGCACCTCACGGAGGGGCTGCTGCACGCCGTGAGGGCCCTCGAGCCCACGACGCTGTCCGTCACACTGCTGCTGCACTGATCCCGCTGCTGCCCGTGCCGTTCGGTCTCATCGCCGTGGGGCTCATGCTGACCGTGGCGGTCCTCGTGTGGCGCCAGCCGGCGGACAGGCCCGTGCGCCGACCCGTCAACGCCTGAGCGCCCAAGGCGACGTCGCGGCTGCCCTTCTCCACCCGGCGCGTGCAGTCCCGGGAAGCCGGGGCCGTTCAGCCCTGGGGTGACGGCGCGGTGAGCCAGTCCACGAGGCCCGGCCACACGGCGTCGGCGGCGGAGCGGCGGAACAGGCCGTGGTGGCCGATGCGCGGAACGCCCAGCTGCTCCGGGGTGAACGTGCGGTGCTCCACCGCGGCGGAGGTGAGCCGCCCGGTCAGGGCCCTCATCTGCGCGGGGCTGGCCCAGGGATCGTCGGAGGCGCCGAGCGCGAGCACATCCTGGGTGACCGCGGCCGCGCGAGCCGTCGCGTCCATGGACGGGTCGTCGAAGAAGTAGCCGGGACGCCGTGCCCACGACCCCCACTCGACCATCGCGGCTGTGGGCATGTTTTCTCCGATGCCGAGCCGCTTGCCGGGCATGTACCCCAGGGTCCGGCTCAGTGCCGGGCCCACGACATGCAGCATGGCGGCCACGCGCAGCTGCTCCTTCCGCGGGGCGATCGTGCGGGTGTGCGCCAGGTGGGAGGAGACCACCGCGAACCGGTCGAGGCCCTCGAGCCCGTGGCCGAGGACCATGGCGTGCCCGCCGATGCTGTGACCCACGGCGTGCAGTGAAAACCCGGGGAACCGTGCGCGGGTCCAGGCGGCCACGGCGGGGACGTCCCCGCCCATCCAGTCGCGCATGCGTAGGTGCGGGTTCTTCCGGGGTTCGCCGGAGCGGCCCGTGCCGCGGTAGTCATAGGTCACCGCCGCGAGACCGCGGCCCGTCACGTACTCGGCGAACCCGGCGTAGAACCGTTCGGGCGTTGCGGTGGCGGGGTGGATGACGACGGCGCCGCGCGGCTCGCCCTCGGGCAGCCACAGCGTGCCCGCCACGGCGTCCGAGGCGACGGGAATGCTCAGGTTTTCGCGGCGGATCCCGGCTACGGGGGAGTTCCGGTGGTCAGACATAGAAGTTACTCTAGGGTATTTCCAGCGGCTCAGCCCTGGGCCGTTACGGTGACGGTGGCTTCTGTCGCACGCAGGGACGCCACGTCCGTCTCGGCGGCGGGAGAGTCAGTGACAATCGGGTGGAGCTCCGCGCGAGCGCAGCCTGAAGGACGCGCTCGGCACCTCCGCGGGCACCGCGGCCGTCGCCTGTGGTGCCTTCTCCGCAACCATGACGATCGGCCGTCTGCTGGCAGACCGGGTCGTGGAGTGGCTCGGCTCCGGGGCGGTCATGGAGCCATGCCCAGCCGTAGATTGTGAATTCCCGCGATCATGCAGATTCACAACAGCAGGTCACCGCGCCAGGGCAGTGGCCATGGCCTCGAAACAATTCGGCACGCAGCGTGGGCGGTGGTCAGGTCGTGGTGCGTGGCTCAGCGGATTCCTCCCTGAGCTACCGTGGACCGGGTATGACCTACAAGACCCCCGGCAACTGACAAGGTGCATATCCCCGTGCGACTCATTCTGGTGCGTCATGGCCAGACCTCCTCCAACGTGGGCCATCACTTGGACACCGCCGCACCCGGCGCGGACCTCACCGACCTGGGGCGTGAGCAGGCGCGGGCCCTCGTGCAGGCGCTGGCGGGTGAGCCCATCAGTGCGATCTACGCCTCCAACCTCGTGCGCACCCAGCAGACGGCCGCCCCGCTCGCGGAGGCGCGCGAGTTGTCGACCGAGATCCGTGAGGGTCTGCGTGAGATCGGTGCCGGGGATCTGGAAATGGCCAACGACCACGATTCGATCGAGACCTATCTGGAATCCGCGTTGAGCTGGGCGGATGGCGGCCTTGATTCGAGGATCCCCGGGTCGGACGAGAACGGCCACGACGTCATGGCGCGCTTCGACGCCGTCGTCGAGGAAGCGTCCACTGCTCTGGCACCGGACCGCGTGGCTGTTCTCGTGTCGCACGGCGCCGTCATTCGTGCGTGGTGTGCGCTGCGGTGCGCCAACCTGGACCGCAAGTTCACGGCGACCAACGGATTGTCGAACACGGGCGTCGTCGTGCTCGACGGCGAGCCCGGCGCATGGGGCGTGCTCACCTGGCAGGACCAGGCCGTGGGCGGGCCCGCACTGCAGGATCCGGAGTCCGACGGCGCCGCCGCCGAGGAACTCGATGGGGCAGAAGGCTCCTGCAGCTGAGAACACACAGCCTCACGGGGCGCGGTGGGAGACCACAATGAAGCATGACGATCGACTCATTGCGCGCCGTTTACGACCGCACCCGGATGGTCGGCTGGGACTTCTCACGGTTGGAAGGCCGACTGACCGCTACTGAGCCACCGTGGGATTTCGAGGCAGGCTGTCTCGCGGCCTTGCGCAGTGCGTCCCGATCAGTGGACCTCGGGACCGGGGGTGGCGAACGGTTGGGAACGCTGCTCGCGGGAACCCGCGTCGGAAGCCGAGGTCGCGCATGGAGTTGAAGAAAGTGTTCATGGCCACAACAGCACGCACAGACGCCAGGGCAAGAGCGACAACCGCCCCGCCCCATGTCACTTTCCCCGAACTCTCCGCGACCTGCCAGACTTTAACTCCGACCACACGAAGGGAAGATCATGGAAAACACGCCCAAAACTCAGCCCAGCAACCCGCAGAAGGGCACCCCGTGGGGGCTCATTCTGATCGTGCTCGCGTTCCTGCTGGCCACCGCCATGGTGATCGGCGTGGGCGTCGTGTCCCTGGACATCGGCTTCGGAGGCTGACGACCTCGTAGTTCGCCTCCCTTTCCTCGGCCCCAAGCGGTACATCTGACGACGGCAGACGGTCACCTCGAACGCGAAGGTGGCCGTCTGCCGTCGTCGTACTGCCGTCATCGACCCGGGGACGCCGTCAACGGCGCGGGGGCTTGATGCGGCGGGATTTCTACAATCGCGACAGCTTCTCGCCGAGTTGCTCCTGTTCCTCGGGCGGGACGCTGATCCCGCTGGTCCGCTCGGCCTCCTGGTAGAGGTCACCGCTCATCACGTCGCCCAGTTGTATGGCGCGCAGGTTGGACTCGTCCACCGCCTGGATGAGGGCATTCGCGTGCCGGGGTGTCCAGCGGCGGTTCGGGTCCAGGCGGTAGAGCAGCAGCGTGCGGATCAGGTCCCCGCGCAACCCTTCCTCGGCGATGTGGGTGCGCGCGCTGACCAGCCACGTGACCGGTAGGACCGCCACGAAGAGGACACCGAGCCAGCCGATCACGAGGAAGACCTTGGTCACGAGCTCCGTGAACGGCAGGAAACTCAGCCCGAACCCGACCAGCGTGACCGCGATGAACACACGAGCCGCCCTAGGAGGGCCGGGGCGCCGCGAGGCGCTTGCCCAGGGAGAAGAACACGCCCAGGGACGTACTGAAGATCATGAGGTATGTCCCCACGAACGCGATGACCCCGAGCACGGGATTGATCTTGTCGATGAGCGCGAGGGTGGGCAGATCGGCGTCGTACACGTCCTGGATGCTGAGCAGCAAGGCGGCGGTCATGAGCGGCACCAGGACCACCACGATCGCCGAATCTGTCCACAGGGGCAGGCCGAACTGCTGATTGAGGTTGAAGCCGGAGCCGGCAAACATCACGAAGCCCACGCAGAACGGCGCGATGGACAGTCCATAGTCCATGAAGTCGGCCAAGAACAAGGACGTGATGGAGTGGAACACCTTGCCGTGGGATTGCGCCCCGGGAGTAGCTGCCGGACTGCAGGATTGTCATGGCGGTCAGCGGCATCACGAGCAGGTTCACAGTGGCCCCGGCAATGCCCCGCCACCCGTAGGAGACGTAGTACTGCGGCATCTTCTGACCGGAGGCGAAACCCGCCCCACCGGCCATGCCAATGTAGTACACCGACGTACTGCACCGAGCGGCGTTCGATCACTTCCGGGGGTCCTCCGCAGACAAGGGGGAGGTCAGTTCATCACGGCGGACAATCCACTCCCGGCCATCCATACCCCTACGATCGCCGCGATCCACAGAAGCGTGACCTTCGCTTCCCGCTCGAGCGTGGGGACGATCCTCTCGAGGCGCGGCCAGATCCGCTGGCCGGCCAATGCTGCAGCCACGATGAGCACGAGCGCGGGCAGGATCATCACGACGCAGTAGGCAGCGAGCAGGGCCAGTCGCAGCGACCAGCCGATGTCCATACTCGTGATGATCCCGTTGGCCGCGAGATAGGGGACCATCGTGGCGGCTTCCGTGAGAGCAGCGCCGGCACCGAGGGCGACCATGGCACCGGGATGCAGGGACCTGGGCGGTGCGCGGTGCCCCTCGCGCTTCACGGGGTCCGGTGCGAAGATCCCGTACGCGAGCAGACCCAGCCCGGCGACCACCTTGAACCACTGGGCGGGCTCGCTGTCCCAGATCCTCCCGGCCACGTCGGAGAGGAGGTCGAACCCCAGGGCGATCGCGATCCCCAGGAAGAAGTAGAGGAGCACCACGGTCGCGAAGTAGAAGAACAGCGGGACCGCGTCCACGCGCCGCCGGGAGATCACGAGGACCAGGGGGATCACCAGGGTCCCGAGGCTCATGCTGTCCAGCAGGGCCAACCCGAGCAGTGCGAGAAGGTCACCCATGTGTGCCGCCTTGTCTCGTACGAACGTATGCCATACCGCAACCATACACTTGTATGAGAGGGGGTGGTCAGATGCCACAGGAGAACGAGAGTCGCGGGATGATCCCCGCCCGGGTCATGATTGCGGAAGCGGCGATCCGCGTGATCGCCCAGCAAGGTTTCGACGTGGTGAGCGTGCGCACCGTGGCCCAGGAGTCCGGGATCTCCCCCGGGACCGTTCAATACCACTACAAGACGCGGCGGGATCTGCTGCTCGCCGCCCTCGAGAGGTCCGTGGAGCGACAAACCCAACGGGTCATGGCTGCGCGCGGTCAGAACGGCTATCGGGCATCCCTCGCTCGCACCCTGCGTGAACTCCTGCCGTTGGAGGGCGTGCGGAGGGAGGACGCTGCCGTGTGGGTCAGCTTTGGGGCGGCCGCCTCCACCCGGGACTGGCTCGCGAGCGTGTACTGGCAGAACCTGCAGATCTTCCACGAGGGTGTCCTGAACGTCGTGCGGCGGGCCCAGGAGGACGGGAAGCTACGTGAGGGGCTGACCCCGGACACCGCCGCGCCCCTGGTCACGGCACTCGTGAACGGGTTGGCCTTGGATCACCTCAACGCACCCGAATCCGTTCGGGAGGGCACCGAACAGGCCCTCGATCGGGGGCTGTCGTTGATCCTCACGGACTGAGCCTCCTCAACGCCGTCGCGTCCCAACCCACCGTGTCAGGGCCCGTGCGTAGGGTCGGAGGCATGATCCCCCACGACACGAGACTGCGCCGCCATGCCCCCTTGATCGTGCTGGAGGTGCTCCTCGTGGGGACGCTGATCTTCGAGATCGCCCGGGAGAACGGCCCGGCTGTGTTCTTGCTGTCCGCACTCGTCCTCGCGGCGCTCGTCCCGCTCGCCCTGGAGCCGATCGCCCGCGCCAGCATCCCCATGACGCTGCAACTGCTGTACGCGGTGCTGTTGTTCGGCGGGGCGTTCCTGGGAACGTACGTGCACGTCTACGGTGTGTGGACGCCGTGGGACACCGTGGTCCACTTCTTCTCGGGAATCCTGATCGCGCTGGGCGCCGATCACGCGTGGCGCATCCTGTCCCGGCGGCATGGTTTCGTCCTGCCCACGTGGCTGTGGGGGCTCGTGATCGTGTCGTTCAGCGCCTTCATCGCGTTCCTGTGGGAGGTCGCCGAGTTCGTCACCGATCTGGTCTCGGACAGCAACGCTCAGGTGAACAACCTGGACACCATGACCGACATGATCGCGGGCACAACGTCCGCGCTGATCGTCGTGGTCGTCCTGGCGCTCACCCGGGCGGGGGGCCGAACGTCCGTGTGACAAGGACGGGTTACTCGATCACACCGCACGCCAGGCGGCTGCCGGCGTCACCCGTGGAGCGGGTGTCCTCGTCCGGTCCCCCCGGGGCGTAGCGCTCGGGGATGTTCGCGTAGTTGTCCGGGCCGGAGTGGATCATCAGCGCGGAGCCGTTGTCGTCCCGCAGGTTCTCGGCCGTGAGCCGGTCCGTCTCGAACGACATGGCCGCCCGCCCGGATTCCGTCACCAGCAGCGCGGGAAGGTCACCCGCATGCTCCGGATGGCGAGCGTCGTCGCCACCCAGGTGCCCGCCGGCGGACAGGAATGCGCCGGTCTCGGAGGGATCGTCCGGCGCGGAACTCTCCGCCTCGCACACGCCGTTGCCGTGCACGTGCAGGCCGTAGTACCCCGGTTCCAGACCGGAGAACTCGACCGAAACCCGCATCGCATCCTGGCCGGCCTCGGTGAACTGCGCGGTGCCGACCTCCATTCCCTCGGCATGACGCACCGTGGCGGTGGCCAGGGGACCCGGGCTCGACGCCGCCGTCGCGGCCCCCTGCCCGCCCGTCGGATCCGCGGTGGTGGCGTCATTGCCCTCGCCGCACGCGGCCAGTGTCAGCATGCCCGCGAGCCCCAGGAAAGCCAGTCCGCCGCGGGCTCGGAAGGGGCGATGGGTGGTGGGGGGCTCGTCGGTGGCCGGGGGTGTCATTGCGCTCGCGTTCATGGCATCTCCTCATCGTCGGTCCGCTGGGCCGGCGAGGGTCGTGATGCCGACCATGCAACGGAGGTGGCTCTTCCACCGTACACATGACGAGGGTCACAATCGGGAGTATTGCCAGGTGGGAGGCCGGTTCCGCACCGAGCACGGGGTGCCCCCGGGCCGACATCCGGCACCCCGGCGGCTACTGTGAGGACATGACGGAGTCAGCAACGCAGGAGTCGGTGGACGTGATCGTGATCGGCGGCGGCGCGGTGGGAGAGAACGCCGCGCAGTACGCGATCGAGGGCACGGACCTCACCGCAGTCATCGTGGAGGGTCACCTGCTGGGCGGGGAGTGCTCGTACTACGCGTGCATGCCCAGCAAGGCGCTGTTGCGCCCGGTCGACGTGACGGGACTGACGGACGACCTCGAGGGCGTCGTCCCCACGCGGCTCGACCGGGACGGCATGCTCGCGCGGCGCGACTCGTTCGTCTCCGACTACGACGACTCCTCCCAGGTCGAGTGGGCCGAGTCCGCGGGCATCCGAGTGGTGCGCGGCCACGCCCGCCTCGTGGGCGAGCGCTCGGTGCGCATCGAGGCCGACCACGCCGCCGCGCGCACCCTCACCGCGCGGCACGCCGTGATCCTCGCGACCGGCAGCGAGCCGAGCATCCCCTCCGAGTTCGACGGAGCGCACCCGTGGACGTCCGCGGACGCGACAGGCGTGGTCGAGACGCCGGAGAGCATCGCGATCGTGGGCGGGGGAGTCGTGGCATGTGAGGCCGCGGTGTGGCTCAACGCCCTGGGATCCCGGGTGACCCTGCTCGTGCGGGGCTCGGGTTTACTGTCCGGCAACGAACCGTTCGCGGGGGACACCGTCCTGGACGGGTTGCGCGCCAGCGGCGTGGAAGTGGTGCTCGACGCATCTGTCACCAAGTGCACCCGCAGCGATGCCGAGGACACGGGGCTGGGCCGGGTCCACGGCGGGCCGGTCCACCTGGAGACCTCCGCCGGGACCGTCGACGTGGCCGAGGTGCTCGTGGCCACAGGCCGTACCCCGCGGTTGCGGGACGTGGGACTCGACGCGGTCGGGCTGAGCGCGGACGACGTCCTCCATGAGAAGCTCCCCGCATGGCTGCACGCCGTGGGCGATGCCAGCGGCGATGTGCCCCTGACCCACTGGGGCAAGTACCGCGCCCGGGTCATCGGGGCCAGGATCAAGGCGGCGGCCACGGGGGCGCCCGCGCCGTATGAGGTGGAGAATCCGCCGGTGCCCCAGGTCGTGTTCACGCAACCGCAGGTCGCGCAGACGGGACTGACGGAAACCTCCGCGCGGGACCGGGGGATCGACGTCGTCACCGTGGAGGTGCCCTACAACGGTGCGGCCGGCGCGGCGCTGCTGCGTGACACCGTCTCCGGAAAGGCCAAGATCGTCGTGGACCGGGAGACCCGGTGCCTCGTGGGCGCCACGTTCGCGGGCCCGGACGCTGGCGAGCAACTGCACGCGGCCACGATCGCGATCACGGGGAAGGTACCGGTGCACGTGCTGCGCCACGCGGTGCCCAGCTATCCCACGGTCTCGGAACTGTGGTTGCGGCTGCTCGAGGAACTGCCCGAGCAACTGCGCCGGGCGCCGGAGTAAAAGGTTCCCGAACAACTGCGCTGGGCCCGGAGCAAGAGGTTCCCGAATCCGCTCGCGACGGCCATACTGGGACCGAATCATACGGGATGCGTTCGTCGAAGGAGCCTCACATGACCCCCTCACTCGCCACGTACATCGCCCTGCCCGGAACCACCGCCGAAGCCATGGAGCACTGGCACGACGTGTTCGGGGGCGACCTGCACATCCTGCGCTACGGCGACATAGACCTGCAGGGCATGCCGTTCGAACTGGATCCCCAGGCCGTGGACCACCCGAGCCGCCGCCACGGTGGCTGATGGGGCCCTGGACCGCGCCGGACTCGAACGCCTCGAGCTGGGGCGCCGGGTCAACAACTCCGCATCGGGAGCGGTGGCGCGGGCCGCCGGTTTCCGCAAGGAGGGGACCGAACGGGGGAAGTTCCTGATCACGGGCGAGCGGGTGGACGTGGACACCTACGGACGGCTGCGAACGGATCCCCGGTGGCAGGGCAGCGCGGCGGCGGCCCGGTTGCGGTCCGGCGACCGTCGGCGCTACCGCACGGCCACGGCGTGACCCACGGTCGCGGGGTGTTTCCGGGAGAACTCCACGGGGAAGTCGGTCGTGATCCGATCCACGCCCAGGGCCACCATGCGGTTGAAATTGCGCTCGGCGTTCACCGTGTACACGCTCATGCCCAGCCCTGCCGCACGGACCCGGTCCACCGCGGCCACATTGAGCCAGCGGTGGTTGGACCCCACCTGCCCCGCGTAGGTGGAAATCCGCGCGAGGGTCTCGGCATCGGGAACCCGGTACACGAGCTGCTGCAGGGGGACCTCCGGGGCCAGCACCGCGAAGCGCTGATTGGAAGCAGCGTCGAACCCCAGGACCTCGATTCGCCCGTCGCGGACCAGACGCTGCCACCGGGGATCCGATCGCAGACGCTCCACGATGATGTGCTCGATACCGGGGGACGTGGCCGGGGACTTGATCTCGATGAACACGCCGATCGCGTCGCGCGCAACCTCCACGGCGTCGTCGAAGTGCGGGATGCGCTCGCCCCGGAACGCGCCGGAGAAGGACGAACCAGTGTCCAGCCGTTGCAATTCGGCCCATGTGAACGACGTGACCGGATCGTTCTCCCGACCCGGGAACACCTCGGCGGCGTTCGTGGTGCGCGCGGGGGTGGGGTCGTGGAACGCGAAGGGCACACCGTCCGCGGAGAGCTGGACGTCGAGCTCGAAGAACTGCGCACCCGAGGAACGGGCCACCTCGAACGCCGCCACCGTGTTCTCGGGTGCGACCCCCGCGGCTCCGCGGTGGCCGATCAACAGGTGGGCCGACGCAGTGGTCATTCCCGCAGTGTCCTCCCGCCCGCGGGGTGCTGTCAGGAGGGCCGTGGGCCGGATCCAGCGGAGGGGGTCCGTTGCGAGACGATCGGTCAGGGGGGTCGTGCGGGTGCGCATCCAGAGCCTCTCACGGGTTGCCGTACGGAGATGGCCTTGCCGGTCGCGTGGTGATGACCGGCGAACGGGCCGAACCCATGGTCGCGGGGGGACATGACGGCTGTGGAGCACCCCGATGACCGAGGTGTTAACTCGGCACCACGGATCACAGCCGGTGTATTAACCCGGCGTCCGCCGCCGAATGCACCTCCGGCGGATCGCACCCGGTCCGTTACTCCAGCGGGTCACCCTTGGTGCGGACCAGCGCGACCCGGACCAGGGCCGCGGCCAGGATGGGGAGTTTTTCGGGAGGGACGAGGTCCGCGAGGTCGTGGGCGTCGTCGGGCAGACCGATGCGCCGGGCGCCGTCCAGGGCCTTGGCGTCGAAGAACGGCGCGAGGCCGGGCCAGACACCCTGTACCTCCCGGGCGAAAATCGCGGCGCCCGCGGGGCCGATCCCCGGGAACTGCTGGAGCGCGTCGAGGACGTCGTCGGTACCGTCCGCGCGCTCACGCACGCGGCGCAGATCCCCGCCGTACTCGTCGATCAGGAGGGCGGCGCCGTTGCCGAGCATCGTGGAGGTGCGCTCGTCGTAACGCTTGTAGCCGCCGCGACCCAGCGCCTGAACCCGTTGCCGCCACGACGCCGCGCGCATCCGTTCCGGGGTGCGGTACCCGGCCGTGAACAGCTCGCGCGCGGAGGCGACCGCCACCTTGGCCCCGATGCGCGCGGACAGCAGATTGGCCAGCACCAGCAGCTGGAACAGGGGAGCGGGTGTGTCCCGCAGCTCGATGCCGGCGTCCTGCGCGTACGTGGTGCCGTGGCGCTCCAACAGCACGTGCACGGTGTCCTCGTGCGATCGCGTCATGCGTCCCTCCCTGCCTGGATGTCTGTGTCCGTGTCGTCCGACATCATGTCGCCCACGGCCGGATCGTTCGGGGCCGTGCTGCTCACGACGGCGTGAATTCCGCTCCCGGCCAACTCTCTCGTGCGCACCGTCACTAGTAAATAAACTGATAATCGACGCCACATCGCGGTGGCAGACCCCACGGTTTGGTGGGCATTCACAGCCTCGACGAAAGGAAGTGCCATGGCGGAGAACACCGACGACATCCAGAAGGTGCGGGACATCATCAAGGGCACCCGCATCGCCATGCTCACCCACGTGGACGGGGATGGTCACCTGGTGTCCAAGCCCATGGCCACGCAGGAGGTCGAGTTCGACGGCACCGTGCGGTTCATCGCGGAGCGCGACTCCGAGCAGGCGCAGGCCCTGCAGCAGCGCCCCGAGGTGAACGTGGCCTACTCGGGTTCCGGCTCGTGGGTGTCCGTGTGCGGCACCGCGCGCATCGTCAACGACGAGGCCAAGCTCAAGGAACTGTGGAGCAGCTTCACCGGTTCATGGCTCCAGGGCGGCCCGGAGAACCCCAACAACATCCTCATCGAGATCGACGGCCACAGCGCCGAGTACTGGGACAGCCCGGGTAACAGCAAGGTGACCCAGGTGGCCAACTTGATCAAGTCCAAGGTCAAGGGCGACACCGTGGACGGCGAGAACAAGGTCGTGGATCTCTGATCCGACCCGCCCGTCCAACGGCCGTTCGATCCCCATGGATCGGGCGGCCGTTGCGCATGTCGGGGCTCGCCCGGCACGGGGCGCCTCGTCCGGGCGGGGGCCCGCGCGCCTACCATGGAGTATGACCGTACGCCTACTGTCGATCGAGACCGCCGTCCCCGACACCGTGATCCGGCAGGAGGACGTGTCCCGGCTGTTCGCCGAGCAGCCGGGGATGACCAGGCTCGGCACGCGCGTGGTGCGTTCCGCCTTCGCAGGCGCCGGGGTGAGCACACGCCACACGGTCCTGCCCGAGCTAGGCGTTGTGGCATCGGGGACCGTTGACGGGGGCGACGCCGCGGCGTCGCCGTTCGTGGATCCCACGACCCGGCACCTGCGCTCGCCGGGAACGCACGCACGCAACCAGCTCTACACCGAGCACGCCAAACGGATGTTCGTGACAGCCGCCCGGGCGGCCCTCGACGCCGCGGCCCCCGGGATCGAGCTCGCGGACGTGACCCACGTGATCACGGTGTCCTGCACCGGGTTCTTCGCGCCGGGCCCGGACGTGCGCGTGACCAAGGACCTGGGGCTACCCGCGGACGTGAAGCGGATGCACCTGGGGTTCATGGGCTGCAATGCCGCGTTCCCCGCCCTGCAAGCCGCGTACACCGCGTGCCGCGCGGATCCGGACGCCGTGGTGCTCGTGGTGTGCGTGGAGCTGTGCACCCTGCACCTGCACGTGCGCAACGATCCCGACACCGTGATGGGCAACGCCCTGTTCGCGGACGGTGCGGCCGCCGCGGTGGTGACGGGGCGCGACGCCGCCGCTCCCGGCGCTACCCTCGAGCTCGTGGACTTCGAGACGACCCTGGCCCCAGTGGGCGAGGAGGAACTCGCGTGGAGCGTGGGGGACGAGGGCTTCGAGATGATCCTGGGGACCTACGTGCCGCGGATCATCGACGACCACGTGACGGACGCCCTCGCACCCCTGCTGGACCGCGCGGGGTTGAGCGCGGACCGGATCCCCCTGTGGGCCGTGCACCCGGGGGGACGCAGCATCCTGGACAAGGTGCAGGGACGGCTCGCGCTCACGGACGAGCAGATGGCCCCCTCCCGGGGAGTGCTCGCGGACGCCGGGAACATGAGCAGCGCGACCATCCTGTTCGTGCTCGAGCGCCTTGTGCGAGCGGAGGACCCGGGCACCGTGGCGGCGCTCGCGTTCGGCCCCGGCCTGAGCATCGAGAGCGCCCTGCTGCGGGTCCGTCCCGCGTCCGAGACGACGTGAGCGATGAAGCCTATGCTGCGCAACAACCCTCTGCCGCACGCTGATGTCCTGGGCCGCCGCGACCCCCTGCTCCGCCACCGCAGCGTGGACGAGCCGGAGCTCATGGACGATCCGGCCTGCGATCCGGTGGCCCTGGACAACACCTACCGCTTGTTCGGGGTGATCAACCCGCTCGTTGCATCCTGGCGGCCCGTCTACCGCCGGTATGTACGTCCCGCGTTGCGTGCCGCTGCCCGAGAGGGCCGCCCCGGCACCGTGCTGGACATCGGGTGCGGCGGGGGCGATGTCGCCCGGGCCATCACCCGCTGGGCCGCTCGCGACGGGCTGAACGTGCGGATTACCGGGATCGACCCGGACGCCCGGGCCACACGGTGGGCGGCCGCGCACGACCGCGGAGTGGGCGCCACCTACCGGACGCTCGCGAGCCACGATCTGGTGGCAGCGGGGGAGCGCTACGACGCCGTGATCTCCAACCACATGCTCCACCACCTGACACGGAAGGAGCTGTCCGCCGTGCTGGCGGACTCACGTCGGCTGACCCGTAGGGTAGCGGTGCACAACGACCTGCGCCGCAGTCGCGCGGCCTGGCTGCTGTACTGGGTGGCCACGCTGCCGCTCGCACGAGCCAGGGTGTTCGTGCGCTTCGACGGTCTGCTGTCCATCCGGCGCAGTTACCGCCCCGGAGAGCTGCGCCAGGCGCTGCCCCCGGGGTGGCGGGCCGTGCAACAGCGGTTCTTCCGGCTGCTGGCGGTGCACACCGGCCAGGACGCGGAGCCGGTCCAGGCGGACCGGGATCAGGTGGACACCCCGCAGAAGGACCGGACTCAGTCGGACCCGGGACGCACGTCCTGATCCCAGCCCTGCTGAGGCGTCTCACACGTCTCCCGGAACACGTACTGGGAGGGGCGTTTGCGCTCGCGGCTGGACCAGTCGATCGCCGGGCGGTGGGTGCGCTCGGGCACGTAGCCCAGCCGGTACACGGCCATGAGCTCCAGATCCTCCGGAACGCGCAGCATGTCCACGATCCGCTGCCACTGGTGCGGTGCCTCCATGGGGAAGGACACGAACTGGATCCCCATACCCAACTCCACCGTGGTGAGCCACAGGTTCTCCATGGCGGCACCCATGCTGAACACCGAGTAGAACCCGGACAGTTCCTCCGGGCGGTATTCGCCGCGCTCGAGCATCACGCCGATCAGCAGCGGGGACCCCGCCACGAGCTTGCGGTTCTCCTCGCCCAGGGTCTGGGGCACGCGCAGCTTGTTCATGAGGCTCTGCCCGGAGGGCGTGAACGCCTTGGACGTGAACGGGCGCAGCAGCGCGGGCAGTTTGTCGAACAGCATGCCGCTGCGCTGGGCGTCCATCTCCTTCTGGCTGAACCGGAAGTACTTCTTGTACCGGTCGAAGAACGTGCCCGCGCCCATGACCTCGGTCATGCTCTCCCCGCTGATCCGGGCAACGGTCTCGATCGTGTCCCGGTCCTCGATCAGCACGAACCGCCACGGCTGGCTGTTGAACTGGGAGGGAGCCGCGGCCGCCGCGCGGATCAGCAACTGTTGGTGCTCGGGGCTCACAGGATCCGGGCGGAACGGGCCGTTGGTGGTGCGGCGGTTGAACACGGCATCCAGGAATTCCACGATTCACCTCCAGGCCAGCGCGAGGCCGGCCACGTAGCAGGGAGCCGCCGCGAGGGCGTCTCGGGTGTGACGTCGCAGCGGGCGCGCACCGTGGCGCTGCAACAGGAAGAGCGGGACGACCGCCGGTGCGAGGACCGCCGCCACTGGGGAGCGCTCACGCACCGCGGCCACGCATGCCGCCGCGGTCACGGCGGACGTGGTGATGTACAGACCGTGGTGGATCCACCGGACGTTCGAGGTGTTCACCCACCGGGCGGCCACGGACGCCCCCAGCGCGCAATTGGCGGTGTATGCACCGGCGGATGCGGTCACGAGCGTGCGCAGCAGGTTCATGACTCTCCTCGCCGGTGGGGTGCGTCCCGTGCGCTCATCGTGTCACACGTGGCATGCCACGGTGTCCAGCCACGCGGCCGCGCCGCCGTCCCGATGGAGCGCGGGGACGACGGCGCGTGGTGGCGTTGTCGAAACCGGGCGCCGGGGCGCGGCTCAGCCGATACCCGGGGGCCACTCGCCCGCGTGGTCCACGGACTCGGTGTTCGGGTTCCAGGAGTACGTCGACACGGCCCGCCCGCTCGCACCGGCATTGCTCTCGCCCTCCTTGGCCCACCGGTAGGTGACCTGGATGGCGGAGTCGGACAGCCGCACGGTCGCGGGCGAGAAGGCGATGCCCTCCTTGGTGGTCGTGCCCAGGTATTCGCCGTCGTGGAAGAGCATCTGCTGCGACGGGGAGGACGCCGTGCCCCTGCGGATCGTCAGCGTGACCCACGACAGGTCCGCGCACGGGTCGTACGTCTCGGTGTCGATCGCCACCCACTCGGCGTCGGGAACGTTGCCCTGGGGGAACGCCGGGCCCACCTTGTCGATGTTCTCGTTCACGGCCTGCTCCGCGGAGGTGTTCGCGCACGACCCGGACGGTTCGGGGGTCGCAGACGATGCCGCAGTGGTCGCCGCGGGGCTCTGCGACCCGGGCGCGGGGGTGTCGGACGCGGTCATGTGACTCTTGGGCTGCGCGGCGGGCGAGGAGACGGGAGCCGCGGCGGTCGCCTGGCCGGTCGCCGCGGCGTCGGTCCCGGCCTGCGGGCTCGTCTTCACTTAAGCAATACTTCTATGTAAATGCAAAAGAATCAGCCCGCGACCAGGGCATTCGTCCCGAAGACCGTCACGCGTCGTCGTCCGCGAAGCTGTCACCCGACCCACCCCAGGAGCCGTTCCGGGAGCGTGAACGCATGTATTCGCCCAGCACCGCGGCGTCGAGGTCCTCGGGATCCGGGGCGACCACCCGACCGCGCACCCGGCGCGCGAGCGCCGCGATGAAGCGGACGAGTCCGGGGTCGTCCCCCAGCCGGAACAGGGTGATCTCGGTGCCGCGCCGGGCCACGGCGTCCAGCTGCGCCACGGTGAGCCGCAGGGTCTCGGGATCGGGTGGGTACATGAACCATGCCTCGCCGCCGGGTTCCAGGTGGGCGGTGGCCTCACCGTCCGTGACCACGAGCAGCACGGGGTGCATGGTGGGGTGCTTGCGGAAGAAGCGCTGCGCCAGCAGCAGGCCGTGATGCAGGTTGGTGCCCTGTTCGTGCCACGCGGGCAGCGCGGTGAGCTCCCCGATGTCCATCGTCTGGGCGTAGCGGCCGAACGTGATGAGTTCGAGTGCGTCACCCCGGAAGCGGGTGGAGATCAATTGGTGCAGGGCGATCGCCGTGCGCTTCATGGGGACCCAGCGCCCGTTCAACGCCATGGAGAAGGACGTGTCCACGAGCAGCGCCACCGCCGCTTGCGTGCGCGCCTCCGTCTCGCGCACCTCGATGTCCTGGACGTCGATCCGCAGACCCGCACTCGGGTCCGCGCCCGACGCCGCCGTGCGGGTCACCGCGTTGGTCACCGTGCGGGTCACGTCCCACGGTTCCACGTCCCCGAACTGCCACGGGCGGGACGAGCCGGTCTGCTCACCGGCGGCCCCGGCGAGCCGGGTGTCCCGGCGGCCACTGCGACCGGAGAGTCTCCCGGCGGCGTCGCGCAACAGGGATTTGCCGAGCTTGCGCATGGCCCGCGGGGACAACCGCAATTCGCCGTCCGTGCCGCGGCGCAGGTAGCCGCTGTTCCGCATGGCGCGCTCGAGCTCGGTAAGCGTGCGCGCGGCGACGGCGGCGTCGTCGCCCAGTTGCCGGGCCAGCGCGGCCACGTCCAGGTCCGAGAGCGTGGAACCCGCATAGGACTGGGACAGCTGCTCGCTCAGGGCGTCCAGGTCCGCGAGGTCCTGCAGCACACCCGTCCCGTCCCCGAGACCGAGGCCTTGATCGCCCTCGAACTGCTCCGAACCGGACCAGTCCAACCCGGGACGCAGGCCCTGCAGCGCGGCGTCGAGGCGGTCCAGTTGAGACATCAGTTCGGGGGAGCCGAACGCCTGCGCGGACAGCGCCATGAGCTCCTCGCGCTGCTCCGGGGTCATGGACCGCATCATGCGCTGCGCGGCGGCGGAGCGCTGAGCCAGCGCGTCGATGAGCTCGTCGATGCCCTGGGGGTTCTCGGGGAACTGGTCCCCGTGCCGGTTCATGAACCGCTCGAAGTCCTCGGGCGTGTCCTCGCCGCGGGCGTGCTTCTCGAGCAGCTCGTTGAGGTCCTCGAGCATGCGGGAGACCGCGGCGCGGTCCTCGTCCGTGGCGTTCTGCAGCGCGTTCTTCATCCCCGCGAAGCGCTGCTCGAGCAGTTCGCGGCCCAGCAGGTCCTTGATCTGTTCGTAGTTGCGCCGTGCGGCGTCCGACTGCCAGTCGTAGTCGGACAGTTCCGTCACGGCTGCCGCGGTGGAGGACGGCAGGGCGTCCAGGCGCATCTCCCGGAACTGCCGGTCCGTGGGATCCATGCGCGCGTCCCGCAGGAACTGATCGCGCTCCTCGCGCAGCGCGCGGTCGAGCAGTTTCTTGGCCTCCTGCACCGTGCCGTCCAGGCGGTGCCGGCTCAGCAGGTCCCGACGCCGCTGATGCACCTGGCGCGCCAGATCGTCCAGCCCGCGCTGGTTGCGCCCGCCGCGGCGCAGGAATTCGCGCAGGGCCTGGTCGGGGGAGTAGCCGGCCATGACGTCCTCGGTCACGGCGTCCAGGACCTCCCCGAGGTCCACGGGTGGGGCCAGGGGATCGGGGCCGCCGGAGTAACGACCGTACCGTGAAGAATGCCGGGGTGTGCGCATGGGAGGCCTATCCGTAGACGGTTTCCCCGTCGCCGGACTCCTTGGAGAGCTTCCGGGTCAGGAACAGCCCCTCGAGGGCGAGTTCGACGGCGGTCGCGCGGTACCCGGGCCCCTCACCGCCCACGCGTTCGGCCAACCGGTCGTAGAGCTCGGAGTCCTCGAGGGCGGGCAGGGCGTCGAGGAACTCCTGGGCGCCGACGCGTTCGCCGGTCGTGATGGTGCGCTGACCGTCGAACGCGGCGACCAGGGGAGAGAGATCCAGGCCGCGGAAGTGTTCCCGCACGGTCTGGGCGGTCGCGGTACGCAACAAGTGCTCCAGGATGTCGTCCTCGCGGCCTTCTTCACCGGATTCGAACTCGACCTTCCCGCCGAGTACGGCCACCGCGGTGTCCACGTCCACCAGCCGGGCCACGGCGGGGTCACCGGGGCGCACCGTGGCGCGGTGCCGGGCGGCGGCCGCCACGGTTTCAGCTCCCGCGATCGCGAAGCGCGCGGAGACACCCGAGGACTGGTTCACCGCGCTGGATTCACGCAGTTGTCGTGTGAACCGGGCCAGGATCTCCAGGATGATGTCGGGGACCTCGGCGGTGAGTTCGGCCTCCTGGCGGATCACGGCCATCTCGTCCTCGAGTTCGAGCGGGTAGTGGGTGCGGATCTCCGCCCCGAAGCGGTCCTTGAGCGGGGTGATGATCCGGCCGCGGTTGGTGTAGTCCTCCGGGTTGGCGGAGGCCACGACCATGACGTCCAGCGGCAAGCGCAGCACGTAGCCGCGGATCTGGATGTCCCGCTCCTCCATGACGTTGAGCAGGGCCACCTGGATGCGCTCGGCCAGGTCAGGTAGTTCGTTGAGCGCCACGATCCCGCGGTTCGCGCGCGGGATCAGCCCGTAGTGGATGGTCTCGGGGTCCCCGAGCCGCCGTCCCTCCGCGACCCGCATGGGGTCCACGTCCCCGATCAGGTCCGCGACGGACGTGTCCGGGGTGGACAGCTTCTCCACGTAACGCTCGTCGCGATGGCGCCACGTGATCGGTAGGTCGTCACCCTCCGCGGCGATCCGCGCGGTGGACTCGGCGGTGAGCGGTTCGTAGGGGTGTTCGTTGAGTTCGGAGCCCGCGATCACGGGCGTCCACTCGTCCAACAGCCGTGGCAGGGTGCGCAGCAAGCGGGTCTTGCCCTGGCCACGTTCACCCAGCAGCGCGACGTCGTGCCCCGCGATCAGCGCGCGCTCGAACTGGGGGATCACGGTGCGCTCGAAGCCGTGCAGTCCCTGCCACGGGTTCTCCCCCGCGGCGAGCGCCGCGAGCAAGTTGTCGCGGATCTCCCGGCGCAGGGATTTCAGCTCATGACCCGACGCGCGCAGGTCACCCAGGGTGCGGATGTCAGGTTGGGCGTTCACGCGCGTCACGCTACGCCCGGTGGGCGGCGGCGTCGAGCCCCCGGGGCGGTTCGGTGACGCCGTGTGACGGGCGGGGAGCCGTGCGGGGCGGGGCCCGTGACGCGGGGGCGGGTGCGTTCTAGGCTGACGAAGCATGAGCGACTCCCGCGGATCGACCACCGTCCTGCTCGTGCGTCACGGCCGCACCCCCACGACGGGTGAGCTGTTGCCGGGGCGTTCCCCGGGACTGCACCTGTCCGAGCAGGGGTGGGAGCAGGCGCGCGCCGCGGCCGAGCGGATTGCGGAAATGCCCGTGAGCGCGCTGTACAGCTCGCCGCTCGAACGCGCGCGGGAGACCGCCCAGCCGAGTGCCGAGCTGCTGGGTCTGCCCGTCCGCGAGGACCCCGCGCTCCTGGAGCTCGACGTGGGGCAATGGGCGGGGCGCGCGCTCAACGACCTCAACCGGTTGCCCGAGTGGCGCACCGTGCAGCACAACCCCTCCGCGTTCCGGTTCCCGGACGGGGAGAGCTTCCCCGAGATGCAGCAGCGCATGGTCGATGCCGTGCAGCGCCTGTGCACGTTCCACCCTGGTGGGACCGTGGTGTGCTTCTCCCACGCGGACCCCATTCGCGGGTTGCTGGCCCACGCGATGGGCACGCCCCTGGACAACTTCCAGCGGCTCAGCGTGGGGCCGTGCTCGATCTCGGTGCTGTCCTATCCCGCGGCGCCCGGCGGTGCGGATGAGCCCTCCGGCGACGACACGAATCCGGTGGTGCTCACGGTCAACTCCACGCGGGATTCCTTGCGGGAGCTGGTGGCGTCGTGACGGGCCGGTCCGGCGCGACCCGGAGCGGGCGCGGGGGCGGCGGGACGGCGTCGTCGTGAGAGCGGCGTCGTGAGGGCGGAACGAGCGGACGGGCTGCTGCGCACGGGGGAGATCACGCTGCTCGGACAGCTCGCGCGCAGCAGCAATGAGACGTTCCTCGTGGAGGTGCGCGCGCTGGCGTCGCAATCGGTCACCGGCACCGACGGCGACGCTCGTGTCGGCGAGGTCCCCGACCCTGAAGCCGCCGAGGCCTGCTCGGTTCCCGCGATCGGCGACGACGCCGCTCCGGCCGACTCACCCGTCGCGGCACCCGACCCCGACAACGCAGCTCCCGCAGCAACGTCGTTCGGTCCGCCGGACTCGGACACGGCATGCTGGGCCATCTACAAACCCGAGCTCGGGGAGCGGCCCCTGCACGACTTCCCGCCGGGTCTGTACCGCCGGGAGCGCGCCGCGTACCTGCTCAGCGAGGCGCTCGGCTGGGGGATCGTCCCGCTCACCGTGATCCGGGACGACGCCCCGTTCGGGACGGGATCGCTGCAGTTGTTCGTGGCCGCGGACCCCCGGGAGCACTACTTCACGATTGTGGAGGACCACCCGGACACCCACCCGGTGCTGCGCGCCATGGCCGCCTTCGACGTGCTGACCAACAACACCGACCGCAAATCCGGCCACGTCCTGCGCGGCTGGGACGGGCGGGTCTGGGGGATCGACCACGGCCTGTGCTTCGCCGCGGCGTTCAAACTGCGCACCGTGATCTGGGAATTCGCGCGCGACCCCTTGCCCCCGGACCTCGTGGCGGACATTGCGGCGCTCGCCGAGAACGGCGCACCGCCGGAGGTGGCCGAGCTGCTGACGACCGAGGAGACGCGTGCCCTGCGTCGTCGTGCCCGTGCCCTCGCGCTGCTGGGCAGGCTCCCGGAGGACCCCTCCGGCATGCGCTACCCGTGGCCGCTCGTGTGAGCCGCCACGGAGCGGTCCGCTGCGCGTGAAGCGGCCGGGGGTCCGGTGGAGGCGCGGGGCCGCGGCACCGTAGTCTGACCGTGCGCGTGACAGCGCGCTCGTCGAGAACCTGGCAAGGAGTAACCCATGACGCAGCCCATCCCGGACCCCAACCCGCTCGACAACCCCGAGGCCTCGGACGACACGTTCCGCGAGGACGAACTGATCGGCACCACCGGTGACGAGGACTCCGCGTGGGAGGAGGACGACGCCCAATGGGGTGCCGACGAGGATCCCCTGACCCACCCCGAGGAAGCTGACGTGGAGCAGGTGGCGCAGGAGGAGACGATCCCCGAGCTCGATACCACCTCCGAGACCCAGGACCCGGAGGTCGAGGCCCTCGTGCAGGACCCGCAGGCCGACCGCGAGGTCAACCGCTCGTTGCGGGACGGCGCGGACCAGACCGTGGACCCCATGGACGAGCGCTGACGCGACACGCCGTCGCAGACCACCGACGACCCGTGGCGTCCCTGCGGCCCATGTGGCCGCCCGGCCGCCACGGGTCGTCGCCGTGCGGGCCGAATCGCGGCGTGACCCGGGCCGATGCCGCAGTGAGGGCCGCGCGGGTCGTCGCCGTCGCGACACACCTGACACCTGGACGCGCGCGGTAAACGGTCTATTCTTGAGGTATGTCCCGATTCAGCCCGCTCGAGTGGCCGGTCATCCGCCAGCTCCGGACCGGGGATCACACCGGCCGCAGTTCCGCGGTGCAATCACAGCGCACGCGTGAGATCACGCCGCGCACCAGCAGCGCGGACCGCGTGGTGCAGAGCGTGTGCCCGTACTGCGCGGTGGGGTGTGGCCAGAAGGTCTACGTCAAGGACGAGCGCGTGGTCCAGATCGAGGGTGATCCGGATTCCCCGATCTCCCGCGGTCGGTTGTGCCCCAAGGGGTCGGCGAGCGAGCAGCTCGTGAACTCCCCGGGCCGTCAGACCCAGGTGCTCTACCGCGCCCCGGGTGCCGCCAAGTGGCAGCCCCTGGACCGGGATACCGCGATCGACATGATCGCCGATCGTTTCCTGGAAGCCCGACGCCGCGGTTGGCAGGACACCGACGAGCAGGGCCGTCCGCTGCGCCGCACCATGGGCATCGCGTCCCTGGGCGGGGCCACGCTGGACAACGAAGAGAACTACCTGATCAAGAAGCTGTTCACTGCAGCGGGTGCCGTACAGATCGAGAACCAAGCCAGGATTTGACACTCCGCCACGGTTCCCAGTCTGGGAACCTCGTACGGCCGCGGCGGCGCCACCCAGTCGCTGCAGGACATGGCGAACGCCGACTGCATCGTGATCCAGGGATCCAACATGGCCGAGTGCCACCCCGTGGGATTCCAGTGGGTCTCCGAGGCGAAGGCGCGCGGCGCCAAGATCATCCACGTGGATCCGCGTTTCACGCGCACCTCTGCGGTCGCGGACAAGCACGTCCCCATCCGGGCGGGCTCGGACATCGCCCTGCTCGGTGCGCTGATCAACTACGTTCTCACGCACGACCTGTGGTTCCACGACTACGTGGTGTCCTACACGAACGCCGCCACGATCATCAACGAGGACTTCGAGGACACCGAGGACCTCGGCGGGATCTTCTCGGGCTACGACGTCGAGAAGGGCGCGTACGACCTCTCGTCGTGGGCCTACGACGACGAGGACGACGACGCCGGTGACGGCACCGACAAGCACGAACAGGGCGACGAGGAACGCGAGGAAGCCGGCGGCGACAAGTTCGGCAGTGGCGGCGCGCCCACGGGTGCGTCCGAACCGCGCTGCGACGAGACCCTGCAGGACCCCCGCACGGTCTTCCAGATCCTGAAGCGCCACTTCTCGCGCTACACGCCGGAGAAGGTCGAGGAGGTGTGCGGCATCTCCGCCGCGGACTTCGAGTACCTGGCCCGTGCCGTGACCGAGAACTCGGGACGCGAGCGCACCACGTGCTTCGCGTACGCCGTGGGGTGGACCCACCACACGCTGGGCGCGCAGTTCATCCGCACGGCCGCGATCCTGCAGTTGCTGCTCGGCAACGTGGGTCGTCCCGGCGGGGGCGTCATGGCACTGCGCGGGCACGCGTCCATCCAGGGCTCCACGGACATCCCCACGCTGTTCAACCTGCTGCCGGGTTACCTGCCCATGCCCTCGGTCGAGTCCGATTCGCTCACCGAGTACCTGGGCACGATCGGGTCCAAGACGCAGAAAGGCTACTGGGCTGACGCGGACGCCTACACCGTGAACCTGCTCAAGGCATGGTGGGGGGACGCCGCGCGCGACGACAACGACTGGGCGTACCACTACATGCCGCGGATCAACGGTCCGCACGGGACGTACCAGACCCTCATGGCCATGCTCGAGGACAAGGTGGACGGGTACTTCCTGCTGGGGCAGAACCCCGCGGTGGGATCGTCCAACGGCCGCATGCAGCGCACCGCCATGTCCCACCTCAAGTGGCTCGTGGTGCGCGATCTGAACATGATCGAATCCGCCACGTGGTGGAAGGACGGACCCGAGATCGAGTCCGGCGAGCTGAAGACGGAGGACATCCAGACCGAGGTGTTCTTCATGCCCGCGGCCACCCACGTGGAGAAGTCGGGATCGTTCACACAGACCCAGCGTCTCGTGCAATGGCGCCACCAGGCGGTCTCCCCGCCGGGTGACGCGCAGAGCGAGCTGGACTTCTTCTACGACCTGGGCCGGCGACTGCGCACCCGGTTGGCGGAGTCCACGGATCCCCGGGACCGGCCCCTGCTGGACCTCACGTGGGACTACCCGCTGACCGAGGAAGGTGAGCCGGATCCCGAGAGCGTGCTCGCGGAGATCAACGGCCGGTTCGAGACCGGCCCCGATGCGGGCAAGCCGCTGTCCTCCTACACCCAGATGAAGGCGGACGGCAGCACGTCCGGCGGGTGCTGGATCTACACCGGGATCTACGCGGACGGCGTGAACCACGCCGCGGACCGGGTTCCCGGGCGCGAGCAGGACGAGATCGCCTCCAAGTGGGCGTGGGCCTGGCCCGCGAACCGACGGATCCTCTACAACCGCGCCTCGGCGGACCCCCAGGGCAAGCCGTGGAGCGAGCGGAAGAAGCTCGTGTGGTGGGACGAGGAGTCCGGGCGCTGGACCGGCAAGGACGTGCCCGACTTCCCGGTGGACAAGGATCCCGGCGCGCGGCCTGACCCGGAGCTCGGTGGCGCGGCCTCGCTGCACGGCGACGACCCGTTCATCATGCAGGCGGACGGCAAGGGGTGGCTGTACGCCCCCAAGGGTCTCGTGGACGGGCCCATGCCCACCCACTACGAGCCCCAGGAGTCGCCGGTGGCCAATGCGCTGTACTCGCAGCAGCAGAACCCGGCCCGCGTGATGTTCCCCCGCAAGGACAACCTCTCCGCACCGAGTGCGGGCGCGCCCGGCAGCGAGGTCTACCCGTACGTGTTCACCACGTACCGGCTGACCGAGCACCACACCGCCGGTGGCATGAGCCGCTGGTTGCCGTACCTGTCCGAACTGCAGCCCGAGGCGTTCTGCGAGATCTCCCCGGAGCTCGCCGAACAGCAAGGGTTGGAGCCCTTTGGATGGGCCACGATCATCTCGCCGCGCTCGGCCATCGAGGTCAAGGTCCTGGTGACCGACCGGATGACGCCGCTGCGGGTGGGCGGGCAGACCGTGCACCAGATCGGGCTGCCCTATCACTGGGCCGTGGGCAAGGACGCCGTGGTCAGCGGTGACGCCGCCAACGACCTGTTGGGGATCACCCTGGACCCGAACGTCCAGATCCAGAACTTCAAGACGGGTTCGTGCGACATCCGCCCCGGCCGCCGGCCGCGCGGTGCCGAACGCATCGCGCTCATCGAGGAGTACCAGGAGCGGGCCGGGCTCACCGTCCGGACCGGCAACGAGCGGATCACCGATCCGCAGCGGAAACTGAACGAGGATCCGAAGCGTCCCCACGGCGAGGGCCAGTCCGCGGGGCGTTCCACGGCCCGAGGAGCCGGCACCGCGGTGCGGGAACGGGAAGAGGACGAGTGAGCACGGATCGGATGACACCCACTGACAGGTTCGCGGACGACTCCCACTGGGATCATCCGCACGAGCGCCGCGGGTTCTTCACGGACACCTCCATCTGCATCGGGTGCAAGGCGTGCGAGGTCGCGTGCAAGGAGTGGAACCGCAACCCCGCGGACTCCGACTACGAGCTGCTGGGTTCCTCGTACGACAACACGGGCGGCCTGGGCGCGGACACGTGGCGGCACGTGGCATTCATCGAGCAGTCGCGGGACCGCATCGAGCAGGCCCGGGAATCCGGGCGGGCGCTCGTGGACCTGGGGATGCCCCGCGTGGGTCCGCCCGCGGCGTCGTCGTCGGCTGAACCCGCGTCCGGTGGCTGCGGGTGCTCGTCCGGGGGAGGGGGGTGCGGGAGCGCGGCCACGACCGGCGGCGCATCCACCGCGCAGGACGGCGACTCCCCGGTCCTGGACACCCCGGACTTCCGGTGGCTCATGTCCTCGGACGTGTGCAAGCACTGCACCCACGCCGGGTGCCTGGACGTGTGCCCCACGGGCGCGCTGTTCCGCACCGAGTACGGCACCGTCGTGGTCCAGGAGGACATCTGTAACGGATGCGGGACGTGCGTGGCCGGCTGTCCGTTCGGCGTGATTGAGCGCCGCGACGACGGCCTCGTGGAGCCCAAGAACCAGCGCGGTGCGGCTCCCATGCCGGACACTGTGAAGGTCCCCCAGGACGGGATCGCCCAGAAGTGCACGCTGTGCTACGACCGTATGAAGGACGACCAGACCCCGGCGTGCGCGCAGGCGTGCCCCACCACGTCCATCAAGTACGGCGAGCGCGAGACCATGCTCGAGTCGGCCCAGAAGCGCGTCGCCCAGTTGCACGAGCAGGGCAAGACCGAGGCGCGGCTCTACGGCGCCAACCCCAAAGACGGCGTGGGCGGAACCGGGTCCATCTTCCTGCTGCTCGACGAGCCCGAGGTGTACGGCCTGCCGCCGGATCCCCGCGTCCCCACGGCGGACCTGCCGCGCATGTTCAAGCGTGCGGGCATGGCCATGGTGGGCATGCTGGCGCTCGGCGCGGTCGCGTTCACGGCGGGTGATCGCTCATGAGCATTTCCCCGTACGACGCCTACCGTCCGCCGCAGGAGCCGCGCGGCAAACGACGCCGCAAGAACCGCACCCCGGGCGGGGGAGCCTTCCGCCGCGGTGGCGGTGACGGTTCCCGCGAAGTGCCCGTGGTGCCGGAGCCCGAGTTCACGTCCTACTACGGCCGCCCGATCGTCAAGGCCCCGCCGTGGGACTCCAAGATCGCGTCCTACCTCTTCCTGGGCGGTCTCGCGGGTGGTTCCGCGCTGCTGTCCCTGGGCGGCTACCTCACGGACCGGCCCGCACTGCGTCGCAACGGTCGCCTGGGTGCACTGGGAGCGGCGAGCCTCGGGACCGTGGCGCTCGTCGCGGACCTCGGGCGCCCCGAACGGTTCCTGCACATGATGCGCACGGTCAAGCCCACCTCGCCCATGAGCCTGGGTTCGTGGTTGCTTGCGGGTTTCGCGACCAACGCGGGCGTGGCCGCCGCGATCGAGGTGGACCGGATGACGGATGAACGCCTCCCGCTCGGCCCCCTGCGCCCGGTGCTGCACGCGCTCGAGCTGCCCACGAGCGTGGCCTCCGGCGTTCTCGGAGCGCCGCTCGCGGCCTACACCGCCGTGCTGCTCGGGGACACCGCAGTGCCCACATGGCACGAGATGCACGCGCACCTGCCGTTCGTGTTCGTCAGCTCGGCGTCCTTGGCGTCCGGGGGCTTTGCGCTCGTGACCACGTCCGTGGCGGAGACCGGTCCCGCGCGGTTCTTCGCGGTGGCCGGGGTCGCGGGGGAGCTCGCGGCCATGCACGTCATGAAGGGCGCCATGGACCCCGTCTCCGTGGAGCCGCTCGAACAGGGCAAGCCCGGTGCGTGGCTCACGTGGAGCGAACGGCTCTCGGTCATCGGTGGCGCGGGCGTTCTGCTTGGCGGACGACGCCGCTGGGTCGCCGCAGCCTCGGGGCTCGCCCTCATGACGTCCTCCGCGCTCACGCGCTGGGGTGTGTTCTGGGCCGGCAAGGAATCCGTGAAGGACCCCCGGTACACCGTGATCCCGCAGCGCAACCGGCTCGAGAAGCGCCGCGCCGCCGGGATCATCGACGATTCGATCACGACCGCCGGTTGAGTCTGCCGTGGCGGGGGGCTGCCCCGCTCACGTGCGAACACATGCCCAGGACGACCGCGCAGGCCGTCTCGCAACCGGTCGGATGAACGGTTCGCGCAATGGGTTGAGTTGAACGACGCGCTCAGCGCACGGTGATGAGCGCGTCGCCGTCGGCGGCAACCTCGGTGGTCTCCCCGATCACGGGATAGCCGGGGACCTCCCCGACCACGAGCAGTCCGCCCGAGGTCTGGGCATCCGCGAGCAGGAGCAGCTGGTCCTCCGTGATTCCCGATCCCGCGGACAGGAACGGGCGCACCCAGTCCAGGTTGCGGCGGGTACCACCCGAGACGAAACCGTCCCGCAGGGCGTCCGCGGCGCCGTCGACGAGCGGAACCGCGGAGGCGTCGAGCGTGGCGGCCACCCCGGAGGCCCGGCACATCTTGTACAGGTGGCCCAGCAGACCGAAACCGGTCACGTCCGTGGCCGCACGCACCCCGGCCGCAAGGGCTGCGCGGGACGCATCCTTATTGAGCGCGGTCATGGTCTCGATCGCGGCGGGGAACACCTCGCCCGTGGTCTTGTGCCGGTTATTGAGTAGTCCCACCCCGATCGGCTTGGTCAGGGTGATGGGCAGACCAGGCCGGGCGGCGTCGTTGCGCATGAGGCGTTCGGGATCTGCGGTACCGGTGACCGCCATGCCGTACGTGGGTTCGGGGGAGTCGATCGAGTGCCCACCGATCACGGGGCAGCCCGCGAGCGCGGCCACGTCCAGACCGCCCTGCAGCACCTCGGACATCAGGCTCATGGGCAGCAGTTCACGGGGCCAGCCCACGAGGTTGATCGCGACCACGGGGGTCCCGCCCATCGCGTAGATGTCGGACAGTGCGTTCGCCGCGGCGATCCGGCCCCAGTCGCGGGCGTCGTCCACCACGGGGGTGAAGAAGTCGGCGGTCGAGAGCACCGCGAGGTCGGGGCGCACGAGGACGGCCGCGGCGTCGTCGCCGTCGTCCAGGCCCACGAGGACGTCCGGGGAGTTCTGGCCCGTGAGTCCCTTGACGGCGTCCTCGAGCTCGCCCGGCGGGATCTTGCAGGCGCAGCCACCGCCGTGGGCGTAGCTCGTGAGACGGCCGATCCCGGTCCCGGACGGGTGCGAGGTCGTGGACGGGCGGGCGGCTTCGGGAGTCATGCGTCCAGTCTAGGAGTGGGGACGGACAGGCTACTGAGTTATGACGACCGAGGGCGTCCGAGTGCAGTGATACATTCGCTCCCGGAGGCGTACGTGTCCTGGTGGGCGCCCCGGTCTTCAAAACCGGTGAGACCGAGCAGCTCGGTCTGGCGGGTTCGATTCCCGTCCGCCTCCGCCACTTTTTGAGCACTCGCCCGCCACAGATCCCGAGGAGTTGCCGTGAGTGCAGCGGATCCCCGCAGCCGCATCCCCCGCACCGACCGGTTGCTCGCGGATCCTCGCATCGGGTCCGCGGGAGCCGGGCTGGGGGCCGCGGCGGTGCGGGCCGCGATCACGGCCGCGCAGGCCCGGGCACGCGCGGGGGAGATCGCACCCGAGGACGTCGCGAGCGCCGTCGTCACCGAGCTCTCGGTGCGCGGCGCGTCTTCATTGACCCCGGTGCTCAACGCCACGGGCGTGGTCGTGCACACCAACCTGGGCCGCGCTCCGCTCTCCGATGCCGCCCGCCAGGCCCTGCAGGACGCCTCCGGCTACGTGGACGTGGAACTGGACCTGACCACCGGGCAGCGCTCCGGCCGGGGTGTCGCCGCGCGGCAGGCACTGCTCGACGCGTGCCCCGCCGCCGAGGATGTGCTGATCGTCAACAACGGTGCCGCGGCGTTGGTCCTCGCCACGACCGCGCTGGCCGCTGGGCGCGAGGTCCTGATCAGCCGGGGCGAATTCGTGGAGATCGGTGCCGGGTTCCGCTTGTCCGACCTTATGGAATCCACGGGTGCGCGGCTGCGCGAGGTGGGGACCACCAACCGCACGCACCACGCCGACTACCGGGACGCCATGGGTCCGGAGACCGGGTGCATCCTCAAGGTCCACCCCAGTAACTTCCGGGTGGACGGCTTCACGTCCTCGGTGCCGCTCGGGGAGCTGCGGGCGCTCGCGGAGGAGCACGGGGTGCCGCTCGTGGTGGACGTGGGTAGCGGCCTGCTCACGCCGGATCCCGCGCTGCCCCACGAGCCGAGTCTGTCGGAAGCGCTCGAGGCCGGCGCGGACGCCGTGATCGCGAGCGGGGACAAGCTGCTCGGCGGGCCCCAGGCGGGTCTGTTGCTCGGGCGCACCGAGACGATCCGCCGCCTTGCGCGCTTCCCGCTGGCCCGGGCCGTGCGCGCGGACAAACTGACCCTCGCCGCCCTCGAGGCCACCCTGCGGGGCGGTCCCACCCCCGTCGCGAGCGCCCTGCACGCGGACCCGCAGCGCGTGCGTGAGCGCGCGGAGGCCCTGGCCGCCGCGGTGGGGGCCGACGTCGTGGAGCACGATGGTCGCGTGGGTGGGGGTGGTGCCCCCGGTGTCCCGCTGCCCGGCTGGGCCGTGCGGCTCCCGGAGGCCGCCGCGCGCCCGTTGCGTCTCGGCACGCCAGCCGTGCTGCCGCGCGTGCACGACGGCGCGTGCCTCGTGGACCCCCGCTGCGTCCCCGAGGAGCGGGACGCCGACCTGCTCGCCGCCGTGCGCGCGGCGCTCGCGGAGGTGGGCTGATGTATGTCGTGGCCACGGCCGGTCACGTGGACCACGGCAAGTCCACCCTGGTCCGAGCACTCACGGGGATCGAACCGGACCGGTGGGACGAGGAGAAGCGACGCGGGCTCACGATCGACCTCGGGTTCGCGTGGACCGAGCTGCCCTCGGGGAGGCATGTGGCGTTCGTGGACGTCCCCGGGCACGAGCGGTTCCTGGGCAACATGCTTGCCGGTGTGGGCCCGGCTCCGGTGGTGTGCTTCGTGGTGGCCGCGGACGAGGGCTGGCAGGCCCAGTCCCGCGACCACCGGGATGCGGTCGCTGCTCTCGGGATCGAGTACGGGATGATCGTGGTGACCAAGGCGGATCGGGCTCCGGAGCGGGTGGCCGACGTCGTGGCGCGTGCGCGCGCGGAGCTCGCCCACACGGGTCTCGCGGACGCTCCCGCCGTGGCCGTCTCGGCGCGGGAGGGAACCGGACTCGACGAGTTCCGGGACACGCTGGACGCGGTGCTCTCCCGCGTGCCCGGCCCGGACCCGGACGCCAGGATCCGGTTGTGGATCGACCGGGCCTTCACGATTTCCGGTGCCGGGACCGTGATCACCGGGACCCTGACCGCCGGGACCCTGCACACGGGTGACCGGTTGACCCTGCGCGGTCGAACGGGAAAGCAAGAGGTCGCCGTGCGCTCGATCCAGAGTCAGAATGATTCCGTGGCGCGGATCGGACCCACCCACCGCGTGGCCGTGAACCTGCGGGGCACGAGCAAGGACGCGATCCACCGGGGGGACGTGCTCGTGACCCCGGACGCGTGGCCGAGCGCGGGCGTCATCGAGGTCCGCCGTGAGAGGGGTGCTCCGTTCGACGAACTGCCCGCCGAGATCGTGGTGCACGCGGGAACCGCCGGCGTGGGCGCTCGGTTGCGACCGCTCGATGCCGATCACGCCCGATTGCAGCTGGACCACGAGATGACCCTCGTGCCGGGGGACCGGCTCGTGCTGCGCAGTCCCGGGGCGCAGGTCGCGGTCGGGGGTGCACGTGTGCTCGACGTCGACCCGCCCACCTTGGACCGGCGCGGTGCGGCCGCCCGGGAGACCGCTCGGCTCGCGGGCATCGCCGACCACGGCGACCCCGTGGCGGAAACCGTCAAGTACGGGGCGGTGAGCACCGAGCGGTTGCGGCTGCTGGGGTTCGCGGCGGACGAGACGCCCTCCGGCGACGTCGTCGTAGCGGACGGATGGTGGATCCACGTGCCCCGGCTCACGGAGTGGGCCACGCAGTTGCGAGCGGCGGTCGAGGCCGCGCACGAGCGCGACCCCCTGGCCCCGGGACTGCCCCGGGGCGCGGCCCGCACAGCGCTCGGCGAACCCGGCGGACGGCTCCTGGACATGCTCGTGGCCCGGGCGCAGCTCACGGAGCAGGACGGATACATCACGGTCCCCGGTCGCGGCGGCGGACTCGGTGCCGCGGAGGCCGCGATCACCGCGCTCGAGAAGCGCTTGCGTGCGGATCCGTTCGCGGCACCGGAGGCGTACGAACTGCAGGAGTTGCGCCTCGGCCCCCGAGAACTGGCGGCGGCGCAGCGGCTCGGTCGGGTGCTGCGGTTACCCGGCGATGTCGTCCTGTTGCCCACCGCGCCCGCGCTCGCGATGCGCGAGCTCGCGCGGCTGCCCCAGCCCTTCACCACGAGCCAGGCGCGGCAGGCGTGGGGCACCACGCGCCGGGTGGCCGTACCGCTGCTCGAACACCTGGACGCCAAGGGCTGGACGCGGCGCGAGGACGGGAGCAACCGCAGCATCGTGCGGTGAACACCCGCTGCGGATCGGTACGAGCGGTGGGACCTTGCGCGCCGTGAGCGAAACATCCTCGCGGGGAGGCGGAGCGGGGGCTAACGTCGACACCACGACATCCGGTGATCCGGCGCGAGACCCAGCGAAGGAGCAGTCATGACCGAAACCCCCGCACAGGACCCCCAGGGCGGACAGCCCCCGCTCGAGAACGGCACCCCGGACGGTGCCCTGCCCGACCAGGCCGCCAACGGCGTTCCGCAGGGAGAGACCAATGGCGCGCCCCAGGGCGAGACCATCGGTGCGACCGGTGACGCTCAGGACTCGTCCCTCGAGAAGGACCCCTCGACCTGGGTCAGCGGCGATGAGCCCATGACCGCGTCCCAGAAGTCCTACCTGGACACCCTCGCCAAGCAGGCCGGGGAGGAACTGCCCGCGGATCTCACCAAGGCGGAGGCGTCCCAGCACATCGAACGGCTCAAGGGCTCGCAGAACTGATCCGTCCTCATCCGGGACGTCCCGGATCCACCGCCCCGTACCCGGCATCCACGCCGCGTGCGGGGCGGTGTCCGCTTTGGGGCGCGGTGGGCGCGCACAGTAGATTGGGCCCGTGCCCCAGGACCAGAAACCCCTCGTGAAGACCACGCTCGTGGGAGACGGCGAGCATCGCGTCGTGTTCCTGCACGGGCTGTTCGGCCGCGGCAAGAACTTCACGAACATCGCCAAGGGATTGCGACCCGAGTTCCGCAGCTTGCTCGTGGACCTGCCCAACCACGGTGAGTCCGCCTGGACCGAGAGCTTCGGCTACGCAGCCATGGCGGATACCGTGGCCGCCGAGCTGCGTGAGTCCTTCGCCGCGGACGGTCCCGTGGACGTCGTGGGCCACTCGATGGGCGGCAAGGTCGCCATGATCCTGGCCCTGCGTCACCCGGAACTCGTGCGCCGGCTCGTGGTCGTGGACATCTCCCCGGTGGGTGCGCAGGAGTCCGGTGCCGGGCGGGGCGACTTCGAGCACCTGCTGGGCGCCCTGCAGCGCCTGGACCTGAGCGACGTCAGCCACCGCTCCCAGGCGGACGCCGCGCTGCGCCCCGAGATCCCCGAGGACCACGTGCGCGGTTTCCTCCTCCAGAACCTGCGCCACCGGGACGGCGGTTTCGGGTGGCAGCCCAACCTGGGCCTGCTCCATGCCGAGCTCGGCGCCATCGGGGACTGGCCCGCGGACGACGTCGCAGGGCGCACCTTCATGGGGCCCGTGCTGTGGATCGCGGGGGAGCGTTCCGACTACGTCCAGGACAGCGACGTCCCCGCGATGCGCGCGCTGTTCCCGCGCACGGTGCGGACCACGGTGCGCGGTGCGAGCCACTGGGTGCACGCGGACCGCCCGGACGAGGTCATCTCCGCGCTGCGCACGTTCCTGCTCACCGACCGCTGATCCGCTGCGATGCCGCCGATCGGCGCGCATCATTCCCGCGCGGAGCGCCTCCGGGCGGGCCCCGCGGTTAACACGCGCGGGCGTCGCCGCCCCGGCCGACAGAGTTCTGAGTCCACGACCAAAAGAGAACCCCGGATGCACTCCGACCTCGGCCGCTGTGTCTTCGTGACCTTAAGCGGGGTGTTCTGCATCGTCGGGACACTCGTGGGCGTCGGGGTGACCGGGACCTTCGTGGCTGACACCGCCGGGGGAGCCCTGGACTCGGAGCGACCCTGATCGTTCCCGCGGGCACCGCGTTCTCCATCTGGTCCGTGATCTACGTGGGCCTGTTCCCCTACACCGTGCGGCAATGGCTGCCGAGCGTCGCAACGACCGCACGGGAGCACCGGATCGGCTGGCTCGCCGGGGTGTCCATAGTGCTCAACGCCGCATGGCTGCGTGCTCCTCACCGCCGTCTCCGCCCGGCTCCTGGGTCCGCGTTTCACCGTGGCCGGGGCCGTGGTGTGGGCGCTCGTGTGGATCGGGGTGGCCCGCACCTCCAGCGGACCCGCGTCCCAGGTGGTGGGAACCGCGGCGTTCGTCCTCGCGGCCGTGACCTTGGTGATCTGGATCATCGCCCTGGTCCGGGGTCGCTACCGGGGCACCCGGGCACTCGACACCCGCGCGGGACGCGAGCGCAGCGGCGTCGTCGCGAGCTGACCCGGTACCGCGGGGCACCGCGTAGCGTGGACGCCGTGAATCCCTCGACCTCACCGACGGTCCGGGAGAGCGGTGGTTCGTCCGCGCAGGGCGTGCTGCTCGTGGTCGCCGCGGCGTTCGTCACGCAGACGGGCGCGGCGATCGCCGTGAGCCTGTTCGACCACGTGGGCGCCACGGGTGCCGTGTTCCTGCGACTGGTCATTGCCGCGGTGGTGCTGTGCGCCGTCGTGCGACCCTCCCCGGCGGGGCTCACGCGGCACACGATCGGGGTCGTGCTGGCGTTCGGGGTGGCCCTCGGTGGGATGAACCTGTTGATCTACCAGGCGATCGCGCGATTGCCGCTCGGGATCGCGGTGACCATCGAACTGCTCGGACCGCTCGCGCTGTCCGTGGTGCTGTCCCGGAAGTGGAGCGGGGTGCTGCGGGCCGCCCTGGCGCTCGCGGGCGTCGTGCTGCTGAGTGGTGTGGGCCCGGGCTCAGGGGTCCCCGACCTCGCGGGCGTGTTCTTCGCCATGGCTGCGGCCGCGATGTGGGCCGTGTACATCCTGATGTCCCGGCAGGCGGGGCGCAGTTTCCCGGGGACCCAGGGGCTCGCATGGGCCATGGTGATGGGCGCGGTGCTCGCGGCGCCCTTCGGGGTCGCGAGCGGTGGAGCGGCGCTGCTCGAGCCGCGCATGTTGCTCGTGGGGCTCGCGGTGGCGCTGCTGTCCTCGGCGCTGCCCTACGCCCTCGAACTTGCGGCACTGCGTCGGTTGGCCGCCGAGACGTTCTCGATCCTGGTGAGCCTGGCACCGGCCGTCGCCGCTCTGGTGGGCTGGGTGATCCTGGGGCAGGTGCTGGGCCCTGCGGAGATCATCGGGATGGGCCTTGTGATCCTCGCCGGTGCGGCGGCCGTGCGCACGGGGCGTCTGCCATCCACGGGGCCGACGCCGCCGGGGACATGACGCGCGCTGGTTCCGACCCGGCCCGCTCCCGCCGTTCCGGGCTGCGTCGTCGGAGGGGTGGGTTCCCGCAGCGCTGCCCGCTCCGCGTCGTCGAAGGAGCATGTTCCCGCCGCGCTGTCGGCTTCGCTGGAGGCGTGGTCAAGCCCCGCCACCCGACTCGACGGAGGGACGTTCTGCTCCGAGTGCGCCAGCTGTGTTCCGGCATCCATCCGGGCCGTCGGTGCTGCGGCCTAGCATGATCCACCATGGGATTCTCACGCGCCGAACTCGACTCCTACCGGGATCGCACTGTCCCGGATCTGCTGCCCCAGCCGTTGCGGCTGTTGTTCGTGGGTATCAACCCGGGGCTGTGGACCGCCGCGACCGGTGCGCACTTCGCCCGGCCGGGTAACCGGTTCTACCCGGCGCTGCACCGCGCGGGGATCACCCCGACCCTGATCAACGCCGCCGACGGCTACGTCCCGGAGGAGCTGGCGCAACTGACCGACCGGGGGATCGGGATCAGCAACGTGTGTCCCCGGGCCACTGCGCGGGCGGATGAGCTCACCGCGGAGGAGTTCCACGAGGGGGCACAGCGGCTGGACCGACTGGTCCGCGCGGAGCATCCCGCCGTGGTTGCGGTGCTCGGCATCACCGCGTACCGCGCGGCCTTCGACCGCCCCAAGGCCGTCACGGGTCGGCAGGATTCACCGTGGCCGGGCACCGAACTGTTCGTGGCACCCAACCCCAGCGGTCTCAACGCCCACAGCTCCCTGGACGACCTCGCGCGGATCTACGGTGACATCGCCTGCGCCGCGGGCATCGCCGTCGACCCGGAGGACACCCCTCGAAGCGTTGAACCTCGGGATGTCAAACACCCTTGACATCGGGTGTCAAGCATACTTGACTGTAGCCATCGACATTCGGAACGGTATCCCCGCTCCGACCGGGTGAAGGGATCGCAGTCATGACCACTCGAACAGAGCGCCGGATGAAGGCGCCCCCGTCCGCCTATGTCACCATGCTCATCACCGGTGCGCTCGCCGCGGCGGCGCTGGGTGGCGTGGCCGCATGGTTCTTCGACGAGAACCGGCTCATGGCGTTCGGCATCTTCGCGGTGTGCACCGCCGGGCCCATGTTCGCCCTGTCCTGGTTCGTGTTCGTCTCCCGATACACGGTGAAGTCCGATCCCCACGCGGAGGACAACGTGGAGGGCCAGTGGTACGAGAAGGCGGCCTCGGGCGCCTTCCACGACTTCCTGGTGGTGGCCGGGCTGGGCTGCGTCGTCCTGGCCCTCACGCAATTCGAGATCGCGGGATCGACCCTCCTGGTGCTGTTGCTCGTGTTCGTCATGGCTGATGCCGCCATCCGCTACGCGGTACTCAACAGGCGAGGGGCCTAGTGGACAACCGGATCGCGGAGCGGAGGGGAGACCGGTCGTGGTCGCAGGCCCACCTCGCACAATTGCTGGGCGTCTCCCGCCAGACCGTGATCTCGATCGAGCGCGGCCGGTTCGACCCCAGCCTCCCGTTGGCGTTCCGGCTCGCCGCCGTGTTCGAATGTCGGATCGAGGACCTGTTCACGCCCGACGCCGTCGAGTGACCCGTGTTCCCGAGCCACCCTGTTCAGACGGCACGACCCGTATCCGGCGGGAACACCCGCAGCCCCGCGCGGGAATCACTCGTGACGGGCTCGCCCCGCGCGAAGTCCGCCCACGCGCGACGCAAGCGAGCGCCGTCGGCGAGAACGTCCGCCCACGTGTGTCCCTCGACCATGGGGGTGCGCTCCCATGCCGGGCCAGGGAAGAGCAGGGGCAGCTCGGAGATGTGCGCCGCGGCGATTGGGCTGCGCCCCACACCCCACGAGAACTCGTAGCGCGCGCCCGTGCCACCCGAGCGGACATGGCGTTGCGCGAACCGGCGGGCACCCCGGCCGTAGAGCCGCTGGGTGAACGGGCTGATCAGGATCCGCTCCACGCCGCGGGATTTGCGGGGGTGGTTCATCCGCCGGAGTAGCGGGGGGATGCGCGCGGTGAACAGCGCGGCTTCGCGGGTCGTGTTGCCCACGAGGACCTCCACGTGTGGGGCGGCCTCACACCAGTGGCGGTCCAGGGCGGCCTCGGGTGGCATCGGGTCGTGACCGTACTGCAGTCCGAACGGCATCTGCCCCTTGAGCCCGAACCGCGTAGCGGCCTTGGCCACGCGCTGTTGCATCGTGCGGATGTCATCGAGCGACGCGTCCCGGGCGAGTGCGCTCGCGGTCGTCGCCATAAGCTCGCTCATCGTGGCGCGCCCGGCCAATAGGCCGAACGGCGCGCTCTGGATGACGGCACGGCGGAACAGGCCCCGAGCGCCGTCGGCGATCATGAGGTGCGCGACCGCGTCCCCACCCGCGGACTGACCGAACGCCGTGACGTTGGCGGGGTCGCCGCCGAACGCGGCGATGTTCTCGCGCGTCCAGCGCAGGGCAGTGATCATGTCCAGCAACCCCAGGTTGGCGGGGATGTCCGCGCCGTCGCCCAGGAAACCGAGCAGCCCCAGCCGGTACGTCACGTTCACCACGATCACGCGCTGTTCGCTCACGAGCACGCGCGGGTCGTAGAACGGCGCGTCCCCCGCGCCGGATGCGTACGACCCGCCGTGGATCCACACCATCACGGGCAGCCCGGCGTCCGGCGGCGTGTTCGCAGGCACGGTCACGGAGACGCGCAAGCAGTCCTCGTCCTGGGGCAGCTCTCCGATGTTGCTGCCCACGACGTCGTCCAGGAACGGCATGGGTGGTTGCGGGCACGCGGGCGCCGGTTCGGTCGCGTGGAGCTCCGCCGCCGACGCCGCGACGGGCCGCGGTCGCTCGAAACGCCCCGCGTTCGCGTACCGGATCCCGGTGGCCCGGTCCACTGGCCCGTCCCGCCATCCGATGATCCGCCCGCACGGTGCGTCCCACCGGGGTGCGGTGGGTGCGTCGGACGGGGGCGGGGCGGAGCGATCTGAAACGGCGTGACCCGGGACGGCGGCGTCGTCGTCCTGTGGGGCGGACCCCGGATTTCCCGGAGCGGGGGGACGCTCAGTCATGCGCGCCGCGATCCATGGACAGGCTCATCCCGATGGTCCGCGGCGCGGGGTCCGCGAACCCGTGCCGCTCGTACAGCGGACGCCCGGGCTCATCCGCCATGAGGGACACGTACGCGCCCGGCGGTGCGTCGCGGCGGATGCGATCCAGCAGCGCGCGCAGGACCGCGGAGCCGATGCCCCTGCCCTGATGCGGCGGCAACACCGCCATGTCGATCACGTGGAAGTACCACCCGCCGTCCCCGATCACCCGGCCCATGCCCACGGTGTCACCGGACTCGTCGTGGATCGCGTGGATCGCCGCCCACGCGCCGCCGATCCCGGCCGCGGCCTGTTCCTCGGTCTTGCGGCTCATCCCCGCCTCACGGCGCAGCGTCAGGTAGTCCGGGATCGTGGGCGGGCCGTCCAGGACGGTGTAACCGGGCAGGGTGTCGTTCATGCTCCTATCCTGGCGCATCCGTGGACCACGGAACACCACGCCAGCGGGGTGTCCGCTGGCGCCGCGCGGTCACCGCTGCGGGGTGAGCGTGCGGGTGTAGACCGTGGTGCCGTTGGCGTTGATGAGGCGCACCGTGAACGCGCTGCCGTCCCCCGCGACGTTCACGTGTCCGAAGTACTGGTGCTCGCCCGAGCGCGGGGAGCCCATGGGCGGACCGGCCTGTTGGAAGTCCACGCGGGGGCCGAACGTGCGGTCCAGTTCGTTGGGGCCGAAGGAACCGGCGTTGATGGGCCCGGCCACGAACTCCCAGAACGGCGTGAAGTCCTTGAACGCCGCCCGCTCCGGAGAGTAGTGGTGGGCCGCGCAGTAGTGCACGTCCCCGGTGAGGAACACCACGTTCTTGATCCGGTGGTCCTTGATCGCCTTGAGCACGCGGGCCAGCTGCAGCTCACGGCCCAGTGGTGCACCGTGGTTCGCGTTGGAGATGGATTCTTGTCCCTTCCCGTCCGGGACCACCAGACCCAGGGGGAGGTCGTTGCCGATGACCTTCCACGTGGCCCGGGACCGGCACAGCTCGTGGATCAACCACCGGGTCTGTTCCTCGCCCAGGATCTCCGTCTCGTGCGACTCCAGCCCATTGGTGTTCTCGCTCTTGAACGTGCGCATGTCCAGGGCGAAGACGTCCAGATGAGGGCCGCGGGCGATCTTGCGGTGGATGCGCGCGGGCTCGAAACCGGTGCCGCGGCGCAGCGCGCGGGAGTCGGCGATGGGCATGTACTCCTGCCACGCCTGCCGACCGCGGGCGGCCAGGGTGTCCACGTCCCGGACCTGCGTGTACCGCGGGTCGTCCAGGACCTCACCGGGCCACCAGTTGTTGGTGGTCTCGTGGTCGTCCCACTGCGCGATCACGGGGACCTCCGCGTACATGGCCCGCAGGTTGGTGTCCATCATGTTGTAGCGGTGGCGGCCCCGGAACTCGGCAAGCGTCTCGGCGACCTTGGAGACCTCCTCCGTGACCTCATTGCGCCACAGCGGTTCACCCGGTACCTGGCGTGTGGGCTCCAGGGGGTTGTCCGCGTAAATCGTGTCCCCGGAGTGCAGGAAGAAATCGGGCCGCGTGGCATGCATTGCCGCATAACCGCGCATGCCTCCGATCTCCGGGTTGATGCCGTAGCCCTGACCGGCGGTGTCAGCGGTCCATACGAAGGACTGGGGAGCGCACTGACCGCGGCGGTTCGTACGCTCCGGGGCGGTCGTGAACGACCCCGTGAGTCGCTCACCCATGCGTCCGGAGCCGTCCTCGAAACGGTAGGTCACGTCGAAGCGGGTTCCGGCGGGAAGCTTCCGGGCCAGGATCTTGGCCGTGTGGTCGGTCCCGGGGTGGGCCCACCCGCTCACGAGGTGCAGCTTGGTGGCGTGGCGCCCGCGCAGGACGGTGCCATCCGCCGCGGTGGCCCGCAGTACGGCGTGCAAGCGTCCCGCGCCGGAGGATCGTGCCCACAGCACGGCGGAGTCGGAGGTGACGTCGCCACTGGCCACCCCGCTCGGGAGGGTGAGGCGCTCGACCACGAGCCCCGGCCCGCGAGAGGGCTTGTCATGGGCGAGCGCGGCGGAGGGGACGGCGGTCACGGCGGCGGCCAGGGCGGCCCCGCTCATGAGCTGACGACGGTTCAAGGGGCCGTTCTGAAGAGTCATGACCTCATGATCGGCGCCGTGGGTGACCCGTGGATTGCTCCCGGGTGAATCTTCGGATCCGCTCTGACGTGCACCGATACCCCCACGGGGTGCACCACGGGCAGCCGGGATCCCCGCCCGCGGAACCGATCGACATGCCGCTTGCCGCCCGGTGCGCCGATCGGCCCCTATGCTGGTCCCCGTTCACGCAACGGGTCGACGGGAGAACACGCAGTGAGCATCGAGGCGGCATCCGTCTTCAGCGCCGTGGATCTGCTGGGCGTGCTGACCAACGGGATCCTGGGCGGCGTCGTGGCCCGCCAATTGCGCATGGACCTCGTGGGATTCACGGTGCTCGCCATCGTCTCCGGACTGGGCGGCGGCATGCTGCGGGACACGCTGCTGCAACAGGGCTTCCCGGTGGCGCTGACCAACCCCGCCTACCTCACCTCCGCGCTCGCCGGCGCGGTGATCGCCTACCTCATGGTCTTCGGTCACCGCTGGACGATGCGCGCCCTGTTCGTGGCCGACTGTCTCTCGGTGGGGTGCTGGGCCGCCACGGGCACCGTCAAGGCCCTGGGTGCCGGGCTCGCATGGCCACCGGCCATCCTGCTGGGGGTCGTCACCGCCGTGGGCGGGGGGATGATCCGGGACATCGCCGTGGGCCGGTTGCCCGCCATCTTCGGCGGGAACACCCTCTACGCCACGAGCGCCCTGCTCTCGAGCGGCCTCATGGCGCTGCTCGCGGGCCTGGGTCACGAGACCGCCGGTATGGCCGGGGCCATCGTCCTCAGCGCCGTGGTCAGCGTCCCCGCGCGCCGTTTCGGGTGGCGCCTGCCCGGCCCCGCGAACCTCGGCCCCGGTGCGCTGGCACGGTTACGCCGCAGACCCGCCACGGGCAGACACGTGCGTCGCGAGCGGGGAGGGGTGCGGCGGCGTCGTCGGGTGTGACACCGGCGCGCACCGCGCCGACAGGTCCGGACCCGGGGCTCACCCGAACGGCGGACAACGCCGCTGCGTCCCGGTACGCGGGGAATGGTCAGTCGGCGGGGGAGACGTCCTTCGCGGGCGCCTTGTTGGTCCATGACGTGGACGCGTTGCGACCCGCCAGCAGGGAGAAGATCATGATGAGCGCTGGGGGCGCCGGCGGAAACGGACGCGGTGGACATGGTGCTCCCTAGAACGATGTGCCGGAGGTTCGGCGCCGGTGGATCATTGGCGGCTCATCAAGTCGGGCCTCCACCGCGCGGAGCACGGATCGCGGGCCCTGTGAGCCCCACACCGCCGGGTCGGTGACAGGTGCGCCCCTCCCCACGGCTGTATCCACTCCAGCGAGGGCCACGCGCACCCGCACCCCGCCCCACATCCCCCGCCTTACACCCCCGCGGCAATCCCACTGCACAACACACATGCCCCGGAACGACCGCGGGATCGGCCGGGAACGGCTTTTTCGGGGCACAGATGTTCGGTCGGAGCGGGGATCTACGCTGGAGTCATGTCCCTCCCCAAGATCGTGCTGTTCTACGTCTTCACACCCCTGCCGGATCCGGAGGCGGTGCGGTTGTGGCAGCGGAACCTGGCGCGGAGCAGCAATGTGACGGGGCGGATCATCGTCTCCGCACAGGGGATCAACGCCACGGTGGGAGGGGACATCCAGGATGTGAAACGGTACGTCCGCGGGCTGCGGGAGTACGTCCCGTTCAAGGATGCGGACGTCAAGTGGTCGGACGGCCGCGGGGACGACTTCCCCCGGTTGAGCGTCAAGGTGCGCCCCGAGCTCGTGTCCTTCCACGCCCCGGACGTCATCACGGTCACGGAGCACGGGGTCCAGGGGGGTGGCACCCACCTGACACCCCGCGAGCTGCACCAGCTCGTGGACCGGGGCGGGGAAAACGTGGTGTTCTTCGATGGTCGCAACGAGCTGGAGGCGCGGATTGGGAGGTTCCGGGACGCCGTCGTCCCCGACACGGGCACCACGCGGGACTTCATCCGCGAACTCGACTCCGGGAAGTACGACCACCTCAAGGACAAGCACGTGGTGACCTACTGCACCGGGGGAGTGCGCTGCGAGGTGTTGAGCGTGCTGCTGAAGAACCGGGGATTCCGGGACGTGTACCAGCTGGACGGCGGGATCGTGCGCTACGGCGAGCAGTACGGGGACCACGGACTGTGGGACGGCTCCCTCTACGTCTTCGACAAGCGTATGCACATGGAATTCTCCCCTGATGCGCGCTCGCTGGGCCGCTGCGAGGAATGCGGCACGGCGACACCCACGTTCGTGAATTGCGCGGAACCCACGTGCCGGCAGCTGTTCCTGTGCTGCGAGGACTGCACGGCCTCCGGGGCCCGGGTGTACTGTCCGGACTGTGTCCCGGCGCACGCATGAATCACAGCGAGCAAGGAGCAACGAGCAACGAGCCACGCGCGGTGCACGAAGCAGCACGCGACAGCGCGAGACGCCGCGGGTCGTGAAGCAACTGACAGGCATGCGGACCGGCCGGACCGCGCGAGCGGCGCCCATACCCCATCCGGTGAGCAATCCCCGGGATCAGGAGGACCCATGGAGAATCCACAACTGACGGTCACGGATGCCGCGGTGGTGGCACTGCACACCGGCGCGGTGCGGCGGCAGCGCTGGGGCGGCAAGGCCTTCGACACCGCCGCGGACAAGGAGGCCCGCACGGACCGGGTGTTCCTGAGCGCCACGGGATTCATCGGCGACGAGCAAGGGGACATCCCGGTGCACGGCGGTCCCGAGAAGGCCGTGTGCTGCTATCCCCATGAGAACTACGACGCGTGGCGCCGCGAGGGCCGCGATCTGGGCCCCGGTGCGTTCTCCGAGAACCTCACGTTGCGCGGCGCCACGGAGGATCAGGTCCACCTGGGGGACGTGTACCGGGTGGGCACCGCGGTGGTCCAGGTGACCCAGCCCCGAACCCCGTGCGCCACGGTGTCCCGCAGGTGGCAGGACGCCCAGCTGCCCCGGGACATGGAGGACACCGGCCGCACGGGGTTCTACCTGCGGGTCCTGCGCGAAGGTCACGTGGCCGCGGGGGACACGTTCGAGTTCATGAGCCGGCCGTCGGGCGCGGTGTCCGTGAACGATGTCGTGCGCATCATGAACGCCGGCATGGCGGACCCGGACGCCTACCGTGCGCTGACCCGCGCCCCGGAGTTCCCACAGCGCTGGCGCCGGCAGATCCTGCGCCGGCTCGGGGAGGACACCCTGCTCTGAGTTTCGGGCCCGACGGCGCGTGGCTGCCTCACTCGCCCCCGAGCCGTGCCGCTTTGGGTGCGGGCGACGGCGCTCGCGGACCGGACGATGTCGCTCGCTGTGCCGACGACAGCGCTGGCAGTGCGGCCGACGACGCTCGCGGCTGTCGTTGCCCGCGGCCCGGCTCGGGCGGACCGCTGCTCCACACGTCACCCCACATCCCGCACCCCTCCACATCCACTTGCACCCCGCAGACAGGCACCCGCATGGCTGAGAACCCCCAAACGCTCCTGCCCCACCCGCTCACCGGGCGGCTCTTCCCGTCCCCGGTGCCGCCCGGGACCGGGTGGCCGGAGGACCCCGCGCGAGCGGACACACCCGTGGCCCGCGACGCCGCCCGGGTGCGTGAGCTCGCGGCGGGAGCGAGCGACGTCGAGCAACTCAACGCCCTGTGCAGCGTGTGCCGCACGTGCGATCGGCTCGTCGAATGGCGGGAGGACGTGGCCGAGCACAAGCGGGCGTCGTTCGCGGGGGAACCGTACTGGGGGCGCCCGGTGCCGTCCTACGGGGACCCCATGGCGCGGCTCGTGATCGTGGGTCTCGCGCCCGCGGCGAACGGCGGCAATCGGACGGGTCGCATGTTCACGGGGGATCGTGCCGGGGACTGGATCTACGCGGCGCTGTACCGCGCGGGGTTCGCGGCGAACGAGACCGTGAGCACCGCGGGGGACGGGCAGACGCTGCGCGGCGTGCGGATGATCGCCCCGGTGCGCTGCGCGCCGCCCGCCAACAAGCCAGCACCGGACGAGAAGGCGGCGTGCAGTGGTTGGTTCGAGCGGGAGATCGCGCTGCTCCCACATCTTGAGAGCATGCTCGCGCTCGGGGGCATCGCGTGGCAGACGACCCTGGCTGCCGCGGCGCGCATGGGTTGGGACGTGCCCCGACCGCGCCCGAAGTTCGGCCACGGCGCCGTGGCACGGTTGCGCACGCCGGGAGGCCGCACGGTGCGACTCGTGGGGTGCTACCACGTGAGCCAGCGCAACACGTTCACGGGCCTGCTCACGCGTGAGATGCTCGACGACGTCATGGCCCTCGCCGCGGCCCCCGCCTCAGGGGAGGAGGAGTCTGGCGAGGCCTGACCCCGGGAACTGCCCCCGCGGGGCCGATTCCGGGGTGCGACGACGCCGCGCGCGCGGGCCGCTGGAAAATCACCCACGCGGACACGGGCTGCCCGGACGCCGGCGTGCGATCGACACCGAGCGGCGTCGTGCTCATCGCGGAAGAAGTTGCACGGGAAATAAAAGGGGCGGGGTCGCGGTTGCACCGGTCATGAAGGCTTTCGGATTCCTGAGTTTCGGTCATTACGGTTCCGGGCGTGGAGGCGCGGACCCGGATGCTCGTCAGGCCCTCAAGGACGCGATCGAGATCGCCGAGGGCGCGGACGCGCTGGGCGTCAACGGCGCGTACTTCCGCGTGCATCACTTCGCACGCCAGTCCGCGTCCCCCATGCCCCTGTTGAGCGCCATTGCGGCCCGTACCCGCCACATCGAGGTGGGCACCGGCGTGATCGACATGCGCTATGAGAACCCGCTCTACCTCGCGGAGGAAGCGGCCCAGTTGGACCTCATCGCGGACGGCCGCGTGGCCCTCGGCGTGAGCCGCGGTTCACCTGAGCCCGCGCTGCGCGGGTGGGAGGCGTTCGGCTACCTGGGTTCCACGGATCCGCGCGGTGCGGACATCGCCCGGGAGCACTTCGACACGTTCCTGCGGGCCATCAAGGGTGAGCCCATGACCTACGCGGATCCCGCCCAGTACGGCGCGGGAGCACGGCTCGCCATCGAACCGCAATCACCGGGTCTCGCGGAACGCGTGTGGTGGGGTGCCGGTTCGGGCCGGACCGCCGAGTGGGCGGGCGAGCAGGGCGTGAACCTCATGAGTTCCACACTGCTCACGGAGGCCAACGAGGGTACGTTCGCCGCGCAACAGGCCGATCAGTTGCGCCGCTACCGCGAGGCCTTCGCGAAGGCGGGCCACACGCGTACGCCGCGCACGTCCGTGAGCCGCAGCGTGTTCCCGATCGTGGGCCCCGAGGACGAGATCTTCTCCTACATGGGCGCGCGCGAGTCCCGCGACCAGGTGGGCGTGATCGACGGGTTCACCTCCACGTTCGGGCGCACCTACGCCGATTCGCCGGACGTCCTCATCGAGCAGTTGCGCGCCGACGACGCCGTCATGTCCGCCGACACCCTCATGCTCACGATCCCGAGCCAACTGGGCCCCGAGCTGAACCTGCGCATCCTCGAGAACTTCGCCAAGCACGTGGCACCCGCCCTCGGGTGGAAACCCAACACGGAGGGCCCGGTCCAGGGGTACTTGATCGCGGGTCGCTGACCGCCGGAGCCATGGCCGCACGGGGCGGGCCGCGGGATGTGCCCGACGACGATCGTCGGACCCGCGGCCCCCGTGCCGCGAGCTGACGTACCGCCCGGCTGTCATGCGGCCCGACCGGCGAAGGCCACGTGCACGCGCCGGGTAGGGCGACGTCGCACCCCGAGGGGTGGGGGGGGCAGCGCGGGGGTAAACTCCCGCGCATGAGTGTTTGTCCCTGCGGTGGGCTGCCCGCCGGTGCCCCGTTCGAACAGTGCTGCGGCCCCGCGGTGCGTAACGAGCGGTGGCCCGTGACCGCGGAGGCCCTCATGCGTTCGCGCTACACCGCGTTCGCCACGGGCGACGACGACCACCTGTTCCGCACGTGGCACCCCGCGCACCGTCCCGCGGACACCGCAAGCGATCCCCGGGTCGAGTGGACCGGGCTCACGATCGTGCGCACGGAGGCCGGCGGGGAGGACGACGCCGCCGGCACCGTCGAGTTCGAGGCCAACTACCGCGGTCCCGACGGTCCGGGCGTGCTGCGCGAGAACTCACGGTTCGCCAGGCGTGCAGGCCGGTGGTTCTATGCGGCACCGGTCGAGGACGCGTGAGCGGCACAGCCACGGCAGGGATCACCGGACGGGCACTGGGTGCGCTGAAGAGCAATGTGGCGAGCCTGCCGCGGTCGTGCTTTGCGGTGGTCATGGCCTCCGGCATCGTCTCCGTGGGGGCGTACCACCTGGGATTCCACGGACCCACCACCGTGGTCATGGGGTTCGCACTCGCGGTCTAGGCGATGCTCGTGGTCCTCACCGCGTGGCGCGTGGTCGCCTATCCGCAGCGGGTTCTCGAGGACCTGCACGTCCCCGCCCGGGCCTTCGGGTTCTTCACCGGGGTGGCCGGGACCAACGTGGTCGCGGTGTGTCTCATCGCGCTGGGGGAGACCGTTCCCGTGACGTGCTCGCCCGGGGGAGGGGCTGACTGCTACGAGACATTGCGGGGAGGCGAACGGCGCCAGTGCCAGCGTCCCCGCGGGGGCACGAGCGCCGTCGCTCCTGGTGATGTCTCCGCGGACAACTCCGAGGACGTCAGAGCGGGAAAACCCGCACCCCGAGAGCGTGGTCCGCACCCGCGGCGCGCCCGGCGCCTTCGGTCATGCCCGTGATCATCTCGTGCGGATCCGGGTGCCCGTCCAGCGCGGCGAGGTACTGCTTGTGGCAGCGCAGCGACTCGACCGCCGCGGTGATGTCCTCCTCGGACAGTTCGATCGCATGATCGGGTTGCGCGCCCGTGACGAGCAACCGTTCGGCGCCCCACGCCTCGAGCCCCTCGTCCTCAAGCAGCTCCCGGAACACCCACAGATTATCGGCGTCCCGCAGAGCGTCGAGCGCGGCCATCCCGGCCACGCGGTGGTCGGCCTGGTTGAGACCCCACCCGGCCTCCACGGACCAGTCGATCGTGACCATGGTGTCCGGGCGGACCTCGCGGATCACCCGCGCGATCCTGCGCCGCAGGTCTAGTCCGTATTGGAGGGTCCCGTCCGGCAGGTCCAGGACCCGCAGATCGGTGACCCTCACGGCCCGGCACGCCGCTTCCTGTTCGCCCCGCCGCAACGGGCCGACGTCGCTCGGATCGCGGTCCCGGATCCCCGCCTCCCCGGCGGTCAACAATAGGTAGCTCACCGTCGCGCCGCGCCGGGTCCAGCGGGCGACGGCGGCCGAACCCCCGTACTCCATGTCGTCCGGGTGGGCCACCACGCACAGGACGGTGTGGACCCCTGAATCGTCGAACAGTTCGAGATCGGCCATGCTCCCAGCCTAGGGGCCCATGGGGTTCGGTGACAGGGCGGGACTAGTGTGGCCGTATGAACATCGAGATTCGCAAGGGTGACATCACGAAAGTCCACGCGGACGCGATCGTCAACGCGGCCAACTCCAAGCTCCTGGGCGGAGGCGGTGTGGACGGGGCGATCCACCGCGCCGCCGGGAAACAGCTGCTCGCCGAGTGCAAGCAGTTGCGGGAGACGACCCTCCCGGACGGGCTGCCCGCGGGCGGGGCCGTGGCGACCAAGGGGTATGACCTGCCCGCCACGTGGGTCATCCACACGGTGGGCCCGGTGTTCGCGAAGAAGACCGATCGCAGTGACGTCCTGGCCTCGTGCTACCGCGAGTCGCTGCGCGTGGCGGACGAGATCGGCGCCGTGTCCGTGGCCTTCCCCGCGGTCTCCGCCGGGATCTACGGCTGGCCCATGGACGACGCCGCCCGGATCGCCGTGCGCACGGTCCTCGCCGCGGACACCTCCGTGGACACCGTCGTCTTCGTCCCCTTCTCCGACGCCGCCGAGCAAGCGTTCCGCGACGCCCTGGCCGAGAACTCCTGACCCGCCCCACACACGGCGGTGCGGGTCAGGGCCGGGCTCAGATCAAGCCCAGTTGCTGCACGGCGTCGCGCTCGGACTCGAGTTCCGCCACGGACGCGTCGATGCGTGAACGCGAGAACTCGGAGATCTCCAGGCCCTGCACCACGGACCAGTCGCCCCCGGACGTGGTGACCGGGAACGAGCTGACCAGGCCGGCCGGGACACCGTAGGAACCGTCGGAGACCACGGCCATGGACGTCCAGTCCCCGTGGCGGTTACCGAGCATGAGGTCGCGGGCGTGATCGAGCGTCGCGCTCGCCGCGGATGCGGCGGAGGACGCACCGCGGGCCTGCAGCACCGCCGCACCCCGCTGGGACACCGTGGGGATGAACGTGTCCGTGACCCATTTGCGGGACACCAGGTCCAGGGCGGGCCGCCCGGCCACAATGGCGTGGTCCAGATCCGGGTACTGCGTGGCGGAGTGGTTGCCCCACACGCTGAGGTTCTTGACCTTCGCGACCGAGGTTTTGGTCTCAGCGGCGAGCATGGCCGCGGCCCGGTTGTGGTCCAACCGGGTCAGGGCGCTGAACCGGGACTCGGGTATGTCCGGGGCGTTGCGCTGGGCGATCAGCGCGTTGGTGTTGGCCGGGTTGCCGGTCACGACCACGCGCACGTCGTCGTGGGCCACGTCGTTGAGGGCTCGGCCCTGTTCCGTGAAGATCGCACCGTTGGCCTCAAGCAGGTCGCTGCGTTCCATCCCCTTGGCCCGCGGGCGGGCACCCACGAGCAAGGCGAGCTGAGCGCCGTCGAACACCGTGCGGGCGTCGGAGTCGATCTCCACGTCCGCGAGCAGCGGGAACGCGCAGTCCTGCAGTTCCATGACGGTTCCCTCGAGGGCGGGCAGGGCCTGCGGGATCTCCAGAAGCCTCAGCCGGACGGGGCGTTCGGGGCCGAGCAGGTCCCCGTGAGCGATCCGGAACAGCAGGCTATATCCGATCTGGCCGGCGGCGCCGGTCACGGCCACGGTGACGGGAGTGGTATTCACGGTGATTCCTCCTGGGCTGCGCGCTCCGGGGTGCCCGGCGGTCACGCGACTCTGATGCGGGGTACCCGTGTGACTCGTCTCACGGGGCAGGGTGGCACAGAGGCTATCAGCGAGCCCGGTTCAGCGCACGGCGGACATACGTGTCACGGGCCAGTGGCGCGCACCACAATGGAGACATGGCTACTACTGCATTCCAAGGAAACCCCGTCCACACCGTCGGCGAGCTGCCCGCCCAGGGAGAGTCCGCGCCGTCCTTCGACCTCGTGGGAGCGGATCTGAGCCCCGTGGCCTCGGACGAGTTCACGGGCAAGCGCATGGTGCTCAACATCTTCCCGTCCCTGGACACGGGCGTGTGTGCCCAGTCCGTGCGCGAGTTCAACCAGCGCGCCGCGTCCCTGCAGAACACCGCCGTGGTGTGTGTCTCCAAGGACCTGCCGTTCGCGCAGGGCCGGTTCTGCGCCGCGGAGGGCATCGACAACGTCACCACCGCGTCCGCGTTCCGTTCGTCGTTCGGCGAGGACTACGGCGTGACCCAGACGGACGGCCCGCTCGAGGGTCTGCTGGCCCGCGCCGTCGTGGTCGTGGACGAGAACGGCAAGGTCGTCCACACCCAGCTCGTCGAGGAGATCACCGAGGAGCCGGACTACGACGCCGCTGTCGCCGCCGTCTCCTGATCAGCTCACCGGAGGAGGGGCGGGGCCGTGCGGCCCCGCCCCTTTCGCGTGTCCGGATCTTTCGGGACGGATAACGAACGACGCCGCACCGCCCCCGTACGGAGGCGGTGCGGCGTCGTCGTCGGTTGCTGCGCGTGCGCGAACCTGGGTCCGTCACACGCGCGAGACACTCCGGAACGTCAGGCGCTGAGCCCGTCTACGATCTCGTTGAGCGTGGCGGAGGGGCGCATCACCGCGGAGACCTTCTCCGGGACGGGCCAGTAGTACCCGCCGAGATCCGCGGGGGAACCCTGCACGTCCAGCAGTTCGGCGTTGATGGTGTCCTCGTTCTCGCGCAGCTCGGAAGCGACCTTCTGGAACGCCTGCGCGAGCTCGGAGTCCTCGGTCTGCTGCGCGAGCTCTTCGGCCCAGAACATGGCCAGGTAGTAGTGCGAACCGCGGTTGTCGAGCTCGTTGACCTTCCGGGACGGGGACTTGTTCTCGTTGAGGAAGGTCCCGGTCGCGCGGTCCAGGGTATCCGCGAGGACCTGCGCCTTGGCGTTGTCGTAGCGGCTGGCGAGGTGTTCGAAGGACGCGGCGAGCGCCAGGAACTCACCCAGGGAATCCCAACGCAGGTGGTTCTCCTCCTGCAGCTGCTGCACGTGCTTGGGCGCGGAACCACCGGCGCCGGTCTCGAACAGGCCACCGCCGTTCATGAGCGGCACGATGGACAGCATCTTGGCGGACGTGCCCAGTTCCAGGATGGGGAACAGGTCCGTGAGGTAGTCGCGCAGCACGTTGCCGGTCACCGAGATGGTGTCCTCGCCGCGGCGCAGCCGCTCCACCGTGAACTTGGTGGCCTCCGCGGGGGAGAGGATCCGCAGGTCCAGACCGTCGGTGTCCTCCTCCGCGAGGTACTGCTCCACCTTGGTGATCAGGTTGCGGTCGTGGGCGCGGGACTCGTCCAGCCAGAACACGGCGGGCATCCCGGAGTCGCGGGAACGCCGCACGGCCAGCTGCACCCAGTCCTTGATGGGGGCGTCCTTGGCCTGGCACGCACGCCAGATGTCACCGGGCTGGACCTCGTGGGACAGCAGCACCTCACCGGCACCGTTGACCACCTGGACGGTGCCAGCGTCTTGGATCTCGAAGGTCTTGTCGTGGGAGCCGTACTCCTCGGCCTTCTGTGCCATCAAACCCACATTGGGGACGGTACCCATGGTCGTGGGATCGTACGCGCCGTTCTCGCGGCAGTCGTCGATCACGACCTGGTAGACCCCCGCGTAGGAGGAGTCCGGCAACACGGCCAGGGTGTCCTTCTGCTCGCCCTCGCGACCCCACATCTTTCCGGACGTGCGGATCATGGCGGGCATAGAGGCGTCCACGATCACGTCCGAGAGCACGTGGAGATTGGTGATGCCCTTGTCCGAATTCACGTAGGCCAACTCAGGGCCGTCGTCGATCGCCTTGTCGAACGCGGCCTTGATCTCCTGGCCGTTGTCCAGGGCGTCCAGGCCCGAGAGGATTCCACCCAGGCCGTCGTTGGGGGACAGCCCCGCCTTGGCGAGGTCCTCTCCGTAGCGGTCGAAGACGTCCCGGAAGAACGCGGTGACCACGTGGCCGAAGATGATGGGGTCGGAGACCTTCATCATGGTGGCCTTGAGGTGGGTGGAGAACAGGACGTTCTCGGACTTGGCGCGGGCCACCTGTTCCGCGAGGAACGCGTCCAGCGCGGCGGCGCTCATGAAGGTGCCGTCCACGACCTCACCGGCCAGTACGGGCAAGGACTCCTTGAGCACCGTGGTGCCCTGGTCGGTGACGAGCTGGATGGTCAGGGTGTCGTCCTCGGGGATGATCACGGACTTCTCGTTGCTGCGGAAGTCGTCGTGGCCGAGGGTGGCCACGTTGGTCTTGGAGTCCTTGCTCCACTCGCCCATGGAGTGCGGGTGCTGCCGGGCGTAGTTCTTCACGGCCTTGGGGGCGCGGCGGTCCGAGTTGCCCTCGCGCAGCACGGGGTTCACGGCGGAGCCCTTGACACGGTCGTAACGCGCGCGGATGTCCTTGGCCTCGTCCGAGGTGGCGACCTCGGGGTAGTCCGGCAGGTCGTAGCCGTCCGCCTGCAACTCCTTGATGGTGGCCTTCAGCTGCGGGATGGACGCGGAGATGTTCGGCAGCTTGACGATGTTCGCTTCCGGGGTCTCCACGAGTTCGCCCAGCTCGGCCAGGGTGTCCGGGACCCGCTGCTCGTCGGTGAGGCGGTCCGGGAACTGGGCCAGGATGCGCGCGGCCAGGGAAATGTCCCGGGTCTCCACCTCCACACCGGCGGTGGACGCGAACGCCTCCACGATCGGCTTGAACGAGTACGTAGCGAGCATGGGTGCTTCGTCGGTCTCGGTGTAGATGATCTTGGGCATGAGCGATGGCTCCTTGCGTTGACGGTCACTGGGCTGCCTCCCAGGATACCCGCTGGCCCGCGCCCGATTCCGTGTGCGGCGGGCCCACCGGCTGGTCACCACGCGCCCTACGCGCTGTCACGCTCGCGCACTCCCCGGAGTACGACGACACGCGGCGCCGGTCCCGATCGACCGGCGCCGCGCGCCGTGGTGCAGTGGGCTCTCAGCCGTGCAGCGAGGTCCTGATCCGCTCGCGCTCGCGTTCGAGCTTGCGCACGCGGTGACCCAAAGAGAACATCCGCACGGACCCCACGAGGGCCATGATCAGGGCCCCGGCGATCGCCGAGAGCAGCATGGCCACGCCCAACGGAAGGCTGAACGTCCACGCCATGTACTCGAATCGCGTGCCCACGTTGTTCTGGATGATAAAGACCAGCAACAGGATCAGCACGATCACGCCCAGGATCAGCGCCGCCCACACGGTCCCCGACACGCCGCGCTTGACGGGCTTGTCCAGCGAGGGATCCACGGGGGAGGCCGTCCCCCCTGCCCCCGAGGCCGAGTGCGCGGTCCCGCTGTCTGTGACCGCCGTCCCGGGACGTTGCGCGTCCACGGGGGCCGACGGCGCCGCGTGCGCGTTCGCGTACCCCTCGCGCAGCGGTTTGCCCGCGGAACGGGAGCCGGGAGTGTGAGGCGGGCGTGCGGCGTCGTCCGGGGGGAGACGAGGCGCGTTACGGGGCTCGTGCGGTGTGTTGGTCACGGGGGCCTCCTGACGGGGCGAAGTGATGATGGCAACAGCGTACGGCCAATATCACGGAATGTGATTCGATGCTCGGCATTGCCCGCGCCACGACGAAATCATCCGACACTCCCGAGACACGCGGAAGGTTTCTCCCCGAAAAGGTTATCCGCGAGTAACCTGTGCTTCATCGTGAGAGGCACCACAATCCATCGGTGATGCCGACCCCGGCTCGGGGTAACAACCACCGGGGTGCAACGCACATTCCATGGACACCATATCGGGAGGAAACGTCATGGGAAAGTACACCTTCAAGGGGAAGGCTGCCGTGTCCGTCGCGGCAATCGCTGCACTCACGCTGACCGGCTGCGCCAGCGTGGGCGGCGGCGGCAACGACAGCAACGGCGGCGGCGGTGACAGCAGCGCAAGCGCCCAGAGCGGCGGCGTGGTCAATGTCGCCGAGACCAACAAGTTCTCGGGTGCCAATCCGGGCTACACCAAGACGAACCTGGACATCAACGGCCACGTGGCCCAGATGACCCGCGAAGGGTTCATCACGGTGGACCCGGAGCAGAAGATCCACCCCAACGAGGGCTTCGGCACGTACAAGAAGGTCTCGGACGATCCCCTGACCGTCGAGTACACGATCAAGGACCCCAAGTGGTCCGACGGCAACGCGGTGGACAAGGCCGACCTCATGCTGTGGTGGTCCCTGCTCTCCGGCTACGCCAATGACGCGAGCGAGGACGGCAAGGCCGGCAAGGACTACTTCGCGATCGCCGGCTCCACGGACATCCTGGGCTCCACGGACAAGCCCGAGTTCTCCGAGGACGGCAAGACCATGACCCTGAAGTGGGCCAAGCCCAACGCGGACTGGGAGATCGGACTGGACTCCAACTCGCTCATGCCGGCCCACGTGGTCGCCAAGAAGGCGGGCATGTCCGAGGAGCAGCTGTTGGAGGTGCTCGAGAACCAGAAGAAGGGCGATCCCAAGAACCCCCAGAAGCAGCCCGAGCTGGAGAAGATCGGCAAGGCCTGGGACACCTCCTTCAACTTCACGTCCACCCCGGACGACAAGGACGTCCTCGTGTCCAACGGTCCGTTCACGATCGACAATGTGGTGGAGAACAACTCGGTCACGCTCAAGAAGAACGAGAACTACAACGGCAGCATGCCCGGCAAGCTGGACGAGATCACCCTGCGCACCATCGGCGACGCCACGGCTCAGATCCAGGCGCTGCGCAACGGCGAAGTGGACATCATGCAGCCGAACAACGTCAACAAGGACACGATGGACCAGGTCAAGCAGATCGAGAACGTGAACGTGCAGCAGGGCGACCAGCTCGCGTACGACCACGTGGACCTGAACTTCGGCTCGGACACCTTCAAGGACAAGGAGACCCGCGAGGCGTTCCTGAAGACCATCCCGCGCCAGCAGATCCTCGACCAGCTGGTCAAGCCGGTCAAGGAGGACGCCGAGGTGCTCAACTCGCAGATGTTCGTCTCCAGCCAGGGCGAGCCCTACACCAAGGCCGTGGAGAAGAACGACGCCAAGAAACTCTACGGGGACGTGGACATCGACGGCGCCAAGAAGCTGCTCGACGGCAAGACCCCCACCGTGCGGATCCTCTACAACAACGGCAATCCGCAACGCGTGGACACCTTCCAGCTGATCAAGGAGTCCGCGGAGAAGGCCGGGTTCAAGGTCGAGGACCTGGGCGATCCCAACTGGTCCGAGAAGCTCGCGGACGGCGACTACGACGCGTCCCTGTACGGCTGGGTCTCCCCGGGCGTGGGCACCGAGATGCTCTCGCAGATCTTCAAGACCGGCGGCGGCGGCAACTACAACGAGTACTCGAACGCGGACGTGGACAAGCTCGTGGACGAGGCCCGCGCCAACCTGGACGAGTCCTCGCGCAACGACCAGATCGCTGAGGTGGACAAGCACACCTTCGAGGACGCCTACGGCCTCCCGCTGTTCCAGTCCGTGGGCTACGTGGCCACCTCGGACAAGATCGCCGGAGTGGACCAGTACCAGCCGAACCAGACCGGCGTGTTCTGGAACGTTTCCGAGTGGAGCCGCAAGTAGGACGGTCGACCTCGGTTGACCGGGTCCTTCCCCTCATGATGCTGCGCGGGCGCGGAACGCCGTGTCCGCGCAGCGTCGTGACCACCACTCGTTCAGAGGCAGCATCATGATTTCTTACATCCTCAGACGGCTCATCACCGCCGTCCTCATCCTGCTGGGCGCATCGTTCCTCGTGTACCTCATGACGGCGGCCTCCGGCGACCCGCTGTGGGACCTGTACGGAAACCCCAACGCCCAACAGCTGATCCCCGCCCGCGTGGAGGCCCTCAACCTGGACACACCGCCCGTGCTGCGCTACTTCACGTGGCTCGGCGGGGCACTCGGGTGCCTCGTGCCCTTTGCGGACACCTGCTCCCTGGGCGTGAGCCGCGAGGGCCAGGAAGTGACGAGCCTGCTCTCCTTCGCCATGGGCCAGACCATCATGCTGGTCACGATCGGTACCATCCTGGCCATCGTCGTGGGTATCACCCTGGGTATTGTCTCCGCACTGCGGCAGTACTCGGGCCTGGACTACGGCATCACGTTCCTGACCTTCCTGTGCTTCTCGCTGCCGAGCTTCTGGCTCGCGGTGCTGCTCAAGGAAGTGGCGGCCATTCAGTTCAACGACTTCCTGCAGAACCCGTCACTGTCCATCGGGGCGCTGCTCGCAATCTCCGTGGTGGCCGGGCTCATCTGGTTCCTGGTCTCGTTCGGGCGCATGCGGACCCGCATCCTCATGGGTGTCCTGGGCTTCGTGGTCACCTTCGGGATCATCTACTTCGTGCTCGCGACCAACTGGCTAGCGCACCCCTTCCTGGGCATCCCGCTGATCGCACTGACCGGCATTCTGGTGGCCGTGACCGCCACCGTCCTCATGGCGGGACTACGCAACAAGCGGGCCCTGTACGCCGGGCTGGCCACCGTGGTGGTGGGTCTCGTGCTGTACTTCCCCGTCCAGGCCCTCTTCGTCGGGGGCGGGCTGCTGACCCTGCTGGCGTTGGTCGTCGTGATGATCCTGGTGGGTGTGGGAGCCGGTTACGTCGCCGGTGGCTACGACCGTGGTCAGGGCGCCCGCGTGGGCGGGGTCACCGGCTTCTTCGTGGCCCTGCTGATCATCCTGGACCGCTTCATGCAGTCGTGGCCGGACTACGTGAACTCCGGTCACATCCGGGGCCGGCCCATCGCCACGGCCAACTCCTCCACCCCGGGCCTGTCGGGTGACTTCTGGATCACCGGCCTGGACCGGTTCACCCACCTCTTGCTGCCCACCATCTGTATCACCCTGCTGGCGCTCGCGTCCTACTCGCGGTACTCGCGCGCGTCCATGCTGGAGATCATGGGCCAGGACTACGTGCGCACCGCGCGCGCCAAGGGCCTGTCGGAGCGGACCGTGGTCATGCGTCACGCGTTCCGCAACGCGCTGATCCCGCTGGCCACGCTCGTGGCCTACGACATCGGCGGTCTGATCGGCGGCGCGATCATCACGGAATCCGTGTTCGCGTTCACCGGTATGGGGCAGTTGTTCATCCAATCGGTGCGCAACGTAGACCCCAACCCGGTGATGGGCGTGTTCCTGATCACCGGCATTGTCGCCATGGTCTTCAACCTGATCGCTGACCTGGTGTACTCCGTACTCGACCCGCGCGTGAGGGTGAAAGCATGAGCCAGCCACAACCTATCGACGTCCCCCAGCGGGTCGAACAGAACCCGCAGACCGGCGAGAAGCCCGAGGACGTGCGCGGCAAGAGCCAGGGACAGCTGGTACGCCAGCGGTTCTTCGGCAACACGGGCGCCGTCGTGTCCCTGATCGTCCTGTTGTTCATCGTGGTGCTGTCCGTCACCTCGCTGGGTGTCGGTCCCATCCCGGGGTGGTGGAAGTGGAACCCGGATGCCACGGGAACCGTGCTCAACGGTGGCCGGCCCACGCTGTCCCTGCTCCCGCCCTCGCTCGGGGAGCACCCGTTCGGCCAGGACAACCTGGGCCGTGACCTGTTCGCCATGGCCATGCAGGGCACCCAGTACTCCCTGGTGGTCATGATCGTGGTGGGCCTTATCGCGGGCCTCGTGGGCACCGTGGTGGGTGGCCTCTCCGGGTACTTCCGGGGCTGGACCGAGGCCGTGCTGATGCGTCTGACCGACGTGATCATCATCATCCCCCTGGTGATCCTGGCAGCCCTGTTGGGCCGCCTAGCCATCTCGTGGGTGCGCGCCCACAACCTGCCCACGTTCGCCACGGTGATCGCCCTGGGTCTGCTGATCGGTCTAGCCTCGTGGCCGCCGCTCGCGCGCCTGGTGCGCGGTGAGTTCCTCACGCTGCGCGAGCGCGAGTTCGTGGACGCCGCGCGACTGGCCGGTGCCTCGAGCGGGCGGATCATCTTCAAGCACATCCTGCCCAACACCGTGGGTGTGATCACCGTGAACATCACGCTGTTGATGTCCTCGGCGATCCTGCTGGAGACCGCGCTGTCCTACCTGGGTCTGGGTATCCAGGCCCCGGACTGGTCCCTGGGCCGGTTGATCAGCGAGAACCAGACCGCCTTCGCGACCCGTCCGTGGTTGTTCTGGTGGCCCGGTGTGTTCATCGTGGCGATCGCGCTGACCATCAACTTCATCGGTGACGGTCTGCGTGACGCGTTCGACCCGCGCCAGCGCAAGTTCAACCCCAAGCGCGCCCGCGAGACCGGCGAGCGCACGGACCAGTACCCGGACGCGCTCACCGCATCCGAGCCGGGGACGAAGCCTGCGGTGAACGCCGGGGCCGAGACCGGGACGCGCGGGGACACCGCCCGGGACGGACGATGATCAGTTCACACGGTGAACAGCACGGCGCTCGCGGCGGCCAGCAGCACGACCGCCGCGAGCGGGCCGGGCGCGTACCGGGTCCGCACCGGATCGGGTGCGGCGTCCCGGGCGAAGACGTCCAGCTCACCGGTCTCGATCTTGCGTTGCCACGTGTCGCGGACGCGGTGCGCGGCGGCGCCGGAAGCGGTCGAGGTCAGGTCGCCCACGCGCACCGCGCCGCCCGGTCGGGCGATCGGGTGATTGCGGTTCACGGCGTCCACACCGGAGCGCAGGGCGGCGCCCGCACCGGCGGAGGGCAGGGCGAAACACGAGTGGGCGCCCTGGTCCGTGGCGATGGTCACCGCGAAACGGGTGCGCACGTCCACGATCCGGCTCCACGGAATGCTCACCGTGCGCAGGGGGTTCACCACGCGCACCTCGTCCGCGTGCACCTCGAGCCGGGGGCGCCAGTACAGCGCGTACCCGAGCGCCGCCAGGGCGAGACCACCGAACACGGCGCCCGCGTGGTGCGCCACGGTGTGGCCCCAGCCCGCGAAGCACACCACCAGACCCAGGACCACCAGGAATCCCGTGAGCCACGGGGCCGACGACGCTCGGTAGGTTTCGGGCTCGCCGGCGGGTTCTCGGGTCATGACCCCCATGCTAGGCAATGCGCGTGTGCCGCTGCCGCGCGCCCAGTTCTCGACACGATGGAGCACACACGATGAGCACCTCGAACCAGCCCGAGGGCACCCCGCGACCCCACGACGCGGCGCAGGACCCGAACGCGGCGTCGTCGCACGAGGCCACGGCCGCCGAGCACAACGCCCCGTGGGACGGCACGCCGAGCGGCGACGGGCGGATGGCCACCGAAGGCCCCGGTAACCCCTCCGCGGCTCACGCTCGCGCCGCCGGATCGTCCGGTGCCACGGCCGCCGACGCCGCTGCGGTCACCGGTCGCGCCGACGGAACCGCGGCCGCGGGTGCAGCCGCCGGCGGCAGCGCCGCGGCGGGTGCCACCGCAGAGGGCGCGCAGAAACGGCGTGGTCGGCGGGCGCAGCGCAACGAACCCACTGTGCGGCGCGGCCCGGCCCGCAGGACCGTGGCCCGCGGTGAACCTGTGCTGAGCGTGCGCGGGCTGTCCGTGGACTTCGGTGTGGACCGGGACTGGGTTCCGGCCGCGATCGACCTGAACTACGACGTCGCAGCGGGGGAGGTGCTCGCGATCGTGGGCGAGTCCGGTTCGGGCAAGTCCGCGAGCTCGATGTCCATGCTGGGGCTGCTGCCCTCCAACGCACGCGTGCGCGGTTCGGCCGTGCTGGCCGGGGAGGAACTGATCGGGCTGCGCGGCAACGCGCTGCGGCGCGTGCGTGGCGAGGAGATCGCCGTGATCTTCCAGGAGCCCATGACCGCGCTGAACCCCGTCTACACGGTGGGCCAGCAGATCGTGGAGACCATCCGCCTGCACCGGGACATCTCACCCGCCGAGGCCGCCGAACGTGCCCGGCAGATGCTCACCATGGTAGAACTGCCGGACCCCGAGAAGGCGTTCCGTTCCTACCCCCACCAGCTCTCCGGTGGTCAGCGGCAGCGCGCGATGATCGCGCAGTCCCTCTCGTGCGACCCCAAACTGCTGATCGCGGACGAGCCCACCACGGCCCTGGACGTGACCGTGCAGGCGGAGATCCTGGACCTGATCCGCAACCTCAAGGACCAGCTGGACTCGGCGGTCATCCTGATCACCCACGACATGGGTGTGGTGGCGGACCTCGCGGACAACATCGCGGTCATGCAGAAGGGCGTGATCGTGGAACAGGGCACGGCGGAGCAGATCTTCACCGCACCGCGCCACCCCTACACCCGCTCGTTGCTCGAGGCCGTGCCCCACCTGGGCCAGGGCAAGGAGAACGACGAGTCCGTGGACATGGTCGCCGCGCTCGAGCGTTCCGTGGTCATGCCCATGGTGGTGGACCGCAGCACGGCGGAGGCAGCGTCCATGGACACGCTCGCCCAGCGGGTCGTGGAACCGGTGCTGCAGTTGAAGGACGTGGCCATCGAGTACCCCAAGCAGGGCCGCAACCCCGCGTTCCGCGCGGTCGAGGGCGTCAGCCTCACCGTGGCAGCCGGGGAGACCGTGGGTCTCGTGGGTGAATCCGGTTCCGGCAAGACCACGATCGGCCGCGCCGCGGTGGGACTGCTGCCCGTGGTCGAGGGATCGCTTGTGGTGGACGGCGTGGAACTGCACGGTGCCCCGCGCGCCAAGCTCAACGCGGTGCGCAAGGACGTGGGCATGGTCTTCCAGGACCCCGCGTCCTCGCTGAACCCGCGGCTGCCGATCGGTGAGTCGATCGGTGAGCCCATGTTCCTGGCCGGCGAGGCTAAAGGGGCGCAGCTGCAGCAGCGCATCGAGCAACTCCTGGACCAGGTGCGGTTGCCGCGCAACTACCGCAACCGTTACCCGCACGAGCTCTCGGGCGGTCAGAAGCAGCGCGTGGGCATCGCCCGGGCCCTGTCCCTGAAGCCGAAACTGCTCGTGGCGGATGAACCCACGTCCGCGTTGGACGTGTCCGTGCAGGCCACGGTCTTGGAATTGTTTGAGCAGCTGCAAGCGGAGATGGGCTTCGCGTGCTTGTTCGTGACCCACGACCTCGCGGTGATCGACCGGCTCGCCAACCGGATCGTGGTCATGCAGCACGGGCACATCGTGGAACAGGGCTCGCGCGAAGCGGTGCTGCGCCACCCCGAGCAGGAGTACACCAAGCGCTTGCTCGCCGCGGTGCCCGTGCCCTCGCCCGAGGCCCAGCGCACGCGCCGCGAACTGCGTCAGCAGTTGGCCCACACGGTGTCCTGAGCATGATCGGAGCCCCGGGAGCAGCGCGGTTCGCGCGGCAGCCCGGGGCTCCGCCCATGGGGACTCGGACGATATGCGTATGTGTTGAGCCCTGCCATCGTGCGCTGGCTCGCGTGGGGAATTACTACAGTGGGAGCCATGATGAAACCGGCACGCCTCAACTCCGACCTCTCCCGTCTGAGGCGGGAGACCGACATGTTCCTCGCGACCGTGGAGTCCCTCTCGGACGAAGAAATGGTGGGCCCCACCCTGTGCGAGGGTTGGGACCGCGCGCACGTGATCGCGCACCTGGCCTCCAACGCCCGCGCCCTGGTCAAGCTCATCGACTGGGCCACCACGGGTGAACCCCAGCAGCCCTACGAGTCCCACGAGGCGCGCGAGCAGGAGATCGACGAGCTCGCCGCGCTGCCCAAGGACGAGCTGATCGAGACCTTCAAGCAGAACGCGCAGTTCTTCGCCGAGCAGTGCGAGCGTCTCAAGGGCGACATCGTCACCGAAGAGCTCGACCTGCACGGTAAGCCCGTCCCGGCCACGTCCGTGCCCGCGGTGCGGATCGCGGAGGTCGTGGTGCACCACCACGACCTGGACACCACGTGGACCGTGGCGGAAGCGGACCCGGACTCCCTGCTCAACGCCGTGGAGGCCGCGGTGCGCACCATGCGGGCCAAGGGTGCCCCGGGGATGACCCTGCGCACCGAGGAGCGGGACGAGTGGATCATCGGCGACGGCGGTCAGCTCATCACCTCCGACCGCGAGGGCATGCTGCGGTGGCTGGCCCGCGGTGACGACGAGTTCGTGGAGTCCGAGGGCGCCTTGCCCGAGCTCCCCGCGTGGTGAACGCGGCTCGCTGATCCGCTGTCGGACTGACCCCGCTGGGCCTCCCAGCGAGGTCAGTCGCGCATCAGGAGAACACCGTGATCCCGTAGGCCGCGAAGATCACCAGGTGCGCCGCACCGTGGATCGACGTGACTCTGGAGGATGCGAACGTGGTGAGGGACAGTCCCAGCGTGATCCCGAGCAGCACCAGGTTCGCGGGGCTCTCGGCGAGCACGACCGTTTGATCGGTGAGCAGCCCGATCACGAGTATCGCCGGGATGGTCAACCCCACCGTGGACACCAGCGCCCCGTGGCACAGGTTGCTCACGCGCTGGATCTCCCCGGCCAGCGCGGCGCGCAGCGCGGTGAGGGATTCGGGCAGGAACACGATGGCCGCGATCAGCGCGCCGGCCAGCGCGGGCGGTGCCCCCACACGGCCGAGCCCATCGTCCAACAGCGAGGCCATGTCGTGGGACAGCACCACGATGGGCACCACGGTGATCACGAGCAATACCAGGCGCGCGAGGATCTCGGTGCGGTGCTCGGCCAGGACCGAGCGCAGGGAAGGATGCGTCGTCGTCGTCTCCCGGGCCGCGGTCTCCGGACCCGGGCGCAACCGGGGGTCCACTTCGGTGAAGTCCACGGCCTGCGCGCCCGTCTGTCGGTACAGGAAGAACGCGTAGATCGCCACGGTGACTGCGATGATGGAGATCTCCTGCCACGGCTGGTACGCGCCGTCGGTGCCGAGCGCCGCGGGTAGCACGAAGGCCAGGGCGCTCAGGACCACGAGCAGCGCCAGGTAGTTGGAGGTTCCCGTCCGATTGTGGGCCATGTCCCCGTGCTTGAGGCCGCCCACGAGCAGGCACAGACCGATTACCAAGTTGAGGATGATCATGGCCACGGCCATCACGGAGTCCCGCGCGATCGTGGCGTGCTCACCGGGGCCCAGCATGACCGCGGAGATCAACACCACCTCGATCACGACGATGGACAGGGTCAGCACCAGCGAACCGTACGGATCGCCGAGTCGGTGGGCCAGGTGTTCGGCCTGTCGCACGACGCCCGTGGCCGCGTACAGGATCACGCCCACGATCACCACGAGCGCCCCCACGAGCAGCGGAGAGGACACGGGTGGGGCCAGCAGCGAGCCGGAGAGTTGAAGCAGCACGAAGAATCCCCATCCCGCGATCACGCGGGCCAGGGCTCCCGGAGTCAGGATGGAACGACGCGTGGGGAACATGGAAGCGTCAGCTCGATTCTCGGGACTGTGCGCGCCCCGGTCCGGGCGGGGTCGTCCCCGAGCTATCCGGTGGGCTGACGGGTCGTCCCGTCGGAGGAGGCGATGTCCGGGTCTCAGTCACGCACCGCGAACAACCACGGATCCGCTCGATCCGTGTGCGGATCGCCAAAGTTCACGAACGTGCGGCCCTTGGCCTCCACGACATTGTATTCCTGGACAACTTCCAGGCTGAGCCGTTCGCGGTGGGCGACCTCCACGATCACCGCGGTGGCACCGGAGCGGTCCGGGAGGGTGGCGGGGTAGGCCAGTGCGGCGACGAGCAATCCGGAGGCCTTCTCGCGCGCGATGTCCCGCAGTTCGGCCAGCACATCCTGGGGGGCCAGATCGTTCACGCGAGACGGGTCCACCGAATCCAGTTCGAACTCCCCGTCCTTGGCGCCGGTGACCAGGAAGGCCGGGAATGCTCCGTACTGGCGCACCTGTTCCTCCACGACCGCCTGGACGTGGCTCAGTGCGGTGTCCACGGTCTCCACGGCGGAGTCCGAGACCCACTGGCGCCACGCGTTGTCGTGATCCACGCGGGCGCGCGCGGCGTCCGCCCGGGTCATCCGGGAGGTGCCCTTGGAAGGCGTGGAGCGGCGTCGTGATGAACGGGCGGAGGACTGAGCCACGAAGTGGGACCCCTTCGGGAGATCGGCGGGAGAACGGGAGTGCTGAGTCCAGGGTAGGCGCTCGCTAGACTGGATCGGAACCAATCAGCGAATACCAGGAGCATGCATGTCTGCGATCAATCGCGAGCAGGTGGCGCACCTGGCCGAACTCGCGCGCATCGAGATGTCGGACGAGGAACTGGCCCGCGTGGCCGGTGAACTCGATCTCATCGTCGAATCCGTGGCCTCGGTCAGCCAAGCCGCCGGGGACGACGTCCCCGCCACGAGCCACCCCCTGCCGTTGCACAACGTCTTCCGCGAGGACGTGGTGGGGGAGACCCTCACGCAGGAGGAAGCCCTGAGCAACGCACCGGACAGCCAGGACGGCAAGTTCCGGGTCCCGGCGATCCTGGACGGGGAGTGAGCATGAGCGAGCGCATCGTAGAACTGTCCGCCGCGGACCTCGCGGCCAAGCTGGCTTCGGGTGAGGTCTCCTCGGTGGACGCCGTGACCGCGCACCTCGAGCAGATCGAGGCCACGGACGGCACCCCGCTGAACGCCCAGGACCGCTCACGCGGGACCGACGGGCTGAACGCGTTCCTGCACCGCAACCGCGAGGAGGCCCTGGACGTGGCCCGTGGTGTGGACGAGGCACGCGCCAAGGGTGAGCAGTTGCCCGAGCTCGCGGGTGTGCCCGTGGCGGTCAAGGACCTCATCGTGACCAAGGGCCAGCCCACCACGGCGGCGTCCCGGATGCTCGAGGGTTGGATGAGCCCGTACGACGGCACGGTGACCCGCAAGCTGCGTGCGGCGCGCATGCCCATCCTGGGCAAGACCAACCTGGACGAGTTCGCCATGGGTTCGTCCACCGAGCATTCGGCGTTCGGTCCCACGCGCAACCCGTGGGACCTGCGCAAGATCCCGGGCGGTTCCGGTGGCGGTTCCGCCGCCGCGGTCTCCGCGTTCCAGGCGCCCTTGGCTCTGGGCACGGACACCGGTGGCTCCATCCGCCAGCCCGCGGCCGTGACCGGCACCGTGGGCGTCAAGCCTACGTACGGTTCGGTGTCCCGTTACGGCGTGATTGCCATGGCGTCCTCGCTCGACCAGGTGGGCCCGTGCTCCCGCACGGTGCTCGACGCCGCGCTGTTGCACGAGGTCGTGGGCGGTCACGATCCCGCCGACTCCACTTCGCTGACGGATCCCGTGGGCTCCCACGCCCGCGCCGCGCGCGAGGGAGCCGCCGAGGGCGGGCTCAAGGGGCTGCGCGTGGGCGTGGTCCAGCAGCTGAGCGGCGAGGGTTTCCAGGCCGGTGTGCAGCAGCGCTTCGAGGAGTCCCTCGAACTCCTGCGCGCCGCGGGCGCCGAGATCGTGGACGTCCAGACGCCCAACTTCGAGTACGCGCTGGGTGCCTATTACCTGATCATGTCCTCGGAGGTCTCCTCCAACCTGGCCAAGTACGACGGCGTGCGCTTCGGTCTGCGCGTTACTCCCGAGGGCACGCCCACCATCGAGAAGGTCATGAGCGCGTCCCGCGCCGCAGGCTTCGGGGACGAGGTCAAGCGCCGGATCATCCTGGGGACGTACGCACTGTCCGCGGGGTACTACGACGCGTACTACGGTTCCGCACAGCAGGTGCGCACGCTCGTACAGCGTGATTTCGCGGCGGCGTTTGAGAAGGCGGACGTGCTGATCTCGCCCACCGCGCCCACCACCGCGTTCGACATCGGGGGCGTGGACGAGTCCGCGGATCCCATGCAGATGTACCTGAACGACATTGCCACGATCCCCACCAACCTCGCGGGGATCCCCGCGATCTCCCTGCCGGGCGGCCTGGCACCGGAGGACGGGCTGCCCGTGGGGATCCAGTTCATGGCACCGGCGCGCGAGGACGCCCGCGTGTACCGCGCCGGGGCCGGTCTGGAGCGGTTGCTCACCGAGCAGTGGGGCGGCCCGCTGTGGCGGGAACGCGCCGACGTGACCGCCACCGTTCGTGACTTTGCGGCCACTGCCGCGCAGGGAGGCAAGTGATGAGCCAGGACGTGCTGTCCTTCGAGGAAGCCCTCGAGCGCTTCGACCCCGTCCTGGGGTTCGAGGTGCACGTGGAGCTGAACACCAAGACCAAGATGTTCGATGCCGCCCCCAACACCTTTGGGGACGAGCCCAACACCAACGTGACCCCGGTGTCCCTGGGGCTGCCCGGCGTGCTGCCGGTGGTCAACGGCAAGGCAGTGGAATCCGCGATCAAGCTCGGTCTCGCGCTGAACTGCTCGATCGCGCAGAAGTGCCACTTCGCACGGAAGAACTACTTCTACCCGGACACCCCCAAGAACTTCCAGACCTCGCAGTTCGACGAGCCCATTGCGTTCGACGGGCACCTGGACCTCGAGCTGGAAGACGGCACGGAGTTCCGCGTGGAGATCGAGCGCGCCCACATGGAGGAGGACGCCGGCAAGCTGACCCACATGGGCGGGGATGCCGGGCGGATCCAGAACGCGCAGTACTCCCTGGTGGACTACAACCGCGCAGGTGTGCCGCTCATCGAGATCGTGACCAAGCCCATCGTGGGTGCGGGGGAGCGGGCACCCGAGCTTGCTCGCGCGTACGTCGCGGCGATCCGCGAGATCGTGAAGAACCTCGGGATCTCCGAGGCGCGCATGGAGCGCGGCAACGTGCGCTGTGACGCGAACGTGTCCCTGATGCCCAAGGGCGCCACGCAGTTCGGCACGCGCTCGGAGACGAAGAACGTGAACTCGCTGCGCGCCGTGGAGCGCACCGTGCGCTACGAGATCCAGCGTCATGCCGCCGTGCTCGCCGCGGGGGAGAAGGTCACGCAGGAGACCCGCTTCTGGCACGAGGACACCCGCTCCACCACGGCCGGGCGACCGAAGTCGGACGCGGACGACTACCGCTACTTCCCCGAGCCGGACCTGGTCCCGGTGGTCACCACCGCAGACTGGATCGAGGAGATCCGCACCACTCTGCCGGAGCCGCCGTCCGAGCGCCGCAAGCGGCTGAAGGCGGACTGGGGGTACACGGACGAGGAGTTCCGCGACGTCGTCAACGCGGGTGTGCTGGACGAGATCGAGCAGACCATTGCCGCGGGCGCCTCCGCCGCCGTGGCGCGCAAGTGGTGGATGGGTGAGATCGCCCGCCTCGCCAAGCAGCGCGAGGTCGAGATCGCGGACCTGCCCGTGACCCCGGCCCACGTGGTCGAACTCAACGGGCTGATCGACGGCGGCAAGATCAACGACAAGCTGGCCAAGAAGGTCCTCGGTTTCGTGGTCGACGGTGAGGGCACCCCGGCGGAGATCGTGGAGTCCCGCGGGCTCGCGGTCGTCTCCGACGACGGCGCCCTCACCGCAGCCGTGGACGATGCCATGGCCCAGATGCCGGACGTGGTCGAGAAGATCAAGGGCGGCAAGGTCCAGGCCGTGGGCGCCCTGATCGGACCGGTCATGAAGGCCACGCGCGGCCAGGCGGACGCCGGACGCGTGCGCCAGATCATCCTGGGGAAGCTCGGCGTGCAGGGCTGACGCCCCCCTCACGAGCACGGAGAAGGCCGGTTCCGGGACCCTCACGGGGTCTCGTGGAACCGGCCTTCTCTCGTGGACGTTCCGCCGCTCAGTCTTCCGTTTCCTCCGCGACCCGCCACTCCCGCAACCCGTTCGCCGTGGCCGAGTCCGTGGTGATGATCCCCGCGATGCGCTCGCGGATCTGCCGGTCCTCCTGCGGGGAGCGGCACACACCGTTGGGCTGGTCCGAGGCCGTGGAGCACCACTGGAACCGGCCGTCCTGGGTGTTGGAGCTCGGTGCCCAGGCCAGGTCGCTGACCCGCCACCCGCCGTCGTCCCCGCGCGCGAACTGGAAGCGCGTGATGAGACCCTGGTTGTTGTTCTCGTACGCCGGGGATGTCTCCGTGACGGTGTTGCCCAGTCCGTAGACGATCCACTTGCCGTTGTAGTGCTCGATGGGCTGCACGCTGTGCGAACCGTGACCGTACACAGCGTCGAACGCACCGGAATCGATCAGCGAGTGGGCCGTGGTTTTCTGGTAGGCGTTGGCGTCGTCCTGGTACTCGATGATCGAGTGCATGGCCGCGATCACCACGTCCGCGCCCTGCTGGCGCGCCTTCTTCGCCTGCGCCACGGCGCGGTCGATGTCCTGTCGCGCGGGCTGCGGCTCCTCGGCGGGGTCCCGCAGCCGGTCCACCTGCCAGTCGTGCTCCGCCCGCTGGCCGTTGAGACTGTTGGTCCCGGTGACCACGGCCACGGTCCCGGCCGGGGTCTCCAGCAGCATGGGCTCCTCGGATGCGCGCTCGGAAGTGTACGAACCGGTGTGCTTGAGGCTCGCCTCGTCGAGGGTCGCCAAGGTCCGGTTCACGCCCTCGGTGCCGCGGTCCACGGTGTGATTGGTCGCGGACGTGCACGCGTCGTAACCCGTGTTCTTGGCCGCCACGGTGATCTCCGGCGGCACACTGAAGCTCGGGTAGGCCGAGTAGGGCCCACCCTTGGGCGCCACCGGGGTCTCCATCTCGCAGATGGCCACGTCGGCCTGGTCCAGGTACGGCTTTTGACCGGCCAGCAGCGGGTCGAAGTCGAAGTGTCTGTTTTCATTCATGGCCGGGTCCACCGCGAAGTTGCGCCACAGGCCTTCGTGCAGCAGGAGATCACCGGTCATCGCCACGGTGAAGCACGCGTCCTCGGGACACTCCGGGCCCTTACCGGGCTCGCTCGCACGGGCCGTCTCGCTCGTCGCCCGGCTGGTGGCGGACGACGTCGCTGCGCCGGGATCCTGCCCCGCGTCCTCCTGGGCGTCCCCGCCCGAGGCCCCGCACCCGGAGACCAGCAAAGCCACCCCGGTCAGTGCCGCGGCCCCGGCGATCCGCGGCGAGCGTGATCGTCGGGCGGCGCGGGATGAACGGAGTCGGAGGGGTAGGGGAGGCATGCTGCGATGCTATCGCACACGTCCGTGATATGAATCACCTCCGTTTAGGTCATAAAAATCTGACCAAATTCGTCGCAAACCCTTCCGTCCACCTTTTTGGGAGGTTAGGCTTTCCTAAGTTTTGCGGATCGGGTGCGGTCGGGATGTTCTCGGCGGGCCCGGTGGGATTGGTCACAACGGAAGCGGGGACGATCGTGGGTCGAACCGACAACGGTGCACAGCTCGGGTACGTGGGCGTGCCGGGGCGAGTCGTGTCACTCGCGCACCGCATGCTCGCGGGCGCGGGCCGAGCGAACGTGGTCGCCTACCGCCTCGAGGGTCAACCTACACTGCCGTGCTTGGCGCACGGGTTCATGCCGGACGGCCGGATGGTCATGGCCGCGGCTCCCCACCCCGATGTCGCTGCGCTGACCCCGGCGGGGCAGACCGTGGACGTGCGCGTGGACATTGCCAAGTTCGCTCCGGACCCCTCAGTACGCATCGTGGCGGCCAGTGCACACTTCCTGGCGGGTCTCGAGTGGCTGACCCCGGGCGAGACCGACGAACTCCTCATGGCGGGGGAGTTGCCGGAGCTCGTGGCGACCGTGGCCGACACGGCGTCCGGGCGACTCGCGATCGTCTCCACGGCACGGGTCGTGGTTCATGACGGTTCCGGTGCCACGCCACTGAGCGTCGACCAGGTGCGGGCGTTCGGCCGCGAGCTCGGGGATTCCATTGCCGCGGTGAACACCGAAGTCGTGGCCCTGGACGCCGCGGTGTCCGTGGATCCTTTCGATCTGGCCGGGATGTGCGATGCCGCGGAGAACGGATGGATCCCCGCCCACCTGCTGACGCGTAAGCCCTCGAGCGGCGGGTGCGCTCACACCCGGAATCGGGATTTCGTGGTGGACGTGGATCTCACCGGGGTCACGGTTCTGCGCGAGGGTTCGACCGCTACCAGCGTCTACTTCGTCCCGTTCCATCGTCCGACGTCGTCCGCGCAAGACCTCGCCGACAACCTCGCATCCCTGCTGGGCACCCCCGCCGCAGCGTGACGCCGCGCCGGTACCCCAGCGGCAGCGTCACGCCCCCAGGCTGTCCGGCGGTCGTGTGAACCTGCCGGGGCTCGATCAATCACTGTAGACATGAGAGGACCGCGAGTCGCATGACTCGCGGTCCTCTCGTGTCTGCAGTTGTTACCCGGTGAACTCCGCGATCAGCGGGCTTCGTAGCTCGCGCAGTTGGCGTCCGCAGTGACCTCGATCGAGGAGGCGGTGCACAATAGGTCCTTGTTGTGTACGCACTCGAGGCGCTGGCACGCGCCCACCTGGCCGTTGGCGGTGGGCAGGCCACCGCGGGCGTCGAGCGAGATGAACGTGGTGCACGAGGCCTCGGAGCCCTGGCCGCCCACCGTGATGGCGGGGGCGGTGCAGCCGTTGTCGTTGAAGGCGCAGCCGGTGGCGGTGCAAGCGGAAACAGCGGTGAGAGTGGCCATGATCTTCTCCTGTGATTCGGGTGGTGCTCTGATCGTCGGATGAACTGATATGAACACTACGGGTGTTTTTCGGGGCGCGCCAGTAAGTTGACCCTTATGGTAAAAGGTCGTTACCTAATTGGGGTTAGGTATGCCTGAGTTTGCTGAGGGTGCACTCACCAGAATAGGGAAACAATATTTGATCTAATGGTTCGAGTGAGCTTGCGACCCCGTCGTCGGCTCATCGCAGATGCGCGCGGGGCGTGTGTGCTCACTCACTGCGCGGCGGGGCTCAGAGTTTCCGGGGCCGCTCGAATTACCTCGACAATTTACAGAAATAATCCCGACAATGAATATGCCGAGAATCCCGCGATGAATGCCATCAGGAAATTCTTGCTCACCGCGTTGACGATCACGGAAATCACCGCCGCGAGAATCAATCGGCTCAACTGCACCCCGGAATCGGCCTCCAGCAATGTATAGGCGACCAGGATCAACATGAGTCCCGCGGGGAGCAGGGCGGAGATCTCCCGCAGGTCCTCGCGATCGCGGAACCGATGGGCCAACAACACGGGGAACAGGCGCAACGAATAGGTCACGGCGGCGCACACGACGATGGCTGCGAGCATCTCAGGCGCCGCCTTCCGCGGTCTGGGACGAACGACCGTGCCGTGGGCGTTTGACGAGCACGACGCATAGCACCGCGTAGCACAGCATGGCACCGAGCAGGAACAGGTCGCGGGGCAGCAACAGCCCCACTGCCATGGAGGCCAGGGCGGCGAGCACGATCATCACGCGCTGCGAGGCCGCGCTCAGGGCGCTCACGAACAACAGGGTGAACAACCCGGTCAGTGCGAAGTCGAAACCGTCGAACGATTCCGGGATGAGTCCGCCGGCCACGGCTCCGACCGCGGCACCGAAGACCCAGTAGAACTGGGAGACGCCCTGGATCAGCATGAGCTCGTGCTGCGTGGTGGGGCGCACGCCGCTGTTGATCAGCGCATAGGCCTCGTCGGTCAGGGCATAGGGGCCGTAGAACTTGGCGAAGGGCGAACGCAACAGGTGGGTGGGATAGGAGAAGCCGTAGAAGATGTGTCGGCTGTTGACCAGCAGAGTGGTCACGGCGATCTGTAGCAGGCCCGCTCCCGCCGAGACCAATCCCACGAGCAGGAACTCGATCGAGCCCGCGAAGACCACGAGAGCCGTGAGGGGCGCCAGGTAGGGAGCGAACCCCAGCGAGACCGCATAGGCGCCGAAGGCCATCCCGAGCGGCAGGTATCCCATGGCCACGGGAACCGTGACGCGCACCGCCCACGCCAACGTCCCCTTGTCCGAACTCATGCGTTCCACTCCCATCCGCCACCGCTGCGCCACGTGGCCGAGGGCCACGTTAGTGGCTGGGGTGACACGTGGGCGCTTATGCGTGACCGGCACGTCTGTAATGTGACTCATATGACACCCCGTTATGAAACTCCCGAACAGCTCGTGGCCACCCCACGACTCACCGGATTGAGCGGACACCGGAACGGCCCGGTGATCGCCCTGCGGCAGGAACTGTCCTCAGACGGTAAGCGCTACGTCAAACACGCGTGGTCGGTACCCCGCCCGACCGACGGCCATCGTGCACCTGTCCCCCTGACCTCCGGCGATCACGGAGTCCAAGAGGTGTGCCCGGCGCCGTCGGGGGAGCTCTACTTCACGTCCGACCGGCCCATGGACGGGGACGACGAGAAGCGCTCCCGGTTGTGGTTGCTCCCCGAACGCGGCGACGCCCGCATGGTGCTGGACATGCCCGAGGGCATCTCGGACCCCAAGCTGGGCGGGGACATGCTGTTCTTCCTCTCGGGCATGCACCCGAGTGCCAAGGGTGCGGCGGACGAGCTCGCCCGCAACCGTGAACTGCACGAATTGCGTGAGGAATCCGGGGCGAGTCCCATGCTCTACGACCGCGCGCCGTTCCGGTACTGGGACCACGACCTCCCAGCCGCCGAGACCGCCCTGTGGTTCGTGGACACCGCCGCGCTCGCCGAGTCCCGGGACGCGGGGGAGGCCGTGCGCCGCGTGGATCTGCCCGCCGGGCGGTTAATGCGCTACTCGGTCGCCCCGGACGGCACCTGGCTGATCGCACAGTTGACCGCGTGGTTGCCGGAGGGCTGGGAACGGTCCCAGCTGTGGCGGGTGCCGATCACGGCAGACGGCGCCGGTCAGGCCGAACTGTTCCGGGACGCCACCGAGGAGGACTGGTGGGAGCCCGGGCCCGTCTCCCCGGACGGCAGCCGGGTCGTCCTGGAGCGGGACGTCGTGTGGCGCGACGGCGTCAACCTGCAGATCTCGCTGTGGGTCCACGACCTGAGCACGGGTCGGGACACGGAAGTGGTGCCCACAGACGAATACTGGGCGGGGGAATCCCGGTGGATCGATGACGACTCCTTCGTGTGCACGTCCGACTATCAGGGCCGGGGGATCGTGCTGCGGGTCACGTGCCCGCGGGGCGGGGACTCCTCGATCGACGTCCTGGCCGGCGGTGCCGAGCAGCCGTGGACCTATTGCGCGGTCCACCCCGTGGGGGACGCGTTCTACGGTCTGCGGGCCACCTACGACCACCCCCTCGAGGCGGTGACGTGGTCCGGTCGGGAGTTCTGCGCCGAGCCCACCCGGATCGACGGTCTCGTGCCCGACGACGCCGTCCCCGGCCGCCTCGAGGAGGTCACCACGACCGCCGAGGACGGGACGAGCATCCGCGCGTGGCTCGCGCTGCCCGAGGGGGAGGGAACCGAACACCCGTTGCTCGTGTTCGTTCACGGTGGGCCGTGGGCGTCCAACAACCAGTGGAGCTGGCGTTGGAATCCGTGGCCGTTCGTGGCCCGCGGTTATGCCGTGCTATTCCCGGACCCGGCCATCTCCACGGGTTACGGACAGGCCATGATCGACCGCGGTCAGCAGGAGCTGGGCGGGGCGCCGTTCACGGACGTGATGGCCCTCGTGGAGGCCACGACGCAGCGGGCGGACATCGATGCCCAGCGCCAAGCGCTGCTGGGCGGTTCCTACGGCGGGTACATGGCCAACTGGGTGGCCACCCAGACGGCGGACCGGTTCCGGTGCATCGTGACCCACGCGTCCCTGTGGAACTTGGACTCCATGGGTGCCACCACGGACAACACCGAGTGGCGTGAGGCCATGGGCCCGGCCCAGGCCGCCGTGTACTCACCGCACCGGTTCGTGGACCGGATCCAGGTCCCCATGCTCGTGATCCACGGGGACAAGGACTACCGGGTCCCGATCTCCCAGGGCATCGAGCTGTGGTCCGATCTGCAGCTGCGCACCCGGGTGGAGGGCCACCGGTTCCTGTACTTCCCGGACGAGAACCACTGGATCCTCAAGCCGGCCAACTCGCGGGCGTGGTACGAGACCGTGCTCGCGTTCCTGGCCGAACACGTGCTGGGTGAGGAATGGCAGCGCCCCGAACTGCTCGGCTGAGCACACGGGAGACATGCATCACGTGTGCTCCGGGTGGTGGCGGAGGGGAGTAGAATCGCCACGATTCCCCTCTGCATCCACTCATGAAGAGAGACCTGTGCATGTCTGAAACCACCACCCAGCGCGCCGATCTGCGCAACGTGGCCATCGTGGCCCACGTTGACCACGGCAAGACCACCATCGTCGATGCCATGCTCCAGCAGACGAACGCGTTCTCCAGCCACGGAGAGGTCGAGGAACGGGTCATGGACTCGGGCGACCTGGAGCGGGAGAAGGGCATCACCATCCTGGCCAAGAACACCACGGTGTTCTACGACGGCCCCGCGGCCAACGGTGAGACCATCACGATCAACGTGATCGACACCCCGGGTCACGCCGACTTCGGTGGCGAGGTGGAGCGCGGTCTGTCCATGGTGGACGGTGTCGTGCTGCTCGTGGACGCCTCCGAGGGCCCGCTGCCCCAGACCCGGTTCGTGCTGCGCAAGGCCCTCGAGGCCAAGCTGCCCGTGATCGTCGTCGTCAACAAGGTGGACCGCCCGGACGCCCGGATCGACGAGGTCGTCTCCGACACCATGGACCTGCTGCTGGGCCTGGCCTCGGACATCGCCGAGGACCACCCGGACCTGGACCTGGACGCCGTCCTGGACGTGCCCGTGGTCTACGCCTCTGGCAAGGCCGGCCGTGCCTCCACCGACCAGCCCGGCAACGGCGAGTTGCCGGACAATGAGGACCTCGAGCCGCTGTTCCGTACCATCATCGAGCACATCCCCGCGCCGTCCTACAACCCGGACGGCGTGCTGCAGGCGCACGTGACCAACCTGGACGCCTCCCCGTTCCTGGGTCGCCTGGCCCTGCTGCGCATCTTCAACGGGACGCTGAAGAAGGGCCAGACCGTGGCGTGGGCGCGTCACGACGGAACCCTCAAGAGCGTGCGCATCTCCGAACTGTTGGCCACCAAGGGCCTGGACCGGGTGCCTGCGGAGAGCGCCGGGCCCGGTGAGATCGTGGCCGTGGCCGGGATCGAGGACATCACCATCGGTGAGACCCTCACGGACCTCGAGAACCCCGAGCCGCTGCCGCTGATCACGGTGGACGACCCCGCGATCTCCATGACCATCGGGATCAACACGTCGCCCTTGGCCGGACGCGTCAAGGGCGCCAAGGTCACCGCGCGCCAGGTCAAGGACCGCCTGGACAAGGAGCTCATCGGGAACGTCTCGCTGCGCGTGCTGCCCACCCAGCGCCCGGACGCGTGGGAGGTGCAGGGCCGCGGTGAGCTGGCCCTGGCCATCCTCGTGGAGCAGATGCGCCGCGAGGGCTTCGAGATCACCGCGGGCAAACCACAGGTGGTCACCAGGACCGTGGATGGCAAGGTGCACGAGCCCTACGAGCACATGACGATCGATGCTCCGGACGAGTTCCTGGGTGCGATCACCCAGCTCATGGCCGCGCGTAAGGGCCGCATGGAGGGCATGAGCAACCACGGCACCGGGTGGGTGCGTATGGAGTTCAAGGTCCCCTCGCGCGGTCTGATCGGCTTCCGCACCAAGTTCCTCACGGAGACCCGTGGCGCGGGCATCGCGTCCTCCTACGCGGACGGCTACGAGCCATGGGCCGGGGAGATCGAGTACCGCACCAACGGTTCCATGATCGCGGACCGTGCCGGTGTGGTCACCCCGTACGCCATGATCAACCTGCAGGAGCGCGGCTCGTTCTTCGTGGAGCCCACCTCCGAGGTCTACGAGGGCATGATCGTGGGTGAGAACTCCCGCGCGGACGACATGGACGTGAACATCACCAAGGAGAAGAAGCTCACCAACATGCGCTCGTCCACGGCGGACAGCTTCGAGAACCTCACGCCCCCGCGCAAGCTCACGCTCGAGGAGTCCCTCGAGTTCGCGCGCGAGGACGAGTGCGTGGAGGTCACCCCGGAGGCCATCCGCATCCGCAAGGTGGTCCTGGACGCCAACGAGCGCCTCAAGGTCGCCCGGCAGCGGGCGCGCGCCTGATCGTGGCCGATCCTCGATACCCGGGCGGGGGACACGCGACCGAGGGGGCGGTGGAGACACTGCTCCCCGGGGGCGTGGACCCCGCCCGGGCTCGTGTGTTGTGGGTGCACGCCCACCCGGACGACGAAGCCATCGTCACGGGCGTATCCATCGGGTACTACGGCGCGCTGGGCGCCACCACGGTGTTGCTGACCATGACGCGCGGCGAACGCGGTGAGGTTATCCCGCCCGCCCTGCGTCATCTCGAGGTGGGCCAACCCGGGTGCCCGGACACCGACGGCACCGCGCTGGGGCTCTACCGCGTGGGTGAGCTCGACGCCGCCGCAGCCGCCATGGGGCTCGCGGACCGGTTCTTCGCGGGGGAGCCCCCCGCCCACGATCCCGCCGAGGGTTTCGCCAACGGCGCGGACAAGTACGTGGATTCCGGGATGAGCTGGGGGCCCGACGGCCGCCCGCAGCCCGCCGAGGACGTCTCACCCGCAGCGCTCACGGCGGCGGATCCGCAGGAGGCCGCCGCCCACGTGGCCGCAGCTATCCGCGCGGTGCGCCCCCACGCCGTGATCACCTACGACGACGACGGCGGGTACGGTCACCCGGACCACGTGGCCACGCACGGGGTCACGCTGCGCGCCGTGGACCTCGCAGCGTCAGCACCGGACACCGCCCACGACGCGTGGGACGTCCCCCTGACGTGGGGGATCGAGAGCGACGTGAACCCCTCGGACGAACGGCCGCAAGCGGCGATCCACGGTGATCTGGCGGTGAAGCGCGCCGCAATGGCGGCGCACGCCACACAGATCACCCTGGGCGAGGACCCGCAGGGCACCACGTACGAGCTATCCAACGGCGTGCCGCAGACCCTCAGCGCTACCGAGACGTTCCGCCTGTTACGCCGGGGCGGACAATGAGCGCGTCCGGACTGCGCCGCACCGCCCCGTGGGAGAGCGCCCCGGCCGTGCAGACCGCCGGCGACCACGCGCCCGGGGGAGCCGAGAAGCAACGGCCGGGAGCGGCGTCATCGTTGGTGACGGCACTGCTCACGGGACTCGTGGCGGGAGCGGTGGCCACGGCCATGCACGCCAACATCTGGTACCTGGACGGTTGGTGGCTCCCGTGGGGGCTCGTATTCTCCGGGGCGCTGCTGCTGTGCGCGAGCGTGTGGTGCGGTACCGCGACCCGGCGCGTGTGGGCGGCTGCCGTCCCAGGGCTCGTGACGTACGTGATTGCCTGGGCCACCGCGTACCTGCGAGAGGGCTCGGCGCTCGTGGTCACCACGTGGGCCGAGCCCGTGGGGATCGTGGGGTTGCTGTGGTTCGCCGTGATCTTCGTGGCGGTCATGGCCTCCGTGATTGTTACGGGGCATTGGCTGGTGCGCTCGCGGGCGCGGTAGCCTCGAATGCCCGCCGCTAGAATGGTCGAGGACTTGGGAACAGAAGGAGAGGTTCGTCAACCGTGACTTACGTAATTGCGCAGCCGTGCGTGGATGTCAAGGACAAGGCCTGCGTGGAGGAATGTCCCGTGGACTGCATCTACGAGGGCGAGCGATCCCTGTACATCCACCCGGACGAGTGCGTGGACTGCGGGGCGTGCGAACCGGTGTGCCCCGTGGAGGCCATCTACTACGAGGACGACACCCCCGAGGAATGGGCCGAGTACTACAAGGCGAACGTGGAGTTCTTCGACGATCTGGGCTCTCCGGGTGGGGCCGCCAAGCTCGGCAACACCCACAAGGACCACCCCATGATCGCGGAACTGCCCCCGCAGAACCAGGACTGATCCGGTGAGCGTGGCCCGCGGATTCGGTCTGAACCTGCCCGACTACCCCTGGAACTCCCTTGCGCCGTACCGCCGGACCGCGCAGGAGCACCCGGATGGTGTGGTGGACCTGTCCATCGGGACCCCGGTGGACCCCACGCCGCTCGTGATCCAGGATGCGCTCGCCGCCGCGGCGGACGCCCCCGGGTATCCCACGACGCACGGGACCCCCGCGCTGCGGGAGGCCGTGGCCGCGTGGTTCGCCGATCGTCGCGGTGTGCCCGACCTGGACCCGGACGCCGTGATGCCCACGGTGGGTTCCAAGGAACTCGTCGCATGGCTGCCGCTGTTGCTGGGTCTGGGCCCGGGCGACGTCGTAGTGCGTCCCGTGGTCGCCTACCCCACGTACGACATCGGGGCGCAGATCGCCGGCGCCGAGGCCGTGGCCGCGGACTCGCTGGACGAGCTCGAGCCCTCGGTGCGCGAGCGCGTGCGCATGGTGTGGGTCAACTCGCCGGGCAATCCCACGGGCATCGTGCGAGACGCGCAGAGTCTCAAGCGGCTCGTGGACCAGGCCCGCTCGCAGGGGGCCGTGGTGGTCTCCGACGAGTGCTACGCCGAGCTCGGCTGGGGTCAGTGGGATCCCGCACGCGGTGGCGAACCCGTGCCGTCCGTCCTGGACCCGCGCGTGAGCGGCGGGGACACGTCCCTGCTGTTCAGCGCGTACTCGCTGTCCAAGCAGTCGAACCTCGCGGGCTACCGCGCCGCGTTCCTCACGGGTGACCCCGCGCTGATGCCCTCGCTCATCAACTCGCGCAAGCACGCCGGGATGATCGTGCCCTATCCCGTGCAGGAAGCCATGCGCGTGGCCCTGGGGGACACCGCCCACGTGACGGCGCAGAAGAACCTCTACCGGCAGCGGCGCGAGGCACTCAAGCCCGCCGTGGAGGCTTTCGGGCTCACGATCGAGCATTCCGAGGCCGGCTTGTACCTGTGGGCCACCGCCGGTGAGGACACGTGGGACACCGTGGAACGCTTCGCGCGCCTGGGCATCGTGGTGGGCCCCGGGACCTTCTACGGGGACGCCGGGCACGGCTACGTGCGGCTGTCCCTGACCGCGAGCGACGAGCGCATGGCGGCCGCCGTGCAACGGCTCTCAGGCGCCGTCTGAGCCCGCCGCACACGGGTGGGCAAGTGGAATCCCGATCACACCAACGGGTAGGTTGGTGGGGAATGACATCGTGTTCCCGCCCGGTGCGCACCGACCCGAACCGCCACGACGGCGTGGGGGTGAACCGGACCGCGAACCCGTCGTGGAACACCTAGCGAACCGTGAAGGACACATCATGGCAGAGGCCAAGAAGTCCACCGACAAGGTGGAGCTGAACTACGAGAAGGGCAAGTCCCTCGAGCTCCCCGTACTGGAGGTGACCGAGGGCAACAAGGGCTACGGCGTGGGTTCCCTGCTCAAGGAGACCGGCAACGTCAGCTTCGACCCCGGGTTCGTGAACACCGCGAACACGCGCTCCACGGTGACCTACATCGACGGCGCCCAGGGCATCCTGCGCTACCGCGGCTACCCCATCGAGGAGCTTGCGGAGCACTCCAACTTCCTGGAGACCGCCTACCTGCTGATCTACGGCGAGCTTCCCACGCGTGAGCAGTACGAGGACTTCCAGCACCGCATCACCACGCACACCATGGTGCACGAGGACATCAAGATGTTCTTCAACGGCTTCCCCCGCTCCGCGCACCCCATGCCCGTGCTGTCCTCGGCCGTGTCCGCGCTGTCCACCTTCTACTCGGACTCCCTGGACCCGTTCAACAAGGAGCACGTGGAGATCTCCACCATCCGCCTGCTCGCAAAGGTCCCCACTCTGGCCGCGTACGCGTACAAGAAGTCCGTGGGCGAGCCGCAGCTGTACCCCCATAACAACCTCAACTACGCGGAGAACTTCCTGCGCATGTGCTTCGGTGTGCCCGCCGAGGACTACGAGGTGGACCCGGTGGTCGCCAAGACCCTGGACATCCTGTTCATGCTGCACGCGGACCACGAGCAGAACTGCTCCACCTCCACGGTGCGCCTGGTGGGTTCCTCCCACGCCAACATGTTCGCGTCCGTCTCCGCGGGCATCAACGCCCTCTACGGCCCGCTGCACGGCGGTGCCAATGAGGCCGTGCTGGCCATGCTGGACCAGATCCAGAATCGTGGGCTCTCCGCGGACGAGTTCATGGAGAAGGTCAAGAACAAGGAGGACGGCGTCCGCCTCATGGGGTTCGGGCACCGTGTCTACAAGAACTACGATCCCCGTGCCCGCATCATCAAGGGCTACGCGCACGACGTCCTGGCCAAGATGGGCGGCAACAACGAGCTGCTGGACCTGGCCATCGGCCTGGAGGAGAAGGCCCTCGCGGACGACTACTTCGTGGAGCGCAAGCTCTACCCGAACGTGGACTTCTACACGGGTTTGATCTACAAGGCCATGGGCTTCCCGGAGAAGATGTTCACCGTGCTCTTCGCGATCGGCCGCCTGCCCGGCTGGATCGCGCAGTGGCGCGAGATGATCGAGGACCCCGAGACCAAGATCGGCCGCCCCCGCCAGCTCTACGTGGGCGAGGGTGAGCGCCACTACCCGACCGCCAACTGAGTTTCCCGGTCAAACCGACGAGCCCCGATCACCGTTCGGTGATCGGGGCTCGTTCGTCGGTGCGGGCACGACGCCGCCGCGCGGCGGCTCCGGAGGGCCGGGCCGTCGTCGGCGCGCGCCGCGCCCGCTACCCGACGACGCCGCCGCTCGGCTCAGCCGTCGTAACCGTTCGGGTTGTTCTTCTGCCAGTTCCAGTGGTCCCGGCACATGGTGTCGATGTCCCGGTCCGCGGACCAGCCCAGCTCGGCGAGGGCGGAGGCGGGATCGGCGTAGGACACAGCGGCGTCGCCGGGGCGGCGCGGGGCGATCTCGTAGGGGATCTCCCGGCCCGAGGCCTTCTGGAATGCCTCGCGGACCTCCAGCACGGAGTAGCCGCGGCCGGTGCCCAGGTTCCACACGTGCACGCCGTGGTCCCGGCTGATCCGGTCCAGGGCACGTAGGTGCCCGTCCGCGAGGTCCACCACGTGGATGTAGTCGCGCACGCCGGTGCCGTCCGGGGTGGGGTAGTCGTCGCCGAAGACCATGAGCTTCTCGCGCCGGCCCACGGCCACCTGCGCGACAAACGGCATGAGGTTGTTGGGGATCCCCGAGGGGTCCTCACCGATCCGCCCGGACTCGTGCGCGCCCACGGGGTTGAAGTAGCGCAGCAGGGCCACGGACCAGCGGTCATCGGAGGCCGCGAGGTCCGCGAGCATGTCCTCGATGTGTTCCTTGGTACGGCCGTACGGGTTCTGCGCGTCCATGGATAGCTTCTCGGTCAGCGGCATGGTCTCCGGGGCGCCGTACACGGTGGCCGAGGACGAGAACACGATGCTGCGGCACCCGTTCTCCTCCATGGCCCACAACAGGTTCACGGTCCCGCTGACGTTGTTCGTGTAGTACCACAGCGGCTTCTGCGCCGATTCCCCCACGGCCTTGAGCCCCGCGAAGTGGATCACGGCGTCCGGGCGGTGCTGCGTGAACACGCGGTCCAGACCCTCGCGGTCCAGCAGGTCCACCTCTTCGAACGCCGCGACGTCGCGTCCGGCGAGTTCCGCCACCCGCTCGAGCGACGTCTTGGTCGAATTGGACAGGTTGTCCAGGACGACGACGTCGTGCCCCGCCTCGAGCAGCGCCAGAACCGTGTGCGAGCCGATGTACCCGGTTCCCCCGGTGACAAGAATCTTCATGGTCCCCACCCTATCCAGTGGACCTCACGAAAACGCGCGGCCGGGCCCGCGAGCTGCGGGACCCGGCCGAGCGGCGTCGTCGTCGCGATCCGTGGACGCGCGACGGCGGGGATCAATTGGCGTGCAGTGCGGCGTTGAGCTCCACCGTGCTGCCCTGGCGGGGCAGCGCCTCCACGGCGCCGTTGGTGGAATTGCGGCGGAACAGCAGGTTGTTCACGCCGGAGAGCTCGGACGCCTTGACCACGCGGGGTTCGGCGCCGCCCTCGATGAGGCTCACGCGGGTACCGGCGGTGACATACAGGCCGGCCTCGACGACGCAGTCGTCACCCAGGGAGATGCCCACGCCCGCGTTGGCGCCCAGCAGGCAGCGCTGGCCCAGCGTGATCCGCTGCTTGCCGCCGCCGGACAGCGTGCCCATGATGGATGCGCCGCCGCCCACGTCCGTGTGGTCGTGGACCACGACGCCGGCGGAGATCCGGCCCTCAACCATGGCCTCGCCGAGCGTGCCGGCGTTGAAGTTCACGAACCCCTCGTGCATCACGGTGGTGCCCTCGCCCAGGTAGGCACCGAGGCGCACGCGGTCCGCGTCACCGATGCGCACACCCGAGGGCACCACGTAATCGACCATGCGCGGGAACTTGTCCACGCCGAGCACGGTCACGGTCCCGCCGGCGCGCAGGCGCAGCAGGGAGCGGGTCAGTTCCTCCGCGAGCACGGGACCGCGGCTGGTCCACGCCACGTTCGCGAGCTTGCCGAAGACGCCGTCCAGGTTGAGGGTGTTGGGCCGCACCAAGCGGTGGGACAGCAGGTGCAGGCGCAGGTAGGCGTCCGCGGCGTCCTGGGGTGCCTCGTCCAGGTTGATCACGGTGGTCACGATCTCGGAGCGCACGTTGCGATCCGGGTCCGTGGTGGCGGCCACGCGCAGATCCGCCTCGTAGCTCGTATCCGGGTTGGCGCTCAGGCTCGGCGCAGGGTAGAAGACGTCCAGCACGGTCCCCTCCCGCTCGCCGGAGTCCACCACGGTGGCCAGCCCCACTCCGGAGGCGATACGGGAATTCTCGGTGCTCTCGCTCGTTGAAGTCATGGGCCCATCCTAAAAGATGCCCCGTGACCCGGTGGTAGATGACCCGACCCGCGCGGCTCGTCAATGAGGCCCCGCGGCAGCCGACCGCGACGCCCACTGCGGGGCGCAGGGGCAAACTGTAGGCTGGCACGCATGAGTTCAGACGCTTCCGTGACCCTCGACCTCACCATGGATCCCGCGGATCTGACCGCCGCGCTCGTGGACGTGGAGTCCGTGTCCGATCACGAGGGCCCCCTGGCCGACGCCGTCGAAACAGCCCTGCGCGCTCTGCCCCATCTCAGTGTCCACCGGGACGGGGACACCGTGATCGCCCGCACGGACCGCGGCCGAGACGAACGCGTGATCCTCGCCGGCCACCTGGACACCGTGCCCCTGCCCACCGTGGAGGGATCGCTGGGCGGGGTCCCGGCCACGCGGCGTCGGGAAGCGGACGGGGACGTGATCTACGGCCGCGGCACCACCGACATGAAGGGCGGTGTGGCCGTCCAACTGGTGCTCGCGCACGAACTCACCGAGCCCAACCGGGACGTCACCTACGTGTTCTACGACCACGAAGAGGTCTCGAGCGATGCGAGCGGGCTGGGCCGCGTGATGCGCAACAGCCCCGAACTGCTCGAGGCGGACTTCGCGGTGCTGCTCGAACCGACCAACGGGACCGTGGAGGGCGGGTGCAACGGCACCATGCGTTTCCGGATCACGACCCACGGCAAGGCCGCCCACTCCGGGCGCTCGTGGATCGGGGAGAACGCGATCCACAAGCAGGCGGACGTCCTGGCCCGGTTGAGCGCGTACGAGGCGCGCACCGTGACCGTGGAGGGCCTCGACTACCGTGAAGGGCTCAATGCGATCCGGATCGGCGGGGGAGTCGCGGGCAACGTGATCCCGGACACCGCGTGGGTCGAGGTCAACTACCGCTTCGCCCCGGACAAGTCCCTCGAGCAGGCACAGGACCACATGCGCGAGGTCTTCACCGGGTACGAGCTCGAGTGGCAGGACCTCTCGCCGGCGGCCCGTCCCGGGCTGGACCGGCCCTCCGCCGCGCAGTTCGTGGCCGCCGTGGGGCGGGAGCCCATGCCCAAGTACGGCTGGACCGACGTCGCCCGCTTCTCGGAGGCCGGGGTGCCTGCCGTGAACTTCGGCCCCGGGGACGCCCTGCTCGCCCACACCGACGACGAGCACGTGTTCGACGACGCCGTCCGGGCCTGCCACCGTGCGCTCGCGTCCTGGTTGTCCTGAGCGCGGGGTGATCGGGTATCCGATCCGAGGCGGGGGAGGTTGGCTCGAGTACTCACCGCGTTGCATGCCGCAGGGGAGTTCTGCGGCGTCGTGCAGCACGAGAACGTAGCCTGGTGGGCATGCACACCCCTGAGACACCGCACGAACGTTCCCTACCCCCCGAGCGTCACAAGGGGCCGGTGGTGCTGCGCCGCAAACAGCTGCATCGGCGCACGTCCGACCAGCGTTTCCTGGACCAGCGCCCCGCCGAACCGGACGACTTCACCCGCACCGACCCGTGGCGCGTCCTGCGGATCCAGGCGGAGTTCGTCGAAGGCTTCGACGCACTCGCGAACCTGGGCCCCGCCGTCTCGGTCTTCGGGTCGGCGCGCACCGCGCCGGGGCACCCGGAGTACGAGCTCGCGCGCGAGCTGGGACGGGAAATCGGCAAAGCCGGCTACGCCGTGGTCACGGGCGGCGGCCCCGGCGTGATGGAGGCCGCGAACAGGGGAGCGGTGGACGTGGGCGCGCACTCGGTAGGGATCGGCATCGAGCTGCCCCACGAACAGCGCCTCAATGACTGGGTGGACCTGGGCATCAACTTCCGCTACTTCTTCGCGCGCAAGACCATGTTCGTGAAGTACAGCCAGGGCTTCGTGGCGCTGCCGGGCGGCTTCGGTACGCTCGACGAACTCTTCGAGGCACTGACCCTCGTGCAGACGGGCAAGATCACGCGTTTCCCGGTGATCCTGGTGGGCACGGACTACTGGGGCCCGTTGCTGGACTGGATCACCACCACGCTGGTGGCCGACGGCAAGGTCTCCACCGCGGACCTCGAACTGTTCCGGGTCACGGACAGCGTGGCCGAGGTCGTGGAGATCCTCACCGCGGTCCACGCCGACGACGACGGCATCCCGGTCTCCGGCCCCGCCCCGGGTGTCTCTCCCGTCCCGGGGAAGGCAGCGGTCGACGCCGCGGCGCCCGGTTCCGGGGGCGACGACGCCGCTCCCGCGGATGGCGCGCGCGGTTCCGTGCGCGGCGACACCGACCCTGGCACCGCAATACCCCGTTCCAGGGGCGACGACGCTCGCGCCCCCGGTTCCGGCGCGTGAGTTCCACGGCGGTGGCGGACCCCGCGCGCAGCGCGCACGACTCCCGTGCGGGGAGGATGCGTCGACTGTGGGCGGCGGCTCCGTGGTGGCTCGCCGTGCTCGTGGTCTACGGGGTGTCGCGGGTCTGGGGCTGGACGGTGTTCACGGTCGTGGGTGCCCAACAGGGTCCCGGGCCGTGGGGCAACGGCGCCCTGGGGTACCTGGATTTCGTGAACACGTGGGACGCCGACTGGTACCACACCATCTTCCGGGAGGGGTATCCGTTCCAGGTGCCCCGGGACTCGCTGGGCACGGTGTCCGAGAACGCGTGGGCGTTCTACCCCGTGTTCCCGCTGCTCGTGCGCGGCATCGACGCACTGACCGGGACCGGGTGGGCCGTCACGGCCGCCACGGTGTCCCTCGTGGCCGGTTTTGGTGCGGCCCTGGTGTTCTACCGACTGGTGTGCCAAGCACCCGTGATGGCCGCGCCCCGCACTCCCGGGGGCGTCTCACGCCCGGCACTGTGGGCCGTGGCGGTGTTCGCGTTCAACCCCGTGGCACCCGTGCTGCAGACCGCGTACGCCGAGGCGCTGAGCATGCTGTTCTTGCTGAGCGCCATGTTGTGCGTCGTGCGGGACCGGCCCGTGTGGGCCACCGTGTTCGTGGTGGCGCAGGCACTGACCCGACCCACCGGCGTGGCCCTGGCCGCGGCGCTGGGGGTGTGGTGGTTGTGGCGCAGCGTGGGGGACGTGCTCGCGCGACGTCGGGCGTGGTACCGGTGCCTGGACCGCTGGCTCGTGGTGGCGCTGATCGCGTGTGCTGCCGCCCTCGCGTGGCCGGCCATCGCGTGGGTCGTCACCCGGGAGCCCATGGCCTACACCGAGACGGAGGCCGCCTGGCGCGGGAGCCAGCACGTGATCCCCGTGTTGCCCTGGTTCCACGAGGCCACTGATCTGCTGGGCCCGATCGCCGGACTCGTCGCTCCCGTGGTGCTCGTGGCGGCGGTCGTGATGCTGCTGCGTTCGGACACGGTCAAGCGGGCCCTGCCGTTCTTTGTCCGTGTGTGGATCGCGGCCTACGGGTGCTATCTGCTGCTCGTGCTCAACCCGCAGAGCTCCACGTTCCGGTTGCTGTTGCCGTGGGCGCCGCTCGCCGCCGCCCTGGTGCACGTGAGCGACTCGCGCGCCTATCGGGTGCTGCTCGTGATCTTCGGGGCAGTGCTGCAGATCGTGTGGGTCGGGTGGCTGTGGCATTGGAAGCAACTACCCGGCGGTGGCGACTACCCGCCGTGACCCCGTGCGGCGGCCCATGCCGCAGGCGCTGTCCACACACGCGCTGTGCGCTACGGCACAGATGGTTCCGAGCGCTCCCGCGTCGTGTGCCGGGTCACGGTACTGGCTGAGCGTTCGATAAGATAGCGAGCGTAAGTACTCACGAAGAGGAGCTCATAAATGGCGGCCATGAAGCCGAGGACGGGTGACGGACCCATGGAGGTCACCAAAGAAGGACGCAGTCTGATCATGCGGGTCCCCCTGGAAGGCGGAGGGCGTCTGGTGGTGGAACTCAAGTCGGACGAGGCCGCGGAATTGCGCGAGTGCTTGGCTTCGGTGACGCAGTAGCACCGACACCCCCCACGCCCGTGTCGCGAGGGCCCTTCACATCGAGTGAGGGGCCCTCGCGGCGTTCGGGGCTCAGAACGCCCAGTGGCTCCCGAGGGTGAGCCCCGCGGCCACGGCGAGCAGGCTCCACAGGACGGTTCCGAGCACCGACACCACCGCGGCCCCGGCACGTTGTTCTCGCGCGAGCCGTACGGCGTCCACCATGGCCGTGGAGAACGTGGTGTAGCCACCGCACAGCCCGGTGCCCAGGGCGAGCGTCCACACGGGTCCCAGAACCGCGCTCAGTCCGGTGACCACACCGAGCACGAACGACCCCGTCACGTTGATCAGCAGTGTGGCCGCGGGGAAGGTGGGAGCCCACCGGGCGGTGATCCCGCGGTCCAGGAGGAAACGCAGGACCGCTCCCACGGCGCCGCCCAGGGCCACGGCGGGTACCGCGATCACCGCGCCGCTCCCGCGGTGGGCGTGCCGCGGCGTCGTCCCCGGAGCCAGGCGCCCACCGCGAGACCCGCGGCCGCGGCGGCCAGCCCCGCGACGAGCATCAGCACCGCGTCACCGAACGCGGCCGCGCTCGCCCCGGAGCGCACGCGCTCCCACAGCTCCAGTGCGAAGGTCGAGTAGGTGGTGAACCCGCCGAGAAGCCCGGTGCCGAGCAGCATGCGCGCGGTGTGGGCACCACGGCGCTCGCGGCCGGGGCGGGTGAGCGCTTCGAGCAGCAGCCCGAGCAGGAAGGCGCCGGAGGCATTGACCGCGAACGTGGCCCACGACCACCCGGATCCTGCCGGAATCACGAGGGACACCCACCAGCGGGCCAGACTCCCCGCAGCGCCGCCGAGGGCCACGAGTCCGGCGTCCTTGAACAGGGAGCCGCTCACAGCCGGACGGCCAGCAGTACACCCGTTCCCGTGGGCACCACGGCCGTGGACAACCGCGGTTCGTCCCGCAGGGTGCGCACGACGTCGCGCATGATCACGGTCTCCTCCTGGCGCTGCGCGGGCTGGGGGACTAGGTCCTGGTGCAGGGCGTCGTTGACCACGAGCATCCCGCCGTGACGCAGCAACCGGGCGCCCTCGATGACGTACTCGGCGGTGTTGACCACGTCCGCGTCGATGAACACCATGTCGTACGCGTTCTCGGTGAGCCGCGGCAGCACCAGGGAGGCCGCACCGGAAATCGTGCGGGTGCGTTTGGTTTCGAAACCGGCCTCGCGGAACGTGTCCCGCGCGGCGCGCAGGGCCCGGATGTCGGTGTCGATGGTCGTGAGGACGGACTCGGACGGCATCCCGCGCAGCAGCGCGAGCCCCGAGACGCCCGCACCGGTGCCCACTTCCACCACGGTCGCGGGGCGGGACGACGACGCCAGGACGGTCAGCAGCGCCGCGGTGGCCGGGGTCACGGGGTCCAAGCGCAGGGCCAGGGAGCGCTCGCGCGCACGGAAAGCGGTTTCGTCCTCCGTGGCGTAGGCCTCGCAATAGGCCCAGCTCGTGGTTTTATCCGTGCTCATGGACGCGGCGTGCCCTTCACTGCTGTGTGTGCCCGGATCCCCGCGGACCCAGCGCTTCGACGTGGCGGGCCCGGCGTCATGTCCGGGCTCACGGTGCTTCAGCTTATCGCGGTCTGAGGGCACCGCCGGGAACGCCCGGTCGGTGTCCAGATCGCTGTCAGAATCCTGCCGCACAATGGGGGCGTCGAACGCGGCCGCCGCAGGGCGGTCGCAGCAGGGGACGAACAGGGAGGGGGACGGAGTGTCCACACGGGTCGCGGGTCGCAGCAGGGTGCGCCGGCCCTGGCGTTGGCCGAGTCGGCGGACCGTGGGTCTCATGACCGCCTTCGCGGCCTGCGTGTGCGTAGCCCTGCTGACCACCGCCGTGTGGAGCGTGGGCAAGCAGGTGCAGCAGCGCCAGAGCGCGGACGCTCGGTCGGAGGCCACGTGGTCACCCGGCCCCCGGGGAATGGTAGATACCACCTCGGAGGCCGACATCCAGAGCCTGCGCGCCCGGGGGTGGGCCGTTCCGGGTCTGGCCGCGAAGGGGTACTCGGTCGCGGACATCCAACAGTCGCAGGTGGGGGGCCAGCCCGTCGTGGCGGTGGCCCTGCACAATGATCACGGCTCGGTGACCATCGTGGAGCAGCGCGGTGACATCAATCCCGACAACCCCATGGACGGCATCACCGGGCTCCCCGTGGGCGCCGAGGGCATGCACCGGTCGGTGCTCGACGGCGCGCGGTTGTGGGTGGACCGCTCCCAACCGTGGCGCGCGGTGATGGTGCGCCCGGACGCCGTGTACACCCTCACATCGGACACCGCACCGGCCACCCTGGCCCAGACCGTGAGCGCAGTCGTGGCGGAGGACCGGGGACGGGTCAGCCTGCCCTCGCAGAAGGACGAGAGTTTCGGGGCCACGGTCGCGGAGGGACTCAAGGAAATTTTCGGTTAAGGACCGCCCCCACCGGGGCGTTCCACGACGTTGATAGGCTCAGCGGGTGTTCGGGATTTCAGGCGGGGAAGCCATCATCATTCTCATCGTGGCCCTGGTGATCATCGGGCCCGAGCGGTTGCCCGAGTACGCCGAGAAGTTCAAGGACATGGTCAAGTCCATCCGGCGCTACGCCACGGGTGCCACGGACGATCTCAAGGAGACTCTCGGCCCGGAATTCTCGGACCTCGACTGGCGCAAGCTCGACCCCCGGCAGTACGACCCGCGCGTGATCGTGCGTGAAGCGCTGCTCGAGGACGACGAGGAACAGAACCGCCACCAGTACGAGGCCTCCACCGTGGCCGCACCCACGGTGCGACGGCTCGCACGAGGCGAACGCGCCCCGTTCGACACCGAGGCCACGTGAGCCGTCGAGCGCGGCGTGAGCAACCGGCCGCCGCGTGAGCAACCAGCCGCTGCGCTATCGGCCGCGCGCCGCGTGAGCTGACAGCCGTCCCGTCATCAGACCGACGCCGCGCGTAGGTCGACGCCGCGTGAACAGACGGGTAGGTGCCGGGCGAGCGGGAACCGGGCCGTGCGGCGGCGTCGTCCCGAGGGAGATCGCTCAACCGCGCGGCGTGATGCCCAGATTCTTACCGGCCAGCCCGCGGCCCTGCTGATCCAGGGCGCGCGCGACGGCCCACAGCTGCTCGGCGGCGGGGGAGTTCGGCCGATCCCATACCGCGGGCACGCCGCGGTCCGAGGCCTCCCGCACGGTGACGTCCAGGGGGACGCTGCCGAGCAGGGGGACGGGGTAGCCCAGGCGCTCGGACAGCGAGCTCGCGATCGTCTCGCCACCGCCCGCTCCGAAGACCTCCATGCGCGTGCCGTCCGGCATGACCATCGCGGACATGTTCTCGACGACGCCCGTGACCTTCTGCTCGGTCTGCTCGGCGAGCGTCCCCGAACGCTGGGCCACGCTCACGGCGGCGTGCTGGGGCGTGGAGACCACGACCACGCCCGAACGGGGCAGCAGCTGACCCACCGAGATGGCGATGTCCCCCGTGCCCGGGGGCAGGTCCAGGAGCAGGTGGTCCAGGTCCCCGAAGTGCACGTCCGTGAGGAACTGCTCCACCGCGCGGTGCAGCATGGGGCCGCGCCACGCCACGGGCTGGGCGGGATCCACGAACATCCCGATCGAGATCACCTTGAGCACCCCGCGCGAGCGGTGACCGGCCCCAGCCGCGCTGTCCTCGGGCCGGCGGTCCGCACCCTCCGGGACCTCCACGACGGGCGGCAGGATCATGTCCCCCACGCGCGTGGGTGGTTGCGCGATCCCCAGCAGACCGGGTACTGAGAAGCCGTGGATGTCCGCGTCCACGATGCCCACGGTGCGTCCCATCGCGGCCAGCGCGGCGGCGATGTTCACCGTCACGCTGGACTTTCCCACCCCGCCCTTGCCGCTCGTGATCGCGTGCACGCGGGTGAGTGAATGCGGGTCCGCGAACGGGTTGGTGCGGTGGTGCCCGAGCTTCTCCTGCAGTTCCTGGCGCTGCGCCGGGGTCATCACACCCACGTCCACGGCGACGTCGCGGACGTCCGGGAGCTCGTTCAGGGCGGCACGGAGATCCGCTTCGATCGTCGTGCGCATGGGGCACCCGGAGACCGTGAGCAGCACGGTCACGCGTGCCGTCCCGCCTTCGAGGACGGCCTCGGGGATCATCCCGAGCTCGGTCACCGGGCGGCGTAGCTCGGGGTCGATCACGCCGTCCAGGGCTGCGCGCAGTCGGGGGTCGATGGTGCTCCCGTTCACTGATGCGGTCCTTCCTGCTCGGGGTCCTCGAGCTCGATCTTCTTCGCGCGCGGGGCCCTGGTGGAGCCGTCGGACTTCTTGCCCTCGGACTTCTTGGTCTTGGACTTGGTGGCCTGGGACTGCGCGGCGGCCTGATCGGCGGCGCGGCGGTCCTGGTCCTCGAGGATCTCCTCGAGCAGCCCGCGCAACTCGGAGCGGACGTAGTCGCGGGTCGCGACCTCGCGCAACGCAATGCGCAGGGACGCGATCTCCCGGGTGAGGTACTCGGTGTCCGCGAGGTTCTGTTGCCCGCGTTTACGGTCCTCCTCGGCGACCACGCGGTCACGGTCGTCCTGCCGGTTCTGCGCGAGCAGCAACAAGGGGGCGGCGTAGGAGGCCTGCAGCGAGAGCATCAGTGTCAGCAGCGTGAAGTTCAACGCGCGCGGATCGAACTGCATGCTCTCGGGCGCCACGGTGTTCCACGCCAACCACACCGTGACGAACACGGTCATCCACAGCAGGAACTGGGGCGTGCCCATCCAGCGGGCGAAGGACTCCGTGAGCCGCCCGAAGGCGTCCGGGTTGGGGCGGAAGCGGGTCAGGTACCCTGGGCGTTTCTCGCGCGGTTGGTCCAGGGGGCCGGGCGAATACTGCGAGGACGCGCTGCGCCGGGGATTACTCATACCGCTTACCCACCTTCCGGACCGGGGTTCCGTCGTCGTACGTGCGCCAGTCCTCAGGCAGCAGGGCGTCCAGGACGTCGTCGATCGTGACCGCACCCACGAGCCGGTCCTGGTCGTTGACGACCGGCAGGATCGTGAGGTCGTACGTGGCCAGTTCGCGAGCGACGTCGGCTAAGGACGCCTGGTCCGAGACGGGCTCGATGGACCGATCGATTAGGTTACCAATCGCCTCGGGCGGCGGGTAACGCAGCAGTCGCTGCGTGTGCACGAGACCCAGGTACTTACCCGTGGGGGTCTCGAGCGGCGGGCGGCACACGAGCACCGCGGACGCCGCGGCCGGGATGATCTCCTCCTGGCGGATGTGCGCGAGCGCTTCCGCCACGGTGGCCTCCGGGGGCAGCACGATGGGGACGGGCGTCATGAGCGAACCGGCCGTGCCCTCCTCGTACTCGCGCAGGCGCCGGACGTCCTCCGCGTCCTCGGGTTCCATCATGGTGATGAACCGCTCGGCCTCCGCTTCCGGCAGTTCGTTGAGCAGGTCGGTCGCGTCGTCGGGGTCCATCTCGGCGAGCAGCGTGACGGCGCGCTCGTTGTCCAGGTGGGTCAAAATGAAGACCTGGTCGTCCTCCGGCAGCTCCTCGAGCACGTCCGCAAGCCGCTCGTCCTGCAGTTCCGCCGCGATCTCGAGCTTGCGCTTGTCCGGCATGTCCCGCAGCTCGTCCGCGATGTCCGCGGCCTGGTCCTCCTCGTGCTGCGCGATCCACTGCGTGGCCGGTTGCGGCCCCGCGTTGGACGGGTCGTCCGCGTCCTCCCAGTCCACCACGAGCGTCTGATTTCGACGCCGGATCAAGCCTCCCGTGGCCTGCGACCTGCGCACGAACAACTGCGAGATGACCCAGTCACCCCGGTTGTTGCTCTTCTCCATGGCCACGTCCTCGATCGTGGCGGTCCCGGAACCGTCCAACAGCACTACGGTGCGGTCGAAGAGCTCACCCACGGCCAGCGTCTCGGCACCGCGCTGCTCGAAGCGGCGCAGGTTCACGAGCCCGGTGGAGATGATCTGCTCCGCGTCGATGCTCGTAACACGCGTCATGGGCACGAACACACGCTTCTTCCCGAGCACCTCCACCACGAGACCCACGACGAGCGGGCGGGTGCGCACCGACGGTTTGCTACCCGGGCGCAACAGCACCACGACGTCGCGCAATCGCCCCAGGCGGTCGCCCAACGGGTCGAAGACGTCCAGGCCGATGAGTCTCGCGACGAAGATCTTGGAAAGGTTTGTGCTCACCCGCCCAGCCTAGTGAACCGTGCTGTGCGGTCCCATTCCTGGAGTGGGGGATCAGAACCCGGGCGATACCGGTTGCTGGGCACCCGATACGGGGTGGGTTCACCGGCCGCCGTGTTCACCCGCTGCGATGATCCAGGGTTTTCCCGGCGGGCTCATGGGTGACTACGGGACAATGGATGGCATGAGCAACTCGAAACGAGGCCCCGCCCAACTGTCCATCGCCCCGGAAATGCCCCGCGGTGAGGTGGTGGGCCGTTACCGGACCTACGCCCTGGCGCAGAAAGCCGTTGACTACATGGCGGACGAACACTTCCCCGTGGCCATGGTCTCGATCATCGGCAGCGACCTCAAGTCCGTGGAGCAGGTCACCGGTCGGCTCTCCTACCCCAAGGTCGCCCTGCAGGGTGCGCTCAACGGTCTGGTCTTCGGCGCGTTCTTCGGCCTTTTGATGTCCCTGCTGGGCGGGGCCAACATGGCTTCGTCCCTGTTGCTCACCATGATCCTCGGTGGTGCGTTCTGGATGCTCATGGCCACCATCACGTACGCCATGTCCCGCGGCAAGCGGGACTTCACCTCGACCAGCAGGATCGTGGCGGGCAGCTACGAGGTCCTCGCCGCCCCGGAGGTCGCGGGTCAGGCCCGCCAGGTGCTCAACGGCATGGAGGGCGGCCACGTGGTGGGGCAGCGCGGGCAGAACCCGGGTCAGGGGCACCGCGGTCCCGCCGGTCCACAGGGCAGCCAGTACCCCGGTGGCCCGCAGTACGGTGGACCGGCCCAGGGCGGTCCCGTCCAGGGCGGACGGCCGGGCGCTCCGGGTCAGGGCGCCCCGGTTCACGGTGCTCCGGTGCAGGGTGATCCCGGGGGACAGAACGCTCCCGGCGGTTCCGAGCCGCGCTACGGTGTGTTTCTCCCGGGTGCAGATCAGCAGCAGGAAGACACCAACCGTTCCGCGAAGTTCCCGGACCTCCCGGACGGACGCCCGCAGTACGGTATCCGGCTCGAACCCTCCGACGCCGCCCCGGCCGGTGGACAGCCCGCACCGCAGGCCCCCGCGAACGCCGCCGCTCCGTCCCACCCCGCGGCCGACGCTCCCGCTCCCTCCACAGACGGGGCGTCATCGGGCACGATCCCCGCGAACCCGGCTCAGTCGGCCGACCGCGCGGCGCCGTGGACACAGCCTGGTACCCCCGAGGCACCGCGCGAGGGCGGGTCCACCCCGCACAACGGACAGGACACGACCCAGCGGCCGCACGGCGAGGACCAGCGCTGACCCACGGCACACGCGCAACAAAATTTCGGGCACGCCAGAGCCACAAATGGTGCCCGAAGATGGCGCGGGAGTGACTGGGAGTTGCGGCGCCCGTGGATGGCCCCGCGACATACGACTAACGACATTTCGGACAGTGTGAGGCCACTTTCGGCCCCCGAATGTGGCCCGGGAGTGACTGGGAGTTCGGCGACGTCACGCACAGAGAGTGATCCCCGGGTCCCGACATGCGGGCCCGGGGATCACTCTCTAGGTGTTCCGGGGGTTACGCCGCGGGGCCAGCGCTGGGGCCCACGTTCTCGTCCCGGTTCCAGATGCCCTGGATCCACGACTCCACGTCGTCGGGGTTGCGGGGGAGGGCCTCGGAGAGGTTCTCGTTGCCCTGCTCGGTGATCAGCACGTCGTCCTCGATGCGCACACCGATGCCGCGGTACTCCTCGGGGATCGCGAGGTCCTCGTTCTTGAAGTACAACCCGGGCTCGATCGTGAACACCATCCCCGGCTCGATCACAGCGTCCAGGTAGAGCTCACGCTTGGCCTGGGCGCAGTCGTGCACGTCCAGTCCCAGGTGGTGGCTCGTGCCGTGCGGCATCCAGCGGCGGTGGTGCTGACCGGCCTCGGACAGGGAGACCTCCGCGGACACCGGCAACAGCCCCCATTCCTCGAGCCGCTGGGCGAGCACCTTCATGGCCGCGGCGTGGAGGTCCCGGAACTTGTTACCGGGGACGGCGACGTCGAACGCGGCGTCCGCGGCGTCGAGCACGGCCTGGTAGATCCGGCGCTGCACGTCCGTGTAGCTGCCGGTCACGGGCAGGGTGCGGGTGAGGTCCGCGGTGTAGAGCGACTCGGCCTCCACACCCGCGTCCACGAGGATCAGCTCGCCCGGCTTGACCGAGCCGTTGTTGCGGATCCAGTGCAGCACGGTCGCGTTGTTCCCGGACGCCGCGATGGTGTCGTAGCCGAGGTCGTTGCCCTCGAGCCGGGCGCGAGAGAAGAACGCGCCCTCGACGACGCGCTCGCCGCGTTCACCGCCGATCGCGCGCGGCAGCACGGAGACGATGTCCTCGAAACCGCGGATTGTGGCCGCCACGGCCTCGCGCAACTGCCCGATCTCGTACTCGTCCTTGATGAGCCGCAGCTCGCTCAGGGCCTCGGCCAGGGTCGCGTCCTTGGTGTCCGACTGCTCGAGGTCCACGCCCGTGTTGATCCGGGAGGTGTCCACGAGCGCGTCCATGTTCAGGTCCACGTCCCGCACCAAACGAATGCTGAGACCACCCAGGGCGGTGTTGCCTGCGTCCTTGGTGACCGCGGTCTCCAGAGCGGAGAGGTCCTCGGTGGGCAGCGCGAACTCGTCACGCAATTGCGCCAGCGTGGGGCGGGGCCCCACCCAGAACTCACCGTTCTTGGCATCCGCGTAGAACTCCGCGGAGTCCCGCCCGGCCATGGGGTGGAAGTACAGGGTGGAGGTGTGGTCGCTGCCGTCGTCTCCCTGACCCTGCTCGGTGGGTTCCATGACCAGCACGGCCTCGGGCTCGTGGTCCACTCCCATGCCCGTGAGGTGCGCGAACGCGGAGTGCGGGCGGAAGCGATAGTCGGTGTCGTTCGAGCGCACCTTGGGGGCGCCCGCGGGGATCACGAGGCGCTCGCCGGGGAACATCCGGGAGAGCCGGGCACGGCGCTGAGCGGCGAACTCCGCGACCTCGGCGCGCGGCGTCGTCGTGTGCTCCGGAGCGGCCCAACCCGAGGCCATGAACTCGCGGAACTCCGCGTTGTCGGGGCGCTGCGAGCGGTTGTCCACCCGCTCGTCCATGGGCTGCGCGGCGTCCTCGCTCGCGTGATGGGAAGCGGTGGGGTGTGCTGAGCCTTGGCTCATGGACGCGGTCATCTCCTTCGGGGCGCGGGCTCCCGCGCGGGTCGCGATGCTGGCGGAATGTTCTCGTCCATGGTGCCACGCCGGTCAACCCTGGCCCGGGGGCAGCGAGGACCGGGCGATCGGTAGCGATGGCTCGGCCTCGTCCGGTCGGCGCGTATCGCGGGCCGACCCACCGCGGTCCGCGGGTATCGTGGAGGTGATGAGAATCGACCTGCACACCCACTCCAACGCGTCGGACGGTACGGAGTCCCCAGCGGACGTGGCCCGCGCGGCACACCGGGCCGGGCTCAACGTCTTCGCGCTCACCGATCACGACACCACCGCGGGGTGGCAGGAGGCGGGGGACACCGCCGTGTCCCTGGGGGTCGCGTTCGTACCCGGCATGGAGATCACGTGCACCACCGCGGGCGGTATCTCGGTGCACATGCTCAGCTATCTGCACGGCCCGGACCACGCACCGCTGCTGGACGCGATCGAGGAGTCCCGGCGCAGCCGACTCTTCCGCGCGCACAAGATGGTGGACCTGCTCGCGCAGGACTACCCGATCAGCTGGGACGACGTCATGGCCCACGTGAGTCCCGAGGCCACGGTGGGCCGCCCGCACATCGCGGACGCCCTGGTGGAGCTGGGCGTCGTCCCAAACCGCTCTGCCGCGTTCTCGGACATGCTCTCCGGGCGATCTAAGTACTACGTGCGGCACATGGCCCTGGACCCGGTGCAGGCCATCAAACTCGTGCGCGCGGCGGGCGGGGTCCCGGTGTGCGCGCACCCCATGGCCCCGTTGCGCGGTCGCGTGGCCACCCCGGTTGATTTCAACGCGATGATCGACGCCGGTCTGGCCGGCGTGGAAGTCGCCCACCGGGACAACCCGGACGAGTCCCGCGCGGTGCTCATGAAGCTCGCCGCGGACCACGATCTCATCGTCACGGGATCCAGCGACTACCACGGCGCGGGCAAGCCCAATCGGTTGGGGGAGAACTCCACGTCCGTGCGTTCGCTCACGAGGATCTGCGAACAGGCCACCTCCGGGGTGGAGGTCCGCTGGCCGTGAGGCCGGGGTGCACGGCGCGGTCCTGACGACGTGTCGAAGAACAGTCGGGATGCAGCGGCTCGTGAACCGGATCAGGACGCGCTGAACACCGCCGTATCCGGCAGGCGCCGACGCATGACGTCCACGGCCTCGGGGTTGGAGTCCACGCACACGAACTTCCGGCCCAGTTGCTCGCTGACCGCGCCCGTGGTCCCCGAGCCTGCGAAGAAGTCCAGCACCCAGTCCCCGGGACGCGAGGACGCCGTGACGATCCGGCGCAACACCCCGGCGGGTTTCTGCGTGGGATAACCGGTCTTTTCCTTGCCCGTGGGGGAGACGATCGTGTGCCACCACACGTCCGTGGGCAGCTTGCCGCGCGCGGCTTTGACGGGACCCACGAGCCCCGGGGCCATGTACGGCTCCCGGTCCACGTCCGCGGAGTTGAAGTGGTAGGCGGTCGGATCCTTGACGTAGACCAGGATCGTGTCGTGCTTGGCTGGCCATCGTTTGGCGGTGCGTCCGCCGAAGTCGTAGGCCCAGATGATCTCGTTGAGGAAGCACCGGCGGCCGAACAGCGCGTCCAGCAGCACCTTGACGTAGTGCACCTCGCGGTAGTCCAGGTGCACGTACAGCGTCCCGTGCGTGGCCAGCACGCGCCGGGCATGCATCAGCCGGGGTTCCAGGAAGCCCAGGTAGTCCGCGAACGAGTCCTCGTAGCGCAGCAACGAGCCCATGATCGTTTCGTAGGAACGCCCCGCGAAGCCCACGCGATCGCCCTCGCCCGCGGTAACGGGGACGGAGCGAGTGGTGCGGCGCACCTGGTCCCTGCCCGTGTTGAACGGGGGGTCCAGGTACACCAGGGAGAACGCCTCGTCCGGCAGCCCCTCCAGCACGCTGAGGTTCTCACCGTGCACGATCGCGCTGGTGCCCTCCGCATCGAATGCGAAGGGCTCCCACTGCGCCATCTACACTCCCGCTGCAGAGGACTGCTGCGCCTGCTGACCGCCCTGGGCAGCCTTGTTCTGCCCCGAGGAACGACGACGCCGCCGGCGCCGCTTGGTGCCCTCGCCCGTGTCCTCCACGGAGGTCTCCCGGGAACGCTCGCCTTGCTCGGAGCGGGGCCGCTGGTTCTCCGCGTGGGAGCGCCCCGCGGAGCCGCCGCGGGGGTCGGAACCGCCCGAGCGGCGTCGTGCGCCGGAGCCGTTGCGGCCACCGGAACCACCGCGACCGTCGCGGCCCGAACGCTTCTCGGAGTGCTGCGGCCTGCCGTCGCCGAGGTCCTCGAGCTCCTCGGCGTCGAGGCCCTCGAGCGTGCGCTGCGACTTGGGCAGCTTGCCCTTGACGCCGCGCGGGATGTTCAGGTCCGTGTAGAGGTGATCGGAGGACGAGTAGGTCTCCACGGGTTCGGGCACGCCCAGCTCGAGGGCATTGTCGATCAGGCGCCAGCGGGGGACGTCGTCCCAGTCCACGAACGTGATGGCCGTGCCCTTGTTGCCCGCGCGCCCGGTGCGCCCGGTGCGGTGCAGGTAAGTCTTCTCGTCCTCGGGGCACTGGAAGTTGATCACGTGGGTGACGTCCTCAACGTCGATCCCTCGCGCGGCGACGTCCGTGGCCACAAGCACGTCCACCTTGCCGTGACGGAACGCGCGCAGCGCCTGCTCGCGGGCACCCTGGCCCAGGTCGCCGTGCAGGGGAGCGGCGGCGAAACCGCGGTGGATGAGCTCGTCCGCGAGCTTGGCGGCCGCGCGTTTGGTACGCGTGAAGATGATGGTCCGTCCCCGGCCCTCGGCCTGCAGGATGCGCGCGACGACCTCGTCCTTGTCCAGGTGGTGGGCGCGGTAGATGACCTGACGGATGTCCTTCTTGGTGCTGCCCTCGTCCGGGGCGGCCGCACGGATGTGCATGGGCCGGGACATGTACCGCCGTGCCATGGCCACCACGGGGCCGGGCATGGTCGCGGAGAACAGCATGGTTTGGCGCACCTGCGGAACCGTGGCCAGCAGCTTCTCCACGTCCGGGAGGAAGCCCAGGTCCAGCATCTCGTCCGCCTCGTCCAGCACGACCATGCGCACGTGGCTCAGGTCCAGGAAGTGCTGGCGGTTGAGGTCGATCAGGCGCCCGGGGGTGCCCACGACGACCTCCACGCCCTTTTCGAGCTCGGCGATCTGCGACTCGTAGGGGCGGCCACCGTAGATCGTGGCCACGCGGGCGTTGCGGGTCTTGGCGGCGATCGCGAGGTCGCTGCCCACCTGGACCGCGAGCTCACGCGTGGGGACCACGATCAATGCCTGGGGGGCGCCGGGCTTCTTCAACTGGGCCCAGCCGTCGTCGTCACGGCCCACGGCGCGCTGCAGTGCGGGGATGCCGAAACCGAGGGTCTTGCCGGTACCGGTCTTGGCCTGGCCGATGATGTCCTGGCCGGACAGCGCGATGGGCAGCGTCATGGCCTGGATGGGGAACGGGGAGGTGATGCCGTGCTCGGCGAGCGCGTCCACGATGTCCTGGCGGACGCCGAAGTCCGCGAACGAAGACTCGGTCACGGGTTCGGCGGTGTCGACCGCCTGGGTCCCGGCCTCGTCCGGCTCGATGATGTCGTGTTCGGGTGTTGCAGTGATATCGGTCACGAATGTCCTTCACGGGTCGGCGCGGGGCACCACACCGGATCATCGGCCGGGCCGTCCCGGAGGACGGAGCGGCACGAAGCGGGGGCCGCCGCGCTGTGAGAGGAAGCCGATCGTGAAACGCACCCCGCCCGGGCGCTCAGCGGAAGGCGCGGGACCTTCCGGGCGCGGGCCGAAGCCGGGTAACAAGTGAACGTGACGGTCTCATGGGACGACCGGTCATCCTGATAAACAGCTCCAGTGTACCCGCAAAACGGTGAGGCCCCCGGACGCGGTGGTCCGGGGGCCTCACGGCGTGGGCGGTTCAGCCGAGGGGCAGGGGGGTGAAACCCACCTTTCGCTTGGTCTCCTGGCCGGTCTCCACGTAGCCGATGCTCGCGGAGGGGACCACGGTGGTGGAACCCTTGGTGTCCTGCAGCACGAGCGGTGCGCCGGAGCTCAGCGCCTCCGTGACCTTGGTCTGCACCTCGTCCGCGGAGAGGTCGGCGTTGACCACGAGCTCGCGGGCCACGTTCTGAATCCCGATCTTGATTTCCATGAGTACCTCCTGCGGCGTCACCGGCCCACGGTGATCACGGGCCGGACCATGTCTTCCAGGTGCCGCGCACCCCGGTGAGGGGCGGGCGCGTCAGCCTCGGTCGTTGCCGATCAGTTTAGGAGCAGGTTCCCGGCGCTCCTCGTCGAGCGTCCTGATTCCGCCCCAGGCTAAACGGAAAATCCGGTCCTGGACCTCTTCGCGTGTGCCCGCTTCCGGGTGGCGGGTCCAGAACACAGCGGAGGTCTGGACCAGGTGCACGAGGCCCCGGGACAGCATGGTGGCCTGGGCCGGTGGCATGCCCGCTTTGGGCCCGAGCACCGCGGCCACGGCCACGGCGATCCCCTGGTAGAACTCGTCCAGTTGCGCCGCGACCTCGGGGAAGGACATGAGGTCCGCGCTGAACACGAGCCGATGGGCCTCCGGCCGGCTGTTCACGAACTCGAAGTGGGTGTCGATCACGTTCTGCACCCGCGCCTTGTTGGTCTCGGCGTTGGCCAGGGACCGCTCGAGCTTCTCGGACAGTTCCGCGAGCGTGAACTGCACGAGCGCCAGGAACAGGTCCCGCTTACCCGGGAAGTGCTGGTAGAGCACCGGTTTGGAGACCCCGGCCGCGGCGGCGATCTCGTCCATGGAGGTCGAGTGGTAGCCGCCTTCGGAAAACACCCGCAGTGCCGTGCTCAACAGCTGCTCCCGCCGCTGGTCCCGGGTCATGCGAGGGGCCCGCGTGTGGCCGGTGGGCGCGGGCGCGTCGCGTGCATCGGGAGCGTTCATGGGGTCCTCCTCTGTGACGGGCCCTCGCCCGTCGTGGCTTCAACCGGCCGCGCGGGGACGCGGGGTGTCTGAGGGGGATCGTTCAGCGAGGGAATCCTGATCCGCGGGGAGGGTCTGCGGTGGCGCGACCTCCAGACCGAACAGCGCTTCCAATCCGGAAATGTATTCGTCCGCGCGGCCCTCCGCGGCGAGTTGACGGGCACGGACGGTGGGGATGTGCAGCAGTGAGCGGACCATGCGGCGCATGGCCATCTCGATCTGTTCCTCCGCGCCGGTGCAGCCGTGGTGGGCACGGACCTTCTCGAGTTCGGCGTCCAGCACGGCCATGGTGTGCTTGCGCAGCGCCACGATGGCCTGGTCCATGGTGCGGGCGTTCTGGGCCGCCGCGAAGCCCTGGGCGGCCTCGTCCACGATCTCGCGCGCCGCGCTCACGGACTCGCGGGTCTCCTCGGGTGCGGCCACGCGCACCGATTCCAGGGTGATCAGCTCCACGTCCGGCAGGTCCGCGACGGCGGGGTCGAAGTCCCGCGCGAGCGCGAGGTCGATCACGGTGCGCGGTCCGCTCGGGAAGGCGGACGCCGGCATGGGGGCGGAGCCGCCCGAGCAGCCGATCACGACGTCCGCGCGGCGCAGTGCCGCCGGCAGCTCGACCTCCGTGACGGGGGAGCCGCCGCGCTGGTCCGTGAACTGCTGGGCGCGTCCGGAACCGGAGTAGACCTCGATGTCCGCGCAGCCGCGGTCGCGCAGCGCGGCCATGGTGGCGCCGGCGTACGCGCCGGTGCCGAAGATCAGGGCGTGCCGGTCGGGCCAGCTGCCGCGGGTGATGTCGTCGGCGAGGTCCAGGGCCACGGACACGATGGAGCGTCCCCGCTCACCGAGGCCGGTGCGGGCCCCGACCTCACGTGCGGTGCGGGCGGCGGCCTCGAACAACTGCACGAGGTGACCCGAAGCGGTGCCGGACTGGCGGGCCTGGTTCAGCGCGCGGCGGACCTGTCCGGTGATCTCACGCTCGCCCACCACGGCGGACTCCAGACCGGAGACCACGGTGAACAGGTGTTGCGGGACCTCGGTGCCGTGGTAGGTGTCCATGGTCTCCAGGACGAAGCGTTCGTCCAGCCCCGCGCGCTCGGCCACGCGTTCGGCGAGCTGCTGCTGGGCCAGGGCGACGTCGCGGGTCCCGTCCCCGGGCAGCTCACCGTAGAGTTCGAGCCGGTTGCACGTGGACAGCGTGATGGCCCCCGAGAGCGCCCCCTGGGACACGGCCTCCTCGGCCACCCCGAGAGCCCCCGTGCTCAACCGTGCGACGGTGTTGAGGTCGACGGAACGGTGCGATGCGACAAGACAGAAAAGAACCACAATCCGGCCATCCTAGACGAATTCATCCTGGCTCGCTCAGCATAACCACTGGGCGCGCCCGGCGCAGAGATTGCGTTCCCGGCGGACACTACGTCATCAAAACCGGCGGGCTCCTTTGGCACAATGGGGCCATTATGGCTTCCCAGAATGATCGCACCGTAGAATCCCGCCGCGCCGAGTCCCCCCATGATCCCGCCGCGGCCACGGAGCCGGGCGGCGATCACGCGTGGGAGCAGCGCATCGCCGCGCTGCCCACCGAGCACCCGCTGCGCTCGGCGGGTGTGGCCGACTCCCCCCTGATCAGTACCCTGCGGGGGCTCCCCGCCGCGCACACGCCCGTGTGGTTCATGCGTCAGGCGGGTCGCTCGCTGCCCGAGTACCGCGCCGCCCGGGAGGGCACGGGGATGCTCGAGGCGTGCCTGACCCCGGACCTCGCCGCGGAGATCACCCTGCAGCCGGTGCGCCGGCACGGCGTGGACGCGGCCATCTTCTTCTCCGACATCGTGGTGCCCATGAAGCTCGCCTCGGTGGCCGTGGACATCGTGGCCGGGCGCGGCCCGGTGCTCGACCACCCCGTGCGCACCGCCGCGGACGTCACCGCGCTGCCCGAACTGCCGGACTCGGCGCTGGACCCGATCCGCGAGGCCGTGGCGCGCACGGTCGCCGAGCTCGGGGACACCCCGCTGATCGGTTTCGCGGGCGCGCCGTTCACGATCGCCGCATACGCCGTGGAGGGCGGGCCCTCGCGCGACCACTTGCGCCCGCGCACCATGATGCACGCGGACCCCGCGTCCTGGACCGCTCTGGCCGAGTGGGCCGCGCGCACCTCCGGAGCGTTCCTGCGCGCCCAAGTGGAAGCGGGGGCCTCGGCCGTGCAGTTGTTCGACTCGTGGGCGGGTTCCCTGTCGCTCGCCGACTACGAGGCGCACGTCCAGCGCCACTCCGCGGACGCGCTCGCCGCCGTGGCGGACCTGGGGGTACCGCGGATCCATTTCGGCACGGGTACGGGCGAGCTGTTGGCCGCCATGCGGGACGCGGGAGCGGACGCCGTGGGTGTGGATTACCGCATCCCGTTGGACGTCGCGTCGCAGCGTCTGGGTGGGCGCACCGTGGTGCAGGGCAACATCGATCCCGCGCTGCTCGCCGCCCCGCGGGAGGTGTTGCACGAGCACGCCCGCGACGTTCTGCGCCGCGGTCGCAGCGCCCCCGGTCACGTGGTCAACCTGGGCCACGGCGTGCCGCCGGAGACGGACCCGGACGTACTGAGCGAACTGGTGACCTTCATCCACAAGGAGACTCGGTGACAACTTCCCCCGGTGCCCAGCGGCGCACCGCGCCACGGCGTCCTCGCACGGCTCTCGTGGTGGGCGGCGGCGTCGCCGGGTTGACGGCCGCCCGTGACCTGGCGCGCGCCGGTCTGCGCGTGACCCTGGTCGAGGCCTCGGACCACTTCGGCGGCGCTGTGGGTGCCCACGAGGTGGCGGGACTCGTCCTGGACTCCGGCGCGGAATCCTTCGCCACACGCTCGGACGCCGTACCCGATCTGCTCGAGGAACTCGGGCTCTCCGACCGCGTGGTCACCCCCCATCCCGCGGGCTCCTGGTTGCAACTCCCTGAGGGTGCGGTGCCCGCCCCCAAGTCCGGGGTGCTCGGGATCCCCGCGGACCCCACCGCGCCGGAGCTGCGCAAGCCCCTGGGCCGGGCGGGCGTGGCCCGTGCGCGCATGGACAGGGCGCTGCCGGCCCGCGTGGGCGCGGGGGAGCGCTCCATCGGCGGTCTCGTGCGTGCCCGCATGGGCCAGCGCGTGCTGGACCGGTTGGTCACCCCGTTCGTCTCCGGGGTCTACTCGACCCACCCGGACGAACTCGACGTCGACGCCGTGGCCCCCGGTTTGCGCGCCCGCTTGCGCGAACTCGGCAGCCTGGGCGCGGCCGCGGGTGCACTGCGCACAGCGAGCCCCGCGGGTGCGAACGTGGCCGGTCTCGACGGCGGGATGAACCTGCTCAGCGAACGGCTCGTGCGGGACGCGGAGCGGTTGGGCGTCAAGCTCGTGACCCGCTACGACGTCATCGCCCTGGACCGCGACCCGCGCAGGCCCGGGTGGATGGTGATCCAGCGCCAACCAGTGAACGGGGACAAGACGGCCGTGGCCCGCGGGGAACTGCTCGTGATGGCCACGGACGGACCCACCACGGTGCGCTTGCTCGGCACGCAGGTCAGCGACGTCCAGAACTTCACGCCTCGCTCGGGGCCCCGGATCGCGCTCGCCACCCTCGTGCTGGATTGCCCCGCCCTGGACAGTGCACCCCGTGGGACCGGTCTGCTCGTGAGCGACGACGTGCGCGAGGTGCGCGCCAAGGCCCTGACCCACGCCACGGCCAAGTGGAAGTGGGTGGCTCGCGAGGCCGGGGAGCACCGCCACGTGGTGCGGTTATCCTACGGCCGGGCCACCCCGCGTGGATCGGGCCCCTCCCCGGAGGTCACGCTCGAGGACAAGCACCTCATCTCGCTCGCCCTCGGGGACGCGAGCACACTGCTGGGCGTACCGATCGAGCCGGAACAGCTCGTGGGCGCGGACGTCGTGCGGTGGCACACCGCCCTGCCGCGCACGGACGCGGGTCACAGCGCCCGCGTCACGGGGTTCCGCCGGGCGCTCAAGGACGTCCCGGACGCCGCGGCCGTGGGGGCGTGGCTGTCCGGCACGGGACTCGCGGCGGTCGTCGCGGACACCCGCCACCAGGTCAGGACCCTGCTCAAGCACCACGGGTTCGACGTGACCCCGAACTGAGGGACCGCCGCGCGCGGGACCGAGCCGTGCGACGTCGTCCGCGCAGCCCGGGCAGTGCTGCGCGGGACGAGAACCATCGAACGTGAACAGAACGAGAAGTCGAAAGGGAGCACACACGATGAGTGAGCACGCAACCGAGGCACGCCAGGACGCGGCACAGGCCGGCGGGGACACGCTGTACTGGGCCGGTTACACGGTGTTCGAGCGGACGGGTGAGCGCCCGCGGGACGCGGACTCGCAGGCCAACCGCAGCGCGTTCGACGAGCTCGTGAAGGACCTCGAGGGTCGGGGCGTCACCGTGCGCGGCGTGTACGACGTCTCCGGGATGCGCGAGAGCGCCGATCTGATGCTGTGGCTCACGGGCAAGGAACCGGACGCCCTGCAGGCCGCGATCCGGCAACTGCGTCGTCAGCCGCTGCTCGCGGGCACCCGGCAGTCCTGGAACGCCATGGGTGTGCACCGCGAGGCGGAGTTCACGTCCAACCACTCGCCCGCGTTCGCGCGCGGTGCGGAGGCTGGCGCGTGGGTGTGCGTCTACCCGTTCGTGCGCTCCTACGAGTGGTACTACATGAACCCGCAGCGCCGCGGGGAGATGCTCAAGAACCACGGCATGAAGGCCCGCGAGTACCCGCAGGTGCTCGCCAACACCATCGCGTGCTTCGGGCTCAACGACTTCGAATGGCTGCTGGCCCTGGAGGCCCCGGAGCTCGTGGACCTGGTGGACATCATGCGCCACTTCCGCAACACCGAGGCACGCCTGCACGTGCGCGAGGAGACCCCGTTCTACACGGGGCGCCGAATCACCACCCACGAGATTGCCGAGGTGCTTGACTGAGATGACTGACACCCGAGAGACCAATGCCCTGAGTGCCGAGCGCGCCAACGCGCCGCGCAGCTTCGACGCCCTGATCCTCTCCTCCTTCGGCGGGCCGGAGGGTCAGGAGGACGTGATCCCGTTCCTGCGCAACGTCACGCGCGGCCGCGGCATCCCGGACGAGCGGCTCGAGGAGGTGGCCACCCACTACCGTGCGAACGGCGGCGTGAGCCCCATCAACGCCCAGAACCGGGCGCTGCGCGATGCGCTCGAGGCCGAGCTGCGGCGTCGTGGTGTGGAGCTGCCCGTGCTGCTCGCCAACCGCAACTGGGACCCGTACGTGGCGGACGTGCTGCGCGAGTGCCACGAGCGCGGGTACCGGGACCTGCTGGTGCTCGCCACGAGCGCGTACTCCGGGTACTCCAGCTGCCGCCAGTACCGGGAGGACTACGGCGTGGGCCTGGAGAAGACGGGGCTGCAGGACGAGCTGCACGTGGAGAAGATCCGGCAGTACTACGACTCCGAGGGCTTCCTGCGCCCGTACGCCACCAAGCTGCGTGAGTCACTGGAGGCTCTGCGGCAGCGCACGGACGGTGCGCTCCGCGTGCTGTTCACGACCCACTCGGTGCCCATGACGGACGCGCACGCCGCGGGTCCCGAGCGCATGGACTTCGAGGGGGACTCCGCCTACGTGGCGCAGCACCTTGCGGCCGCGCGCTGGATCGTGGAGCAGGCGGGCGAGGAGATGAGCGGCGTGGAGTGGGAGCTCGTCTACCAGTCCCGCTCCGGGCCCCCGAGCGTGCCGTGGCTCGAACCGGATATCTGCGACGTGATCGAGGGACTGCCCGGTCAGGGCGTCACGGGCGTGGCCGTGGTGCCCCTGGGCTTCGTCTCGGACCACATGGAGGTGCTCTGGGACCTCGACACCGAGGCCCGTGACGCCGCGGCCGAGGCCGGCCTGGAGTTCGAGCGTATCCCCACCGCCGGCACCGATCCCGAGTTCGTGGCCGCGCTCGCGGACCTCGTGGAGCAGCGGCTGGGCACGCCCACCGCGCCCCCGCGGGTATCCGCGTGCGCCCAGGGCACGTGGTTCGACACGTGCGCCCCGGACTGCTGCGTGAAGGTGCTGCGCGGCCAGAGCGAACCCCGCCCCACGATCGCCCAGCGGCCCGTCGGCGAGCCGATCCCCGTGGGGCTCGACGAGAGCGGCGAGGTGATCCACCGGTGAGTGGACCCGTGTTCAGGGTGGGCACCCGAGGCTCGCAGCTGGCCATGACCCAGAGCCGGTGGGCGGCCGAGGCCGTCTCCCGTGCCGGGGGCATCGACCACGAGCTGGTCACGGTGCGCACCGAGGGGGACGTCCTCACGGGGCCGCTGTCCCAGATGGGCGGTACCGGGGTCTTCGCCACGGCGTTGCGGTCCCAGGTGCTCGACGGCGCCGTGGACCTGGCCGTGCATTCCCTCAAGGACCTGCCCACCGCGGCGGTCACGGGGCTCACCATTGCCGCGCTGCCGCAGCGTGAGGACCCGCGGGACGCCCTGTGCGCCCGTGACGGTCTGACCCTCGACGAACTGCCGGAGGGCGCGGCCGTGGGCACGGGCTCGCCGCGGCGCGTCGCGCAGTTGCGCGCGCTGCGCCCCGACCTGCGCATCGTGGACATCCGCGGCAACGTGGGCACGCGGCTCAACCGCGTGGCTCCCGGGGACCCGGGGGACCTCGACGCCGTGGTGCTCGCGGCGTCGGGCCTCAAGCGACTGGGCCTCGAGGGGCGGATCACCGAGTACCTGGATCCGCACCGGATGCTGCCGGCCCCGGGCCAGGGTGCGCTCGCGCTCGAGGTCTCGGCGGAACTCACGGCGGACTCGGGTCTCGCGACCGGTCTGGCCGCGGTGGACCACCTGCCCACGCGGCTCGCGGTCACTGCGGAGCGCTCGGTGCTGGCTCGCCTCGAGGCGGGCTGCGCCGCACCTGTGGGAACCTTCGCACGCCTCGTGGACGGTGATCTCGAACTGGATGTCGTCGTGGCGAATCCGGACGGCTCCGAGGTCATGCGCCGCACGGAGTCCGCGCGGGAACCCTCGGTCGAGGCCGCGCGGGCTCTCGGTCAGCGGGTCGCGGATGACCTGTTGGCCCACGGCGCGGACCGGTTGGCACGGTTGAGCCTGTGACCGCGGCGCGCGTGCTCATCACCCGCGACCCCGCTTCCGCGAGCGCCCTGGCGGTGCTGCTGCGGGAGCGCGGGTACGAGCCGTGCGCCTCGCCCCTGCTCGAGGCCCAGTTGCCGTCGGACGTGGAATCACTGCGGGAGCTGCTGGCCGAGGCCACCGGCCCGAGCGGTCCCACGTGGTTGTGCGTGACGTCCGCGACCACAGTGGCGGCGCTTGCCGCGGTCGCCCCGACCCCGCAGTGGGGTGCCGCGCTCGACGCCGCTCGGCGGCCCTCCGCTCGTCATCGCACCGAGGCCGGTGGACCCGCGCTGCGGGTCGCCGCGGTGGGCGAGGCGACCGTCCGCGCGCTGGGGGAGTATGGTGTGGGCGTGGATTTCGTCCCCGCGCGCGTCTCGAGCGCGGCGGGCATGCTCGCCGAGTGGCCCGAGGAGCACCCGGGTGCATCCGGGGCCCCGGTGCGGGCCCTCGTGCCGGTCTCGGCGCGCGCGTCCGACGCCCTCGTGAGCGGACTGCGAAAGCGGGGGTACGACGTCGTGCGGATCACCGCGTACGACACCGTCCCGGCCCCGGCGGACCGCCCGCTGCGCGCCCCCGGTGCCGGGACCGCAACCACACCAGAAGCCCCCGAGGAATGGGGCGCCGACGCCGCTCGGGCCGCGTGCGCGTCCGGTGAGCTGGCCGCGGTGGTGGTCACGGCGCCGTCGCGCGCGGACGCCCTGCTGGAGGGCATGACGCCCGCGGCCGCCACGGCGTGGATCGCGATCGGGGAACCGACCGCCCGCGCGCTGCGGGCCCGCGGAGTGGACCCGATGACCTCCGCGCAACCGACCCCAGCGGCCCTGGCCGACGCCGTGTCGCGGGCGCTGGGTGAGCCGGACACTTCGGCGCCGGAGCGGGACGATCACACCGAGCCCGCAACGACGACACCCGCGACGACCCGCCCCGCGACGACTCAAAGATTTCGATGATCAGGAGATGTGAACCATGACCGACCATGACGTGTCGTACGACCTCGTGTCACGGCCCCGCAGACTGCGCAGTACCCCGGCCATGCGCCGGTTCACCGCGGAGACCCGCGTGACGCCGTCCGAGCTGATCCTGCCCGTGTTCGTCAAGGAAGGACTCGACGAGCCGCAGCCCCTGGCCTCGATGCCCGGTGTGGTGCAGCACAACATGGACTCTCTCAAGCGCGCGGCCGCCGAAGCCGTGGAGCTGGGGCTGGGCGGCTTCATGTTGTTCGGGATCCCGCAGATCCGCGACGCAGAGGGCTCCGCCGCGCTGGACCCGGACGGCATCCTCAACCGCGGGATCCGTGCCGTGCGTGACGAGGTGGGGGACGACATCGTGGTCATGTCGGACCTGTGCCTGGACGAGTTCACCGATCACGGCCACTGCGGTGTGCTGGATGATCAGGGCCGCGTGGACAACGATCGCACCCTGGAGATCTACGGCCGCATGGGCCTGGCCCAGGCCGAGGCCGGCGCCCACATGCTGGGACCCTCCGGGATGATGGACGGCCAGGTGGGCGTGATCCGCGCGGCACTGGACGCTGCGGGCCGCGAGGACGTGTCGATCCTCGCCTACAGCGCCAAGTACTCGTCCGCGTTCTACGGCCCGTTCCGCGAGGCCGTGGACTCCACGCTCACGGGTGACCGCAAAACCTATCAGATGGATCCTGCGAACCGCCGGGAGGCCCTGCTGGAGCTGCAGCTGGACCTGGACGAGGGCGCGGACATGGTCATGGTCAAGCCGGCCATGAGCTATCTGGACATCCTGCGCGAGGTCGCGGACGCGTCCCCCGTGCCGGTCTCGGCGTACCAGATCTCGGGTGAGTACGCGATGATCGAGGCCGCCGCGGCGAACGGCTGGATCAACCGCGACGCCGCGATCCGCGAGTCCGTGCTGTCCATCAAGCGCGCCGGGGCCAACTCGATCCTGACCTACTACGCGACCGAGCTCGCTCGCTGGTTCCACGAGGAGAACGGCAGGTAACCCCAGAACCCCCGCGCCCGCGCCGTCGCGCGGCACGGTCCCACCGGGAGAGCCTCCCGGCGAAAGGAATGAAGTGATCTCATGAGTGTTTCGCAAGAACTGTTCGACCGCGCCCAGCGCGTCATGCCCGGGGGCGTCAACTCGCCCGTGCGCGCGTTCAACTCCGTGGGCGGTACCCCGCCGTTCATCGCCGCGGCCAAGGGCCCGTACCTCACGGACGTGGACGGGCGCGAGTACGTGGACCTGGTGTGCTCGTGGGGCCCCGCGCTGATCGGTCACGCGCATCCCGTGGTAACAGAGGCCGTCCACGAGGCCGTGGAGCGCGGTCTCGGTTTCGGCGCCACCACGCGCGGTGAGACCGAACTCGCCGAGCTCGTGGTGGACCGCGTGGCCCCGCTCGAGGAAATCCGCATGGTCTCCACGGGCACCGAGGCCACCATGACGGCGCTGCGCCTGGCCCGCGGGTTCACGGGCCGCGACCTGGTGGTCAAGTTCGCCGGGTGCTACCACGGTCACGTGGATTCGCTCCTGTCGGAGGCCGGTTCCGGTGTCGCGACCCTGGCCCTGCCGGGTTCCGCGGGAGTCACCGAGGCCACCGCCGCCCAGACGCTCGTGGTGGCCTACAACGACGTCGCGGCGCTCGAGACCGTCTTCGCCGAGCACCCCGGTGAGATCGCCGCGGTGATCACCGAGGCCGCTCCGTGCAACATGGGCGTGGTCACCCCGGAGAACGACTTCAACGAGCACATCCGTCGGATCACCCGGGACAACGGCGCCCTGATGATTCTGGACGAGGTGCTCACGGGCTTCCGCGTCCACGAGGCCGGGTACTGGGGGCTCAGCAACCAGAACGGCGAGGACTGGGTCCCGGACCTGTTCACGTTCGGCAAGGTCATCGGCGGGGGACTGCCCACCGCCGCACTGGGCGGGCGCCGCGAGATCATGGAGTACCTGGCCCCCATGGGCCCGGTGTACCAGGCGGGCACGCTGTCCGGGAACCCCGTGGCTATGGCCGCGGGGATCGCGACGCTCAAGTGCGCGGACCGGATCGCGTATCAGACCATCGACCGCCGTTCCGAGCAGCTGCAGGCGGGGGTGCACGAGGCCCTCGATGCCGCCGGGGTCGATCACTCGATCCAGGTGGCCGGCAACCTGTTCTCGGTGGCCTTCGGGACCGGTGCCCGCGGGGTGCACGACTACGCGGACGCCAAGGCTCAGGAGAGCTTCCGGTACACGCCGTTCTTCCACTCCATGCTGGATGCCGGGGTCTACCTCCCGCCCTCGGTCTTCGAGGCGTGGTTCCTCTCCGCGGCGCACGACGATTCGGCCATGGACCGGATCCTCTCGGCCCTTCCCGCCGCGGCTCGTGCGGCAGCGGAGGCTCGACCCGCCGAAGGCTGATCCGCTCCGCCTTTTCTGTACGCCTTTTCCTGTACGACGACGGCGCGGCGCCGCCCGGGTGGTTCCCGGCGGTGCCGCGCCGTCGTCGTTGCGCAGTGCGACGGCCGCGGTCGTGCGCGTGACGGTCGCTGTAGCGGTGCGGGTGGGGTCAGGGGTGCGGGTGGACGGGCCACGTGCCGTCCACCACGGCCTCGGGATCTCGGCGCCGGAAGTACTCCTGCAACGACGCCGCTTGCTCGGCTGCCCAGCCGATCTGCAGTTCGTGCAGCTCTTCCGCGGGTCGTTCAAGCTCTGCGAACCGTTCGACCAGGGCGGTGGCGAGCCGCTCGGTGGCCAGCGCGTCCGCCGCGGAGGTGTGTGCGGCATCCAGGACCACGCCGTACTCCTCGCACAGTGCGCCCAGCGTCCGCTTGCCGCGGCGGTAGCGGTGCACCTGCTTGTTGAGCACGAACGGGTCCAGCACGGGCATCGGGGCCGGGGCGGGCAGACCGTGGCGCTCGCTCTCTCTCGCGAGGACCGTGAGGTCGTAGGCGGCGTTGAATGCGAGCACCGGGATCCCCGCGCGCCACAGCCCGCTCAGCACGTCGTGCAGTCGCGCGGTGACCTCCGCGGCGGGGCGGCCCTCGGCGCGGGCCCGTTCGGTCGTGACGCCGTGGACCGCGGCGGCCTCCGCGGGGATCTCGATCCCGGGATCGGCGAGCCACTCCCATTCCCGCGTCACGGTCCCAGTGGCGTCCACGAGGACCACCGACGCCGTCACGATCCTCGCCTCCTGCGGATCCCGCCCCGTGGTCTCGAGGTCGAACGCCGCGCGCTCGCCGGCGGTCCACGACGGCGCGGCGCCGACCTCCCTGCGAGCCGCCCCGTGGGGGACGGTTGCTGCGGTCGCCGCGGGCTCGACGGCGTCGTCGCCGGCGCTCTGTGCTACTTCGGACGCGCGGTCGCGTGAGGGCGCGGAGCGGGTGCCGGCAGCGTTGTCCCGCGTGAGTTCAGGCGCGGGCTCGAGCGCGGCGTCGAACAGCGTGGGCTGCTCGGGCTGCGGCGCGGCGGGTTCCTCGGGGTCCGCCGCGGGTGGCGGGGGCGGCACGTCGAAGAGTGCGGGCTGTTCGGTGTCACCTGTGTCGTGCGGGGAAGCCATGCGACCACGGTACCGGTCGGTGCGCGGGCCGTTATGCGTGTCGGATGACCGTGATGTGATCACCCCATGCGAACGCAGCGTGAACCGTCCTGGCGCGTCCTCCCGCCCCGCGGCGTCGAATCCGGCGGGGCGGACCCGGAGCTGGACCCCGCGCAACGCACCGTCGTGGAGCTACCGGCCGACCACGGGCCGGTCCTCGTGCTGGGAGCGCCCGGGACGGGGCGCAGCACGGTGACCGTGGAGGGTGCGGTGCGACGGATCGTCGAGGGAGCCGATCCGCAGCGCCTGCTCGTGCTCGCGCCATCGCGTGAACTGGCGGCCACGCTGCGGGACGAGATCAGCCGCCGTGCGCGCGCGACCATCAGCACGCCGCTCGTACGCGCGTGGCAGGCGTACGCGTTCGACGTCCTGCGCCGCGCACAGGCCCAGGACCTGTTGCCCGGGGTCACCACCACACCGGTGTTGTTGTCCGGGCCGGAACAGGACGCGTTCCTTGCGGAGATGATGCGCGGGCACGCTGCCGGGTACGGCAGCCCCGTGGTGTGGCCCGCGGAACTCGATCAGGCGCTCGGCACGCGCGGCTTCCGCGGCGAATTGCGCGAGCTGTTCGACCGCATGAACGAATACCGCCTGGCGCCCGACGTCCTGGCGCGCTGGGCGCAACCCCTCGGTCGCCCCGAGTGGCGCAGCGCGGCGGCGTTCCGCGCCGAGTACCAGCAGATCCGCGCCCTGCGCATGCCCAACGCCTTCGACCCGTCCGAGCTCGTGGACCGCGCGGCCCGCGTCCTCGAGGAGAATCCGGATTTCCTCGCCCGGGAACAGGACCGGTTGGACGTCGTGCTCGTGGACGACCTCCAGGACGCCACCCCGTCCGCCCACCGGCTCATCGGGGTGCTCACCCGGGGCCGGGACGCCGTGTTCACCGCCAATCCGGACACCACCGTCCAGGGGTTCCGCGGCGCCCGCCCGGACCTGTTGCGCACGCTCGAGGACCGGGTGGGCACCCCCGCTCGGCCACTGCAGCGCTTACAGCTAGGCACGAGTCACCGCATGCCGCTGCGGGTCAACGAGGCGTGGCAGCGCGTGGCGCGGGCCATCTCGGTCGTGCCGGGGGCCCGGGTCCAGCGGGCTCCCGAGCAACCCCGTGCGACCGAGCACATCGCCTCCCAGGCAACCGATGCCGACACAGCCGACGCCCTCCATGCCGCCGACGACGCCCACCCTGCCGACGACGCCGCAGCGCCGGGTTCGGTGCGCGCGACGCTCTTCGATTCGCCCACGGCCCAGGCGCGCTGGTGCGCGGACCACTTCTTGCGTTTGCATGTTTTGCACGGTGTGCCCTACCGGGACATGGCGGTGATCGTGCGCAGCGGTTCCCAATTGTCGGCGCTGACCCGGCAGCTGTCGGCGCTGGGCGTGCCCACGACCACGTCCGCCGCCGAGACCCCCTTGCGGGAGGAACCCGCGGTGATCCCGCTGCTGCATGCCCTGCGCTTGTTGCTCGCGGCGCAGGATGCGGTCGCGGAACCGGACGGAGCACTTGATCAGGAAGCACAGGAGGCCGGCCCGGGCCGGGGTGGGCAACCGGGCGACGATCCCGAGTCCGCTTCCGGAACGTCGATGGAAGGCTCGGAGGCCGAGGACGCGGACCGTGAGCGGGCCGCCCACCGATCCATGCTCACGGCCAGTGCCGCGGTGGCCCTGTTGACGTCGCGGATCGGCGGGGCGTCCCCCATGGAGGTGCGCCGGATCCGCCAGAAACTGCGCGGTTACGAGCTGCGTACCGGTGGTGGACGCACGAGCGACGACCTCCTCGTCCAGGCGCTCGCGGACGGTGTGTTGCTCGAGCTCGCGGAGGTGCACTCGGATTCCGCGGCGCGCGTCGCTGACATGCTCCAGGCCGGTCAGGAGGCGCTGGACGAGCCCGGCGCCACCGCTGAATCCGTGTTGTGGGCCCTGTGGGACGCGTCCGGGGTCGCACCGCGCTGGCGGCGTCGTGCCCTGGCCGGGGGAGCGGAGGCCGTGCGGGCGGACCGGGACCTGGACGCCGTCGTCGGACTGTTCGAGGCCGCCGAGCGGTTCGTGGACCAGGTCCCGGGCGCCACGGCACGGGCGTTCATGGACTACATGGACCACCAGGAGTTGCCCATGGACACCCTGGCGGCCCGAGCACCGGCGGAGGACAACGTCTCGGTGATGACCCCCGCGGGGTCGGCGGGTCGGCAGTGGGCGCACGTGGTCGTCGCCGGGGTGCAACAGGGGGTGTGGCCCAACACCGCCCTGCGCGGTCAGTTGCTGGGAACGGACGTGCTCACCGACGCCCTGGACCACGGGCCGGAACAGGCCACACGGTTGAGCGCGGTGGACCGGTTGCGGCAGGTGCGCTTCGACGAACTGCGGCAGTTCGCCACGGCCGTCTCCCGCGCCACGGCCGGCCTCACGGTCACCGCGGTGGCCAGCCAGGACGAGCAACCGTCCGAGTTCGTGGACCTCGTGGCCGGCGGGAGCCGCGACGATCCCGGCATCTCCGTCGAGGAACTGAGCGCACCCGAACCCCTCACGTTGCGCCAGCTCACGGGTGCGCTGCGCCGCACCGTGCAGCAACCGGACGCGGCCGCCCACGAACGAGAGGCCGCCGCGCGTCTGCTGCATGATTTCGCCGCCCTCGCAGAGCCCGTGCCGGGTGCCGCACCCGAGCAGTGGTGGGGCCGCAACGCTTTGTCCACCGAGGACGCGCTGTTCGCACCGGACGAGGCGGTACGCGTCTCCCCGTCCACGATCGAGACGATCCACCGCAGCCCGCTCGACTGGTTCGTGAGCGAGGCCCATGCCACCGAGGTGACCGATCTGCGGCGCAGCCTGGGAACGCTCGTGCACGACATCGCCGAGCGACTCCCGGACGCCGACAGCATCGAGTTGATCGCGCACCTGCGTCGCCGCTGGCCCTCCCTGGGCATGCCCCACGGCTGGACGGGGGAGCAGGAGCTCGAACGCGCGGAGAAGATGTTGCGTAAGTTCGCGCAGTACTCGCGGGAGATGCGCTCCGAGCACGGGCGCGAGCTCGTCTCGGTGGAGGGCAGTTTCGAGGTCCTGGTGCGCAGCGAGGCCCGGGACGCCCTGCTGACCGGGCGCGTGGACCGGCTGGAGGTGGACGCCCACGGGCGCCACGTCGTCGTGGATCTCAAGACCGGCAAACACCAGCCGACCAAGAAGGACATCCCCGAGCACCCGCAGCTGGGCGCGTATCAGGTGGCCTTGCAGGCCGGCGCCGGGCGGGCCATGCAGGAGGCCTCCCGCACCGAGGATCTGCATGAAACCCGACGTCCGGAGCGCATCGAGCTGCCCGAGGGCGCCGTGTCCGCCCAACCAGGGGGAGCGCTGCTCGTCCAGCTCGGCGGCCCCGCGGCGTCGCCCGGTGTGCAACTCCAGGACCCCCTGGACGAGGAACACCGCTGGGCGCGGGACCTCATCACGCAAGCGGCCCTCCTCGTGGCGGGCACGCGATTCGAAGCGCGGCACACCGCGGATCAGGAGGCCGGGTTCGGGATCCGGTGCTCCGTCCCGTGGCTGTGTCCGCTGTGCGCCCAGGGAAGGCAGGTCACAGAGAAATGACCCAGCAGGATTCCGCCCCCCAGCCCCGCTCACCGCAGGACGTCCGGTACTCCCCGTACGAGATCGCGGAGGCGCTCGGGGACTTCCCGCCCACCGAGCAACAGGCCGCGGTGATCGCGTCCCCGTTGACCCCACGACTGGTCGTGGCGGGCGCGGGCTCGGGTAAGACGACCACCATGTCCGATCGCGTCGCGTGGCTTGTGGCCAACGGGCTGGCCCGCCCGGACGAGATCCTCGGGGTCACCTTCACGCGCAAGGCCGCGGGCGAACTGTCCCAGCGGATCAACCAGAAGCTGCGGAACCTGCGCCGCGCGGGACTCATCGACGAGCCCGAGGACGACGACGCCCCGGCCGCGGCGCAGGAGCCCACGGTCAGCACGTACCACTCCTACGCGAACTCGCTCGTACGCAGTTACGGGCTTCGGCTGGGCGTGGAATCGGACACCGTCCTGCTCGGTCAGGCCCAGGCCTGGCAACTCGCACACGACCTCGTGCAGAGCTGGGACGGCCCGTTGCCGGCGACCGTGCCCGCCGCATCCACGCTCACCACGGGTCTCATGCAGTTGGCGTCCGAGGCCTCGGAGCACCTCGTGGAACCGCGCCGGATCCACGAGTTCGTGGGCCGGCTGCGTGCGATGTGCCTGGACACCCCTCCGGACGGGCGGAAGAAGTCCCCGGGGCGCAAGGTGCAGGACGCCGTGCGCCGGATGGAGCAGACCGAGGTTCTCGCGCAGCTCGTGGAGCGCTTCCGCGCGGCCAAGCGCGTGGACTCGGCGCTCGACTACGGCGATCTGCTGGCACTCGCGGCACGGATCGTGCGGATGGACCCCCACGCGCGCACGGTCGAGCGGGAACGCTTCTCGGTGGTCCTGCTGGACGAGTTCCAGGACACGTCCCACGCCCAGTTGGCCCTGTTCTCGGGATTGTTCGGGGAGGGGCACTGCGTCATGGCCGTGGGCGATCCCCAGCAGTCCATCTACGGCTTCCGGGGGGCGTCCTCCGGCCAGCTGTTCAGTTTCGTGGAGAACTTTCCGGTCCGGGGGTCCTCGGACGTGGAGCCGTCCCGGTTCGCGGACACGAGTTTCCTCACCACGGCGTGGCGCAACAGCCTCGCGGTCCTCGAGGTGGCGAACGCCGTGGCCGAGCCGCTGCGCACCCCGCCCGCGTGGAGCCGTTCCGCGGCCACGGTCGAGGTCCCGCCGCTGGACCCGGCGCCGGGTGCGGTGCGCGGTCGTGTGCGGGTGAGCCGCTACTTCACGGACACCGAGGAGGCCCAGGCCGTGGCCGCGTCGATCCACGACCAGCGGGCCGTGCATCAGGGCCAGGCCCCGGACGAGATGCCCACCATGGCCGTGCTGTGCCGCAAACGCGCGCAGTTCGAACCCCTGCGCCTGGAACTCGAAGCCCGGGACATCCCCTACGAAGTGGTCGGGCTGGGTGGGCTGTTGCACACCCCGGAGGTCGCCGACGTCGTCGCGATGCTCCACGTCCTCACCGATCCGGGCCGCTCGGACGCCCTCGCCCGATTGCTCGCCGGTGCCAGGTGGCGGCTGGGTGCACGCGACCTCGCGGCACTCGGCGACTGGGCCGTGGCCCTCGAGCGCGGCCACGAGCGGGCCGCGCGCGGCGAGGATCCGGAGCCCGCCGACGACGCGGCCACCACCGGCGAGAATACCGAGGAGCCCGTGGTCATGGCGGACATCGTGGACCGCGCGAGCCTGATCGAGGCGCTCGAGACACTGCCCCCCGAGGGCTGGGTCTCCTCGCGCGGTCGCGGGATCAGTGCCGAGGGCGTGCGCCGGTTGCGCGCATTGCGCCGGGACGTGCGAGACCTGCGCAGTGTGCTCGGGGACGAGCTGACCACCGTGATCCACGAGGTCGAGACCGTGCTGGGCCTCGATATCGAACTCGCCGCGCTGCCCGGGGAGGATCCCGTGCACGCGCGGCGCAACCTGGACGGCTTCCACGACCAGGCGGTCCAGTTCACGGCCACGACCCGCACGCACGACGTCGCCGCGTTCCTGGACTGGCTCGAGGCCGCGTCCCACGAAGAGAACGGCCTGGAACTTCCGCCCGCGCACACGCGCCGGGACGCCGTACAACTGCTCACGGTCCACGCCTCCAAGGGCCTCGAGTGGGACCACGTCTACGTCCCCGGGCTCAACAAGAACGACTTCCCCTCCAAGAAGTCCTCCGCGTGGACCCTGGAAGCGGCCAAGCTGCCGTGGCCGTTACGTGGCGACGCCGCTCAGTTGCCCCAGTGGGATGCGCGCGTCTCGGACGTGCGCGAACTCGAGAGTTCTTACGAGGAGTTCGCGGAGGACGTCGAACAGTACGACCTCGCCGAGGAACGTCGGTTGGCCTATGTCGCGTTCACGCGCGCCAAGTCCCTGCTCGAACTCTCCGGCAGCGTGTTCCGGGGCACCGCCCAGGAGGTCAAGGAGGCCTCACCGTTTTTGCTCGAAGCGCGGGAGTTGGTCGAGGGATCGAGCCCCGGTTTCGAGGCGGGTCCGTGGGTCGAGCCGGGACCGGATGCCACCAACCCGCAGCGGGACACCCGGGTCAGCGCGCTGTGGCCGTACGACCCCGTGGAGGGACCGGAACTCGTGCGCACCGAACGCTCCGCGGACGGCGAGCACATGGAAACCGTGATCGCTCCGGCACACCGGGGCCGCCGAGAGGTCATGGAACTCGCTGCCCGCGCCGTGGCCGAGCGCGGTTTCCCGGACACCCGCGAGCTCACGGACGAGGAGTTGGCACAGGGGCCCTCCGGTGACGTGGTCACGCGGTGGCGGCGCGAGGCCGAACTGTTGCTGGGTCGCCGCGCGGCGTCCGAGGAGGACCGCAGCGTGCACATGCCCTCCCACGTCTCGGCGTCCGCGCTCGTGGCCATGGACACCGATCCCGAGGGGTTCATCAGCAATCTGCGCCGACCCATGCCACGCAAACCGGGCTCCGCGGCCCGGGCGGGCACGGCGTTCCACACGTGGGTTGAGAATTTCTTCGGGGACTCCGCGATTTTCGACGCGGACGAACTGCCCGGTTCCGACGACTACGTGGACGAGGACCTGGACCTGCCCCGGCTCGCCGAGACCTTCCGGAACAGCCCGTGGGCGTCTCTGGAGCCCTACGCGATCGAACTGCCCGTGGAGACCCCGGTGGGGTCGCTCACGGTGCGCGGTCGGATCGATGCCGTGTTCCGCACCGCGGACGGCTGGGAACTCGTGGACTGGAAAACAGGGCGAATCCCGCACGGTCGGGAGCTCAAGCGCAAGTCCGGGCAGCTCGCGCTGTACCGGTTGGCGTTCGCGCGGTTGCACGAGGTCCCGGTGGAGCTTGTGTCGGCGGCGTTCTACTACGTGGCCGCGGACCTGGTAGTGCGTCCCCACGACCTCGCGGACGAGACGGAACTCGAGGCCGTGGTGAGCTCGCTCTACGAGGTGGGCGTGACGGATCCGGACGCCGCGGAGGAACCGCCGGTGGAGGAGCCGCCCTCGCCGGAGTGATGGTCGGGGGACAAGCCGTCGTCGCTGGGGTGACCGTCCGGGGCGGAGTCGCCGTCGAGGGCGCGGCCGTCGGAGTCAGTGCGGTCCACCGAGTCGACGTCGGAGTCGCCGGCCCGATCCGCACCGGACGCGGCGGCCGACGCGGTCGAGGCGGGCGGCGGACCGGCCACCCCCGGGGACGGCGACGCGCTGGCCCGCACGTCCGCCGCGAGGGTCGTGAGCATCCGCTGGGCGTTGTCCACCATGGACGTGATGCCCCGGTCCACACCGCGCACGAGCCATTCCGCGAGCGCGAACTCGGCCTTGAGGTGCGCGCGGCGCAACAGATGGCGGTCCGGGGGTTGGACGGCCGCCACGGAGTAGGCCTCTATCACGGTGTCCGCGAACGCAGGGTCGGACATGCCCACGAGCCATGAGAAGTCCACGGCGGGATCGCCCACGTGCAGATCGCTCCACCCCGTGAAGGACGCGAGTGAACCGTGGTCCACGGTGATGTTGTCCTCGTGTAGGTCCCCGTGCACCACGCGCGTGGAGAACTGCCACAGCGTGGTGTCCTCGAGGGCCTCCTCCCACCGGCGCAATAGGTCCCCGGGGATCAGCCCCGTGGTCGCGGCCTGATCGAGATCGTGGAGCATGCGCTTGCGGCACTGTTCGGCGCTGTAGGCGGGCAGGTCCGCGTCCATCACGAGCGCACGGGGCAGAGAATGAAGGCACCCGAGCGAACGGCCCAGTTGCACGGCCAGGGGGGCGCGCGGCGTCGCACTCGGGGAGGGCGTGTGCACGGGAGGTTCGGGATGTTCGTTCTGCCGCTGGAACTCCCGCAGGCTGAGCGTGTGACCCGGCAGGTGCGAGTAGACAAAAGTGCGCAACCCGTCCTGCGCCACGGAGCCCGCCACCGTGGGCAGGTGGAACGGCAACCGCGAGCGCACGGACGGGGTGAACGCCTGCAACACCAGGTGCTCGGTCTCCAGGCGCATGCTCGCTTCGGTGTTCAGGGGACTGCGGACGCGCCAGCGGCGACCCTCGGAGTCCTGGACCACGCACGAGCGGAAATCCGCGGCGTCGTCGGGAGAAGGACCGGTGGCCACAGGGGCCACCCCGGGCACGGCCGCGGCCGCGACGGCGGCCAGCAATTCGGGGGTCGTTCTCACCTCACCCACCCTACCGGCCTCGGCCCGGGGCGGGCTGTCCACCGCGGCCAGTGAGGATGTCCGGACCCCGGTCTACAGTGGTCGGATGATCTCATCCCAGGACCGTCCCTGCGCCGTCGCGCCCCTGCTCGACGACGCCCAGCTGCCCTTCGCCGGGCGCCCCTTCGACCGGGACGCGGTCGCCCGGGAGCACCGCGATCTCGTGGCTGAGGCCCTCGCCTCGCCCACCGCGCGGGTGCTCGTGCTGCGGGGCTCCCAGGCCCCCACGCGCGACGGCGCCCTGGTCCTCCCGCTCGTGGCGGAGGTCCCGGGACCCACGGACGATGCCGGCCGCCCGGACGTGTACCTGGGCCGCCTGGCGGACGGCACCCAGGTGATCCTGCGCACCTTCCCCGTGGACACCCAGCTGTCCGGTCTCGACGGTGCCCGGTGGGAGGGGCTGCGCACGCTGGCCACCGTGGTGGACCCCGAGCAGACGTCGTTGCTCGTCACGGCGCAGGCGGTGGCCTTGTGGCACCGGGACCACCCGCGGTGTCCTCGCTGCGGGGCGCTCACGCAGAGCATCCGCTCCGGGTGGGCCCGGCGCTGCCCCGAGGACGACTCGCTGCACTTCCCCCGCACGGATCCAGCGGTCATCGTGGCGGTGGTCGAGGACGGCCCGGACCCGGCCTCGCAGCGCATCCTGCTGGGCCGCTCTGCGGCATGGGCCGGCAACATGTACTCCACGTTCGCAGGCTTCGTTGAGCCGGGGGAGTCCGCCGAGCAAGCGGTCGTGCGCGAGGTGCGCGAGGAGGCCGGGATCACGGTGGACACCGTGCAGTACCAGGGCTCTCAGCCGTGGCCGTTCCCCCGCTCCCTGATGCTGGGCTTCCGCGCCGTGGCCCACACATCGGTGGCCGAGGCGGACGGCGAGGAGATCCTGGACGTGCGGTGGTTCACGCGCGAGCAGCTGCTCACGAGCACCCGCACCGGTGAGGTCACGCTGCCGGGGAGGGTGTCGATCGCGCACGCGCTGATCGTCAGCTGGCTGGGCGAGGACCTCCCGGGGACCGATTGGTGAGCGTGGAGGAGAGCGCCGAGGAGCGGATCCTCGGAGGCCTAGACCCGGAGCAGCGCGTGGTCGCGACCACACTGAACGGTCCGGTGTGCGTGCGCGCTGGAGCGGGCACCGGCAAGACGCGGGCCATCACCCACCGCATCGCGTGGGGCATCGCCTCGGGGGTCTATACCCCCCAGAAGACCCTGGCCCTGACCTTCACCGCGCGCGCCGCCAATGAGATGCGCCAGCGGCTGCGGGCCCTCGGGGCTCCCGGTGTGCAGGCCCGGACCTTCCACTCTGCCGCCCTGCGCCAGCTGCAGTACTTCTGGCCGCAGGCCGTGGGTGGGCCCCCGCCGGGGCTCGTGAACCACAAGGCGAGACTGATCACCGAGGCCGGCCAGGCCATGCGCCTGACCACGGACCGGGCGACCGTCCGGGACGTCGCGGCCGAGATCGAGTGGGCCAAGGTCTCCATGCACACCCCGGACACCTATCCGCAGGCGGCGGGCCAGCGGGACATGCCCGCGGGCTACGACGTCCGCACCATGCAGCGGCTCTACCAGTCCTACGAGGACCTCAAGGCGGACCGACACCTGATCGACTTCGAGGACGTCCTGCTGATCACGGTGGGGATCCTGGAGGAGGACGAGCGGATCGCCGCGGCGGTGCACGCGCAGTACCGCCAGTTCGTGGTGGACGAGTACCAGGACGTCTCGCCCCTGCAGCAGCGGCTGCTGGACGCGTGGCTCGGCTCCCGGGACGATCTCTGCGTGGTGGGGGACGCCTCCCAGACCATCTACTCCTTCACGGGCGCCACGTCCCGGCACCTACTGGAGTTCCCGTCCCGGTACCCCGGGGCGTCCGTGGTGGAGCTGATCCGCGACTACCGCTCCACCCCTCAGGTGGTCAACACCGCCAACCGGCTGCTGGCCGCGCGCCGCCCGTCCCTCACGTCCACCCCGGACACGTGGGCCACACCGCTGCGCCTGGTCTCCCAGCGCCCCGCGGGCCCCGAGCCCGCGTGGAACGAGTATCCGGACGACGAGGCCGAGGCCGCGGGCGTGGCCGTGCGGATCCAGGACCTGATCGACGACGGCGTGGCCCCGCACGAGATCGCCGTCCTGTTCCGCACCAACGGCCAGTCGCAGGCATTCGAAGCCGCACTCGCGGATGCGAACATCGGCTTCCAGCTGCGCGGCTCCGAACGGTTCTTCAACCGGCCCGAGATCCGGCAGGCCATCGTGCAGATCCGTTCCGCCGCACGCACGGGGGGCGCGGACCGCGCGGACGTCCCCCAGCAGGTGCGGGACATGCTCGGTTCGCTCGGCTACACGGAGCGGGCCCCGCGCTCCGACAGCGCCACGCGCGCCAAGTGGGAGTCCCTGCGTGCACTCGTCTCGCTCGCGGACACCATGGCCCGCCGCGCCGTGGCGGACGGCGAGACGCTGTCGCTCGCCGGTTTCGCGCAGGAGATCGAACGCCGTGCGACCACCCAGGAGGCCCCGGTGGTGGACGGGGTCACGCTCGCGTCCCTGCACTCGGCTAAGGGCTTGGAGTGGGATGCCGTGTTCCTCGTGGGGCTCTCCGAGGGACTCATGCCCATCAGCTTCGCCGACACCCCGGATGCCATGGACGAGGAGCGCCGGCTGCTCTACGTGGGGATCACCCGCGCGCGGGAGCACCTCGTGCTCTCGTGGTCGCTGTCCCGGACCCCGGGCGGTCGGCCCAACCGGGCCCGGTCCCGTTTCCTCGACGCCGTGCTGCCCCCCGCGCCGCGCACCCCGGCACGACGCCGCGGCGGCCGCTAAGCGGGTGCGGCCGAGGCCCGGCCGGGACCGGCACCACCACCCGGTGACGCGTTGTGTGGTCGCAGCGCGGCGGGTGAGCGTGGACCGGGACCGGCCCGTGCGGCGTCGTCAGCCGCGCTCCGCGCCCGCCCAGAACTCGGTGGCCAGGCGGGCGAACTCGTCGGGCCGCTCGATCATGGGCCCGTGGCCGGTGTCGGGAAACCGGTGGCTGCGAGCCCCCAGGGCCTTCGCCCCGCGGGCGAGGTGACGGAAGGGCAGCACGGTGTCCTTGTCGCCCCACATGATGAACACGGGAACACCGGTGGCCCGCACGCGAGGGAGCAGCCGGCGCCGCCAGGGCCGCTTCACACCCGCGAGTGAGCCGATCGAGCGCAGCATCTGCAGCATGGCCTCGGAGCCGCCGGGGCGCTGCGCGAGCTCGTAGCCGCGTTCCACGCGCTCGGGCGTGGCCAGGGCGGGGTCGTGGTACATGGCCCGCTCGGAGCGCAGCGCACCCTTGCGGCTCGGTGCCAGTGCACGCTCGCCCACCCCGGGCAGCGCCGCGAGCCGCAGGGCCGGGCTCACGCCCCGTCCGAATCCTGCGGAGTCCACGAGCAGCAGGCTGCGCACGAGTTCCGGGTGGTCGGCGGTGAGCTGCATGGCCACGGCCCCGCCCAGGGAGTTGCCGGCCACGTGGGCCGGCGCAATGCCCTGGGCGCGCACGAACTCCGCCACGCGGGCGGCGAGATTCGAGAGGCTCATGCCCTCGGTGGGGACCTCGGAGCCACCGAAGCCGGGGAGGTCCACGCTGATCACACGGTGCCGCGCGGCCAGACGCTCGTGCTGCTCGTCCCAGTCGGCCAGGCTGCGTCCGATCCCGTGGATCAGCAGCACCGGGGCGCCCTCACCGGTCTCGCGCCAGCTCAGCCCGTTCCACATCTGCGTGCTCACGCGCCCACCCCCGAGGTGGTGCGGGCGGGCACCGTGAACTCGAGTTGCTCGTCCTTCTCGGCACCCGGACGGAACAGCACCCGGTCCCGCAGGTAGTTCTGCCGCACGTTCCATGCCCCGTCGCGGCCCTGGCGGGGCAGCAGGTGCGCGCCACGCTGGATGTAGCCGGAGGCCAGGTCGATGAGCGGGCGCAGCCCGGTGCGGGGGCCGGAGTACCGGGGCGTGACGGCCACGGCGCCCTCGCGGTCCATGCGGTCCAGCAGCCGCCGGAAGTACTCTGTGATCAGGTCCACGCGCAGGGTCCACGAGGAGTTCGTGTACCCGATGGCGAAGGCCATGTTGGGGACGCCGTCGAGCATCATGCCGCGGTAGCTCACGCGCGCGGCCGGATCCACGGTCTCCCCGTCCACCACGAGATCCATGTTCCCAAGAAACTGCACGTTGAGCCCCGTGGCGGTGACGATCACGTCCGCCGGGAGGTGACGGCCCGAGCGCAGCTGGATGCCGTCCGCGGTGAAGCGTTCGATGGTGTCCGTGACCACCTCGGCGTGGTCCCCGCGCACAGCCTTGAAGAAGTCGCCGTCCGGTGCCGCGCACAGCCGCTGGTCCCACGGGTCGTACTCGGGGGTGAAGTGCTCATCCACCGGGAAGGTGGGGCCCAGGTGCTTCACAGCCCCGCGGTGCAGCAGGTCCCGCATGGCCTGCGGTCGGCGTCGGCTGAACTCGTAGATGGCCATGGAGCGCACGATGTTGCGCCAGCGGTTGGCCTCCCCGGCCACGCGCGGCGGCAGCCACTTGCGCAGCTTGATGCCAGTCTCGTCCCTGCCGGGCACGGAGGCCACGTAGGACGGGGAGCGCTGCAGCATGCTCACGTGAGCGCCGCGGTCCGTGAGCGCGGGCACGAGGGTCACGGCGGTGGCGCCGCTGCCGATCACGACCACGCGACGGCCCGCCACGTCCAGGTCCTCCGGCCAGTGCTGCGGGTGAACCACGGTCCCCTCGAACTCGGACAGCGTGGGCCAGTCGGGGGTGAAGCCCTCGTCGTAGCGGTAGTAGCCCGTGGCCATGAACAGCCACCGGCCGGTGAGCTGCTCGGCCCCGCCCGTGTGGACGTCGCGGTGCGTGACGGTCCATGTGTGGGTTTCGGAGGACCACCGTGCCTGCTCAGCGCGCCGCCCGAACCGGATGTCCTTTGTGACGTCGGCCTCCTCGGCCGCCGCGTGGACGTAGTCGAGGATGGTGTCCCCAGTGGCCAGGCTGCGCTCTCCTGTCCAGGGGTGGCTGCGGTAGCCGAAGGTGGCCATGTCCGAGTCCGAGCGGATACCCGGGTACCGGAAGAGGTCCCACGTGCCGCCCATGTCCTCGCGCGCCTCGAGGATGCGGACGGTGCGGCCGGTGCCGGCGAGCTCCCGAGCGGCGCCGATGCCGGAGATCCCGGCACCGATGATGATCACGTCGACGTCCTGAGTGTCCATGTGGTTCTCCAACTTCCTTGCGGTCTCGCGCACCGGTCGGATCCGGGTGGTGCAGCCGGTGCCCGACGGCGTTCCCGACGGGTACCGGCTCCGAAACCTCGCGGCGACGTGGCCGCTTCCAGTTCCCTGCACGCAGGCCGTGCGCCGGGAGGGGCCCGGGTCGGCAGCGGTCCGTGCCGGTGCACACTAACGCGTGTTAGCTTGATGGTTGTCGAGTGTAACAGCTCACATTCGTGGGCCATCAGGGCCCGGCGGCGGTGGGCCACTCGCTACCATGTGGCCACCGACCTCCAGGGAGAACTCACGAGCATGCACCGGCACCGCACCCCCGCACGGCGGGCCACGAGCGCCGACGTGGCACGGCTGGCCGGGGTCTCCCGCACCACCGTGAGCTTCGTGCTCAACGACACCCCCTCGCAGTCCATCTCCGCGGGCACCCGACGCCGCGTGCTCGACGCCGCCCGGGAGCTCTCCTACGCGCCCTCGGCGGAGGCGCGGGCGCTCGGCCGGGGCCGCTCCACCTCCGTGCTGCTATACCTCCCGCCGGCGGGGTCCCTCACCGAGGACATCGGGGTGATCGTGGAGCGGCTCTCGGTGCTGTTCTCCGAGGTGGGGCTGTCCATGGTGATCCATGCGTGGACCCGCCGCCCCGCCGCCCGGGTCTGGTCCTCCGTGACGCCGGCCGCCGTGCTCGCGTGGGACCTCGCGGAGGACGACGCCGAGCGCATGCGTCGAAGTGGCGTGCGCGGCGTCGTCTCCTGGACCGGTTCGGACGACATGGGGCGGTGGATCACGGGTCTCCGTGAGCGGGACATCGCCAGGGTGCAGGTGCAGCGGCTCGTGGCCGCGGGCCATACGCACCTGGGCTATGCGGTCACGGGCGGGGAGCACATGCACGGCGTCTCCCAGTGGCGCTTCGAGGTGCTGCAGCGCGAGTGCGCGGCCCGTGGCCTGCCTCGCCCGAGCGCTCTTCCCCTTCCTGTGGATCCCCGCGGGGCGGCCGATGTGCTGCTGCAGTGGCGCGAACGGCACCCGGGGGCGTCCGGGGTGTGCGCCCACGACACCACCGCCGCGCTCGCCGTGCTCTGCGGGATGCGGCGGCTCGGCTGGAAAGCGCCCGCGGACCTCGCGATCGTGGGGGTCAACGACTCCCCGGCGGCGGCGCTGGCCGACCCTCCGCTGACCATGGTGGCGCTGGACCCGGAGGTCACGGCCCGGCACATCGTGGCCGTGATCAACGCCCTGGTGCGGGACGAGCCCGCACCCTCGCCCCCGGACACGGCGGGGGCCTTCACGGTGGACCGCGACTCCGTCTGAGCGGGCACGGGCGGTACGGCGCACTCCGCACGCACGGTTCACAGCCCGGTGAACGCGAGGGAGCACAGGCACCTCGGATCCGGGGCCAACGGCAGAACCGTCAGCCCCCGGCGCAGCACGAGGCACGCTTCCGGACCGTCAGGTGACTGCGTTCCGGCGGTGGGCCGGGCCGGCGGTGGGCCGGACGGCGCCGTTTCGGTGCCGGCAGGTGGCACGTCCGGGGGAGCGTCGTGTGGCGGGTCAGACGGTGCCGCCCGCGGAGCGGCGTCGTCCCGCAGCACGTGGGACAGCAGGCGACCCGCGATCTCCCCGGTGGCCACCGTGCGCGTCAGCACGGCCACTGCCCCGTCCTGACGCGGAAGCAGAGGCTCGCCGGACGTGGATGGGGACCCACGGAACGCGCGTCGCGCTTCACGGACCGCACTCGCCACACAGGCTCGGCACGGGCGATGCGCCCAGTCGGTGAGGGGCCAGACAACCACGGACCCGCCGTCGCGGACCACGCTCAGGGTGGGCAGCGCCGGGTCCAGGTCCGGGGAGGGAGCCGTGGCGAGGTCCGCCACGAGATCACCGGGCACGGACCACGTGTGGAGCACCACGGCGGTGGGCACTGCCGCCGACGGGAAGAGCTCGGGTGCGCTGAGCGGGGCGCAGCGCGGGGATCTGCGCCGCAGCAGGGTCCTCAGCACCAGTTCACGCGGCTGGCCCTGGAACTCCGCGGGATACGGGCCGTGGCGGACGTCCGCGGTCTCGACGGGTGCAGGATCCCGGACGTTGAGCAGGCAGACCCCGGCCTCCGCGAGCGCGAGGCACACGGCGGCGGTGAGGGGGTCGAGCCCGAGCGCGAGAACGCGCAGCTCGTCGAGCGCCGGGGGAGCGCAGGGTTCCTCGGGGGCGGTTGGGCAACGGTGGGTCATGGCACCAGGGTTGCCGAAGCGGGGTGCTCCCGCGGCCGGCGCGGGGCAATCCACAGGACGGGTGCCGCGGGCACCGTGCTCCCCTTCTGCGTCCCGGTTCGTGCCCCGCCCGGGCGGGGTGGTGAACTGGGGGCATGCCCCCACCACGAACCAGAATCGTCGAACCACCGGAGGAGATGCCGGAGATCGTCGTCAAGCGCAGTGCCCGCCGCACCAAGACCGTCAACGCCCACTTCAGCGGGGACGCCGTGGTGCTCTCGGTGCCGCAACGGGCCACCCGTGCCCAGATCGCGCATTGGAGTGCAACTCTCGTTCCCAGGGTCGTGGCCAAGCGGCGCGCGGCGGAGGCGGCCTCGCGCACGCGGCACTCCGACACGGCGCTGGAGGAGATGGCGCAGCGGCTGTCCCGGACCTACCTGGAGGGTCGTGCCCGGCCCACGAGCATCACGTGGTCCGCCCGCCAGCACACACTGTGGGGCTCGGCGACCCCCGCCACGGGTGCCATTCGGATCTCACGGCGACTCGCGGACGCGCCCGAGTGGGTTCTGGAGACCGTGGTGCTGCACGAGCTCGTGCACCTGCTCGAGGCTCACCACAACGAGCGGTTCTGGGAGATGGCACGGCGCCACCCCAGGGCGCACGACGCCGCCCAGTTCCTGGACGGCGTCGCGTGGGCGGAGCGGAACCCCGCGCAGGTCACGGGCCGGGAGTGAGGCACCCGAGGGGCCAGTCCGGCGAGCCGGGCCGGTACGAGGTCCGCACGAGTCTCGGTGCGAGTGGCCCCGGGCCGTTCGCACGGGCCCGGCCGCGAACCCTGAAGTCCGTACGACGGGCCTACTACACGGAGGCCCAGCCGCCCACGATCAGTCCTCGTCCCGCGTGGTGTCGGGATCGTCCTGGTCGTCGTCGCCGGCAGTGCCCGTGCTCTCACCCGGTTTGCGTCCAGGCGACGTCTCCCCGGACGCACCCTGCTTCGCGTCCGCAGAGGCCTGGCCGGTGGAACTCGCGCCCCCCGGGGCCTGCCGGCCGTCCTCGTACCCGCCGGCCAGCAGCTTCTCCAGGGCGGCGTCCATCTCCTCGTCGCTGGCCGTGAGCAGCCCGCGGCGCTCCTCGAAGCCCTGGGGATCGTCGAGGTCCTCGTTGGTGGGCAGCAGCTCGGGGGACTCCCAGAGGCTGTCGCGCTCGGTGATCCCGCGCTGTTCCTCCACGTAACCCCAGAAGGTCGCTGCCTCACGCAATCGGCGGGGGCGCAGTTCGAGACCCACGAGGGAACCGAAGGTGCGCTCGGCGGGCCCGCCCTCGGCGCGGCGTCGGGCCATCATCTCGGTGAGGGCGGCGGCGGAGGGGATGTTGGCGGTGGAGGCCACGGTGACGCGGTTGACCCAACCCTCCACGAGCGCGAGGACCGTCTCGAGCTTGGCGAGTGTGGCCTCCTGGCGCGGGGTCATCTCGGGGCTGAACACGCCGGAGGCCAGCGCGTCCTGGATGCCCGAGGGGTCGGAGGGGTCGAGTTCCTGGGCGATGGACTCGATCCGGTCCATGTCGATGTGGATCTCGGACGCGAACGCCGTGATCAGGTCCAGCACGTACTGGCGCAACCACGGCACACCGTGGAACAAACGCGTGTGGGCGGCCTCGCGGATGGCCAGGTACAGCATCACGTCCGAGGCCGGCAGGTCCAGCCCCTCGCTGAACTCGGCCACGTTGGACGGCACGAGCGCGCAGCGGTCCTTGGCCAGGGGGATGCCCACGTCCGTGGAGGACAGCACCTCGCACGAGAGCGCACCCACGGCCTGTCCCAGCTGCATCCCGAACATCATGGAGCCCGCGCCGGAGAGCATCCCGGACAGGTCCGCCCCGCCCATGGCCTGGGAGAGCTCGGGGGGCAACTGCTGGGTCAGGGCGTCGGACATGGCCTTGGACACGGAGGTGGCCACCGGAGTGGTCATCTCCTTCCAGGTCTCCCACGTGGCCTCGATCCACTCGGCGCGCGCCCACGCGGACGGCAGCACGGGGGCTTCGCCGAACGCGGTGTTGTCCGTGAGCCACAGGTCCGCGAGCTTCATGGCGTCGTTCACGGCGCCCTTCTGCTTCGCCGAGACGGACGCGTCGCCCTTCTGCGCGGCCACCTGACGGGCGTGCTGGTTGGCGAGCTCCCAGTTGATGGGCTCCCCCGAGGAGGTCGAACTCATCATGGACTGGATCTGCTGGAACATCATGGACATGGCCTGCGGGTCCATGGGCATACCGGCCGGCATGTCACCGGGCTTCATGTTCCCGGAGCCCAGCAGACGCTCGAACATCTCCTGGAACGGGTCCTTAGGGTTCTCGCCGTTCTCGTCGTACGGAGGGTTCGAAGGCATGGGACCGCCAATCGTCGTGGAGGATCTAGGACTGCTCAAACCCTAGCCGTCCGCCCCGGGCCCGAACCACCGCGTGCGCCCCCAGTTCGCTGATGGCTCAGGTACCCTCCGGGCGCCCGTTCACCGGGAGCGGGCGACGCCGCCGTCCCCGGCCGTGCGGCGTCTTCGAACCTTCCACGAGGGCGTGCGACGTACGCCCCAGACGGTGTGCGCGGGACCTTCCCAGGGTGGGCCGAGTACGCTGGGACGGTCCTGGAGGCCGTGGAGAGGAAGCGACGTGACGGGTGAGCAGAAGGGGGCGCGGCGCGGATTCCTCCGCCGCCGGTCGTTGCCGTCGGTCGCGCTCGCGGGGACCACGGTGCTGCTGCTCGCGGGCGTGGTGCTGCCCGCGCCGTACGTCGTGGAATCCGCCGGACCCACGTTCAACACCGTGGGCAGCCACGACGACAAGCAGCTCGTCAAGATCACGGGCGCCCCGACCTACCCGAGCGACGGCCGGTTGGACCTGACCACCGTGTACGTCACGGGCGGACCCTCCGGGCGGCTCAACTCCATCAACGCGCTGCTGGGCTGGTTGGATCCCTCCGATGCCGTGATCCCGGAGGACACCCTTTACCCGCCGGACACCACGGGCCAGCAGGTGGACGAGTCCAACGCCGCGGCCATGGTCACCTCCCAGGAGGACTCCGTGGCGGCCGCGCTGAACCACCTGGGCAAGCCCTTCACAACCACCCTGACCGTGCACGCCGTGATCCCCGGCGGCGCCGCGGGCGGTGTCCTGCGGGCCGGGGACCGGATCCTCTCCGTGAACGGCACGCAGGTCACCTCGCTCGAGCTGTTGCGCGAGCAACTCGACGCCGCGGGGGAGCGGGGAGCGGACGTCGTCGTGCGCCGGGACGGCAGGACGGTCACCGAACACGTGAAGCTGACCCGGGACGAGGACTCGCAGCGGTGGCAGCTCGGCGTGTACCTCGTACCGAAATACGAGTTCCCCGTGGACGTGGACTTCCAACTGGACCAGGTGGGTGGACCCAGCGCCGGGATGATGTTCGCGCTGGGGATCATCGAGGAACTGACCCCCGGATCGATGGCGGGCGACGAACACATCGCGGGTACCGGAACGATCTCGGCGGACGGGAAGGTCGGTCCCATCGGCGGGATCCGACAGAAATTGCAGGGCGCAGCGGAGTCCGGTGCCACGTACTTCCTGGCGCCCTCGGACAATTGCGGTGAGGTGGCCGGGCACATCCCGGATGGTCTCACGGTGATCGAGGTGAAGACACTGGGAGATGCTGTGGAAGGGGTCGAAAAAGCGGCGTCCGGATCGGTCGTGGAGCTGCCTTCCTGCGGCACCCGGTGACATCCGAGGCGGTGAAATTGCATGCCGCGACGGGGGCCAGCACAATAGGGTGGACACTGATCATTGACAGATCATCATCCGTGCCCAGGGAATTCAGAGGTATTCAGTGACCGCCGGATCCACATCCCCACGTCCATCCAGCGGGTCCGCAGCGGGCCGCAAGAAACACGGGGCCCTGTTGCCCACGGTGATCGCGGTGGTGGTCCTCATCGCCCTGTTCGTGGGGTTCACCCAGGTCTACACGAACATCCTCTGGTTCGAGCAGCTCGGCTACCTGCGGGTGTTCGTCACCCGTAACCTCGCGATGATCGGTCTGTTCATCATCTCCGCCGTGATCGTGGCCACGCTCATGTTCCTGAGCCTGTGGCTCGCGTACCGCAACCGCCCCCGGGACACCGGCCAGGTCAGCGACAACATGCAGAAGTACCAGCAGGCGCTGGACCCCGTGCGCAAGATCGTCATGGTGGCCGTTCCGGTGATCTTCGGGCTGTTCGCCGCCTCCACGATCACGTCCCAGTGGCAGACCGTGCTGCTGTTCCTCAACCAGGAACCCTTCGGGCAGACCGACCCCCAGTTCGACCTGGACCTGGGCTTCTACGTGTTCACCCTCCCGTTCCTGCGGCTGCTGATCGGCTTCCTGGTCACCGCCCTGCTGCTCGCCGGTGTGGCCGGGCTGCTCATGCACTACGTCTACGGCGGGATCCGCATCCATGAACGCGGGATCGCCACGACCCGTTCCGCCCGCGTGCACCTGGGCTCCATCGTGGCCGCGTTCCTCGCGCTGCAGGCCGTGAACTTCTGGCTGGACCGCTACGCGACCCTGACCTCCAACTCGGGCAAGTGGACCGGTGCGCTGTACACCGACGTCAACGCCGTGATCCCCACCAAGGGCATCCTGGCGATCGCCGCCGTCCTGGTAGCCATCCTGTTCGTGGTGGCCGGGTTCATCGGCCGTTGGAAGCTGCCCCTGATCGGTGCCGCGATGCTCGTGGTCGTGGCCGTGGTGGCCGGTGGGCTCTACCCGTGGGCCATCCAGCGCTTCCAGGTGACCCCCACGGAGCAGGCGCTCGAGAACGAGTACATCCAGCGCAACATCACCATGACCCGGCAGGCCTACGGTCTGGACAACACCGAGGTCACCCCGTACGACGCCACGACCCAGACCGAACAGGGTGCGCTGCGCCAGGACACGGAGACCACCTCCAACATCCGTCTGCTGGACCCCAACGTGGTCTCCTCCGCGTTCGCCCAGCTGCAGCAGTTCAGGCCGTACTACCAGTTCTCCGACATGCTCAACGTGGACCGCTACACGATCGACGGGCAGACCCAGGACACGGTCATCGCGACCCGTGAACTGAACCCGGACCAGATCCAGGGCTGGTACAACCAGTCGGTGGTCTACACCCACGGCTACGGCGTGGTGGCCGCGTACGGCTCCCGCGTGCAGGCGGACGGCAAGCCCCAATTCATGCAGGCCGGGATCCCGTCCCGCGGTGAGATCTCCAACGACTACGAGCCGCGGATCTACTTCGGGAAGAACTCGCCCGAGTACTCGATCGTGGGTGGCTCCCCGGAGGACCCGCCGCTCGAGCTGGACCGCCCCCAGACCAATGACGGGGACGCCCAGGACGCCAAGACCACGTTCGCCGGCAACGGCGGCCCCACCGTGGGCAACTGGTTTAACAAGCTGTCCTACTCCATCAAGTTCCAGTCCACGGACATGCTGCTCTCGGACGCGGCGCGCCCGGAGTCCCAGATCCTCTACGACCGCAACCCGCGCGAGCGGGTGGAGAAGGTGGCCCCCTACCTCACGGTGGACGGCAACCCGTACCCGGCGATCGTGGACAACAAGGTCGTGTGGATCGTGGACGCCTACACCACGGCGGCGTCCTACCCGTACTCCACGCCGTCCGTGCTCCAGGACGCCACCCAGGACACCCAGACCGCGCAGGGCACCGCCGCTGCGTTGCCGCCCGAGCGTGTGAACTACATCCGTAACTCGGTCAAGGCCACGGTCAACGCCTACGACGGTTCCGTGGATCTCTACGCGTGGGACGACCAGGATCCCGTCCTGAAGTCGTGGCAGAAGGTCTTCCCGAACACGCTCAAGCCGTACTCGGACATGTCCGCGGACCTCATGGCCCATGTGCGCTACCCCGAAGACATGTTCAAGGTCCAGCGTGAGCTGCTCAACCGCTACCACGTCACGGACGCGAACAGCTTCTACGCGAGCGACGACGTGTGGTCCGTGCCCAATGACCCCACCCAGCAGAACCAGGACGTCCCGCAGCCGCCGTACTACCTCTCCATGCGCATGCCGGGTGAGGACGAGGCGAACTTCTCGCTCACCTCGTCCTTCATCCCGCAGCAAAACGAGTCCGGCAACACCCGTAACGTGATGTACGGGTACCTCTCCGCCAACGCGGACGCCGGGACGGGTGAGGACGGCGTCAAGAGCGAGGACTACGGCAAGCTGAGGCTGCTCGAACTGCCGCGCTCCTCGGTGGTGCCCGGTCCGGGCCAGGCGCAGAACCTGTTCAACTCGGACACGGATGTGTCCCAGGAGCTGAACCTGCTGCGTCAGGGTGCGTCCGAGGTCATCAACGGCAACCTGCTGACACTGCCCGCGGGCGGGGGCATGCTCTACGTCCAGCCCGTGTACGTGCAGTCCTCCGGCGATGCCGCCTACCCCACCCTGCGCCGCGTCCTCGTGGGCTTCGGTGAGAAGGTCGGATTCGCGCCCACGCTCGACGGCGCTCTGGATGAGGTTTTCAGCGGTAACTCCGGTGCCACCACGGACACCGGGGCCGGCGTGAACGACCGGGCCGCGGAGGCCGCCCAGGGCGGCGACGGGCGCACCGGCGCGGTGGACGACGGCGCGTCGGCCAGCCCCTCGCCGCAGCCCTCCGGGACCCCGTCGCCGCGCTCCACGTCCCTGCAGCAGGCTCTGGACAACGCCAACCAGGCCATGCAGGAAGCGGATCGGGCACGCCGGGACGGTGACTGGACGCAGTACGGCGAGGCCCAGGACCGGCTGAAGCAGGCCATCGACGAGGCCATGCGTCAGGACGGTGCCACCCCGTAATCCAGGGGAGACGCCCGAAGGGCGGTGATCGGGTTTTCCCGGTCACCGCCCTTCGCCATCACCGTCCCCCTTGTCGCCGCCCCTGTCCTCCCCGCCCCTCGCCATCGGGGCGCTGTCCCGTGCGGATCCGCGCCGGGGGACACCCGATTTGCACGATCCGTTCACCCTCCGTATAGTTGAGGACATCGCCGCGGGGTGGAGCAGTTCGGTAGCTCGCTGGGCTCATAACCCAGAGGTCGCAAGTTCAAATCTTGCCCCCGCAACCACGAAGAAGCCCGGTTTCCCAGGAAACCGGGCTTCTGGCATGTCCGGACACATGTCCGGGGCTACTTCGCGACAAGTAGTGGAGCAAACGCAGCAGGCGATGCCGCGTTTGCTCCACGTCGGCTCACGCCGGGGGTGTCTGCTCAGCCGCGGGATGAGGCCCTGAATGCTGCGGCCACCGCACCGGCAGTCCCGGAAGTGACTCAGACTTCCTCGGAGGACACAATCTTCTCGCCGTCCGTGGTGGCGCTGCCGGCCTTGAGCGCCGCGAGCCGCGCCTCGATCTCGGTTTGCTGACCCATGTCCTCGAGCGCCTCGAACTGGCGGTCCAGGGAGGAATCGGCGAGCTCTTGCTGGCCGGCCACGCGAGCCTCCTCGCGGCGGACCTTGTCCTCGAACCGGGAGACCTCGCTCGTGGGGTCCATGACGTCGAACGCCTTGAGGGAGTCCTGCACCTGGGCCTGGGCCTGGACGGTCTTCTGACGAGCGGCCAGCTCGTCACGCTTGGCGGAGAGCTCCTGGAGCTTGCCGCGCATGGTGTTGAGCCCGTCCTTGAGCTTCTCCACGACCTCGGTCTGGGACGCGATCTGGGGTTCGACCCCGCGGGCCTCGCTCTCGGACTGGATCTGACGTTGCAGCGCGACCTTGGCGAGGTTGTCGAACTTCTGGGCCTCGCTCTCCTTGCCGGACGAACGGAACTCCTCCGCCTTGTTGGACGCGGCCAGTGCCTTGTTACCCCACTGGGCGGCCTCCTGGACGTCCTCGGCGTGGTCCTTCTCGAGCAAGCGGAGGTTACCGATGGTCTGGGCCACGGCGGACTCCGCCTCGCGGATGTTCTCGGTGTAGTCGCGGACCATCTGATCCAGCATCTTCTGGGGGTCCTCCGCGGAATCGATCATCGCGTTGATGTTCGCCTTGGCCAGCTGAGCGATCCGCCCGAAAATGGACTGTTTGGACATGGTGTTCTCCTCTTCTCGTATCTCGGACAAAACTGAAATCTGTCACGGGGCGGCGGGTGCGTCGCTCACCCGGAGGGGGTCAGAAGTTCCCGCCCACACCGCCGTCGAAGCCACCGAAATCGCCGCCCCCGCCGCCGAAACCGCCGCCGAAGTCACCGCCTCCGCCGCCGTAGTGGCCCCCGCCGATGCCGCCGTTGAGGATCCCGCCCAGCAGGATCCCGCCGAGCATGGCACCACCGAGGCCGTTACTGCGCCGGCCGTAACCCATGCCGCCGTAGCCCATGGGGGAGTTGTAGAACTCGTCCACGTCCGTCTGTGCGGAGCGCTGTGCGGAGTCCGCGAGGCGGATGGATTGGTTGGCCTCGTTGAGTGCCCGCTCGGGATCAGAGTTCTGCAGTTGCTGCGCGATCTCCAGGTGGCGTTCGGCCTCCGCGAGTTCCGTGCGCGCGCGGGCGCCTACACCGCCGCGGCGCGCCCACACGTAGTCGGACGCGGTGGTCAGGCTCGCCTGCGCGCTCACGAGCGCGTGGGACAGGGTCTCGCGCGCGGAGCGGGCGCGGTCGTTCGCGCTACGGACGTCGTCCAGGCCCTTGTCGAGCTCGGCCTTGGCCTGCGCGAGCCGGCGGGCGGAGCCCATGGGGTCGTAGCGCCCGGAACGCATGTTCTGGGTCACGGTCTGCAGCACGGAGCGCACCCCGGCGGCGGCACCCGCGAGCTCGGGACGGGAGCCCTGCTGGACCAGTCCCTCGGCCTCGGCGACGTCCCGTTGGGCGATGCTCACGGCGTCCTTGAGGGACTCCTCGGCCTTGGCCAGTTCCCGGCGGGCGTTCTCCACCGAGGTGATCAGACCCTCGGCCTGGCCCTGCGCTTCCTCGGCGGCTCGGATGTTGAGCACGGCCTGGGAAACCTGTCCCGCGTCCAGGTGCTGTTGGGCCTGGGCGATCGCGGATTCGGCGAACTCGAGGCGTTCGCGTGCCTGCTCGCCGTTGTCCCGCACGGGGGCCAGAGCGGCATCGTCGTACGTTGCGTGCAGCGAGACGAGCAAGGACTCGGCGTCCTGCAGGCGCGGCTGGACACCGGCCACGGCGTGGCGCACGTCCTCGAGCGCCTCGGGGGCGCGGGTCTCGAGTTGACGCAACTGCGAGAAGTTCTGTTCCTGTTCCGCAAGGGAGCCGCGCGCCTGGTTGGAGCGCTCGATGATTTCCCCGAGCCACGCGCGCTGGTCCGCCTCGGTGTCCGGGATGTGGTCCTCGAGCTTCTGCTGCAGCTCGAAGGACGCGCGCATATGCTCCTTGGCCCGCGCGAGTGCGTGCTCGAACGGCTGGGTCTGCTCGCGGCCGTACTGCAGCTGCGCGAAGGTGAGTTCCTGCTCGGAGTGCTGGATCGCGTTGTCCGCCTCCACGAGCGCCGAACCCGCGCGCTTGTGCAGCTCGGGCAGGGGCACGAGCTGTCGCTGCGGCGCGCTGCTGCCGTTGTGTGGTTCCGGGGCCTGGGGTGCATTCGCGCGACGACGCCGCCCGCGCATGAGCGACGCGACGCCCACGCCCGCGGCCGCGAGCCCGCCGAGCACCACGACCCCGCCGACCACACCGCCGGCCCCGTTCAGGCTCACCCCGCCGAGTTTCGAGTCGATCCCCTTCACGGCCCCCTGGGCGGCGGCGTCCCAGTTGCCGTTGCGCAGGGCCGGGACGATGTTCTCGTTGTAGATCTCCTGGGTGTCCGAGCGGGACAGGGGACCCGCCGAGTTGGCCACGAACCGCGCCTGGCGGGTCTCGGTGGCCACGGTGAGCACGGCGTCGTTGGTCCCGAAACCATTGTTCCGGGCGAAGTCCTGGACCCACTGACCGGGATCGGTGGGGTTCGTGAACCGGTCCACGTACACCACGTAGAGCGTGATGTTGTGTTCGCTGGCGACCCTGTTGATCTCGTCCTGCAACTGCGACGTGTTGCCCAGGACGTTGGCCGAATCCACGATCCGTGTGCCGGGGTCCACCTGCTGAGGGGGCTCGGCCAGGGCGGCGGGCGCCGCGAACAAGCACACTCCCGAGAGTACGGTCGCGGAAACAGCGCGGCGCCAAACGGTGTGTGGATTCATGACCCTCGTTCCAATCGATCTCAGCCCGGCGGACGCCCGCCCGGGGATCGTCCCCGGGACATGATGGTCGTCCGAGTCACAGACTACGCTGAACGGACAATGCGGTCACGAGATCAGCGAGCGTCCCGGAGATCGCCAGACAACGTGCAGGAATCGGCCAGTTCTCACAGCCGCGGCTCAGTACGCCCGGGCATACTGGGCCACCGGAAGCCGCCGGGCGGGTCCCGGTATCCGCATCCAGACACACGATCCCTCGACGTCCTGTCACAGTCCTGAAGGAGAGAACATGGCCGATTCCTATGACCCCCGTGCGGGCGGCGATCCCCAGCGTCCCGTGCCCCGGTACGGCCAGTACGGCTCCGGGACGGAGGGCGCCGACCAGGGTTCGCCGTGGCACGCGCAGGACACCCAACCCATCCCGCCCGCGGGCGAACACCCCGGCGCCACCGGGGGTTACCAGTACGGCACCTATTCCGGTGGTCAGGACGGCTACACCGCGGCGTCGCAACCGGCCGGTGGTGCTGCGACCGCCACGACGCCCAAGCGCAAGTTCTCGGCAGGTGCCCTGGTCGCCGGGATGGTGCTCGCAGGGCTGATCGGTGCGGGGACCGCGGTGGGGACCGGCGCCCTCGCCGAGAACAACGGCGTGTCCGCGGCGGGCAACAGCTCCCCGGTGATCGTGAACAACACGGAATCGGTCAACCAGATCACGGGGGCCACCCACAAGGCCTCCCCGTCCGTGGTGACGATCTCCGCGTCCGCCGGGGGCCGTGCGGGGACGGGGTCCGGTGTGATCTTGGACGATCAAGGACACATCCTCACCAACACCCACGTGGTCACGCTGGACGGCGCGAGCTCGGATGCCAACCTGGAGGTCCAGACCTCGGACGGTTCCGTGCGCAAGGCCAGCCTCGTGGGCACGGACCCCGAATCGGACCTCGCGGTGATCAAGGTGGACCCGAGCGGTCTTACGCCCGCGGAATTCGGGGATTCGAGCAAGCTCAACGTGGGGGACACCGCGATCGCGATCGGCTCACCGCTCGGACTGAGCGGGACCGTCACGGACGGCATCGTCTCCACGCTCAACCGGACGATCGCCGTCGCCTCCTCAGCGGCGCAGGAGACCCCAGAGGACTCCCAGCAGGGCGGCGGGCAGGACTTCTTCTTCAACTTCCCGGACAACGGGCAGTCGGGCTCGCAGTCCGCGAAGTCGAGCGTCTACCTCAACGTCTTGCAGACGGACGCGGCGATCAACCCCGGCAACTCGGGCGGCGCGCTCGTGAACTCGAGCGGTCAGGTGATCGGCATCAACGTGGCGATCGCCTCGGCGGCGGGGTCTTCCTCGAACGACTCCTCCAGTTCGGGGAACATCGGGGTGGGATTCTCGATCCCGTCCAACACGGCCAAGCGGGTCGCGGACGAGATCATCAAGGACGGCAAGGCCACGCACGGCTACCTGGGCGCGTCCGTCTCCGCCTACACGCCGTCCGGGAGCAACTCGGAGCAGTTCTCCTCGGGTGCCCTCGTGCGCAGCGTGCAGGACGGCTCCCCGGCCGCGGACACCGGGTTGCGCGCGAACGACGTGATCACGCAGTTCAACGGCAAGCGCATCACGGACGCGGACGCCCTCACCGCCGGCGTGCGGGAACTCGCGGCCGGGACGGAGGCGGAGGTCACCTACCGGCGCGGCGGGGACGAGCACACGGCCAAGGTCAGGGTGGGCAACGCCGCCGAGCAATCGGGCAAGTAGGCGCCCGCGGCTCCGGCCGCGCCGACGGCGTTCACGACGGCGCTCGCAGGGTGTGCATACGCACGGTACCCGGCGAGCGCCGTCGTCGTGGCGGGATCACACGCCGTCGGGGAAGCCCAACTGCCGCCAGGCCTCGTAGAGTGCGATGGACGCGGAGTTGGCGAGGTTGAGGGAGCGGCGCCCGGGCAGCATGGGGATCCGGACGTGTTCGGTGACGTGCTCGTCCTCGAGGACATCGGTGGGCAGCCCCGTGGACTCGCGGCCGAAGAGCAGAACGTCCCCGTCCTGGTAGGTCACGTCCGTGTGGCGGGTGCTCGAGTGGGACGTGAACGCGAGGACCCGGGCGTCCCCGAGCGTGTCCCACAGTGCTTCCACGCTGGGGTGCACGTCCATGACCGCGAGATCGTGGTAGTCCAATCCCGCCCGGCGCAGGTGGGCGTCCCCGAACGTGAAGCCCAGGGGCTCCACGAGGTGCAGGCGCGCGCCCGTACAGGCCGCGAGGCGGATGGCGTTTCCCGTGTTGCCGGGGATCTCGGGGGTGTGGAAGACGAAATGCAGCATGGCTGCGAGTGTAGGCGCGTCCGTGCGGCACGGCACCGGCGGGGCGCGGGGCGTTGTATCGACGCAGCCGGGGGTCTCACCGGCGGTGCGCTGGGGGAGGTCGCACCGGCGGTGCGCGGCCGAGGGAGGGCCGCGGTGGGCGCGCCTAGAATTGGACCCATGCCCACACCGCGCGTCTACATGGATCACGCCGCCACGACCGACATGCTGCCCGAGGCCGTCGAGGCCTACGTGGCGCAGGCCCAACGCGGCGGCAACCCCGCGTCCCTGCACTCGGGTGGGCGCTCTGCGCGCATGGCCCTGGAGACCGGGCGGGACAGCGTGGCCGCCGCGTTGAACGCGGAACCGGTGGAGATCATCCTCACATCCGGCGGGACGGAAGCGGACAACATGGCCGTGCTCGGGCTGTTCCGGGCGGCCCGGGACGCGGATTCGCGTCGCACCGTGATCGCGCTGTCCACCGTGGAACACCACGCGGTATCCGAGGCGGCCGAGTGGCTCGCCGCGCACGAGGGCGCCGAGCTCGCGTGGCTCGAGGTCGATGCCGACGGCCGGGTGGACCCCGACGACCTGCGGGAGTTGCTCGACCGTCGCGGAGACGAGCTGGCCCTGGTGACCGTGATGTGGGCCAACAACGAGGTCGGCACGGTGCAACCGATCGCGGAGCTCGCGGCCCTGTGCGACCGGGCGGGGGTGTCCTTCCACGTGGACGCCGTGCAGGCGTTCTGCGCGGTGCCCGTGGACGCGCACTTGCCCGGGATCAGTACTCTTGCGGTGTCCGCACACAAGCTCGGCGGTCCGATGGGTGTGGGCGCGCTGTACGCCCCCCGCACGGTGACGTTGGCCGCCACGAGTTTCGGCGGGGGCCAGGAGCGCAGCGTGCGTTCCGGCACGGTCAACGCCGCGGGGGCGGCCGCGTTCGGTGCCGCAGTGCACGCCGCCCAGCGTGATGCGCACGCCGAGTTCGTGCGTCGTGCACGATTGCGCGACACCCTCGTGGCGGGGATCCGCGAACGGGTCCCGCAGGCCGTGCTGCGCGGGCCCGAGCCCGGCGCACCCGAGGACGAGTGGGCGCACCCCACGCGGCTGCCGGGCAACGCGCACTTCACGTTCCCCGGGTGCGAGGGCGATTCCATGCTCTTCCTCTTCGACGCCGCGGGGGTCGCGCTGTCCACGGGCTCGGCGTGCAACGCGGGCGTCCCGCGCGCATCCCACGTGTTGCTGGCCATGGGGGTGCCCGAGGAGACCGCGCGCGGTGCCCAGCGCTTCTCCCTGGGACACTCGAGCACGCCGGACGACGTCACCGCGGTGCTGGCTGCCGTGGCGGAGGTCTACGACCGCGCCCACACCGCGGGGCTGTCCGGGCACGTCCCGGGCTTCGCGTCCTGAGCAGCGCCGTCAGGAACCGCGGAGTGGCCGGGAACGGGGTCGTCGGGAACTGCGGCGCCGTCGGGAATAGCCCCGGCGGCGCGCTGGTTGTTAAACCGGCTCGACCAACAATTTTTTTCGACCCTCGACGGACCTGGAGGAATTGACGTGCGTGTTCTGGCAGCGATGAGCGGCGGTGTGGACTCGGCGGTGGCCGCGGCGCGCGCCGTGGACGCGGGGCACGACGTCACGGGCGTGCACCTGGCGCTGTCCCGCACCCCGGGCACGCTGCGCACGGGCGCGCGGGGGTGTTGCACGATCGAGGACTCCCGGGATGCATGGCGCGCGGCTGAGAAGCTCGGGATCCCGTACTACGTGTGGGACTTCTCCGAACGGTTCCAGGCGGACGTCGTGGACGACTTCGTGGCCGAGTACGCTGCGGGGCGTACCCCCAACCCGTGCATGCGCTGCAACGAGAAGATCAAGTTCGCGGCCCTGCTCGAGAAAGCGCTCGCCCTGGGGTTCGACGCCGTGTGCACGGGTCACTACGCCAAGGTCGTGACGGATGCGGACGGGCACAAGGAACTGCACCGCGCGGCCGATTGGGCCAAGGACCAGTCCTACGTGCTGGGCGTGCTCACCGCCGAGCAGCTCGAGCACGCGATCTTCCCCCTGGCCGAGACCCCGTCCAAGGCGCAGGTGCGCGCCGAGGCTGAGGAGCGCGGGCTGTCCGTGGCCAAGAAGCCCGATTCGCACGACATCTGCTTCATCCCGGACGGGGACACCCGCGGGTGGCTCGAGGACCACATGGAGCTCGCCCCCGGGAGGATCGTGGACACCCAGGGCACCGAACTCGGTGAGCACCGCGGCGCGCACGCCTACACGGTGGGTCAGCGCCGGGGTCTGCACATCGGCCGACCCGCCCCGGACGGCAAGCCCCGCTTCGTCCTGGAGATCCGGCCCAAGACCAACGAGGTGGTCGTGGGGCCGGAGGCCCTGCTGTCGATCGACGTCATGGAGGGCATCCGCCCGTCGTGGGCCGGGCTCCCGCCCCGCGAGGTCGCGGCGATGGCCGAAAACGTGGACGGTCGCTCCGATGAGTTCCCTGTGACGGTCCAGGTGCGCGCCCACGGCGATCCCGCGCCGGCGCGCGCGTGGCTCACCCGGCAGGACGGGCAGCAGCGGTTGTGCGTGCGCCTCGACGAGCCCCAGCGCGGTGTGGCCCCCGGGCAGACCATGGTGCTCTACCAGGGCACCCGTGTGCTGGGCCAGGCCACCATCGACGCCGCCTTCGCCGATCGCGCGGCCGCGGCCGCGTCCTGAGCCCCACGTGGGGGCGGCATGACCGCCACACGACCGGGCGCCGGGCGCGCCACTATTACAGTGGACGCATGAGTGCAGTCACCGACCCCGCCGACCACGCGCCCGTCGACTCATCGGGAGCCGATTCACCGGGCACCGACCGTCCCGCGGACAGCGCGTTGACGCGCTTGGAAGCCATTCGCGGCACGATCGACAACATCGACGCCGCACTCGTGCACCTGCTCGCCGAACGCTTCAAGGCGACCCAACAGGTGGGCAAGCTCAAGGCGGAGAACGACCTCCCGCCCTCGGACCCCGAACGCGAGAAGACGCAAATCCAACGGTTGCGCCGACTTGCGGAGGCCGCACACCTGGATCCCGAGTTCGCGGAGAAGTTCCTGAACTTCATCATCAGCGAGGTCATCCGCCACCACGAGGCCATTTCCGAAAACCACCAGCGCAGCACCGACGCATGAGCGAAGCAGTCACCGCGACCCTCACCCGTTCCCTGCGGGGCACGGACCTCCTCGAGACGTTCACCGTGCTGCGCGGCGAGCTGGGCGCACCGCACCTGGCCACCGTGCCGCTGCTGCCGGAGCGGGGTCCGCACGCCGAGCTCGCGGCCCGCACGTGCGCCGTGCTCGATTCCCTCTACGCGGACCGGCAGCCCCACGGGTGGCGGATCAGCGGTGTCCCCGGCGACGACTCCCGCCGTGCACGCCGGCAACTGGAGAGCGACCTCAACATGGTCGCGGACGTCCTGGGCGCCGAATCCGGCGCGGACACCGGACCGATCGCCTTCTCGCTGCTCGGCCCGGTCTCCCTCGCGGCGACCGTCCACGTGCACAACGGGGAGAAGCTGCAGTCGGACCCCGGCGCTCGCCGTGATCTCGCGCAGTCGTGGTGCTTGGGCGTCGCAGACCTCGTGGCCGTGCTGCGGCGCAACACGGACGGGCGCGGTGTCGTGCTGGTGCTCGAGGAACCCGAGCTGGAACGCGTGGTGACCGGGCGCATCCCGACCGCGAGCGGCTACCGCACCCTGCGTGCGCTGCCGCGCCAGGAACTGCGCGCCACGCTCTCGGACGCCGTGGCCGCGTGCCGTGCGACGGGGGCGGAGACCGTGGTCCTGGACGCGGGCGCCGTGGGGATCGACTGGACCCCGCGGGTCGGCGCGGACGCCGCCGTGCTTGGTCTGCCGGACGGGCCCACCGAGCAGTGGGAGCCCCTCGCGGCCCTGCACGAGGCGGGGGTGCGGTTGTGTTTCGACACCGTCCCTGTGACCGGGCGCACCCCCGTGTCCAAGCTCGTGCGGCGCGTGCTGGGCCCGTGGCGTGAGCTGGGCATGGATCCGGCGGCGTTGCTGGGAACCGTGCTGGCGCCATCGGCGCGGATCAGCGAGCTCACCCCGCCGGACCTGCCGGACGCCCTGCAGCGGGTGACGCACCTGGGCGGCGCGCTCACCGAGGCGTGCAACGAGGGTTGAGCCCGGCCAGGCCGTAGAATCGAGGGCGTACACGGACGCCGATCCCGGCCGCTCCGGGTGTCAGGGACGAGCGCGAAAGCGGGCCATGAAAGCAAGAATCCTGGTGGTGGACGACGACGCCGCGTTGTCCGAAATGATCAGCATCATCCTCGCGTCCGAGGACTTCGAGCCCGTCTACTGCTACGACGGCGCCCGCGCCCGGGACGTGTTCCGCGCCTCCGAACCGGACCTCATCCTCCTGGACCTCATGCTCCCCGGCATGGACGGGATCCAGGTGTGCCAGCAGATCCGCGCCGAGTCGGACATCCCGATCGTGATGCTCACCGCCAAGTCCGACACCGCGGACGTGGTGCGCGGGCTCGAGGCCGGCGCGGACGACTACGTCCCCAAGCCCTTCAAACCCGCCGAGCTCGTGGCCCGCGTCAAGGCGCGTCTGCGCCCTATGGACCGCGGGGCCACCCAAGAGATCACGCTCGGGGACATCGTGATCGACGTGACCGGGCACAGCGTGACCCGGGCCGGGCAGGAGATTTTCCTGACCCCGCTGGAGTTCGACCTGCTTGCGACCCTGGCGCGCTCGCCGCACCAGGTGTTCAGCCGGGACGAGCTGCTGCGTGACGTGTGGGGCTACCCCCACGCCGCGGACAACCGCCTGGTCAACGTGCACGTGCAGCGGTTGCGCTCCAAGGTGGAACGCGATCCGGAGAACCCGGAGGTGGTCCTCACGGTGCGCGGGATCGGCTACAAAGCCGGGGGACACGCGCATAAATGACGTCCGCCCCGGCGCGACCCGTGGCGCACAGCCCCGCCGAGCGGCGTCGACCCAAACGCTTCCGCAGGATCCGGCTGGGTCGGCGCACGCTCATCCGCCGCTGGCGGCAGTCCCTGCAGTTTCGCGCGATCGCCGTGGCGCTCACGCTCACGTCCGTGGCGTTCCTCGCCACGGGTAGCTTTCTGTCACACCAGATCGCGGACCGGTTGTTCACCGACCGCCTGGACCAGGTGCTCGAGGAGGCCCGCAGCGACATCCGCACCGCCCAGGCGAGCTTCGACGCCTCGGACGCCTCCGACCGCACCGAGGTCCAGGCGCTGATCAACTCCACGCTGGGCGGGCTGAGCCAGGACACGAGCACCACCGACCACCGCTGGATCCTGATCCCCCTGGACCAGGGCGCGGGGCAGTTGTTCGTGGGCGTGCAGACCGAGAGCGCGTGGATGACCTCCGCCACCGTGCCCCAACAACTGCAACGGCGCGTGGCCAATGGGGACGGCACGTACTGGCAACCGGCCTCGGTCCGCATGGCGGAGAACGAGCCGGAGAAACCGGTCATCGTGATCGGGGACGTAGTCCAGCTCAACCAGAACTCTCGCTACGGGTTGTACTTCGTCTACGATTTCTCGGACCCGCAGGCCACCCTGGACTCGATCCACGCGGTGCTGTTGCTGTCCATGGTCGCGCTGTTGCTGCTCGTGGGAACCATCGTGTGGTACGTGACCCGGGAAGTGGTGCGCCCGGTCTCGAGTACGGCGCGCGTGTCGCAGCGGTTGTCCGAGGGTGATCTGGACGTGCGCATGGAGGTCCACGGCAGCAACGAGGCCGCCCGGTTGAGCCGTTCGTTCAACCGCATGGCGGATTCCATCCAGGGGCAGATCAGCCAGCTCGAACAACTCTCGTCCATGCAGCAGACATTCGTCTCGGACGTCTCCCACGAGCTGCGCACGCCCTTGACCACTGTGAAGATGGCCGCGGAGGTGCTCTACAATGCACGCGAGGACTTCGATCCCGTCAACCGGCGCTCCGCCGAGCTGCTGCACAACCAGGTGGACCGCTTCGACTCGTTGCTCTCGGACCTGCTCGAGATCTCACGGTTCGACGCCGGCGCTGCCCGCCTGGACATAGCGTCCACGGACATCTTCACCGTCATCTACGACGTCGTGGAGGCGTGCGCGCCGCTCGTGCTCGAAAGCGGTTCGGAGCTCACGGTGCGGTCCACCCTGACCCGCTGCGTGGTGCAGATGGACCAGCGGCGGATCGACCGGATCCTGCGCAATCTCGTGACCAACGCGCTCGAGCACGGGGAGAGCAAGCCCGTGGACATCTACGTGGGCGCCAACGAGAACTGTGTGTCCGTGGCGGTGCGCGACCACGGCATCGGGATGACCGAGGAGCAGACGACCAAGGTCTTCAACCGGTTCTGGCGCGGGGATCCCGCGCGCGCTCGCACGGTGGGCGGTACGGGCCTGGGGCTCGCGATCGCCACGGAGGACACGCGGTTGCACGGGGGCGCGCTCACGGTGTGGGCCGAACCCGACAATGGCGCGTGCTTCCGGCTCACCCTGCCCCTGCTGCGGAACCAGGTGCTGGATCCAGAGCAGCCCAATCCGCTGCCCATGCCACCCGTGGAACAGCACAGCGAATCCACCGCTCGGGTCACCGACACCGGTTCGTTGCAGCTCACTGCCCCGGCCGTGCGCCCGAGCGAGGACCGGGACACGGGCCAGCTGCTCATGGACTTCCCAGACGCCGACGTGGCCGCCGGGGAGCCAGCCGCGACGACGGATGCGAACGCCTCGGCACAAGAGCGCACGGGCTCGAGCGCCTCGCGACACCGTGATCGGACGGAGGAGTCATGAATCCCGTAGACCACGATCGGACCCGTGATCGGGCGGATGCCATCCGGGCCGTCGGGGACACGCGCCGGGTGAGCGACGTCGTGTTCGGGACCACGCGGCGTCGGGCGCGGTACACGGGCCTGGCGTGCGCGATGGTTCTGGGCCTGACCCTCTCCGCGTGCGGTGCCATGCCGCGGTCCGGGCCCGTGCACAAGGTGATCGAGCCTACGGAGCAGACCCAGCAGTCCGCGATGCCCTTCAATCCCCAGGGGCCCCGGGTGGGGGCCACGGCCCAGGAGATTGTGGAGGGGTTCCTGGCCGCCGGGGTGGGCGCGCAGGACGACTACTCCGTGGCCCGCCAGTACCTCACACCGCAGCTCGCCGCGACCTGGAAGCCGGATACCCGCGTGCTCATCCACTCGGGGGAGCCCACCACGGTGCCGCGGCTCAACGACGGCGAATTCCGCACGAGCATGGAGGTCAGCGGGGAGCTCAGTGCCAGCGGCGTGCTCGCCAAGCAGCCCTCGGGCAGCACGCGCGTCCTGGATTTCGTGCTCACCTCGGTGGACGGGCAGTGGCGGATCTCCCGGGCGCCCGACGGCGTGGTGGTCCCGCAAGCGGACTTCGAGAAGATCTTTTCGCCCACCAACCTCTACTTCTACTCGGCTCAGGACAGCAAGTACCTCGTTCCGGATCCGCGGTGGTTCGCGACCCGCTCCACGACCTCCACGGCGGCGGTGCGCGCGCTCATGCGCGGGCCCGCCGCGTATCTGGGCAATGCCGTGACCAGTGCGATCCCGCAGGGTACCGCGCTGTCCCGTTCGGCCGTGCCGGTGTCCGGGGGGACCGCGGCGGTGGACCTCACGCTCGCGAGCTTCGACCCCGCGGAGGTGAACCAGGCACGCCGGATGGAACAACAGCTGCGGGCCACCCTGCGCACCATCCCGAACGTGGACGACGTCGAACTGCGGATCAACGACGCCCCGGTGGACACCTCCGGCGGCAGCGACAACGACCCGATCCAGGCCGTGACCGTCCCCAACAGGCAAATCGGGGTCTCCGACAACAAGCTCGCGTTCTACCAGGGCGGCCAGACCGAGCTGATCCCGGACCTCACGCTGCCAGAGGGCGTCACGCTCAGCAAACCGGGAATGGGCGTGGAGGCCGGGGCCTTCGGGTTTGTGGACAGCGCCGGTTCCACGGTCTACACCGTGTCCCCCGGACAGCAACCCCGGCAGCGGTGGTCCGGGTACAAGCCCACCCGGCCGAGTTTCGACAACCTGGGGTGGGTGTGGGGCGCGGACCGCTCCGGGACCGTCCGGGTCGTGCGGGCGTCCTCGGAGGGGCAGGGTGACACCGTGTCCGCCTCGTGGCTCGACGACCAGCACGTGGCGTCCCTGCGGATCTCCCGCGAGGGCAGCCGGGCGCTCGTGGTCACGACCGACGCCGCCGCGACGCGTTCCACCGTGTGGATCGCGGGCGTGGTGCGGGACGCCTCCGGCAGACCCACCGAACTCGCGAAGGGCAATGCCGTGGCCACGGACGTGGACGTGGACACCGCCCAGTGGATCGGCCCGGACGAGTTCGTGTCCAGTGCCCTGGACCAGGACACCAATGCGCAGCCCCGCCGGTACACGATCGCGGGCAAGGTGGACGAGCTGCCTGCCCTGACCGGGGTGACCTCTCTGGCCGGGGGCAACGGGTCCGCCGCGGTGTACGGCGCCTCGGACGGGCGGCTCTACATGCTCACGGGCAGTTCCTGGGCGCTGCAGAGCGAAGAGGTCACGGACACCGCGTTCGCGGGGTGAGCACCCGTTCCTGAGTGGGTGCGCCGTGCGCTGCGCGCTGCACATGTCTGCCGTACCGGGGACGGACACCGTCCGCGCACCGTGAACTGGTGCCATGACCCGCTCCCGCCCCGTCGTTCCGTACCGTTCCTCGGCGGTGCCTCGTTCCGCGCTGTACGACGTCGCTCCGGGCAGTGGCACCGTCGGCGCACCGTGGCGTCGCCCGTCGGTTCTCGCGCGGTGGGACCGTCGGGCCGCGGTCGTCAGCGGGTGGTGCACGCAGGCCCTGGACCTGGTGTTACCGGTGTCGTGCGCGGTGTGTGCCGCCCCGGGCACCGTACTGTGCCGTGCGTGTCGGATCGTGCTGCGCCGCGCCACGGCCCGGCCGCACCCGGTGACACCCCCGGCGGCGCTCGCCGCGTCCGGTGTGCGGGTCGTCGTCGCGGGGGAGTACGAGCACGAACTCGCCTCGTGCGTGCTGTCCTTCAAGAACGGCGGCCGCACCGATCTCGCTCCCGTACTCTCCGCCGTGCTCTCGGCAGCCCTGGCGACCGTGGCGCGCGAGCTCGGCGACGACAGGCCCACCCTGTACTGGGTGCCGGTGCCCACGAGCGCCCGCGCGCGGCGTCGTCGATGGTTCGATCCGGTCGCCACCCTGCTGCGCGGCGCGGCCCTGCCCCCGCGGTCGCACATCGCACCCGCCCTCACGCACCGCGCGGTGGCCGGGAGCGGCACCCAGAAGGGCCGCGGGAGGATCCAGCGCGCCCGGGCGCTACGCGGGAGCCTGCGCGCCCGGGACATGTCGGGACTCACGTGCGTGGTCGTGGACGACGTGATCACCACGGGCGCCACGGCCGCTGAGGCCGTCCGCGCCCTGACCGCGGCCGGGGCCAGGGTGCCCGCGGTCGTGACCCTCGCGGGGGTGCGCGTAGGGCGTTCACCGGGGGAGAACGCAGGATCATCGGACGTCGTCATCCATGAATTTCCCCGTTGTTTCCTCTAGCGTTAGATCACGGGAGGCATTGAAGGTGTCCCGTGTGGGAGAGCAGCACATCCCGCGTCATCCCCAAGATGTGGAGGGTCTCATGGAACTGAACATCCTAGGCCGCAACGTCATCCTGCCGGACCGATTCAAGGAATACGTCGAGGAGAAGAGCGAGCGCTTCCAGCAGCTCGGCGACAAGGTCCAATCCATCGAGGTCAAGGTCACCAAGGAACACGCCGCCTCCGGCCACCAGGGCATGCGGGTGGAGATCACCGTCGTAGGGCGCGGGCCCCTGGTGCGCGCCGAATCGCGCAACGACGACAAGTTCGCGGCGTTCGACGAGGCCTACGCCAAGCTCGTGGAGCGGTTGCGTCGGGCGCGTGACCGCCGTAAGGTCCACCGCACCGGGCACCAGAGGCCCATCGCCGTGCACGAGGCCACGGGATCGCTGCCCGTGGACCCTTCGGGACCGACTCCCACGTATGCCAGCCAGGAAGAACTCGCGGCGGCCGAGGACGAGGCCTTCAGCACCGAGTACCCTCTGAGCGACCCCCCTACCCCCGTGGAGATCCGGCGCAAGCGCTTCCCCGCCCACGAGATCACCGTGGACGAGGCCGTGGACCGGATGGAGCTCGTGGGTCACGACTTCTTCCTGTTCGTGGACAAGGAGACCCAGGAACCCTCCGCCGTGTACCGCCGTAAGGGGTGGGAATACGGGGTGATCAGTCTCAGCAATGACGGACGCTCCGGGGAGGAGAAGGCGCGGGCCTACCAGCCAGACACCGCGAACTCCGCGGCCTCCTGAGTATTCGCAGCACCGCACCGAGGACGGGCCCGCGACCACGTCGCGGGCCCGTCCCGTGTCCGGCGAGCGGGTAGCGGGAACCTGGTCGTTGCCCGTCCCGCGCCTGCCGAGTGGGCATCGGGGATTCGGCGGCTACCCGTCCGGGGGCCACCCGGTGTCCGGCGCGGTGGCACGCGGCCGGCGTCCAGCCTGGCTCACGTACACTGTTCGGCGGTGCACCCACTGTCCTGCCGGTGCCCACCATTGATCTCGGAGGAGCGAACACACGTGGCGTCATTCCTGGAAAAGGTTCTTCGCACTGGGGACAAGCGGGTCCTGAAGCGGCTGAGGACTTACGCCGACGCCGTCAACAGCCTCGAGGACAGTTACAAGGAACTCTCCGACGCCGAGCTGCGCGCCGAGACCGACTCGTTCCGGGAGCGCATCGAGGGCGGCGAATCCCTGGACCGGCTTCTTCCCGAGGCGTTCGCGGCCGTGCGGGAAGCGGCGTCCCGCACCCTGGGTCAGCGCCACTTCGACGTCCAGATCATGGGCGGTGCCGCTCTGCACCTGGGTTACATCGCGGAGATGAAGACCGGTGAGGGCAAGACCCTGGTGGCCACGGCGCCGGCCTACCTCAACGCGCTCGCGGGCAAGGGCGTGCACGTGGTCACGGTCAACGACTACCTCGCCGAGTACCAAGCCAACCTCATGGGCCGTGTCTACCGTTTCCTGGGGTTGGAGACCGGCGTGATCCTGAGCGGTCAGGACCCTGCGACCCGGCGTGAGCAGTACGCCGCGGACATCACCTACGGCACGAACAACGAGTTCGGCTTCGACTACCTCCGGGACAACATGGCCTGGTCCAAGGAGGAGCTCGTCCAGCGCGGGCACAACTTCGCGATCGTGGACGAAGTGGACTCCATTCTCATCGACGAGGCGCGGACCCCGCTCATCATCTCCGGACCGGCCTCCGGGGAGGCCAACCGGTGGTACCGCGAGTTCGCGACCGTCGTGCAGAAGCTCGACCCGGAGACCGACTACGAGGTCGACGAGAAGAAACGCACCGTGGGCGTGCTCGAACCGGGGATCGAGAAGATCGAGGACTGGCTCGGCATCGACAACCTTTACGAGTCCCAGAACACCCCGCTGATCGGGTTCCTCAACAACGCGATCAAGGCCAAGGAACTGTTCCGCGCGAACAAGGACTACATCGTCGCGGGTGGCGAGGTGAAGATCGTGGACGAGCACACCGGCCGAGTGCTGTCCGGGCGGCGCTACAACGAGGGCGTCCACCAGGCCATCGAGGCCAAAGAGGGCGTGGAGATCAAGCCCGAGAACCAGACGATGGCCACCATCACACTGCAGAACTACTTCCGTCTGTACGACAAGCTCTCGGGCATGACGGGTACGGCCCAGACCGAGGCGGCCGAGTTCATGAACACGTACGAGATTGGCGTCGTGGCCATCCCGCCGCACCGCGGCATCGCCCGCGAGGACAAGCGGGACGTGGTCTACAAGAACGAGGCCACCAAGTACGCCGCCGTGGTGCGGGACATCGAGGATCGCCACGAGAAGGGCCAGCCAGTCCTCGTGGGCACTGCGTCCGTGGAGAAGTCGGAGTACCTCTCCCGTCTGCTGGCCAAGCGCGGTGTGCGCCACGAGGTGCTCAACGCCAAGAACCACGCGCGTGAGGCCGCGATCGTGGCCCAAGCCGGCCGCAAGGGCGCGGTCACCGTGGCCACCAACATGGCCGGTCGAGGCACCGACATCATGCTGGGTGGCAACGCCGAGTTCAACGCCGTGGAGAAAATGGCCGAACTCGGCCTGGACCCCGAACGCGATGCCGAGAAGTACGAGGCGCGGTGGCCCGACGTCCTTGCGGAATGCGAGGCCTCGACCAAGACGGAACACGAGGAGGTCCTCGAATCCGGGGGGCTCTACGTCCTGGGCACGGAGCGCCACGAGTCCCGCCGGATCGACAACCAGTTGCGCGGGCGGTCCGGTCGTCAGGGGGACCCGGGGGAATCTCGGTTCTACCTGTCCCTGTCGGACGACCTCATGCGCCTGTTCAACCCCGGTGCGGCGCAGCGCCTCATGGCGATCGCCCCGGACGACGTCCCCGTGACGGGTCGTTTGATCACCTCCGGTATCGCCAACGCGCAGAACCAGGTGGAGGGGCGCAACGCCGAGCAGCGCAAGAACGTGCTCAAGTACGACGACGTCCTGAACCGCCAGCGCGCCGTGATCTACCGGGATCGCAAGCGGATCCTCATGGGCGACGACATCGAAGATCAGATCCGGCAGTTCACGGACGAGGTCATCACATCGGTGATCACGGAGCACACCGGGACGGGTCACCCTGAGGACTGGGACCTGGACGCGCTGTGGACCGCGCTGCGGGCCATCTACCCCGTCTCCCTGACCCGCGATGAGGTCCTCGAGGAAGCGGGCGGCCGCCCGCGGTTGACCTCGGACTTCCTCCAGGAGCAGATCCTCTCGGACGCCGCGGTCACCTACAAGGAACGCGAGGACGAACTCGGTTCCGAGGCCATGCGCAACCTCGAGCGCCGGGTCCTGCTCTCGGTGATCGGTCAGCGCTGGCCCGAGCACCTCTACGAGATGGACTACCTCAAGGAGGGGATCGGGCTGCGCGCCATGGCCCAGCGCGATCCGCTCGTGGAGTACCAGCGCGAGGGCCACGCCATGTTCCAGGAGATGATGGCCGCCATCCGCGAGCAGACCGTGGTGACGCTGTTCAACCTGGAGGTCCGCAAGCAGCGCACCGGCGCGGACGGTGGTGCCGTGGAGCTCACGACGCCCCAGCGTCCCGCGTTCCTGCAGTACACCGCCCCGGACGAGGACGGCACGCCGAGCGCGGCCGTGGAGCCCGAGCCCCTGGTGTCCTCCGACGACGACGAGCCTGCGGCGGACACCGAGCCGGCGACGACGAACGGGGCCTCGGATGCCAACGGTGCCACCTCCGCTGGCGAGGGGGCCAACCACGCCCAGCGTCGGGGGAAGTCCGCCAAGGCCGGCGGCAAGGCGAAGCGGGGCAAGCGGCGCTGAGGCCCGACTGGACTCGGCGAGATCACCCGACCTCCAGATGGGTGACCCGCCACTGCCGCGCGATCCGCTCGATCCGTAACGCCACGGCGCGCGCCCGGGTGGATTCCTCCACCACGAGGGATGCCTCGTAGCACCCGGGGGCTGGGCTGCACACCCGGATCCGCCGGATCCGGGCGGCGCGGTGCACCTCGAACACGGCGCGCCGGTCCGGGCATTGTTCCTGCACGAGCTTGAGCATGGCCGCGCGCTGGGTGAAGCGTTCCACGACCTCAGGCTCCGTCCACCGGGACAGTTGGCTCGCCGGGCGGGTGCCCGCGAGGATCTCCACCGCGGCCTGCCCGATGCTGCGGGCGATCGCGCCGACCCGCTCCATCTCGTTCTTGCCCGTGAGGGCCGCCACCGTGCGGTCCTGGCGCCACGTGTAACCGCCCGCGGGAGTGCGGGGTGCTGATTCGGGGACGGCGATGCTCATGGTGTGCTCCTCGGTGACGAAGGGTGGGCCGGACGGCCCAGGGACGATGGAGAGAGGTTGTGACCCCGCCGCGAGGCGAGTTCCCGACGGTGTTCCGGGGCCCGCGTGGGTCGCGGGCGGGTCCTGAAGTGGCCGTGTTTGGAGTAATGGATCCCAGGGCGGACCTGCCTCGGGCAGACCTATCCGGTGCAGCGCTCCTCGTGCGGTGTGCCCGCCGCATCGAGCAGGTGGGGCGGAACGCGTAACTGGTCCCCGGGGCGGATCAGATCCCCCTGGTGCGCCACGGCGTTCAGCTCGAGCCACGCCGGGAGGTTGTGGCACACGGTGGCGTCCGTGGCCCCCGGCCCCAGCAATTGTTCGGTGAGGTCCCACAGGGTGTCCCCGGCCATCACGGTGAGGACGCCGTTGGAGACGCGCTGCCCAGCGGGCGGGTTGGCCGGCTCGAGCATCGAGGTCGGGGCCTTCGGGGCCCGTACAGGAGCGGCCGTGGATTCGGGGGTCGCTTCCGGGCCGCGCGTCTGCGCTCCGGGTGCGGTGTCGGGAACAGCTTCCTGAACGGATTCCGGCGCGGGGGCTGAGGGCTCCGCGAGCTGCTCGGTACCGGCGGTGGCCGGGGCCCAGAAGGGGTCGAGGGCGGCGTCGTCGGCGTGGGCGGGCGCCACGACCACGAGCTGCACGCCCACGAGGGCGACCGCGGTGCGCGCAACCAGGGCGGGCGTGAGGCGCGTGGCCCACCGCTCCAGGCCGTGCCAGCGCAGTCGCCGGGCCGCCCGGGCGAGGGCGAGCATCACCAGTCCACCGACCCACCACCCGGCCACGGCGAGGCACGCACCCGCCGCGATCACCGCGACCAACAGGTCGGGGTCTTGACCGGATCCTGTGGCGCGCAGAGTCTGCGCATATCCGAGGCCCAGAACCCCCAGCGCCCCGGCCAGCACGGGGACGCCGAGCCACGCGACGGCCAAGCGGGTGCCGGTGGAAGGTGCCGATCGATGGATCGCAGACATCTTTGCCTCCGAATAGTGCTGTTTGATGTCGTTTGACATTTTTAGATCATTCAGCGGTCTCACTCGGCTGTCAATCATCGTTGCAATTGCATTCATGTCGGCATGACATCCGACGCGGAGCCGGCCCCTGCACGCCGTAGCGTGACCTCAGGACCACGAGACCCAAGGACGGTGGCGGATGCGCTGGGACGACCTCTTCGAGGACATGGAGGCCCAACTCGAGCAGGCCAGGGTGCGGCTCGTGGAGCAGGAGGCCGTGGAGACCGCGCGGGCGGAGCTGTCACGGCTCACGCTGCTCGAGCGGCTCGCGGCACACCGCGGCGGTCCCGTGCGGTTGCGCCCAGCGCGCGGTGACACCCTGGAGGGAGAGCTCGCGGACGTGGGCTCCGGCTGGGTCGTGGTGCGCGAGCGGCACCTCCAGCACCTGGTCCCACTGCACAGCGTGGTGTGGTGGGAGGGACTACCGCGTCGCTTCGAAGTGCTCCCGGAACGTTCGACCATCCGCAGGCTCGGCATGGGCCACGTCCTGCGCGCCCTCAGCACCGCGCGCGTGCACGTGCGGGTCGTGCTGCAGGACGAATCCCGTCACGGGGAGATCGAGGGCACGGTGGACGCCGTGGGTCAGGACTTCTTCGACGTCGCGGTGCACCCGCAGGACCAGTTCCGCCGACGCAGCTCGGTCACCGCGGTGCGCACGGTGGGGTTCCATGCCGTGGCGCTGGTCTCGTCCCTCGATGCGGGGTGAGTCGCCCGGCGTCCCAAGGGTGTGTCAGTGCAGGGTGCCCTCACGCACCGCTTGCTCGGTGCGCTCGTAGCCCTGTTGGATGTACTCCTCCAGCTTGACCGTCTCCACGCGCCACTGCCCCCGGCCGCCCACCTGGATCGCGGGAAGCTCCCCCGAACGCACCATGGCACGCGCTTGCGGGACGGAGATCGAGAGGATCTCGGCGACGTCCGCGAGTGTGAGGAATCGCTGCTGGGACATTCCGGTCCATCACTTTCTTAGGTGCCGTTGCATGCTGTTTCATCGGGGTTCGCTCGTCATTGTCCCACGTGAGGGGGTAGGCGGCGGGTTATCAACAGGTCCTGGGCGGAATGAACACGTGGCCACCTCCGTCCACAGGTTGTTCGTCACACTTCCCAGGGCGGTGTGCGACGCGGCACACTCGGGTGCAGCCGGCGGGGGCCGGCGCATCACGAAAGGATGTCAGCATGGGGAGCACCGCGGCGCTCGAGCGCTCGGGACGGTCCACGGCCGCACGATTCCGCAAACCGTCCTGGCGGGATCCGCGGCTGCTCGTGGGGCTGCTGTTGGTCCTGCTCTCCGTGCTGGGGGTAATCCTGCTGGTCGCCACGGCCAACCGTACCCAGCCGTACTACGTCGCGGCCAACGACCTCTCCGTGGGGCAACGGATCACGCGGGAGGACCTGGGCACGGTGGACGCACACCTGCAGGATTCCTCCGCGCAGTACGTCCCGGACGGGCAACTGCGGGAGAACGCGGTGGTGACCCAGCGCGTGGCGCGCGGGCAACTCGTGCCGGCTGCGGCGGTGGGCACCGCGGACGAGCTCGACCGCACACCCGTGGGGGTCGCCCTGACCACCCCCATGCCGGCCCAGGCGGAGGCGGGGTCCCGCGTGGACGTGTGGGTGGCCGAGCCCAAACCCACGGGGCGCGGGTACGGGGCGCCCGAGAAACTCGTCACGGGCGCGGAGATCGCGCGCGTGGACACCAAGGACACGGCGCTTGGCGGTAACGCCTCGGCCACGGTCTACGTGCTCGTCACGCAGGCCCAGGTGGGTCCGCTCGTGGACGCACTCGGCAACGACGCCAAGGTGACCCTGGTGCTCAACACGGCGGGTTCCGGCTCGTGAGTATCTCGGTGGTGACGCTCGGGACGAGCACGTGGCCGCTCGTGGACCGGCTCGAACGGTTGCACGGGGACGTCACGGTGGTGCGGCGCTGTCTGGACCTCGCCGAGCTGCTCGCATGCGCCCACACCCGCATGGCCCACGTGGCGCTCGTCGCGGAGGGCGCCGAGGAGCTCACCGCGAGCCTGCTCGATCAACTCGAGACCGACGACCTGCGGGTCCTGGTGGTCGAGGGACACGACGAGTCCCGCGTGCAGCGTCTGGGTGTCGGCAGCGTGCCCCCGGACGCCACCGGGGAGGAGCTGGCCCGGATCATCACCCGCGCGATGCTCGGTCCCGCACGCTCGCCGTCGTCGGTGCGGGAGGACGGCGCTGCGGCGCCGGGCGAATGCCCGGCACCCGAGCGTGAAGCGGCGTCGGGAGGAACGTCGTCAAAGGGAATGGCATCGAAGGCAGCGGTATCGAACAGCGCGGCGGCGACTGATGCACCCGCGGACGGGCCGACGTCGCGCGAAGGAGCAGCCGGGCGAGCCGCGGGCCGAGCAGTCGCGAAGTCCGCATCCTCCCCGGACAGCACCCATGGGGAAGGGCACATCGGCCCCGACGCCGCCGGACCCGGCTCGGGGGCTGCCGTACCCGGTGGGTCATCCGGCGATCCCGCGACGGCGCACGACCTCGATGACTCAGACGCCCTCGACCATGTCGAAGCCTGCCGGGTGATCGCCGTGTGGGGACCGATGGGAGCGCCCGGCCGCACGGTCACCTCGCTCAATCTCGCCGCCGAACTTGCCCTGCTCGGGCGGCGTGTGCTGCTCGTAGACGCGGACACCTACGCCGCCTCGGTCGCGGCGAGCCTCGGGATGCTGGACGAAGCCGCGGGGCTGGCGCAGGCGTGCCGGCTCGCCGATCAGGCGCGGCTGGACCGGGAGGGATTGCGACGCTGCGCGAGCACGGTGTCCGTCGCGGGCGCCTCGCTGGACGTCCTGACCGGGATCACCCGCTACGACCGCTGGCCCGAGATCCGGGGTTCCGCCCTGGACCTCGTGCTCGACCGTGCCCGGAAGGACTACGACGCCGTGGTCGTGGACACCGCCTCCGGCCTCGAGTCCGACGAGGAGATCAGTTCCGACTTCATGGCCCCGCGGCGCAATGCCGGGACGCTGACCGCGGTCGCGGCCGCGGACGTGGTAATAGCACTCGGCGCAGCGGACACCCTCGGCGTACCGCGGCTCGTCAAGGCTCTGCCGGACCTGTTGGACGCGGCACCGGACGCGCGGATCGTCGTCGTCATGAACAAACTGCGCGCCGCCGCCACCGGTCGCTCCGCGGCCGAGCCCGTGCGGGAGGCCTGGGAGCGCTTCTCGCCCGGGCACTCCGTGGCCCACACCCTCTCCTGGGACGCCAAGGCGTGCGACGACGCCCTGCTCGCCGGTGCTGTGCTCTCGGAGACAGCGCCACGCAGCACGCTACGCCACGAGATGAGTGCGCTCGCGGAGCTCGTACGGCGGATGCGTGAGCCCGATGCACACGAGGGCGCGGCAGAACCCGTGGGTGCGGGAGCGGGCCCGGCGGGGACTAGGCTGGGGCGTCGGATGGGCGCGTGGTTGCGCCGCGGTTGAGCATCGGAAAGCGAGCGTTCCATGGCCTTCACGGATCCGTTGCGATCTGTCCCGGACTTCGACGCCGGGGACGCCGAGTGGCTGCACCTGCTCGTGGGGGACTGGCAGATGGTCGCGGACCTGGGCTTCGGGGACCTGCTGTTGTGCTTCCCCGCGGACGTGATCCCCGCCGCCGAGAGCCCCACGGGGGATCCGATCCCGGGTGAGGGCAGCGAGTTCCTCGTGTTGGCGCACGCCCGGCCCACCACGGGACCCACCGCTTACCAGAAAGACATGGTGGGGGAGGTCGTGGGTGGCGAGGCTGCGTTCACACTGCGCAGGGCGTGGGTGGACCGGCGGATCGAACGGGCCGGTCCGTCCGAGTGGTCGAGCCTCGCGTCGCGGTCGGTCACCCTCGTGCCGCTCGTGCGCAACAACCGCACGATCGCCGTCCTCAGTCTCACCGCGGACCCCCAGCACGACCGCTTGCCGTCCCGCATGGAACTCGTGTACCACGAGCTGGCTTCGGCCCTGCTGCGCATGGCGAACCAGGGGACGTGGCCGGATTTCGCGGTGCGCACCGATTCCCGCCGGGGCGCCCCGCGCGTGGGTGACGGCATGATGCGGCTCAACGCCGAGGGGACCGTCGAGTTCTGTTCCCCCAACGGTCTGTCCACGTTCCGGCGGCTGGGTCTGGCGGGGGACATCACGGGGCAGAACCTGTTGCACGTGGCACGCCAGTTGCCCCTGACCGCCCCGGGCGTGGACGAGACCCTGGCGCCCGTGCTCGCGGGGACCATGCCGTGGCGCGCGGAACTGGCCACCGGCAAGGCCTCCGCCACGCTGCGTGCGATTCCGCTGCGGGAGGGTCCGGAACGCACCGGGGCGCTGTTGCTGTGCCGGGACGTCACGGAACTGCGACGCCGCGACCTGCAGCTCGTGTCCAAGGACGCGACGATCCGGGAGATCCACCACCGGGTCAAGAACAACCTGCAGACGGTCTCCGCCCTCCTGCGCCTGCAGTCCCGGCGCATGCATTCCGACGAGGGACGCAACGGCCTGCAGCAGGCCATGCGGCGCGTGAGTGCGATCGCGCGCGTGCACGAGTCCCTGTCCCACGAGATCTCGGAGGACGTGGACTTCGACGACCTCATCCGCCACCAGGTCAAACTCGCGGTGGAGACCGCCTCCGCGGGCCAGCACGTGCGCACCCGGGTCAGCGGCCGGTTCGGGCGGTTGCCGTCCAAGAGTGCGACGTCCGTGGCCCTCGTGGTCAACGAGATCGTGGCCAACGCCGTGGAGCATGGGCTCAAGGACCGGGACGGCACCGTGGAGCTCGCGGTGACGCACCGGCAGGACGAGGTCACGGACGCGGGAGAGAGGTACCGAGTCGTCGAGATCGCTATCAACGACGACGGGCGCGGCATGGGGGACGCCGTGATCGAGGAATCCGGTGTGGACGCCTACCGCCCACCCGCGGAGGGCGAGGGACTCGGGATGCAGATCGTGCGCACGCTCGTGGCCGGTGAGCTGCAGGGCGGCATCCGGTGGCAACCCGCTGACGGGGGTGGGACGAGCGTGATCATCACCGCCCGGTTCCCGCGGGCCACGTCCGGGCGCTCCTGACACGCCCAGCCGGCCGCGGACGACGGCGGCCCGTGACCCGCTTGTGGGAGCAGGTCACGGGCCGCCGTGGGGAACGGACTCAGGAGGCGCGGCGGGCACGGGCGGCGCGGCGCTTCAACGCACGCCGTTCGTCCTCGCTCATACCGCCCCACACACCGGCGTCCTGACCGGATTCGAGGGCCCACTGCAGGCACGTGTCCATGACCTCGCACGTGCGGCACACGGCCTTGGCTTCCTCGATCTGCAACAGGGCGGGGCCGGTGTTGCCCACCGGGAAGAACAGTTCGGGATCCTTTTCGAGGCAAGCTGCGCGACTACGCCAATCCATGACGGCACGGCTCCTTTCGGGTTCGTGGGTGCGGGCCCGTGCGCATCCCAAGCAATGCGGCAGCGAGCCGCGTCGCGGATTTCCGGGGGGAATGACACACAGAAAAGGCCCGTGAATGTCGGGCCCTGGGGATTCTGCCCATTATTTTCCCACGTAAACACACAGTAAACAAGGGTGTGAGCGCTATATCACATCCCAAGGCGCCCCTCGCAACGATTGCCGCCGGATGTCCGTGCGCGAGGCCGGCCCCTGTACCGGCGGCTGGGACCCACTGATAAGACGGACCCGTGGGACCGGTTGCTCGGGCCGCTGCCCGCGCGGCCGACGGCCGGCATCGGTGGCCGGGACCGAGTGTTAGGACCGGTCTCCCGAATGAGCCGTCGGCACCGACAGGTGGCATCGGTCTCCGGCATCAGCGGACGGGGCAGGTTCCCGGCATCCGTCACCGACCGCGGGCCGATGCGGTCACTACAGTGGGAGTGCTCCCGTTCCCGCCGAAAGGTTTTCCGCATGGCCGCCCCGGATCGTCGTACCGCCCCCGGAGCCGCGAGCTCCCGGCCCTGGACCGCATCCGTGATCACCGTGCTGGTGGCGTTGGAGGGCGCGGCATTGCTCGCGGTTGCCGTGGGCCTGGTCGTCTCCCTGTTCTCCGTGCATGTCCTACCCATCGCGGGGATCATCTTCGCGACCGTCGTGCTCGCCGCGGGTGCGTTGTGGCTCGGCGCGGCGGCCCGCGGGACCTGGCGAGGTTTACGCTGGCCGCGCGCCGCGGTCCTGGTGTCCCAGGCGTTCTTGTTGATCGTCGGACTGTCCTTCCTGCAGCTCACCATGGGCTTCTGGGGGATCGTGGTCGCGGCGATCGCGGTGGTCACCGTCCTGTGCTTGTTCGCACCGCGCACCGTCGCCTGGATGCATCGCACCCACCACGACGTCGCTCGCTGACCTCGCTGACCTCGCGCGGAGCACGCCGGGACTTCAGGCACCGATGCTCGCGCGAGCCGGCAGTGATGGCGTCCACCGCAACGGCCTCCGGGTGACCGGACGGTTGCGGGGCGTGGCCCGCCGAACGGGGCCGAGCGTCGTCGTACCTCTCACCTTGTGACCGACTGCGCGGGCGCGGGCAGCTGCACCGGTTCCGCGAGGCCGCGGTGCACCCAGACCGCGCGGCCGGGCGGCCCGCCCAGCGCAAGGCCCGTGAGGGACACGCCGAACACGTCACCGTCGAACACCCGCCGTGGTCGCACCAGGAGCGTGTCCGCGTGCTGGCGCCACGCGAGTAGCGGGGGAAAGGTCCCCGCGAGCGCATCCGTGAGGCGCACGCCCACGATCATCCGTACCCCGGGCTGGGCCGAGGCGGTGGCTGAGCTGCCCGCCGCCTGGTGGGACTCGACCGGGGCAGCATGCGCGGACCACGCGGTGGCCAGTGCCCGCAGGACATCGGAGGTGAGGTGGTCGGCGTCGTCGATCACGATCGTGGCCGACCGATCAGCTGACCTGGCGGCGTGCAGGAGCTCCTCGGCCTCGGCTGCGGTGCTGGGTGAGCCGGCGAATACGAGATGTCCAGGCCCGCCGTCTCCGGATGCGCGTGCGGTCAACCCGGAACGGGCGGCGTCGAGGAACGTGGATCGCCCCGACCGCGCCGGGCCGGCGACGATCAGGGTCGAACCGGGACCCCACGGGTGAACGGCGCATTGCCCGTCCCGCGTGACACCCAGCACCAAGCCGGCCACGGACCGATCGGGGACATGCCACACGGTGGGCAAGGGGAAGGACGTGGGCCACGGGTTCGCCGTCTGGTGCGTCGGGCCGTCGGTGCGCCACGCGTCCGGGGAATCCTGGGACGCGGCGGCGAGTGCACCCGCAGGTTCATCGGGCCGTGGCGGGACGAGCCGGACATCCCGGAGGTCCGTGGGCACGGTGGGCCCGGGCGGGGCACTGTGGGCGACCGCGGGCGCGTCGGGTCCGAGCCCCCCGGCGAGCTGGACGACCGCGAGGTGCCCCGAAGAATCCTCCGCGCCCCACGGCGTGCAGCGGGCGGCCATCGGGCCCGCGAGGGCGGCTCGCTCGGGATGCGGCGTGAACGGGGGCAGGCGGGGCCACTGCACGAGGGCGTCGTTGCTCTGTCCTTGTGGGAAGTACAAGCGGTTGGAGCCGAGGTGGGACGCGCGTCCCGCAACCAGTGCGCGATCCCCCGCGACCACGCAGGACAACCCTCGGGACGCACCCGTGGCCATGAGGGACACCAGCTCGTCCTCCAGGTACGCCCACGTGCTCGCACGCAGGACCTGGCAACAGCGATCCCAGTCGTCCACGGCGAGGACGGCGCGTGACGGGGGATCCCTGGGAACGGTGGACGCGTGCTCGAGCCCCCCATGGAGTTGTCGCACCAGGTGGGCCACGTCCCCGGGCTGGTCCGCACGGGCGCAGCCGCGGACGGCGGGGTGCAGGGGCCGACCGTCCGCCGTGGTGAGCCCCTCCACGGCCTGGCCCGAGGCGGTGAGGACGTACACCGCCACCCCCGTGTGTGCCTGGTCCATGGCGGTCGGGATCCGGATGTGGGCGCAGCGCCGCAGCACGTCGCGCAATCCCTTGCGCGTGGCCTCGGGGCGTCCGATCAGCAACAGTGGCCCGTCCTGCCACGGGTGCCACGACACCCGCCCGCACCAGTGGGCCGCCGGATTCTCCGCGGCACCCAGATCCACCTCGCCGTCGGTGCGCACCGCGGGCACGTGGCGGGGCAGGGGCGGTGGGACAGCGGCGTCGGCGGGAACGCGAGACGGTGCCATATCAGCGGAGGTGGGCGGCGGATACCCGTGCCAGGCGCGGGAGACGTCGCGCACCGCGGCGGTGACCCCGGCTTCCCGCTCCGAGGACGCGGTGAGGCGAACGTGCCCGGTTCCCGCGGCGGGCGGGCTCGGAAGGGGTCCGGGATCGAAACGAAGCACCAGGGGCTCGGGCCGCGGTGGGATCATGCGGGTCAGGACCGCCGCCTGCACCTCCACGGGCGGGCCGTCCCCGCGGTCCAGGAACCCGCGGCCCGGGATGCCCGGGGCGATGCGGGCCGCCGCCGCGGTTCCAAGTACGTCCATCGACTCCTGATCACTGCGCACCCGCAGACACAGTGCCTGGGTGATGTTGGCGCGCACGTCCGCGCTCAGTGCACCCTGGGGACGCTGGGTCGCGAGCACGAGGTGCACACCGAGGGAACGGCCCACCGCGGCAATCACCGCGAGCTGTTGCCCCGCATCCGGGAAGGCATCCGTGAGCATCCTGGCCTCGTCCACCACGACCACGAGCTGCCGTAGGGGAAGTGCACCGCTCGCGGCGCACAGCAGCTGCGCCATATCATTGAGCCCGAGGGAGCACAGGACCCGCTCGCGGCGCTGCACCTCGGAGCGTAGGAAGGCCAGGGCGCGGCGGACCTCGTCGGGTCCCAGGTCCGTGAGCAGGGTCGTGACGTGCGGTAGCCCCGTCAGTGGGGCCAGGGCCGCCCCGCCCTTGAAATCGATGAACACGAATTCCAGGCGCTCGGGTGGGAATGCGTGTGCGAGCGCCGTGACGAGGGTGCGCAGCACTTCCGACTTCCCGCATCCGGTGGTGCCCGCGACGAGCAGGTGCGGGTTCTCGTCGTCGAGCCGGACGACCTCCGGCCCCGCGGATGACACGCCGAACACCGCGGCCAGCGCTGCGTTCGACGTCGCGGGCTGGGGACGAGCGGCGGACCCGCCACGGCACGTGCCGACGAGCGAGGTGGAGGTCGGACCGAGGTGCGCGGCCACCAGCTCGTGCGAGCCGACGCGGCGAGGCAGTGGCCCACCGTGAGCGCCTCCCGCGGCTCGTCGCCACGCGCGGATCGCCGCCTCTGCGGTGTCGAAGGTCACGGTGTCCGGCGTGAACGCGAGGTGCGTCCCGCGCCCGGTCTCCGCAAGCCCCGGAACGGCATGGACCACTCGGCTGCTGAGCCGCAGGCCGTCCGGTCCCGCGGTGACGACGGTGTCCCCGGGGGCACCCTCCGGGTCTGCCGTCACGATGATGCGAAGCGTCCCGGGCGTGGCCGGCGCGGTGGCGGCCCACGCCGGTGTCACGACCTCCAGCGCGACGTCCCGGTCCGGTGAAGAGGCCGTGGGATTCTCGCGGGGTGCTGCGAGCAGATCGTGGGCCACGGGCGGGCGCCACGTGATGCCCGGGGACACGCGCAATGCGGCGAGCGCCGCGTGCCCTGTGAACAACTGCACGGCCAGGGCATGGAGAACACCCTCCGCGCGTTCCCGGTCGAGAACCAGGGTCAGGCTGCCGATCCCCGCCAGATCCAGTAACACGGGAGCGTGGGAGTGGAATGCCGCGCGGGGCGCCGTCGCGCGGTCACCGACGATGTGCGCGGACCGTGCCGCGTGACCCAGCCGGACCCACCGACGTGTCCGCTCAGCAGGGGCGCCGATCCGTCCGGGCGTTGTGGCGTTATGGGACAGTGCGGTGGCCGGGCGGGGTCCGCCGCCGTCACTCCGGGACGGGCTGCGCACCGCCCGGCCGCGCGCCACGATCTCCGCGGCCGACGGCGCCGCCTTCTCACAGCGGCGCAGGTCCCGTTGGAGTGCCGCGGCCAGGCGACGTCGATGATCGCGCCGAGCGCCGCGCTCGCCGAACCAACCCACCGCGGACGTGACCGCACCAAGGGCACTGAAGACCAGGAAGAACCACCAGTGGGTGACCACCGCGATACCGATCCCGGCCAGGAGGGGGAGCAGACCCGCGATCAGGGCGATCCGGGACTTCCCGACCGCGGGGGAGTCCACACGCAAGGGGTGGGCCGGATCCGCCTCTTGGGCGGTGAATCCTGCCGGGGGCACCGCCGGATCCGGCCAGGCCAGGTCCTCGGTGTGCGCCGGGGGGAACGAGACCCGCAGGGTGCACGCGCGACCGTCCGCCCGCACGCGGACCCGGTCGCCGTGCCGCAGTGCTGCGCCTCCCGGGAGCACCCGCAGGCCCACGTCATCCATGATCAGGGTCGGGTGGGCGGGGTCTTTCCGTAGCTGCGACGCGGGGAGTGATCGTGGCTCGTGGGGCGTGAGGGCGAGCTGATGCGTTCCGCGGGCCAGCGGGAGGCGCGTTCCCACCCCGACGCCCTCCACGGCCACGAGATACGCGGTCTCCTGTGAATCCGCGAGCGGCACGACCGGGGATGGGGGACCCGGCGTCGAGGCCCGATCGGGCCCGGCCGGCACGTCCGCGTCGTCGTGACTCCGTGCCTCCGGGGTCAGGACCACCGTGGCACCATCCGTCAGGGGCGGGGTGCCCACGCGCGCGGCCGCGAGATCGACGCCCGAGACCATGGCGGTGCACGGCGTCCCCAGGAGTCGGGCGAGTTCGGCGTGCAGGTCCGCCCCGCGCGCACCTGATGCGGCGGTGAGGTGCGCGGTGTGGACCACGCCGGAACCGGCCCACGTGATCCGGAGACTCAACTGCATGACAGCACTTCACCCGCTGGTGACCGCCCGCGGCGAGGACACGTGCCGCCGTGTGGATCCGCGCGGCGCGGGGGAGTACAAGGGCTCGCCCGTGCAGTGGGCTCACCGCGGGCCGATCTTCCCACCGAACGCCCATGCACGCGCCGTGGACGCGGTCCGGAGTGGGGCGTGAATCATGAGACAGTAAAGGCCATGAGACCCCGCAAGGTTGTCATCGTCAGCCGAATCTTCCTCCCCGAACCGGCGGCCGCGTCCTTCCGTCTGGCCGCCCTGGCCAGGGGCTTCGCCGCAGAGGGGGCCGACGTCACGGTCCTGACCACGAACCCGCCCCGCGCCATGGCTGCGGCCACCGTGGACGAGCCGTACCGCATCGTGCGGGTCCCCGTTCTGCGGGACAGCGAGGACTACGTCCGCGGCGTGGCCCAGTACCTGAGTTTCGACGTCCAGGCCTTCGCCCGCCTCCTCACCATGAACGCGGACATCGTGGTGAGCGAACCACCCCCCACCACGGGACTCGCGGTGTGGCTGTCGAGTGCACTGCGGCGTCGTCCGTACATCTGGTACAACCCGGACGTGTGGACCTCCGCGACCCTGAACATGGACGTCCCCTCGGTGGTGACGCAGCTGATGCGCGTTGCGGAGACCGTGTCCGCCCGGCGCGCCGGCGGTGTGATCACGGTGTCCGAGTCGATGGGCGAGGAACTGCGCCGCGTGACCGGGGTCGGGCGGGACAAGATGTTCCTCGCCGAGAACGGGATCGACACCGACACCTTCACCGCGGACGGCCCCGCCGAACCGTGGGACGGACCGTATTTCGTGTACGCGGGGTCCGTGTCCGAATGGCAGGGTATGGACATCTTCATCGAGGCGCTCGCCCGGATCCTGCCGCGCCACCCCGGGGTGACCCTGCACGTCCTGGGGCGCGGGTCGGACCTCACCCGCGTCCAGGGGGTCGCCGCGCGGCTGGCCCCGGACAACGTCGTGTTCCACGGCGTGCAGCCCCCGGCGCGCACCGCGGCGTTCCTGCGGGGTGCCGTGGCCGCCCTCGCCTCCGTCATCCCGCACACCGGGTACGACTTCTCCAAGCCCACCAAGCTCTACGCGGCCGCCGCGTGCGGCACACCGTCCATCTACGCCGGGGTGGGCGCGGGTGCCCGCCTCGTGTCCGAGAACCGGTTGGGAACGCCCGTGGAGTTCACCCCCGAGGCGGTCGCGGACGCCATGGAACGCGCGCTCGACGACGCCCGCTCGGGTGAGCGCGAGGGCGCGCGTGAGCGCCGTCGGACGTGGGCCCGCGAGAACGCGTCGCTCGCGGCGTCGGGGCGAGCCGCCGCCGCGTGGGTGCTCAGCGGCTTCACCCGGGACGCCCGCTGAACGCGGAGCGCGCGCCTCGCTGTCATCCCGGCGCCGCGGTGCGTGAACCCCGCCGTCCTCCGAGCTGCGGCGCCGTCGCCGAAGCGGCCGAGCGGCGTCGCACCCCGCGCACGACGCCGCCGTGTGACGGCGCTCACGAGGCGCGGCGCTGTGCGGGTCACACAGGGCGCACGGGGTGGTGTCCGGTATTTTTAGGCCAGACGATGTCCGTGCATGAATCGCGGAAGATGCTAGGAGAAACACATGAACACTGATCTGGTGGTCGTGGGCTCGGGTCTGTTCGGTTTGACCGTGGCGGAACGAGCGGCGCGAGAAATGGGTCTGAAGGTCACCATGATCGACCGGCGTTCCCACCTGGGCGGCAACGCCTACAGCGAGAACGAGGAGCGGACCGGGATCGAGGTGCACCGCTACGGGGCCCACCTGTTCCACACCTCGAACGAGCGCGTGTGGGAGTACGTGAACCGCTTCACCGCGTTCACGAACTACGTGCACCGGGTGTACACCCGGCACAAGGGGGAGGTATTCCCCATGCCCATCAACCTGGGCACGATCAACCAGTTCTTCCGCGCGGCGTACTCCCCGGGGGAAGCACGCGATCTGATCCGCGAGCAGGCCGGTGAACTGGCGGGCACGGATCCGCAGAACCTCAACGACAAGGGCATCCAGCTGATCGGGCGCCCGCTGTACGAGGCGTTCATCAAGCACTACACCGGCAAGCAGTGGCAGACCGATCCGAAGGACCTGCCCGCGTCCATCATCTCCCGGCTGCCCGTGCGCTACACGTACGACAACCGCTACTTCAACGACACCCACGAGGGCCTGCCCGTGGACGGGTACACCGCGTGGCTCGAGCGCATGGCGGACCATCCGAACATCGACGTGCGCCTGGACACCGACTTCTTCGACGACTCCCAGGAGTTCTCCAAGTCGAACGTGGTGGGCCAGGTCCCCGTGGTCTACACGGGCCCGGTGGACCGGTACTTCGACTACGCCCAGGGCGACCTCTCGTGGCGCACGATCGATCTGGAGGAGGAGGTCCTGGACATCGAGGACTTCCAGGGCACCTCGGTGATGAACTACCCGGACGAGGACGTCCCGTTCACGCGCATCCACGAGTTCCGCCACTTCCACCCGGAGCGTGACTACACCAAGGACGCGACCGTGATCATGCGGGAGTTCTCGCGCTTCGCCGAGAAGGGTGACGAGCCCTACTACCCCGTGAACACGCAGGCGGACCGCGAGAAGCTGCTCGCGTACCGGGATCTGGCCAAGGAGGAATCGTCGGTGTTGTTCGGCGGCCGCCTAGGCACCTACAAGTACCTGGACATGCACATGGCCATCGGCTCGGCACTGTCCATGGTGGACAACAAGATCGCACCGCATTTCACCTCCGGTGCGCCCCTGAGCAGCGGAGGAGTGGACGAGTGAGCAGCGAACGCGTGGAACAGGCCAACCAGCCCGAACCGCAGACCACGGACGACCAGGAGTACCTGGCCAAGATCAACACGGAGCCCAGCACGGCGGAGGACCTGCGGGAGGTGGCCCGGGTCGTGTTCCCCGCGAACAAGGACCTGGACGCCCTGCCGCTGTACATCGACGGTCCCATCAACCGGGACGGCCCGTCCTCGGCCGGCGCCGACACCGCCAACCAGCACCCGGACGACATCCTCTCGCGCCGTTCGGTGCGGATCCGGGCCGGGCGACGCGTCTCGTTCGGCTCCTACTTCAACGCGTTCCCAGCGTCCTACTGGCGCCGCTGGACCGTGGCCGAGTCCGTGGTGCTGCGTGTGCGCACTACGGGTGCCGGATCGCTCATCGTGTACCGCACGAACGCTCGCGGGGTCGCGCAGCGTGTTGAGGACCGCCGGGTCAGCGGGAGCACCACGTGCGAGTTCGAGCTCACGCTGGCCCCGTTCGGTGACGGCGGCTGGTACTGGTTCGACCTGATCGCGGACGAGGAGGGCATGGTCCTGGACGCGGCGTCCTGGCTCGTGCCGTCCCAGGGCCGCCCGGTGGGTCGGGTGACCCTGGGCGTGACCACGTTCAACCGCCCGGACTACTGCGTCAACACGATCAAGACCATTGCCGAGGCGGACGGTCTGGACGAGGTCCTCGACGAGCTGATCATCGTGGACCAGGGCAACAAGCTGGTCCAGGACGAACCCGACTTCCCGCAGGCCGAGAAGGCCATGCGCGGGAAGCTGCGGATGATCCGGCAGGGGAACATGGGCGGTTCCGGTGGTTTCGCCCGGAACATGTACGAGATCGTGCGCGGCCGGGACACCCCGAACGGCGTGGAGAAGTCCGACTACGTCCTGATCCTGGACGACGACATCCTGCTCGAGTCCGAGGGCGTGCTGCGGGCCACCGCGTTCGCGGACATGTGCCACACCCCGTCCATCGTGGGCGGGCACATGTTCGACATGTACAACAAGCCCCTACTCAACGCGTACGCGGAGGTCGTGAATCCCTACCGGTTCTTGTGGGGTCCCATCGACGGCCTGGGTGGCGTGGACTTCGCCGAGCGCGGTCTGCGTTCGCGCCCCCAGCTGCACCGGCGCTGGGACGCCGACTACAACGGCTGGTGGATGTGTTTGATCCCCCGCGTGGTCCTCGAGGACATCGGGCTGTCCCTACCCGTGTTCATCAAGTGGGACGACTCCGAGTACTCGCTGCGCGCCAAGGCCGCCGGCTACCCGACCATCTCCCTGCCGGGTGCGGCCGTGTGGCATGTGTCGTGGGCGGACAAGGACGACGCCGTGGACTGGCAGGCGTACTTCCACGAGCGCAACCGCTTGATCGCGGCCCTGCTGCACTCGCCGTTCGCCAAGGGCGGGCGGATGCTGCGCGAGTCCCTGACCACGGATACCAAGCACGTGGTGTCCATGCAGTACTACCCGGCCAAGTCCGTGTTGCTCGCGATCCAGGACGTCCTGGACGGCCCGGACGGGCTGCACGCCATGCTGCCCACCCGCATGCCCGAGATCCGCGCCATGAAGGATGAGTACTCGGACGCGCGCGTGGTCAAGGACCCGGCCACTCTGCCGCCGGTCCGGCGCAAGAAGCCCCCGCGCACCATGGGGGCTCCCAAGTCTCCGACCAAGGCGCAGCTGATCCCGTGGGCGGTGCGCACCGTGCTCAAGCAGACGCTGCGCCCCGTGCGGGACATGGCCAAGGAGTACCCGGAGGCCAGCGTGGCGCACATGGACAGCCACTGGTCCTACCTGGCGTCCCTGGACTCGGCGATCGTCTCCAACGCGGACGGCACCGGGGCGTCCTGGTACCGCCGGGATCCCGCTCAGGTCCGTGAGCTCATGGTGGAGAGCGTCAAGCTCCACGCCGAGTTGCTCTCCCGTTGGGACGCGCTGAGCGAGCAGTACCGCGCCGCCCTCCCGGAGATCACCTCGGTGGACGCGTGGGCGCGGACTTTTGCGGAGAACGGCCCCGCGCAGTAATTTGGCCCCTGCACGACGCCGCACGCAGACTTCCGCGTGCGGCGTCGGCGTGTATCCGGTCACGGCGCACAACGGCCCGTGCGAGGAAAGGACGGCAGATGGAAATGCAAGCCCCCGCGACGCAGTTGCGGCCTCCGGGGCAGGACCGTGGCCTGCGGGACGTGTTCGCCAACAGGTTCCTGCTCAAGCTGATCGTGGACAAGGAGATCCAGATCAGGTACCGCGGCACGGTGCTGGGTCTGTTATGGTCCTACCTCAAGCCGGGCGTGCAGTTCCTGGTGTTCTACATCGCCATGGGCGTGTTCCTGGACCTGAACCGGGGGATCGAGAACTTCGCGGTCTACCTGTTCTCCGGGATCGTGGTGATGAACCTGTTCGGTGAGGTCTTCGGCAACGCATCGCGTTCGGTGGTGGCCAACGGCGGTCTGCTCAAGAAGATCTACCTGCCACGGCAGTTGTTCCCGGTGTCCAACCTGCTGGTCGCGTTCATCCACTTCGTCCCGCAATTGGCCATCCTGCTGCTCGCGTGTCTCGTGACCGGGTGGCGCCCGGACCTCAAACAATTGCTGGCCGTGGTCGTGGGGACGCTGATCATCGCCCTGTTCTCCCTGGCCCTGGGCATGTTGTTCACCACGTTCAACGTGTTCTTCCGGGATGCGGAGAACATCGTGGACCTGATCGTCATGGTCTCCACGTGGGCCTCGCCCGTGCTCTACATGTGGACCATGGTGCGGGAGAAGCTGTGGGACTGGGTGTATTACGTCTACATGGTCAACCCCCTCACGGTGGCCGTGGAACTGTTCCACTACGGGTTCTGGTTCCCCACCACGGATAACCCGCAGATCTGGCACGTCCCGCCCCACCTGATGACGGGCTGGACCCCGTTGGCCATCGTCACCAGCCTGATCCTCTTCGTGATCGCGGACCGGCTCTTCCGGTCCCAAGAGGGCAACTTCGCGCAGGAGCTGTGAATCATGTCTAGTTCAGTCACCCCGCACACCCCCGGGCGCACCGAGGCGGACGTCGCCATCCGGGTCAGGCACATGACCAAGGAGTTCGTGCTGCGCCACACCCGCTCCATGAAGGAGGCCTTCGTGTGGCTCGTGAAGGGCCGCAAGGGGGACCTCACGGCCAAGTTCACGGCACTCAACGACGTCTCGTTCGATGTCTACGACGGTGAGACCGTGGCCCTGCTGGGCTTCAACGGTTCGGGCAAGTCCACGACCCTGAAGATGATCTCCGGGGTCATGAACCCGGACTCGGGGGAGGTGCTCACGCGGGAGCGCGTGGCGGGGCTCATCGAGGTGGGCGCGGGGTTCCACCCGGATCTCACGGGCCGCGACAACGTCTACCTCAACGGCGCCATCCTGGGGATGGACAAGGCGGAGATCGACGCCAAGTTCGACGACATCGTGGCCTTTTCCGAGATCGCCGAGTTCATCGACACCGAGGTCAAGTTCTACAGCTCCGGCATGTACTTGCGCCTCGCGTTCTCCGTGGCCATCCACACGGACCCCGAGGTCTTCCTGGTGGACGAGATCCTCTCCGTGGGGGACGAGCCGTTCCAGAAGAAATGCATCGGCCGGATCAAGGACCTCGTGCGACGGGGCAAGACCCTCGTGGTGGTCAGCCACGACCTCAACCTCGTGATGGACATCTGCGAGCGCGGCATCGTGATGGACCACGGCAACAAGGTCTTCGACGGCAACGTCTACGGCGCCGTCGCCCACATGCGCAACCAGCCCGAGGAGGAGGTGCGCCGCGAGCACGCGGAAGGCCTCGCGCGCGCCCTCGAGGACAAGCGCCGCAAACGCGAGTGGCAGGCACGCGAGGCCGCCGAGCGTGGCGAAGAGTTCGTGCCCCAGTACGACCCGGACCTGGACGGGCCCCTGACCGGCTGAGCCCGCCCCCGCTTCCCGACCTTCGGACGACGCCGCCGCCGCGAGATTTCCTGTCTCGCGGCGGCGTCGTCGTGTGCCGGAGGGCCGCTCAGCCGCAACCGGTGATCTCGTACAGCTTGGCCTCGGGACCGGTCTGGGCGATCAACTCGAACCCGTTCTCGGGTGTGAGCTCGGAGTAGCCGCTCGTGTCGAAGTACGCGAACGGGTTGACCTGTTGCGTGCCGAAGTCCAGGACGAACTGGACGTGGTGGCGGCGCAGCGCGGGGCACACCGCGGGATCGGTCGTGAGCTCGTCCAGGTGGTGGACGATCGTGGAGACGTCCTTGTCCGCGATCAGGCCGTTGTGCGGGATCAGCACGTCCACGTCCGCGACCGAGTAGGCCTGGGAGGTCCCGGTCAGGGGATTGCCGTACACCGTGGCTCCCGGGGGAACGTACTCGGGCAGCTCGTTCAGTAGCTGCAGCTCCTCCGGGGTCAGCAACTGGTAGTCGACCCCGCTCGCGTACTCCGTCTTGCCGTACTCCACGATGTCGGTCATGGGTTGCGTCTGGATCAGCATCCACCCGACGACCACGGCGAGCACCCCGCCCACCACGGCCGCGCAGCGGGAACGCACCACGGGCCTGATCCGGGCGGCGGTGTCCCGCACAGCGGAGGAGGCCCGGCGGCTGCGCGCGGCCCGACCGAGGGCCTGGCGCACGTGGGAGACGATCCAGCGCAGGATCGCCACGGCACCCGCGGTGGCGAGCGGCACCGCGACCACGGGGATCAACGCCAGGATCCGGTGGGAGTCGTTGTACCAGACACCGGTCCAGTCGTAGCGGAAGGAGTAGTCCCGCGAGGCGGCCACCAGGACGTACAGCCACACGAGGAACAACCATGCTCCCACCACCCAGCGGGAGGTGTGGCGCAGCAGGCTCCCCGCGCCCACGAGGACCAGCAGGACCAGGACCCACGGCAGGTGGGGGGCGTCCGGGTGCACGGTCGCGAGGGCCTCACCCAGGGCCTGCGCCTCGGTGACGTGGGGCCGCCACGAGGACGCGGTCTGGGAGGCGCGCGCGGCGAACCAGATCTGCTGCAGAACCGCGGGCATCGCCAGGAGACCCACGGCCCCGAGGACCTTGATCCACCACGGGCGGGTCCGGCGCACCGTGCGCCACCACGCGGTCACGAGCATGATCCACAGCAGCGCGAGACCCACCACCACGGTGGAGGGGTGGGCGAGACCCATGGCGCCGGTGACCGCGAGCAGGGTCAGCCACAGGGCGAGTTTCGAGCGCAGGTAGGGCTCCCGGGACAACCCCAGGGCATCCGCGAGCAGACCCAGCCACAGGGGCAGCATGGCGATGGAGAGCGTGTTGGGGTACAGGTTGCCGTAGAAGCTCAGCAGGTACGGGAACGCGGGGAAACTGGATGCCATCAGCCCCGTGGCCACCGCCACGGCGGGACGCGAACCCAGCAGCCGGGTGGTGAAGTACAGGCTCCCCAGCACCCACACCATGCCGCACACGATCATGGTCATGGCATTCGCCGTGAGCGCCACGGGCAGGTCGGCGACCTGGGCCACGAACGCCACTGTGTTGTGCCACGCCGCCGGGTAGAAGCTCGGTTCCACGACGCCCAACCCACCCAGGGTCAGGGAGGACGCGGATCCGGTGTCCTCGATGTAGCGCACCGCGTTGTAGTGGAAGTTCGCGTCGTAGGTCTGAGAGATGGCATCGGGGCGCTGCATGATCAGGTGCAGTCGCTGCACCACAATCCCGATCCCCAGCACCGCACCGCACATCACGGCCACGGCGGGGCTAGTGATCCGTTCCCGCAGCGGGACGGTCCCGGCCCACGGACCGGTGCGGCGGCGTCGTGAGGGCCACAGCACGAGCCACAGGATAACGGCCGCGACCACGAACGCCGCGGACGCCGTGAGTGGGTTCCACGGCACGCCCGCGAAACCGAAGATGACGGCGGAGACGGAGAAGCCGGCCACGGACAGCGGCACCACCGACGCCCATCGGGCGAGCCCCCGCAACCCCAGGGCCACGCTGAGCAGCGTGCCGGGGAAGATCACGAGGAGTGCTACGAGAGCGTACGGGGGAAGTGCTTCTGGCCAGCTCAAGGGATCCATGACTCCAGATGTCAACGGGGCGGGGTACGTGGGAAGTTTAGTGGACGGGGCTGGCGGGGGCTCGTGCACACCCCACAGGGTGCAATCGGGCGGTGCCCGCCCGCCGGGGAAGTCGGAGACGCCAGCGACGCTCCCCGCAGACGCCCTGCTGGGACGGCGCCGGCACGCCGGTGGCTCGGTCGCGCTATGGAACAATGGTCGGGTGAGTCGAGCGTGGATTGTGATGCCCGTGTACAACGAGGCCCAGGTGGTGGGGGAGGTCCTGGAGAACCTCCGCCGGACGTTCCCGCACGTGGTGTGCGTGGACGACGGCTCCCGTGACGACTCCGCACGGATCTGCCGCGAGGCCGGCGCCGTGGTGGTCCAGCACCCCATCAACCTCGGTCAGGGTGCCGCCCTGCAGACGGGTTTCGAGTACGCGCTGCAGGACCCCGAGATGGACTGCGTGGTCACGTTCGACTCGGACGGCCAGCACCGGGTGATCGACGCGTACGACATGGTTCAGCGCATCCGCTCCGGTGAGGCCGAGGTGGTCCTGGGCTCCCGGTTCCTGGACGACCGCACGCAGGTCTCACCGCTAAAACGCCTCGTATTGCGCACCGCGGCGTTCGTGTCCAAGTTCACGAGCGGGATGGACCTCTCCGACGCCCACAACGGATTGCGGGCCATCGACCGGGGGACCCTGGGCAAGATCCACCTCAAGCAGAACCGCATGGCCCACGCCTCCGAGATCGTCAACCAGTTCGCGCAGATCCAGCCCCGGTGGGTCGAGCACCCGGTGGAGATCATCTACACGGAGTATTCCAAGGGCAAGGGCCAGTCTCTGCTCAACGGTGTGAACATCCTGACCGAACTGTTCGTGAAGTAGCGGGAGCCCCCACATGACCATCGTGGTCCAGATCGTCCTCATCCTCGCCGTGGCGTACGGTGCGCTCACGCTCGTGCGCGGCGGGGCCAACGCCAAGCACCAGGCGATCCGCCGGCTCGCGGCCGTCGCGTTCTTCGTCTTCGCGGCCATCTCGATCCTGGTCCCGGACCTCGTCACGAGCGTCGCGCGGTTCCTGGGCATCGGCCGTGGTACGGACCTGGTGCTCTACGCGCTCGTGGTGCTGTTCATGGTCACGCAGTACACCACAGCGCAGCACCGCCGTGCGGAGGAGGTCAAGCTCACCCGCATCGCCCGGCACATCGCCATCTCGGAGACCGAGAAGCCCTGGGAGCCCGACGCCGCCCACGGCGAGCGCCGCTCGGTGCGCGCCTTCCGCCGCACCTCGCCGCTGGGTCGGCCGGTGGAGGCGCCATCGTCGGGGTACTCGTCCGGGCACAACGCCGCTGGGCCGGGTTCCGCACAGCAAGAAAATACCGGGCTATAGGCCAGAGGCCCACACCCGGTACATAGTCGTTTTACTTTCCGGAATCGGGCCCAGCGACGCCGGGCTGAGAGGCATGGTCATACATCCTCAAGCCGAGGCACGCAGTCTTCCTCTCGGTCAGGAAATCGGGCACACCACATCGTTTGGCGACAGGGTCTGCGAGTAGGGCCTTGGGCGACCGGGAACCGGCGAGTCCCGCTGTGAGACGTTATTTATCCCGATCGGATCGCCCCTATGAGTAACCGTTCGAACAACTTCAGGTAGGCCGTCCACGGATCTGCGAACCGTGCCACCGGGTCGGCAGGATCTCGAGCAGTGACGCAACAGAAGAAACGGAAGTCTCTGTTGGCCAAGACGGTGTCCACGAAGCCCTTGTAAGTATTGAGGGCGCCCTGGGTGAGATCCGTGAGGTGGAACTTGCCGTAGTCATGGGTTCGGTCTCGGTACTTCTGCATGCTGCGCAGAACCCGGGGAGGCTCGGGGTGAAGGAGAAGGCCGACAGCGAAGAATCTGTCCCGGGAGATCGAGCCTGTTTCGTCGAGAAAAGCGAGAGAGGGGGTGGGTCTTAGGCAGAAACAGGTGCTTGGCCACTCCTCCCTCCTTCCATCGGTGGCGTCACCTTAAGGCGGGCGGATCGCACGCTCATTCTCAACTTGCGCCGTTGGCCCCGCACGGAGCTCGTGCTGCAAAGGACCAAGTCTCTCAGTCACGTCGCGGCGACCAGCTCGGCCGGACTAGCGAGTCCTGCCCCATTGGTCGTGATGCCGATCACACTCGATGCAGTTGCATAGTGGGTCGAAACATGACGCCCATGGCCGAGTTCATCGGTGCACGTCAGCGGGATTATCCACAGACCGAGTGCCGTGTCGTGTCGATCAGCTGCGATTTCCCCTAGCGTTCCCTGCAGAGTTGACCAGCCGGTAACGGGTTCGGGGGAATCCCAGGGGGAGTCATGGCCGTAGGGGTCGCCGAGGACGCGATCGGGTTGATCGAGGCGGATGTGCGTGAGCAGATCCGGCGCAGCGGGTTGGATCCGTTGCATGAGGTGGAGCCCACCCGTCAGATCGTGGCCGCTGTGGTGGCGGAGTACGACGTGCGTTCGGCGCGTGCGGGGTTGCCGCGGGTGCAGGACCTTGAGGCTGCCCGTAAGACGGTGCTGGACCTGGTGGCCGGGTACGGTCCGTTGCAGCCGTTCCTGGATGATCCCGAGGTCGAGGAGATCTGGATCAACGGCCCGACCGAGATCTACATCGCCCGCGACGGCGAATCCGAGCTGACGAGTCTCGTGCTGAGCGAGTCACACGTGCGCACCCTCGTGGAGCGCATGCTCAAGTTCTCGGGGCGCCGCCTGGATCTGAGTTCCCCGTTCGTGGACGCCTCCCTGCCGGACGGTTCCCGGTTGCACGTGGTGATCCCGGACGTCACCCGGGCGCATTGGGCGGTGAACATCCGCAAGTTCGTGGCACGGGCCCGCCGTCTGGAGGATCTGGTGGGGTTGGGCTCGCTTACCACCCAGGCCGCGCAGTTCCTGCATGCGGCGGTGGATGCCGGGTTGAACATCCTGGTGTCGGGGGCCACCCAGGCCGGGAAGACCACCCTGCTCAACTGCTTGTGCGCGGCGATCGGCCCGCGGGAGAGGGTGATCACGGTCGAGGAGGTCTTCGAGCTGAAGGTGGCGCTGCGCGACGTCGTCGGCATGCAGTGCCGCCAAGCGAACCTCGAGGGCACGGGCGAGATCCCGCTGCGCCGGCTCGTGAAGGAGGCGCTGCGCATGCGCCCGGACCGGTTGGTCGTGGGGGAGGTGCGCGAGGCCGAGAGCCTGGACATGCTTATCGCGCTGAATGCCGGGCTCTCCGAATACGTCGTAAGGCGTCACACGCTAAGGGCAATGTCGGTGGGCTAGCGTGTCCCCGCCCGTCGATAGGCTGAGTAAGTGCCTGGAACCCTTCTCGAACAGATCATCGCCGACTCGACCAGCTCGGGGGTCGCTGTCGGCGACCTGCTGCGCAAGGTCTGGTACCTCGGGCGTCGCATCCATCACGAGCCGACGATGCAGTGGGCGAACGCGGAACTGCACGGCTATGCGGACGACGCCTTGGTGCCCTCCTACCGGGGGCCCTTCATGGCGCACGTGACTGGAAACTTCACCGGTCCCTATGGTTCGCAAGTCAACAACCACCAGCTTGACCGTGACGTGTTCAGCGACGAGATCAACAGGTATCTCTACTGGAAGACGTTCAGGCATCCCATCGCGAGCCTGGAAAGCGGGCTAAGCTCAGGCCAGCAAATCGGGTTCCCCTGGCCTCCCTTAGCTGTCGAGCGCTACAACCGACTTGCCGAGGAAGGTAAGGTCGGCCACGTGGTCTACCACACGCTCTTCTCTGCGAAAGCGACGATCGATGCCACGATGATCCGCGGTGCGCTCGACGCCGTGAAGAGCTCGGCGCTCACCCTTGCGGCGGAATTGCAGGACGTCGCCCCCGAAGCAGGAGAGGTCGCAGGCATCACCGTGGACAACGAGGACGTCAGGAGGGTCGCCATGGAGTTCACGACGAACATCTACGGCAATCAGAACACCATTGGGCAGGGCCAGGGCGTGCACCAGCAGGTCGCCAACCATGCCCAGAACGCCAGCACGCGGCTGGGCCAGCTTCAGGAGCGCTTCGGGCTCTCCCATGATGATGCCGCCGAGCTCGTCGAGGTCGTCGAGGCCGACGGCGGCCAGGTCGGCGAGCAGACGATGGGTTGGCTCGAAAAGTTCAAGAGCGGTGCGGTCAGCGTCGCCCAGGGCGTCACCGTGGACAGTCTCGTCGCCGGGATCATGGCGTTGTGGGGCATGGCCGGGTAGGCGCCCTCGCCGCCCCCAACAGGTGGGGCAGGGACGGAGCTATCACTGACTAGAGCGCTGTTCTGACCGGTGGGGCCAGAACTTGACGTACATTGCCTGATCCCGAGGTTTTTGGTCCGGCCCGGCACCATCGCGCACCGACTGAAAAGTGCGAATCCTTTCCTGATGACGAGGTTCCAGCTCCCGCCGATAATACGTGTGAATCCTGTTGAAAACATTCAATTTCTCGTCCACGGCGGAATTTGATGCCCTCATTACTTCGCCGATAGACCCAATAAGATGTAATTGGTAGTCATGAAAGCACATCTTATTGCCATAATCATCCCTGTAGACATAGCCAAGGCAGCACTGCACAAGAGCGTTAGCCACTGAACTAGAAATCTTCGCGTCCACTCCTGTGCTCAAACTCCACTTATGAGCACTGATTTCCACTTGCGTCATTAGCGCAGTAGGTCGCGTCTCGTGGGTCTTGCCGTCCCACCACGTGCCATTCTCAAAGAAATCGTTCTGGGCATCCAGGAAGTTCTGAATGGCTCCGTGAAGCTGCGATACGGCATCAATTTCGCGGGACTGCCGAGCGACCTCCGCCTGATGCTCTCGGTCCAAGCGTGCTATTTCGGCTTGCTCCCTGCGGTCGTCGGCCGCCTGTAGAGCTTGAGCACGAGTTTGACGCCACAAGATAATGACCGCCACGGCGGCCGAAAGTACCGCCCCGAGAACCGAGCCCCAGAAGGCCACCCAATGCTCAGCCTTGATTCCCCAAAAGTCACCCGGCTGGAATGCTGACAGTGCCCCGATGAGAGAAATGATTACGGCGGCACAGACGCCTGATGCGGCGGCGAACCATATTTGCTTCGGTGCGCTTGGTGCACTCGAATCATCCGGCGCGTTCTCGGCTTGGCGTGTCACATGGTCGGGCATGTGCCGAGGATAGCGAACGCAATGGAAAAATTTGGGTAAGTCGACCTGCGACGGGCCGATCAGTCGCGCCCGTTCAACCCGTCGGCCCTGTGCTGAAGCTGGGCGAGGACGTCGCCCACCGGGTCGGCGGCCACGCCGTGCCCGCCCAGTTCGGCGCGCGACCCCGGTGTGCACCCGAGTATAGCTGTGTAACTACCTCTTGAGCCGCAGTATCCAGCGCCGGGAGAAGCGCATGCTCGCCGAGTTCCCCGCCGTGGCAGAGCTCATGGCGCTCGCGGTAGGCGCCGGGGAAAGCACCGTGGGCGCGCTCGAACGGGTGTGCCGGGTCGCGGAGGGCGAGTTGGTCGGGGAATTCCGAGCGGTGCTCGCCCAGACGCGCGCCGGGTCCGGATTGACGACGGCGCTGCAGGACTTCTCGGCGCGCACCGACGTCGTGGCGCTGGGCAGGTTCGTGGACGGCATCGTCGTCGCCATCGAACGGGGCACCCCGCTCGCTGACGTGCTGCGAGCCCAAGCTCAGGACGTGCGGGACCACGACAAACGGGTCCTGATGGAGATCGCCGGCAAGAAAGAGATCGCGATGCTCACACCAGTTCCGGTGTTTTCGGCTCGGCAAGGTCAATCTCCGGGCCGCCTGACGCAAAATTGTGGGGGATATGTGGCTCTTCAGGATCCAGGGTGTAGTCGCGGCCTGAACCCGCCGGTCTCCAGGAGCGATCTGGCGATGTAGT